>JAGCXQ010000005.1 GCA_017961235.1 Clostridiales bacterium | reverse complement strand
GCGATCGTCAGGATAAGACCCAGGATCTTCTGTCGAAATGAGGATACCTTGTTCATGGTGACATACCTCCACCTAAGAAATTCTTCCGCGTCCAACCCCCAAATACGCGGACTAATATCCTCACACGCGCAATATATCATGACATTCACATTTTTGCAATAGTTTTTATCACATTATTTCACATTTTCTCCACATTCTTATAGTTATAAAAAATCCTCCGCGAAAAAGACCACAGGAGCGATCTTCTATACCGCGGAGGAGTTATTGATCAAAATACGAATGAATGGATCAGATGAGATCTGCAATATCCGTGTTCACGCCGGTAAGTCCAACATAAGCGCCATCCTTTGCTTCAGCAGATTCCGCATGAGCCAGGAGCCACTTGTTGCAAGCTGTCATCCACTTATCTTCTTCATTGACCGGAGTCAGTGCAGGAACAGATCCATTCGTGCCCTTCGGAAGAACGATAACGACCTTAAAGCCTTCGCCCTTCTTCGCAGAACACGGAGCATAGTGCAGAGATGTCTCATAAACCTCTACAACCTGTCCTTTTTCCGCCTTAAAAGCCATAACCTTTGATGTATCGAGTTTGCCATCGACGATATCATCAGCCTTAGCAAGCAGAAGGATAAAATCTGTAGAACCGATGTTCAGTTCGCTGTCACGATGATACTCGAGGCAGTTCAGCTTCGTGTTGTGACCATTGCAGTAACCAAGCTGGATCGGCATTCCGCCGTAAGCATTATTCTGAAGAACACCAAAAGCATCTGTATATTCAAGTGCTGCGCAGCTCATAACATACTCTACGCCATCCGGAAGAGGAGTCTTCTCATCCAGAGCCTTCAGAAGAGCTGTCGTGTCATAACCGGTAAGCACCTTACCATACGGAGCGAATTCTTTATCCAAAACGCTGTAAATCTTCATGTCTTGATCCTCCTTAAGGGAAATATTTACGCTCCTTCTATTCTACATAAAAGGAGCGTAAAAAGAAATGCTTTTTCGAAATCGATTTCGGATTTATAATTCTGAGAATCAGACATTTGCCAGAGCCTGTTCAATATCCGCGATAATATCGTCCTTGTTCTCGATACCAACAGAGAAACGGATAAGATCCGGACTTACTCCGGCGGCCTTCAGTTCTTCATCATTCATCTGACGATGTGTATGAGATGCCGGATGAAGCACGCAGGTCCTACAGTCGGCAACATGCGTGCAGATCGCAGCAAGTTTCAGAGAATCCATGAACTTAACGCAAGCCTCTCTTCCACCCTTAACACCAAAGGACAGAACACCGCAGGTTCCGTTCGGCATATACTTCTGTGCTTTTGCATATTCCTTATCACCTGGAAGACCCGGATAAGAAACCCAGGAGATCTTCGGATGATTCTGGAGGTACTGTGCAATAGCCAGTGCATTTTCACAATGACGTGGCATACGAAGATGCAGCGTCTCAAGTCCGATATTCAGAAGGAATGCATTCATCGGACCCGGAATCGATCCAAGGTCACGCATCAGCTGAGCTACCGCCTTCATGATAAATGCAGACTTACCGAAACGTCCGGTATATGAGACACCATGATAGGTCTCATCCGGTTCAACAAGGCCGGCAAACTTATCCGGATACTTCGCCCAGTCAAATGTTCCTGCATCTACGATACAGCCACCGACAGAAGTCGCATGTCCATCCATGTACTTCGTTGTAGAGTGGATAACAATGTCTGCGCCCCACTCGATCGGACGGCAGTTGATCGGAGTAGCAAAAGTATTATCGATCATGAACGGGAGACCATTCTTATGAGCAGTCTTCGCAAATGTCTCAATATCCAGTACATTCAGCGCCGGGTTAGCGATCGTCTCACCGAAGACAAGCTTCGTATTGGGCCGGATAGCAGCCTGGATCTCTTCTTCAGTCGCATCCGGGGATACAAAGGTTGCATCGATTCCCATCTTCTTGATCGTATGCGCGAAAAGATTATATGTTCCGCCATAAATCGCAGATGAGCATACAATATGATCACCCGCCTGGCATACATTAAAGATCGCGAAGAAATTTGCTGCCTGTCCGGAAGAAGTCAGCATAGCCGCGACACCGCCTTCAAGCATGCAGATCTTAGCAGCGACGAGGTCACTTGTCGGGTTCGCAAGACGGGTATAGAAATATCCGCTCTCTTCAAGATCAAAAAGCCGGCCCATCTGCTCTGTGGAAGAATATTTCCAAGTCGTGCTCTGCACGATCGGCATTACTCTTGATTCACCATTTTTCGGCTGGTATGCACCCTGCACACAATTCGTTTCGATACTGAAATTGTTATCCATGCTTTACTTCCTCCTTAAATGCGGTTCTATGCCGCCGTTACAACTTTTGATTATAACACATTACTTGAGTATAATCGTCACCTTTCACACGAATCAAGAAAGAAGAAAAGAAAAAGACCATCTCGATGGAGATGGTCTTTCTGGTGCACCTTCAGGGACTCGAACCCTGGGCCCACTGATTAAGAGTCAGTTGCTCTACCAACTGAGCTAAAGGTACATATTCGTAAAAGCTTTTCTTTCGCGAACGTTGATTATTATAACGATGATAATTGACGATGTCAACACATTTTTTTCAAATCCTATAACTATTATGCGTCAAGGATCTCTGCCGAATGCTCTTCAAGGAAGGTATCCAGTGCTTTTCGATCCATATCCCCTTTTTCAGCAAGCGAAGATCCGACACGTATGATCAGATTAAGCCTGCTTTGCGGATCGATATATACCAGTTTCGGCATGTAGTAGTCATTCGCGCACATTCTTACAAAATCAGGGGTTCTGGTACATAACCAGTTATTCTCTCCGCTATTATCATGGAATCGGAAAGAACCGCTAACTACAAGAACATCCGTAAATTCTCCCTCCTCAATTCTTCGAAGGGCTTCCAGAAGGATATTGTTACGCATCGCCTCATAAGCAATAAGTGCATCCATAGAGTTATATTCGGCTACGATCGCTTTTACCCAATCCGCAGAAACATCATTCATAAATGCTTCATCAGAGAGGACAGTATCGACACATGCATCTATATCCGGTACTTTACAGGTAACAGACAGATCGAAATCATTATAATCCGAGGTCAGAACAGACCCGTAATCATAACTTACATCTTTAAAAAGTGTGCGGAAAACCTGCTCATAGCACTCATACATGGGCTCTGTGATCTCCCGGAAACTTATCCGGAAATAATCCATCACCGAAGAAAGATCACCTGTCTGCAAAACCGCCATATACTGATCGGCGGAATCACGCAGGCTCTGATCCACACTCCCATTTTCTTCGCTTTCAGAAGATATATCCGTGTCAGGAACGCTTTCTGAATAGATCGAATCCGAAGGATCAGTATCCGAGACAGAGTCAGAAGATTTCGTCCTCGATGGCATACTTCCCAAAGAACAAGAAGACGTCACCAGTGAAGTCGCGATCATAAGTGATGCGATCAAAACTGATATACGTCTTCTTCTTACTTTACAGGACATAATTTATCCGTAGATGAATTCTTCGCCATTCGAGCGGATCACGACCTGATTGTCAGATCCTTCAGGAAGTGCTTCTACGCGGCCGACGATCCTTGCCTCGATGTTGTACTTATTGGCAATATCGATGATGCCGGATGCAACAGATTCATCGCAGTAGAACTCGATTCTATGACCGCAGTTAAATACCTGATACATTTCTTTCATCGGGATCTCGCCGGACTCATAGATCGCCTGGAAGATCGGCGGGAACGGGAACAGATTGTCCTTAATGATACGGATATTCTTTCCAAAGTCACGGCACTTCGCCTGGCCGCCGCCGGTGCAGTGGATAATACCGGAAATGGAAGAACGGTAAGCATCGAGAACATCACGGATGACCGGAAGAAATGTTCTTGTCGGAGAAAGGATCGCTTCTGCAACTGTCTGATCACTGTTCGGGAGCTTATCCGTAAGACGGAATTTACCGCAATAGACCTTATCCTCAGGAATAGTCTCGGAAACAGATTCCGGATACTCTTTCAGATAATCTTTGCAAAGGAGCATATGACGAGCCGCAGTAAGGCCGTTGGAAGAGATTCCGGAATTGTAGGAATCTTCGTATGTTGCCTGTCCGAAGGAAGCAATACCGACGATTACATGACCGGGCTTGATATTTGCCGCATTGACAACATTTTTCTTTGCAACACGGGTAACAAGAGTCGAGTCAACGATCAGTGTTCTTACCAGGTCGCCGACATCTGCCGTCTCACCGCCGCACATCGAGATATCGAATCCCATATCCTGAAGTTTACCAACAATGTTGTTATAACCCTCAATAACAGCTGCGATGCACTTTCCATCAACACGGTGAGCATTACGGCCGATAGTATTTGAAAGAGAGAGCTTCTCGAGAGCACCAACACAAGCAAGATCATCCGTATTCATAACAAGGGAATCCTGGGCGATGCCACGGAACCACTTAAGATCACCGGTCTCACGGTAAGCAATATAAGCGACGGAAGATTTCGTTCCGGCACCGTCCGCATGGATCGCTGTGCAGTAATCCGGGTCTCCCGCAAGATCATCGATCAGTTTGCAGAATGCTCCAGGGAAAGCACCTTTATCCTGATTTGCTACTGCCTTCTTTACGTCATCTTTCGTAGGAGATACTCCGCGACTTAAGTAAGATTCTGCCATGTGTTGATCCTTCTTTCTTCAAATTAACATTTTCCAAGTTGAACCTGTAAGCCGGGTTCTGTCAGGGATGATCATCTATCTAGACCGGAAATCTCGTTCCGGCTCAAGCCGCCTCCTCAAGACCTGCGGACCACAGTAATGTCTTTCCATGGCGTTGCTCCGGGTGGGGTTTACAAGGCCGGTACGTTACCGCACCGCCGGTGAGCTCTTACCTCGCCTTTTCATCCTTACCTTTTCCCGAAGAAAAAGGCGGTTTTCTTTTCTGTTGCACTTTCCTTAAAGTTACCTTCACCGGGAACTGCCCGGCACCCTCGTCCTATGGAGCCCGGACTTTCCTCACGCACGGCTTTTCAGCACTTGTGCCCGCGATCATCCGGTCCAGCTTAGAAAACATGTATATTATAATCGAACAGGTCCTAATCTTCTAGCGATTTTTATCACCATTTGTGTCCGTTATAGACGGAAACCGGCAAATTCGGCAAAATGTGCAAAAGCTGTTCCTGCAAAGAAGGAAGAACTATGCGTTCTGTGACCTCATGTCCTGCTGCTATTACGGCGATACCGGACTCTTCGAGGTCGATCATGTTATGGTGTTTCATCTCACCGGTAACAACTACATCGACACGGTAAGTCTTTAAGATCGGAATGGATTCTTCTTCAAAAGCACCGCCCTGCACAAAGACACGGGATACTTCCTTATCTTTGTCCGTGTTGAGGATCAGTCCGCTCGCGCCGAGTTCTTTTTTCACCATATCGGCAAATCCGAACAGCGATACGGAATCCTGACCGACACTGCCGCAAAGGCCGACTTCGACATCCTCCAGGCTGATCTGCATAACCAGCCCGAGCGCGGTAGCAAGGGCTTGATTTACCCCCTGAGGTGCTTTATCCAGATTCGTATGCGCTGCGAACAGATGAATATCGTTCTTGATCATTTTCCGGACATTGGCACCGCGCGGAGTGCGATAGTCCACCGAGGTAAGCGGATCAAAAAACAGCGGATGATGGGTAATGATCATATTCGCCCCGACCGACATCGCATGATCGATCGCAGATGACTGCGCATCCAGTGCGAGAAGAACTCCGTTTACTCTTTCGTTCGCATCCCCGATCATCAGGCCGACATGGTCCCATTCACAAGCCAGTTCTGCCGGAGCGATTTTCTCCATCGCAGCCATGACATCCTTTACATAATAGTCTTGGTTCATAGGTATTTCTCCCAGTTTTTCAGTATTTCAGCGCACTTTTTCTCTCCGAGGGCACGTTTTCTCATTAACTGCTCCTCATGTGCGATATATTCAGAATAGTTTTCCGGCCGATCTTTCAAAATAACAGGTCCCAGGAACAATTCTTCATCGGAAAGATCATATGCCTCTCCATTATATACCGCAAAGATCACTACGTAAAAATGTCCTCTTTCGATCGAGATCTTTTCTTTTCGAATAGAAAAACCGTTCTCACTCAGAAAGCTTCTTACCTCATAAAAGGATCTCTGCGGCTGCAGAACAAATGCCATATTCTTCGGGATGGAATCATCAGACTTAAGAGCTGAGTTTAGGATCTTACAGATCTCCAGGCCGCCCATTCCTGCGATCACAGCCGTCATATCCGAAGAAAGAGAAACGCCCTTAAGACCGTCTGTAACTAAAACCTCGCTTCTCTCCTCGAAGTTTTCTTCCTTCATTCTTTCCGCTGTCCGCTTTGCGGGAAGCTCGTGAATGTCCGTCGCAATTACTTTCCGGCAGAGATTCTCACGCAGGCACCAGGCGCCAAGCTTTCCATGATCAGATCCGACATCGACGATCGTTTCACAGGAAGGGATCATGGAAGCAACAGTCTGAAGACGGGGCGATAACACCTCAGTTCTTTCCATTACCGTTTCCCCATCTTTTTCTTAAGTTCCGTGAGATAAAGCAGTGTGGTACGAAGAAGGCTCTCTGTCGCATCGCGGTCCGGCCCTTCCGGCATCACATCCAGCCTTTTGGCAAGCATATCCTTCTGCTTCGTATAAACATTCATACGCACGCGATAAAGATAATCTTTCGTATGTGCGAGAAGCGAACTCACATCATCCCCATATTTTACGCTCATGAGTGCTTCCGAGAGCGTATCCCCGGCAGGTCTCTGGTTCAGGATCAGGTTATCTCCTGCAAGAAGAAGCCTGTTGGCATCGAGTTTTCCTTCTTTTAATACAGGCAGGATCTGCCGCGCGATCGTTCGCATAGAACCCATAGTGAAGTCTGTCTCAAGCGGTTCATCTCCATACATCTCGACAAACTTACTGTATTCCGAACCTAGTGCAGACAAAAGGCATACCAGTACCAGTTCGTCTCTCGAGGCCGTTTCATCCGCCTTTCTATCCGGGAGGATCTGTGTCTGCTTCTCCACTTCCTTTTGTGAACGGGTGATTGCTTCCTGATGCGTCTGCGTCGAAAGCTTTCCTACTTCAGACATAACAGATGCCGCAGATACCCCGAGGATCTGCGCAGCTTTATACGCGGCACGCTCTCGAAGGATGAGGTTATCCTCCCAGGAAAGATATGTCGAGATCAGCTGCTGGAATACAACTGCATCAAATCTTCCGCTCTCCATGCTCTGCCGGTGCGCCGAATCTACAAGATAATCAAGAACAGGAACTGCCTGCTCAACTACCTTAGCAAATTCGTCTTTCCCGTATTCACGGATGAATTCGTCAGGATCTTTCCCGTTCGGCACCTTCGCGACTCGGACCTGTGTCGTCATGCCTGTGTGCTTCTTCTTACGTTCCATAAGCATCTTCAGGCCTCGCACCGCCGCATTTTGACCGGCACGGTCTGAATCATAGAAAAGCACTACCTCCTCGCAGTAACGTTCAAGAAGATCGAGCTGTCTTTCCGTGAGCGCTGTTCCCAAAGAAGCAACGGCATTGGTCACTCCTGCCTGATGCATAGAGATGACATCCATATATCCTTCCACGACGATGATCCGTTTCATCTTCGCCTGCTTCGCGAAATTCAGTGCATAGAGATTTCTCTGCTTGGAATAGATCGGGGTTTCCGGCGAGTTTACATATTTCGGCTGTCCATCACCGATGATACGGCCGCCAAATGCAATAAGTTCGCCCATTGCATTAAATATC
The DNA here is from genome assembly GCA_017961235.1 of Clostridiales bacterium. GTDB lineage: Bacteria > Bacillota > Clostridia > Saccharofermentanales > Saccharofermentanaceae > Scatonaster. The sequence goes on along the minus strand of JAGCXQ010000005.1, from coordinate 205,260 downwards.
GGGAACATCAGGCGTCCCCTGAAAAGATCGAAGGTCTTCCCGTTCTTCGTGACGAAAAGGCCGGATTTCTGGATCTCCTGCTGAGTGAACCCTTTGCTGACCAGATGATTATACAGGCCGCTCCATTCATTCGGAGCATAGCCCAGGCCGAATTTCGTCGCAGTAGCCGGAGAGATCGCGCGTTTCTGAAGGTATTTTCTGGCTTCCTCTCCCTTTTCCGACTTGAAACTCTTGTAATAATAGCGAGCAGCCTCAAGAAGCACCATTTTCAGGCGCTTCCGAAGCTGCTCTTCTTTTCGGTAATTTGCATCGTCCGGTTCCGGAATAGTAACTCCGGATTTTTCCGCCAGGAACTTCAGAGCTTCGATATAACTCAGATGCTCGATCTCCATAATGAAGTTCACGACGTTACCGCCCTTGTGGCAGCCGAAACAATAATAGATCTGCTTATTTACAGATACGGAGAAAGATGGTGTATCTTCCGAGTGAAAAGGACAGAGTCCGAACTGGTTCTGTCCGGAACTCTTGGTAAACTGCACATACTGACCTACGACCGAAACGATGTCGCTTCGGGAAATGATTTCTTCCACTACTTCATTTGGGATTCCGCCGCGGCCGTTGCTCATCGATTATGTCCTTTTTAATCCTTTAATTCACCGAGTCCGTTATCTTCCTTCTCTGCTGCTTCCTCAACCGGAGCTTCTTCTGTCTTTTCTTTCTTCTTCAGAACGATCTTATCGGATTTCTTCTCTTCCTTAGAAGCCGCCTGATCCTTGGTAGCTTCCGGCTTAGCATCTCTGGAGATGACCGAATTGATCGCGTTCTTCTTAAATGTAACCAGTGTATTTGCGGCAGAAGTCATGATCGTGACCTCATCATCACGGATGTTTGCGACCTTTCCTACAAGACCGCCGATCGTGATGACCTGATCGCCGACACGCATCTTATCTACCTTAGCACGGAGCTCTTTTTCCTTTTTTCTCTGCGGACGAAGAGCGATCACATACCAAAGAATGATAAAGACTGCGAAGATCGCAACCATAATAAGTGGATTTGCGCCTGGAGCCTGCTCTGTTGTCGCTGCAGCGCCATCTAATAAATAACGAACCATTGAATAATTCCTCCCGTTTCTATTTCCTTATCGTTATTAGTTATCGTCACCGATCATCTTCTGCATATCGTACATGCCGGGTTCTTTTCCGAGCATATACTTCGCAGCTCTCACCGCTCCGCGGGCAAAAACACTTCTGGTCTGTGCGCTGTGAGAGATCGTCACGATCTCCTCTCCGCCAATGAACATAACCTTATGCTCGCCAACGATGTTTCCACCGCGGATCGAATGAATACCAAGTTCTTTCTTTTCTCTCTGCTGACGCCTGGACTGACGCTCATATACATACTCAAGCTGTCCATCCAGAGTATCATTCATCGCATCGGCGATCATCAGAGCGGTACCGGACGGAGCATCCAGTTTCTTATTGTGATGTTCCTCGACAAGCTCGATATCGAAGTCCGGATAAAGCTGAGCTGCAGCCTTCTTCACCAGATTGATCAGCACGTTGATGCCAAGAGACATATTACCGGAATAGAAAACTCCAACCTTGGCAGAAAGAGCGGTAAGCTGCTGTTTCTGCTCATCTGAAAGGCCTGTCGTACACATTACGATCGGCTTTTTGGATGTTTCCGCCAGTTTTGTTATCGCTTCAAAAGCACTAACATGGGAAAAATCGATGATCACATCAAACTCTTCCTTGCACTCCATAGGATCCTTATAGATCGGAAAATCAGAGGCAGGATTCTCGACCACATCCGAGCCTGCCACGATCACAGCATCATCATAGCCATCGACCATCTCGGTGATAACCCGTCCCATACGGCCCATACAGCCACTTAAGAAAATTCTTGTTTCAGACATATATTACTCGCTTTCGTTTCTTCGTAAATAAGAAGGATCAGGCCTGCTTATGGAAAGAAAGGTCATACTGCTTTAAGACCTCTGCCAGCTTCGCCTTTCCATCTTCGTTCATGTCAACAAGCGGCATACGGCAGGAACCGATATCCCATCCGAGGATATTCAGTGCTTCCTTTACAGGAATCGGATTCACATCCGAGAACAGAGCCTTGCAGAGAGGAATAATATCCGCCTGGATCTTCGCTGCCGTCTTCACATCCCCATTAAGGAAAGACTCTACCATGTTATGCATCGTTTCCGGAACAATATGAGATGCTACAGAGATAACACCCTTACCACCCATTGCCAGAAGCGGGATAACGAGACCATCCTCGCCGGAATAAAGAACCAGATCATCACCACAGAGGTAAACCGTCTCCGGGACCTGCCCCATGTTGCATTCCTTGACACCTACGATATTCTCGATCTCCGAGAGTCTCTTATAGGTAGACGGAGCAATATTCAGATTCGTTCTTGATGGAACGTTATAGACAATGATCGGCAGATCCGTCGCCTCGGCAGTAGCCTTAAAGTGACGGTAGATACCTTCCTGGGATGTCTTGTTGTAGTAAGGAGTTACGGCCAGCAGAGCGTCTGCTCCGATCGCTGTAGCCTCTTTTGCAAGCTTTATTCCATGAGCGGTATCATTGCTTCCTGTTCCTGCGATGACCGGAACACGTCCATTAACATATTCAACAACAGTACGGATCGTAAAAAGATGCTCTTCATCCGGCATTGTAGCCGCTTCACCCGTGGTTGCAGCAACCACGATAGCATCCGTCTTATGTGCTAAATGGAAGTCGATCAAAGCCTTCAGTTTTTTAGTGTCGACACCTCCTTCGTTAAAGGGTGTGACCAGCGCGACAGCCGAGCCGATAAAAACGGGCTTCTTCATAACTCATGCCTCCATTTCTTTTGATATTTCAGTGATTTTCGAGCACGAAACGGTGCAGGGAAAACCTCATAAAATCATACCACCTACTATACACGAACGTCAATTGCTATTATAATACTAGGCTATGAAAACAAGTGATTTTTACTACGAACTACCTGAAGAACTAATTGCCCAGCACCCGCTTTCTGACCGTTCCAGTTCCCGACTGATGACTCTGGATGGCAGTACAGGTGCGGTTTCGCATATGCATTTTTCCGATCTGCCGTCTCTTCTTCATAAGGGAGATGTTCTGGTCATCAATAATACGAAAGTTATTCCCGCCAGACTCCTCGGGTCCCGAAGCGATACCGGATCCGCCGTCGAGCTCCTGCTTCTGAAGCGCATCGATGAGAATCACTGGGAAACGCTGGCACGTCCCGGAAAGAAGATCCGTCCCGGAAAAAGGATGACTTTCCTCCCCGGAAAACTGGAAGCCGAGTGCGAAGAGGTACTTCCGGACGGCAACCGTATCATCCGATTTGATTTTAACGGCATCTGGGAAGAGATCCTGGATGAAGCCGGCACTATGCCGCTCCCCCCCTATATCCATGAACAGCTGGAAGATCAGACACGATATCAGACGGTATATGCGAAGGAAACCGGTTCTGCCGCGGCACCGACCGCTGGCCTTCACTTCACGCCGGAACTTCTCGGAAAACTTCGTGAAATGGGAGTCGAGATCTGCGAAGTCACACTGCATGTAGGTCTTGGTACCTTCCGTCCTGTAAAAGTAGATGATATTTCCGACCATCACATGCACAGCGAATGGTATGAGCTGGACGAGAAAGCATCTTCCACACTTCGAAAAGCACGCCGCGAAGGCCGTAGAGTCATCGCTGTAGGAACGACTTCCTGCAGGACACTCGAGACTGTTGCAGCCAAAGATCCGGGCATGCACCCTTGTTCCGGATGGACAGATATCTTCATCTACCCAGGTGTCGATTTCCGCTGTATCGACGGGCTGATCACGAATTTCCACCTGCCGGAATCCACCTTGATCATGCTTGTCTCCGCTTTTGCAGGAAAAGAGCATGTACTGAATGCATATAAAACTGCAGTATCTGAAAAATACCGTTTCTTCAGTTTCGGTGATGCGATGTTTATCACCCCTGAGAAACCGAGAATCAAAAGTCCCCTGGAGGATCAGGAATGAGTAAGTTTCCCGTTTACTACGAACATATCCACACCTGTAAGCAGTCCGGTGCAAGACTCGGCCGTGTGCATACGCCTCACGGAAGTTTCGACACGCCTGTTTTTATGCCGGTCGGCACGCAGGCAACGATCAAAGGTATGTCTCCGGATGAAGTTGAGAGCATGGGCGCCCGTATCATCCTTTCCAATACCTATCATCTTTGGATGCGTCCGGGAAACGAAATCGTAAAAAAGGCCGGCGGGCTTCATAAATTCATGAACTGGAAGCACTCGATCCTTACAGACAGCGGAGGATTCCAGGTCTTCTCACTTGCACGTCCGAAGGACATCACAGAGGAAGGTGTACATTTCAAGTCGCATATTGACGGTTCCGCACATCTTCTCACTCCGGAGCTTTCCATGAAGATCCAGAATGATCTGGGCTCAGATATCATCATGGCATTTGATGAATGCTGCGCCTGGCCTTCTGAACACCGCTATGCGCAAAAATCACTGGAACGCACCACAAGATGGCTCGAAAGATGTATCGAAGCGCATGAACGTCCCGATGAACAGGCACTTTTCGGAATTATCCAGGGTTCCTGTTATGCAGATCTTCGTAAACAGAGCGCAAAGGAGATCACATCCTTTGATCTCCCCGGATATGCCATCGGCGGTCTTTCTGTCGGCGAACCTGCGGAACTGATGTATGAGATGCTGGAAGAAACAGTCCCTCTCATGCCGGAAGATAAGCCGCGTTACCTGATGGGCGTAGGTACTCCGGACTACCTGATCGAGGGAGCTATCCGTGGAATCGACATGTTCGACTGTGTCCTTCCGACGAGAATCGGCCGTAACGGTACAGTGCTGACACATGATGGGCGCCTTATCGTACGTGATAAAAAGAGTGCCGAGGACTTCCGCCCGATCGAGGAAGGTTGTACCTGCTATGCCTGCCAGAACTATAGCCGCGCATATATCCGTCACCTTCTGAAGGCCGGCGAGATGTTTGGTCTGAGATTATGTTCCTGGCACAATATCCATTTCCTGCTCCATCTTATGGAAGATGTAAGAAAGGCGATCGCTGACGACCGCCTTCTGGATTTCCGTGATGATTTTTTCGCAAGATACTATCACAAGTGATTATTCAGAACGGATAAGAGACCTAATGGTCAACGTATAATTCAGCGCGACCTGTTCGCGGTCATCTTCGTCACCGCATGTCGCGATGACCGCGTAATACGTACCGTTAAGATTGATCACACAGGAGGTACACTCGAGCGGTTTGTCATTATTATCTTTCATCGCGAGAGTGTAGTTTCGGATACGCATCTCGAGATTGGAATTGATCGTCGGAGTCACAGATGTATATCCGCCGAATTTAAACTGTGCACCAAGTGCCTGCTCAGTCGAAGTACAAGCTGCTGTAATAGAGCCCTGATCACCAATAGATAACACATAGATAGAACTGTCCGGATCACTTACATTACTCAGATGTATACGTAAAGCATCGACGCTTCCCATTTTCACATCCGTTATATTATCAGTATCCGTCTTCCGATAGAGGATACTCGGCCGGTTCTCCACGTCAAAGAACTCGTAATCCGAAGTCGAAGAAGAATCTTCCGTAAAACTCAGAAGAACAGAAGATATCGTCTCCAAGTCATCCGACGAATACATTCCATACTCATCCGTTGGCATAAAACCACAGTTGATGAAAACGCCTTCATCCTCTTTTCTTTCATAAGCAAGGATAGTGACATCCATTCTCTTGCCGTTTTGATAAGCCACGCCACTTAGCTCAACAGCCGTACTATTCTTTAAAGAGTGTATGAAGAAATAATCAGAAGCGATCTCAACATCCGTTAGGCTAAGTCCATCCTCAAGGTATTCTTTGGCAACCTCATCACTCTGTGCAATAAAATCAGTAAGAGATGCTACACGAAGATCCCCGAAGCCAGTTATCATATCAGTAGTTACCATCAGAGATCTGTCATTTCTCTCAAAAACAAACAATCCGTTTCTATTTTCAAAAGCATATTCTTTACTTGCTGAAACTGAAAAATGACGAACTTGATCCACATATAAGATATCGTCCCCATTCGTCTGCGTTTGCGGATCAGGTATAGTCGGTGGTGTTGTCTCATCAGTATCCGAAGTGTCGTCTGTATCATCCGTGGTTTCTTTAGTTTTTCTGGTGACTGAACTATGTGGCGGATCTCCCCACTCATAATTCTTCACAATATACACGCCTACCGCTGTACCAATACCAGCAAGTGCAATAATACCGGCAATGATGTATGTAAGCGGACGTTTCCAGATACTTTTTTTCGGGACATTTGGTGTTGTAACAGTTGTTCCGGCAGGAAACTGCCCGGAAACAGGCATGTTATAGTTATTGATCGGAGTCTGCACCGCCTGCTGCGGCATGTAAGGAGCATTTGGCTGGGGAGCCGGACTTACAGGCTGCTGAGGTGCTACATTGGCCGGTTGCTGTGAAGCAAAGCCGATCGGCTTCGTAGAAGTTTCCATCTCAGATACCGGAAGAGGCTTCTTTTCCGAAACTTCTTCCTCTATCATCACCGTCTTTCCGCCAACCATCTGTTCATCCGGTTCAGCAGGCTTTCCGGAAAGCGCAGCCGCAAAGGAATTCATATCAGGAAATCTGCCCGAAGCACTTACGGAGAGTGCTTTCATAAGGGCATCATTGGCATACTGAGGCATACTGACGCCTAACTTCAGAGGCGATTCCAGCGTATCTTCATGCACACGTTCGATCGCATCCGGCGGCATAACACCGGTGATGATCAGATACATCGTTGCGGCAAGAGCATATTCATCCGACCAGGGGCCCTGATTTCCATGCTTTCTGTACTGCTCTTCCGGAGCAAAACCGTGTTTCAAAATGATCGATTTACTTTTATCCGAGTCGATTGCCAGACGGGCTGCACCGAAATCAAGAAGTCTGGTCTGACCATTACTCATGACAACGATATTGTCCGGACTGATATCTCTATGAAGGAGATTGTGACGGTGCACATGCGCCAGAGACTCAATGATAGGAAGCAAAATGCGGAGCGCCTCGTCATAGGAGAGTTTCCCGCCCTTCTGCTTCGTATATTTCATCAGATCGACACCCTCGATATACTCCATGACAAAATATGCCGTACCATTCTCACGGAAGTAATCATGGACTGTGACAATATTCGGAACGTCACGGAGCTTGGCAAGAAGTCTTGCTTCCTCAAGGAATTTGCTGGCGCCGGTATCGAATTTCGGCTGTTCTTCCGGAGCAGTAACAGTCATGGTGTAGTGATCGGAATCACGGAGAGCGATGCCCGACGGAAGATATTCCTTCACTGCGACACAGATCTCAAGCGTCATATCAAAAGCAAGATACGTAACACCGAATCCGCCTACACCGAGCACACGTCCGGTAAGATAACGGCCGTTTAAAATAGTACCGATAGGAAGTGCAACAAATGGATGTCTGACCTTTGAAAGATCAAATCCACAATGCGGACATGGTCCTACACCATCATGCTCACTAAAACATCCGAAACAAAGTTTACTCGTATCCATATGGTCAGTCCGCCGTTCTCAAATATGTCACCAAAGTTATATTATCTCCCTTTAAGTGACTTCTCTGAACAGCACGAAGGATCATCTTCTGCGCCCAGTCCTTAGCATTAAAAGATTTATGGAGATCGATAAGCATCTCCGTCTCATAAACATATTCCCAGAAACCATCGGAACACACGATGATACCGTCACCGGAAGACAGGTCAAATGCTTCCTCATGAGGCTCGATGGTTTCCTGCTGTCCGACACAGACAGTCATGCCTGTTCTTCCGTCCTGCTCGCGGATCGCCTCGTACTCGATCTCACCTCGAACAAAGGAGCGATAAGTAGGAGTATCGTCCACAGAATGATGATTAAGCTCCCCACCGGAAAAATGGTAAATATGTGAATCACCTACATTTGCCCACTCACAGCGGTTGTCAGAGATCCGGACAGCGCATATCGTTGCACCTGCGCGACGTAGTTCAACGTTATCGAACTGCATTTCGCGGAACTTTTTGTTTGCAATGATACAGCTCTCGGCGGGTGCTTTTCCCTCGATAAAAGCGGCCAGAGCGGCATCAGAAATGATCTGAGCCGCCTGATCCCCATTCGGAAGTCCGTTTAACCCGTCGCAAAGCACGATCAGGATCTGGCCATCGTGTTCGATGACCTGAGCATGATCACAGTTCGGTTCATGACCGCCTACGTTTGTGTACAGAAAATGATCCATTTATCCTCGTTCAACCTTAAACTCATTTGCCTTATCTGCAAGAGCGAATGTAGATCCGGGCTCCAGAGACTCCGGAACGCCTTTGGTAAGTTTTCTGCCATCGGCAAGGTATGTTCCATATGTTGAGCCATTATCTGTCAGTACAAAATTCTTGGTTCTGCTATCGAAATAGATCGAGCAGTGATTCGAGCTGATACCAGGAGTTTCTTCCGGGAATACCATCGTACAGGTATTTCTGTCACGGCCGATCGTCATTGTATGCTTGGAGATATCATAGCGCATACCGGCAAAAACACCCTTTATACATACAAGATACGAGGTGAGGCCATCGTCTTCCACAGCGCCGCCACCGCGAACAAAGAGAACGACCAGAAGCCCGATTACGCAAACAGCAGCTACACCTGCGAAAACAAACAGAAGCAGTTTGTTGTTCTCAACTTCATCTTTTCTCTTCTCAACACGATCTTCAAATTCAGCGATCTCTTCAGCATTTTCAACTTTAGCAAGCTGCTTTTCGAGTTTTTTGATAGCAGCATCTTTTTCATCTTCAAAAGCTTTCTTATCAGATTCGATCTCCGCATTGAATTCTTCCAGATAAGCTTCACTGGTAATATACGGAATATTGTTCTGATCCAGGATCTCCATGATGGATTTGGAATGGATCGCGAAGTTTACATTCTCACTGTTTTTATGAATAAGAGTATTCATACCGATAAGATAGCCGTTCTCATCGAATAACGGTCCGCCGGAGTTACCGTGAGAAATAAAGGAATCGTGCTGGAATGTGTGATAGGCAACACTGCTCGGAACAACATCTGTCTTGGAAATAACACCGGCAGTTACAGTCTGGCTCGCCATGTCATAGGTCATGGTCGGATCGATATCGGAGGATTTATCCGGATATCCGATCGCGGTAACTTTCTCACCTGTCTTAACATCGTCAGAATTACGGATAATAACCGTTCTTCTCTGATCAGTAGGCTTTTCGATCTTCAGGATCGCCATATCCATCTTAGAATCAAACTCGAAGAATACAACCTCAGCCGGAACATTTTCCTTGTTCTCAAGACGAACGAAAAGTCTCTGTCCTTCTTTCTGATAACCGTCGACAACATGTCCGTTGGTTACAAAGTACTGCACTTCTCCCTCAAGATCAGTTCCGATCGGATAAGAAGATCCCAAAGATCCGTATCCGGTAGGATCCACGCAGAAAACTGCCGCAACAGACTGCTGGTTCTCCGAAGGAGAAAAACTCATCTTATACTTGCTGGTATCCGGCTGAAAAGTCTTATTCTTTTCTTCCTGGATCTTGTCCTTGATACTCTGACGCTCTTTCTCGTTATCAGCGCTTTCCTCACGGACCTCCTCAAGATTCTCCTTTGCGATCTTCAGATTGTCTTTCGCCTGTCCCCACTGCACAGCGGATACAATGGACATTGCGCCGCAGCCAACAATAGCAACAGACAGCAAAGAAACCAATGTGTACTTCAACCCTTTATTCATGCTCAATTTCCTCCTATTCTGTGAACAGAAAATACGATTGCCGTGTAATTATCCTGAAACCTCTTATTCTTTGTCATTATTCCTTTTTCAAGCAGTTCAGCGCACTCGGACGGAGTATGCATCATCGCCTGACGTATTTCATCAAATGAAAGCGTATCACTGATACCGTCGGAGCACAACAAATACACATCATTGTCCATGACCTGCCAAGGTGTAATGGAATAATCTGCATTCACATGCGGTGCACCCATAAACTCCGTCAAAGCCGGTGCATCACTATGCATCAGAGCCTGATCGACTGAGATAGCGCCATCTGCCGCGCGCATCAGTAATTGATTTCCATATTCCTGACGAATATTCATCGCGTAAATATGGTTATTTCTCAGAAGGAAAAGATCACTGTCACCGACCGAAGCAAACCACATCTTGTCATTCTGAACATATGTGATAACAACTGTCGTACCGCCCCTTCCGCTATGTGTCTGATATATCTCGTTGGAAAGATCATCCAGGATCCATCCATCCTTCAATTTGTCAAACGAATAAGGAAATTCGGCTATTATATCAGAAACAAGCTTATTGGATATCGATGCTCCTGCATCAAGGCCGCCCATACCATCGCAAAGCACTGCAAGAAAGCCTTTATCTTTCCAGTTCGAATTCGGGGAAAATGCAAAGGCATCCTGCTGTTCCTCCCGTTCTCCGACTCCCTGACAGTTGCCGATATCAATTCTGAATTGTCCATTCTCCATAAAGGAAGCATGATCAGATGAGTCATCAACACTATCCGCTCCATCCTTCTTTACGCCTCTTGTGATCAGAATATAAATGATCAGAAAAAGGATCAGGAAGGCCAGGCAGCCGATAAAGACCCAGCGCATCTCTTCAAAATACGCTATATATGAGTCTATGAATTGATTCGATAACTTTACCATGCAAACTTCTCGCTACATACAGGAATAAACAACAGTCTAGTCTGTCCGATCCCGATTACATCATAAAGCTTAAGATCCGTCTCAGAATCGATAAACGTTCCATTGACAGACACTTTCTTATCAGCGTCACCTAATGAAACCGTGTAACGGAAAGAATCACTGTAGTAATTAATGATCGCATGCTGGCTTCTGGATACGGAAACGTCTCTATATAAAGCGATCTCATAATTCTTCTGACGGCCGATAACAGCTCTTGATTCCTGGAATACATAGCTGGCACCTGTCATCGGGCCATCGATGCAAACAAGGAATGCACGTGCGTGCACACGCGGAAGATAATCTACATCAGACTCTGTCAGAGAAACAGTAGCATTCGCATCACGAACTACAGGTTCTGTAAAAGAAGGAAAAGAAGCCGGTGATTGTTCAGGAACCGAAGGGGTATCTGCTTCCGCAGCCGGTGCTGCTTCAGGAATCGGATCCGCATTTACTTCCGGTACAGAAACAGGCTCAGAAACCGGAGCAGAAACTTCATTAACCGCAGGTTCTTCTACTGCCGGTGCAGCAGAAGGGATCTGAACGCCCGCTCCCGGATTGCCCGGCATCATTCCCGGAATAGGGCCGCCCGGGAAACCAAAAGCTGCAAAAGCACTCGCTTCTGCCTGTCCTACAGGAGCAGATGCCGTATTATCCTCAGAAGGAATCGGGAAAGTCGCACCTACATCATTCGGAATCGGTGTCGGATGCTCTTTTACTCCAAGACCGGTTACCGCATAAGGTCTGTCAGGAGATGACTCATAAAATTTTTCTTCCATAGCGATCGGTGTAGGATGCTCCGTTACCCCAAGGCCTGTCACAGGAATATTAATCTCAGGCGCCGGGGAAGCAGCTTCAACAGGAGCAACCGAAGGCGCAGTAACAGGCGTAAACGACGGCGCTGAAACAGGAACCGCCACAGGTGCAGCTTGCACTGACGGAACAGGTGCCGCCATCGGAGTGACAGGTACTGCTACAGCAGGACCCGGCATAGGAGAAACCGCGGGAGCAGCTTGAACCGGGGGCATAACCGGCTGATTTGCTGCCGGTGCTGGAGAAAACGGAACAACAGGTGCCGCAAGAGGAACCTGAGCAGGCTGAGGTTCAGCAGCTATCGGTGTTACAGGTGGAAAATCAAGCGGTTCTTCGGCGATAGCAACAGTCTTGTTGATCGGTGCAGGATTAGTATCAAATCCATCAAGTGCAACAGTCTTACTTACTGAGCTTTCAGGCTCCATACCTGCTATTGCTACCGTTTTGCCACAAGAAGGCGTGGGGATCTGCATATTTGCCGGTACGACCGGTGGGGTAACAGATTTAGGCTGATTGGAATACTGGCTGCAATAAGGGCAGCTCGCATATCGGTTTTCATCAAAGAAATGACCACGTTCACACTGTATCATTCGCATACACCTCGCTAACGATTTCACTCTATTTTAGCGTATTTGAAGATAAAAGTACAATAAACTAATCAAAAAGATTCAATACATTGAGAATCAGTCTTCTGTCTGGATGATTTTCTGGATCGCACGCCATGTGAGGTACATGGATATATATCCAATAAAACCGAATGAAAACAAAAGATACAGGAGCATAGCTATACCATATCCGAGTGAACCAACTACGAAGACAAGCATAAATGGCAGGAATCCGAATAAGACCGCCTGAATAACGAACACCAGAAGTGCCAGCGGGAAATTCTTAACAGCCATGATCGCCGCATTTCTATACACTTCTTTAAAGGAAAGATCTACACATGCAATCAGAGGATAAATAAACAGCTGCATGCAGCACCAATAGGAAAGAACACAGAAAAAGAAGGACTTTGCTGCCATGCCCATTGCGCCTTCACTCATCGGACCATTCTGATAATAGCCGATATTAAAAAGCAGTACGCAGGTAACGATCAGTGATACAAACATCGCTCCAAGGGACTTCTTCCAGTTATCCTTCAGGCCCTTCTTGATATCGTCCTTGAAGGAATTTTCTCCGATGAGAACATTCTTATAATAGTAACTTACCGCCGAGCATACAGGTCCGTTCGCAACCAGATTAAAACCACAGAGCATAAAAGAAGCGATCATTGTCATAAGATAATACATATTATTGACCGCATCATCCGTAACAAGCGATTCGTCAACAAGTCCGGTACCGATTATGTAATCCTTGAGTTTATCCGGCATGAACTGCGGAATGATCATGGGGAAAAGCAGCATGACCACACAAAGAGCCAGCACAAAAACGATCATATTACCGACCAGCAACACGAAGTTTCCGGCTGAAACTTTTCCGAAGTCACGTGCGTAAGAACGGAAAAATCCTCTCTTTCTCTCTACTTTCTTCCAATCATCTGTATTCAGCTGCTGATGATTCATTTCCAAAGACTCTCCATTACCTTTCTGTTTTCACAGACCTGTGCCAATGCCCGCTCTGCATAGGCAAGATTCTTCTCTTTCTTTTTTCCTTTTACTTTATAACCCAGCGGGGCTACAAGTCCGAAATTAGCATTCATCGGCGCAAAATGGCGGACACCGGGATCCGATATGTATGATGCCATCGCGCCAATCATCGTTTCCGCAGAAAACTGAACCGGACTTTCTATTCCAAGCGCCTGCAGCGCTGCGTAATAGCCGGCAATATATCCGGAAGCCGTTGACTCGATATACCCCTCAACCCCGGTGATCTGCCCTGCAAAAAAGACATTCTTATCATCCTTCATCCGATACGAAGAGTCAAGCAGTTTCGGAGACTCAATATAAGTATTCCGATGCATGACACCATACCTTGAAAACTCAGCATTCTGAAGTCCCGGGATCATCTGAAACACTCTCTTTTGCTCCGGGAACTTCAATCGTGTCTGAAACCCGACGATATTGTAAATAGAAGCACTTCTGTCATCCTGACGGAGCTGAACACAGGCATACGGCTCTTCTCCGGTTCTCGGATCGATCAGGCCAACCGGTTTTAACGGGCCGAAACGCATCGTATCATATCCACGCTTAGCCATCGTTTCTATAGGCATACACCCTTCAAATACGGTTTCCTTATCAAAGCCCTTAACATCTGCAAGTTCTGCAGATACTAAAGCATCATAGAAACGACGGTATTCTTCCTCATTCATCGGGCAATTCAGGTAATCGTCTCCGCCTTTTCCATATCGGGACATGGCAAAGCAGATCGTTCTATCGATACTCGCTTCAGTGACAATAGGCGCTGCTGCATCGAAAAAATGCATATCCTGATGACCGATCTTCTCCATGATACTGTCATAGAGATCTCCATCCGTCAAAGGACCTGTTGCAATTACAGTGATCCCATCTGACGGAATACTGTGGATCTCATCATAGATCACCTCAATATTCGGATCATCCATGATCTTCTTGGTAATATAACCGGAAAACTCTTCTCGATCAACAGCTAAAGCACCACCGGCAGGCACCTGGCTCTTATCTGCTGATTCCATGATCAGCGAACCAAGTATTCTGAGTTCTTCTTTGAGAAGACCTACGCCATTCTCCAATTGATTGGAACGGAGCGAATTACTGCAGACAAGTTCGGCAAAACCGTCGCTGTGATGCGCAGGGCTCTTACGAACGGGTTTCATCTCATAAAGACGGACCTTCACACCAAGCCGGGAAGCCTGATATGCTGCTTCAGATCCGGCCAGACCGGCTCCGATGATGGTAATTTGAGGCTGATCCATATATCATGCCTCATTTGCATCTGAAGATGCTTTTTTACGGGTCTTTTTTTCTTTTGCTGCCGGCTTTTCCTCATCTTCTGATTTAGATGTCTTCTTTGCCGTATTCTTAGGACATTCCGGATTCGCGCACTTCGGGTAAGCACGTCCGCGGAATCTCTTCCAAACCAAGTAACTGCCGCAAGTATCGCACTTCTGACCTTCAACCGGCAGATACCAGCTGATAAATGCACACTCGGGATCTGTTCCCTTCTTATCACACGTATAGAATACGCGGCCCTTATATTTGTTAGAGCGATGTGAAACAAGACCTGAACCGCAGATAGGACAAGATCCCTTAACGGTTACTTCAACATTGCGGGTAAACTTACACTCCGGGAAATGCGAGCAAGCTACAAATTGACCGAATCGTCCTTCTTTGATGATCAGGTCACCGCCACATTCCGGACATTTCTCACCGGTCTGTTTCTCTTCCATCTTAACTTTAGAAACAGCAGATCCGGCCTTAACGATCAATTCATGGAATGGCGGATAGAACTCACCAAGAACTTTTACCCAGTCCTTCTTTCCAACTTCGATCTCATCAAGTTTCGACTCCATGTCTGCTGTAAAAGAAACATCGACTATTTCGGTAAAGTTCTCCGAAAGAAGCAATGTTACCACTTTACCGAGATCTGTCGGATAAATGATCTTTCCCTTTTTATCGATATAGTTTCTCTCAAGGATCGTCGATATCGTCGGTGCGTAAGTTGACGGACGTCCGATGCCCTTTTCCTCAAGAGTCTTGATCAGCGTAGCTTCCGTAAATCTCGCCGGCGGCAAAGTAAACTTCTGCTCGGATTTGATATCAAGGAGCTTAAGTGCCTGACCATCCGATAATTCAGGGAGTTTCGCCTTTATATTCTTATCATCATCCGTGGTTTCTTCCGCGATATCCGCATAAGCAGCAAGGAAGCCCTGGAATTTAATGGTTTCGCCCTGAGCGCGGAAAATGGAATTCTCACAGATCACATCAAGAGAAACCGTATCTACTTCAGCAGATGCCATCTGAGAAGCAAGGAAACGGTCCCAAATCAGTTTATAAAGTCTATACTGATCCACACTCAGAGAGGACTTGATCGATTCCGGATCGAGTTCGAAGTGAGCAGGACGGATCGCTTCATGAGCATCCTGTGCAGAATTCTTATTTGCATATTTTCTCGGAGCCTTCGGCAGATACTTCTCACCATATTTCTCGGAGATAAGGCGTCTTGCAGCTGTCATGGCCTCATCGGAAACACGAACAGAGTCAGTACGGATATAAGATACAAGCGCAACCTGTCCCTGACCTGCTATCTCCACACCTTCATAAAGCTGCTGGGCAACACTCATCGTCTTCCTGGATGTGAAGCTGATTCTTCTTGAGGCCTCCTGCTGGAGTGTACTCGTAGTGAAAGGTGCGAATGGCTGACGCATCTTTCTGCCTTTTTTCACAGTATCAACCAGATACTGTCCGTTTTTGATCTTTTCAAGAAGGCGATCTGTCTCTTCTTTACTGCTGATCTTCACTTTTTCGATTTTACCGTTCTTCTTTTCGCCATGGTATCTGGCCTTGAATGGGAAATCCGATTCAAGCGGAGTCAGTTCCGCATTGATATTCCAGTATTCCTCAGGAACAAATGCTTCGATCTCTTTTTCTCTGTCAACAACAAGTTTTGTGGCAACAGACTGAACACGACCTGCAGATAATCCCTTCCTGACCTTACTCCAAAGGAGAGGGCTCAGTTCATAACCTACCAGACGGTCAAGTACACGACGCGCCTGCTGCGCATTTACAAGATCGATATCGATCTTTCTAGGGGACATGATCGCATTTTTGATCGCTTTTTCCGTGATCTCATTGAACGAAATACGGCAATCATCATCCAGGTCAATATTTAAGACTTTCGCAATATGCCAGGCGATCGCTTCTCCTTCGCGGTCAGGGTCGGTTGCGATATAGATGCGGTCTGACGATGCCGCCAGCTCCTTTAGTTCGCGTATGACCTTCTCTTTTCCACGCATATTAATATATGTCGGTTTAAAATCATGACGGACATCAACTCCCATTGTGGAGGATGGCAGGTCACGGATATGTCCTACTGATGCTGCGATCTTATATTCTTTTCCCAAGTATCTGCCGATTGTCTTGGCCTTCGCCGGAGACTCAACGATCACTAAGTTTTTGCTCATGCCTGGTTATGCTCCCATAGATTTTTATGACTGTATCTATATATAATTCATTAAAAGCGAATTGTCAAAACATATTTTTGCCGCTCCTTTACGATTTGTCCCTCCAGTTCCATTTTCCCAAGCTCTGATATAACCGTCCGATATGGCAGTCCGCTTTCTTTACATATTTCCTCGGCGCTGAGTTCACAAGAACTTAGCAGATCATAAAGGATCCTTCGTATTTCCTCTGAAGTAAGAAGTTCAGGAGTATCTCTGACTTTCTTTTCAAGTATCTTACGGTCGTATTCGTCCTTGATCTCTTCCAATTCTCGGAAGAATACGGCTTTTGCAAGATATGCCAGCACATCTTCCGGCTCAGATGCGATAGATGCGCCATCTTTCAGGAGCGAAAGATTTCCTTGTGCTGTATCTGAATAGATAATACTTGGCACTGCAAAGACTTCTCTCCCTTGAGTGGCAGCAAAACTCGCTGTATGAAGTGTACCGCTGTTTTTTCCGGCCTCGGTGATCAGTACACAATCAGAAATGGCTGAAAGTATCCGGTTCCTTGCCGGGAAATACTGGCGGATCGGCTCAGTTCCCGGCAAAAGTTCCGATATCAGCAGTCCCTCATCGGCAATTCTGTTATAAAGATCATGATTCTCCTGCGGATAGATCTTATCTAATCCGCACGGCAATACAGCGATCGTTTTCCCATGATTTGCCAGACAGGCCTCATGAGCATGTGTATCTACGCCTCTTGCAAATCCACTAACGATGACCAGATCGTGTTTGGCGAGTGTTCCGGAAAAATCCCTGGTCACTCTTCTTCCATACGCTGACGGTCTTCTTGTACCTACAATACAGACTCTCGTCTTTCCCTTATCAAGAAGAGACCGGTCACCTTTATAAAACAGGATCAATGGCATATTAGGAAGATGTATGACATATTCGGGATACTCTTCGTCCAGACGATTCATCGAGACGATCTTTCGTTTATGGACATATTCGACATATTCATCTATCCGGAGATATGCGGGAGTCTCTCTAAAATGAGACCATTTCTCCTGCTGATCAGCGGTAAGACGGTCATCCGTGATCAGATCATCGCGATGTTCCCAGAACTCGTTTAATGATTTCATCTTCTCTTCAGTTACCGCTTTTAGGATCTGCTTTCCTGTCATGATCCGATTAGCCATGAGAAGCGAGCAAAAGAGATCCGTCCTAAGTCTTTCTTCCATACTGATCACCTCCGGTTCAGATCTTTTTCTCGCCCCATTTCGGCAAACGGAATGATACTGCTTCGATGATATGATCACACTTCACATCAGGATCCCCATCCAAATCCGCAATTGTCCTTGAAAGCCGAACCATACGCTGGAGTCCTCGTACCGACAACTGAAGCTGATGAGCCACCATTGCAGCATATTCCATCTCCTTTTTACCTAACCGGAACAGATCTCCAAGATTTCCCTCTCTGCACTCACCGTTTCTTACCGGCATGATGCCTGCCGCCTGACTTCTGGAATATTGAATCTCCCAGATTTCTTCGATCCTGGCTCGCCAGCAAACACTCTCGGGCGTATAATCATTCTTCATTGTTTCAAGAAGAGATTCTTCCGTGATGTGATTCAGCGTACAGTAAATATCCATTCGATCAAGCAGAGCCCCACTGACTTTGCCCTGATAAGACGAGATCATGGAAGGAGTACAGGTGCACTCGGACGGAGATTCCAGCCACTTTCCGCAGCGGCATGGATTCATGGCAGCAACTAGCATTAATCTTGCCGGAAAAAGATTGGTACAGTTATTTCTTGACACCTTCATCTCACCGGTTTCAATCGGTACACGCAAAAGATCAAGAACTTTCGGGGAAAACTCCGGAAGTTCATCAAGAAACAAAATTCCGTTCAGTGCCCTTGAGATCTCTCCGGGTACAGCATTTCTTCCTCCTCCGACCATTGCTGACGGTGTACATGTATGATGCACGTATCGGAAAGGACGTTCTCTGGACACGATGCTATCTCTCGGAAGCACTGAAAGAGCACTCTCGACCCGGAGAAGATCGATCTTTTCCGAGCGTGTCAGAGGTGGAAGAATACCCTGCAAAATACGAGCAGAGAGTGATTTCCCGGTACCAGGCGAACCAACAAGAAGCAAATTATGAAAACCTGCGGCAGCAAGAGTGATCGCACGGAGCGCTTCCGGCT
Source organism: Clostridiales bacterium (assembly GCA_017961235.1). Taxonomy (GTDB): domain Bacteria; phylum Bacillota; class Clostridia; order Saccharofermentanales; family Saccharofermentanaceae; genus Scatonaster. The sequence continues at coordinate 186,376 of JAGCXQ010000005.1, read as the reverse complement.
GGCCACGAAGTGATGAAATATCTACAGAAGGTTCAGGGAAAGCCTCCTCGATCAGTTCATCCGAAGAATCAATTCCGAAAAAAGGATCTTCGCCGGATATAACCGATATCGCCCGAACCAGAGAATCAACACCAATCACCGGAACACCAAGAAGCAGCGCCTCTTCTCTGTCTTTATCCGGAACGATACATGTTATATGTTCCTGTTCTTCAAGCGCAAGCAGTCTTGATACACTTCCGGGAACCGGACGAACCTCACCGGTAAGCGACAGTTCGCCATAAATCACGATATCACCTCTTCTGTTTATCACTTGTCCGGATGCAAGAAGTATTGCCATCGCAATAGCCAGATCAAATGATGATCCGGATTTGTGAAGATATGCTGGAGAAATATTCACAAGAAGACGCTGGTTCGGGAAAGTATAGCCGCAGGAACGGATACTTGCCCTGACTCGTTCCTTTGCCTCACGGATCGATGAATCACCAAGTCCGACGACTTCAAAGCTGGGAAGCCCCGGGAAAATGGATGCTTCAACCTCTGCAACCATTCCTTCCAGTCCGGATAGATACACTGTTCTGACTCTGGCATTGTGAGATGAAACCGTCGGCATATTCATACCTCCCTTTTTGATGATTTACGCTATTTTACGCTTTTGCCGATGGTATATCTCGCGTTTTTTTCGACAAAACACGACAAAAGCACGAAATGTGCTATAATATTGCCTTGTTAGTATAAAAACACGAACAGAAATGAGGTCATTTCATGAAACTGGGTATCGTCGGTCTTCCGAATGTTGGCAAAAGCACACTTTTTAACGCAATCACGAAAGCGGGCGCTGAATCCGCAAACTATCCTTTCTGCACCATTGAGCCGAATGTCGGTGTAGTATCTGTTCCGGACAGCCGTCTGGATGAGCTCGCAAAGATGTATAATCCGGAGAAATATACTCCTGCGGTTATCGAGTTCGTGGATATTGCCGGTCTTGTCCGTGGCGCCAGCAAAGGTGAAGGTCTTGGAAACAAGTTCCTTGCGAACATCCGTGAAGTCGATGCGATCGTTCATGTAGTGCGCTGCTTCGATGACTCTAATGTCGTTCATGTTGATGGCGGCGCAGATCCGAAGCGTGATATCGAGACGATCGAACTGGAACTGATCCTTTCTGATATGGAATATATGGAGCGCCGTCTGGACAAAGTCAGAAAGATGATGAAAGGCGGAGACAAGAAATTCCAGGCAGAACTGGACTGCTACGAGAAGATCGCGGCTGTTCTCGAGCAGGAAAAGCCGGCAAGATCTCTTTCTTTCGATGAAGAAGAGTCGGAATTCCTGAAAGATCTTGCACTTCTCACATTAAAGCCTGTTCTCTATGTGGCAAATATCGCAGAAAGCGACATTTCCAACCCGGATATCGATTATGTGAAGACCGTTCAGGAGATCGCCGCACGTTCTGGAGAAGAGTGTGTCGTTATCTCTGCGAAGATCGAAGAAGAAATCGCGATGCTCGATCCTGAAGAAAAGGCCATGTTCCTCGAAGAACTCGGTCTTTCCCAGTCCGGTCTTGATAAGATGATCCAGGCCAGTTATAAACTTCTCGGCCTTATCTCCTACCTGACAGCTGGACCGCAGGAAGTCCGCGCCTGGACGATCAAGAACGGAACAAAAGCACCTCAGGCTGCCGGCAAGATCCACTCCGACTTTGAAAGAGGCTTCATCCGTGCCGAAGTTGTTGCATTTGACGACCTGATGGCATGCGGAACTTATACTGCTGCAAAAGAAAAGGGGCTGGTAAGATCCGAAGGTAAGGAATACGTCATGAAAGACGGAGATGTCGTTCTCTTCCGCTTCAACGTATAAAATCAAATCTGATCAAAACAAAAGGCGCCTACTCATGATATGTACCCAGGAAACTGGACACATAGATTAATGAATTTGTTTTAACAGATGGATGTCTTCCTGTAAACAGCAGGAGGCATCCATCTTGTTTTGGCTTGAATTCTTCTGTTGTTGTAATAGTCTATATATTTATCTATAGCTTTCTTAAAGTCCTGGAACGATGCAAACGTTTTCTCATTACCGTAGAACATCTCGTTTTTTAATCTCCCGAAGAAAGTTTCCATAATGCTGTTGTCGTAACAATTGCCTTTTCGAGACATAGATTGCTCGATTTCCTTTTCCTTAAGCAACTGTCTGTAGGATGCATGCTGATATTGCCATCCCTGATCCGAATGTAAGATCAGACCATGTATATTAGGGAAACGCCTAAAGGCTTTCTTTAGCATACGAGTGACTTGATTCAAGGTTGGATGTAAAGATAAATCGTAGGCAACAATCTCGTTTGTGTACATGTCCAGAATAGGCGACAGATAACATTTACCCCATGGCAAGTTAAATTGAGATATATCAGTAGTCCATTTTTGCAACGGCGCGGTTGCTGAAAAGTCTCTATTGATTAAGTTGTCAGCAATCTTCCCAACCTCACCCCGATAAGAATGGTATTTTTCCTTAGAGCATTTTCCGAACTGGCATAAAGCACAAGTAGACTTCCGATAAAGCTTCATTGTATAATGACGAAGTAGGGGTTGTTTTATCGGGAATAGGAGTGCATATGATCTTTGTTCTTATCAGCGTGATTCTTACCATATTCGGAATATGTCTTGCAATCTGCGCATCGCTTCTAAAAAAGTCCAATGACCATGGCGAGACGAGTGACGATTGTCCGAGCATCCGTCATATGAACATCGTCTCCTCTGAGAGAAGAAGATAGGAGACGGTCAGATGGCTAGGAATTGTCCGAGTTGCGGTGCTGCTTTGGAATACGATCCGGGAAGTGATACTCTCGTCTGTGAGGTGTGCGGAAATCTTTATGAGCCGGCTTCTTTTGAAGATGAGGAAGAAGTCACGGAAGAGAATACTCCTTCGAAAAAACTATCCTACAAAGACTATAAGAAAGTCCATTACGGAGGGGCGTATTTCGACAGTTATATTTTTAAGTGCAGCCAGTGCGGCGGTGAGGTGATCGTCGCCGAAACGGAGATATCCACGAAGTGTGTTTACTGCAGTTCTACAGCCGTGGCTTTCAGCCGTATCTCCAAGACGAAAAAACCGGACTATATTGTCCCTTTCATGATCACCAAAGAACAGGCGATCGAGGAATTTAAGAAGCACATGACGAAAGGTTTCTTCGTGCCGCGTGCTTTTCGGAAACTGGATCCGGATTGTGTCCGGGGGATATATCTTCCTGCGGATCTTTACTCCGGAACATGGAAAGATGTCCAGACCAGGAAAGGCGGTTCAGAGGCGCCGGATATTACTATGATCGGCGAGTGCGAGATCGAGGATCATCCGGCTATTTCCTGCTCGATTATTCCGCGCGAGACGGCAGAGCTTCTGGAACCTTTCTATCTTTCTTCCAAAGAGGAGTTTAATACATCCTATCTTATGGGGTTTTATTCGAACGCCGCAAATGTCGAAGAAACGGTGACCGAGTATGCCGCGGAGAAGCGGATCCAGAAGAAATTTAACGAGAGGCTATGGGAGGCTTTCGGCGAGGATGATGTTTCCAAACTGGATAAAGCCCTTAAGGCAGCTCATATCAACATCCGTCTTTCGGAAGAGATTACGAGCTGCGCGCAGATCCAGCTCGAGAAAACGTCTTATGCACTTCTTCCGGTATGGTTCATCACGGTCCGCTATGAGAACCAGCCGCACACATTCCTGGTGAACGGACAGACCGGCGAAGTTGTCGGGATGCCGCCGATCAACAAGAAACTTTTTGTGGGATTGTTTGTCTCACTATTTGCAGTAATCACTGCGATGGTCACCGTCCTCTTTTTCGCGGGCGGAGCGCTTGACTACATGTTTGACTTCGATGTCCTTGCCGGAGGTAAAGAGGGAGATCTGCAGACCTTTATAGGGGTGCTCCTTTTCCTCATAGGCATCCCTCTGATCTCGCTCGGTGTCGGTTTCGGGAAACTGATCCAGGTCACGAACCGGCATTCTCTGACCACAAAACCGCAGGTATATAAGTTCGCCCAGGACAGACAGGGCGATAAAAAATAAAGAGGGGCAAAGGCGCCTTTTTTATTTCAAACAGAGAATATTCTTCTTAGTTTTTTCTTACCGAAAAGACCATATTCTTGATCGTATCAGTACACATCGTTCTGGATCATCTTCTTTTCTTCCCACTCAAGATCTTCTTTTTGTTCGACGCCCTGCATATCGAGGACCTGTCGGAACTGCGTTTCATAAAGATCTCTGTAGATGCCGTTCTTGTCGAGAAGTTCCTGATGCGTTCCAAGTTCAGCCACATGGCCATCTGCAATTACAACGATCTTCTCTGCTTTCATGATCGTTGATAGCCTGTGGGCGATGACGATGGAAGTTCTATTCTGCATCAGGATCTCCAGTGCTTCCGAGATAGCATTTTCAGAAATGGAATCCAGCGCACTGGTCGCCTCATCAAGGATCAGGATCTTCGGATCTTTCAAGATGACACGAGCAATGCTGATACGCTGTTTTTCACCGCCGGAGAGTTTGAGTCCGCGGTTTCCGACCATCGTGTTATAACCATCCGGCTGATTGACGATAAAATCGTGAATACTGGCGATTTTGCAGGCTTTCTCGATTTCCTCATCTGTCGCATCTTCTTTCGCGTAAAGAAGATTTTCCTTGATCGTACCGTTAAAAAGGTAGGTCTCCTGCGTCACGACACCGATCTGTTGACGAAGATACGTCAGATCAAAGTTCCGTACATCTTCCCCACTGATCGTAACACTTCCCTCCTGCACGTCGTAAAGACGCGGGATAAAGTTCACGACAGTGGATTTACCTGAACCGGAAGGACCGACGATCGCGTACATTTTTCCGCCCGGGACGGTAAACGTAACATCCTGGAGAAGTTCTTTTTCCGGAGTATAGGAGAACTTCACGTGATCAAAGACGATATCCTTATTCGCAACGTCCGGCTTCACGCCATTCTCGGGAGACTTCAGCGGATTCTCACGATCGAAATAATCGAAGATACGGGTAAAAAGAGCAAGCGACCTGGTAAAATCAACTCCCAGGTTCATGAGGGATTCTACCGGTCGGTACAGGCGGTTGATCAGCGCAACTGTCGCCGTAACGATACCGACAGTCAGTGTTGTGTCGTACTTCTTGATCAGGCAGACACCACCGGCAAAGTAAATAAGTAGCGGTCCGACCTGTGTAAACATACCCATCATGACACGGAACCACTTACCGCTTCTCTGCTCTTTAAGGGAAAGTTTCGTGACCTGCTCGTTGACCTCTACGAAGTTTTCATATTCCTTATCTTCTCTCGTAAAAAGCTTGACCAGCATGGAGCCGGAAACAGAAAGAGTCTCATTGATGACCTGATTCAGTTCATCGTTCTTTTCCTGTGTCTTGGTAAGCATCTTATAGCGCTGCTGTCCGACATTTCGTGTCGGTATGATCAGAAGCGGAATGATCATGATACCGACAAGCGCCAGCGGGATACTCAGCGTAAAGAGTGCAACCAGAGTAGTAATTACGGTCGCCAGATTATTCACGCAGCTGGAAAGTGTATTGGAGATCACCGAGCTGACGCCTGAAATGTCTGTATTCATACGGGTGATGATATCGCCCTGTTTCTCCGTCGTAAAGAAGCTGTGCGGCATCCACTGAAGGTGCCGGTACATCTCATTTTTCATATCGAAAATGATCCGCTGGGAGATCCATGCATTGATGTAGCTCTCAAGAACGCTGATCACCTGTGAAGCCGTAAGTGCGGCAAATGCCAGAAGCAGGAGCTTGATCAGAAGCCCCATATCATCGCCAAGGAGTGCCTTATCCACGATCCTTCCGGTAATGATCGAAGGGAAAAGACCGATAACCGCCGAAAGGAGGATCGCCAGGAACACGAGTGCGAACTGAAGCTTATAAGGTTTCATATAAGATGCGATTCGGCGAAGAAGTTTTTTATCCACCTTGGGCTTATTCTTCTTCTCTTCCTCCGTCAGAAAACCTCTCGGTCCCATTCTCATGGAACCCGGACCACCCATTCCCATAAGGCCACCTCCCTAATTGTCATCCATCCTTTTCAGAACGCTCCTCCGTTTTTCCCGGCGGTGACATGATCTTCGTACTAAGCAGGACCATCACAAGTGTCGTCACTGCAAAGACGCCGCCGGAAAGCACATCCGCGAGAATAAAGAAAAGGATCGGAAGATCTTTCTTAAACACTGCCAGTAAAAGAATAAAAATGCATGCCGAAGCATATACGAGCGCAGACGCACCGACATACTTCGAATAACTCTTTTTCTTAAGATATGTGAAACAAAGAATTGAAATAATCAGCGATAGTACTACAAATATTGATGAGAGAATGATCGCAGGTGTCATACTCGGATTCCCCGCTCATTCAGTTCTTCTTTTACCGCACGCTCGATCTGCTCATAAAGCTCCTCAAGTGTACCGTCATTTACCAGCACAACATCCCCGAGTTCCTCATATTCCTCCCGGGTCATCTGCATAAGCATGCGTTTCTTGGCGTCATCACGATCCATACCGCGGGCTTCCAGACGGTCCAGTCTTACCGGATCACTGGCACTGACGACCCAGATCTGATTACATACATCGACAAATCCGTGCTTGACCGGGATCGGCACATCAAGAACGATCAGCTTGACTTTCTTTTCCGCCGCTTTTGCAATTTCCTCGGCGATCGTCGTCAGAACATAGTGATGTATGATCGAAGAAAGCTTATCCAGTTTATTCTTCTCGGAAAACACCAGTGACGCAACATATTTTCTATTCAGAGCACCATTTGCGGTAATCGCACGGGCACCCAGAAGCTCGGCGATCTCAGGAAGTGCGACACCTCCCACATCAGTCACCTGACGGGAGATCTCATCCGCATCGAGCACCTGTACGCCACGATCACGGAAATATCCGGAAACAGTGCTTTTGCCGGATCCGATACCACCTGTTACTCCAAGAACGAACATCTTCTAGCCTCCAACTTTAATGAGCTTCCGCCCATGTTTTGCCGATCTGTGCCTCTGCAACGAGTGGCACATCCAGTGAAACGACATTCTCCATCGCTTCCGAGAGTACCTTTGCCGCCTCCTCTGCAATATCCTCCCTGGCCTCGACGATCAGTTCATCGTGTACCTGAAGGATCAGGTAAGCATCGAGGTTCTTCTCTGAGAGTGCCCGAGACGCACGGTTCATCGCCAGTTTGATGATATCTGCAGCTGTTCCCTGGATCGGCGTATTCATCGCCGCACGCTCTCCGAAACTACGGATATTGTGATTGGCGGATGTCAGTTCCTTCAGGATCCTTCGGCGTCCGAAAAGAGTCGATACGTAGCCCTTTTCATGGCCTTCTTTCTTAAATCCTTCCAGACATGGCTTGATCGTCGGGAACTGACGGTAATATTCTTCGATATAACGGTGTGCCTCATAGACGCTGATACCGAGATCCTGCGAAAGGCCGTAGTCACTTACTCCGTAAACAATACTGAAGTTTACTCTCTTGGCGGCAGAACGCATTCCTGCATCGATCATCTCCGGCGGCACGCCGAAAATACCGCATGCTGTCTTCGTGTGGATATCTCTTCCCTCTAAGAAAGCCGATATCATCTCCTCATCATGTGCGATCGCCGCAAGAAGACGAAGCTCGATCTGCGAGTAGTCCGCATCGATCAGGACATATCCTTCCTTCGCCACAAACGTCTTTCGGATCAGCGATCCCAGCTCCGTACGGATCGGGATGTTCTGCAGGTTCGGATCTGAAGACGAGAGTCTGCCTGTATTCGTCATCGCCTGACTGAAGGTCGTATGCACGCGGCCGTCCTTCTCGGAAATACTTTTCTTCAGGCCCATAACGAATGTCGAATCCAGTTTCTGGATCTGGCGGAATTCCAGGATCTTGTTAATGATCGGATGCTTATCGGCAAGTCTTTCCAGTTCTTCGGAATTGGTCGAGTATCCTCCGCTGGCAAGTTTCTTTCCGGAAGGAAGCCCGAGCTTCTCAAAAAGCACTTTTCCGAGCTGCTTTGGCGAAAGGATCGTGAACTCTTCTCCTGCGAGATCATAGATCTCCTGCTCCAGTGCTTTTACCTTCGAGTCAAACTCCTTATGAAGCTCGTCGATAACATTTACATCGACCAGAACACCACGTCTTTCCATGCGGTCAAGGACCATAACGAGCGGCATCTCGATCTCGTAGATCAGTTTTTCGATATCCTGATTACGGATCAGCGCTTTCTGATAATAGGAGACCCATCTGGTAAGAAGGATGCGGTATGCAAAATCGAGGACATCCTCCTCGCTGACATTCTCTTTCACTGCAGAGCCGTCGATCAGCGCGAAAAGATCCTGCTGCCGGGATGCCTTTTTTCCGTCCTTCTTATCGTCCCCATACCCCTCGAGGATCGGGAACGGACGGGAACTTCCATGCTCAATGAGCATCTCAAAAGAAGGCTCCGCACCTTCGATCTGATTCAGTACATAACCGGCGATCTCGATATCAAAGACCTGCTCGAAAGGAAGGCCGGTCTCAAGAGCTTTAAAGTGCTTCTTTGCGCTATATACGACAGGCGCATCTTCTCTGCTATGACCGGCCACCTCTGAAAGAGATGTCAGGATCTTCTCGATCACGGATGCATCCGACCAGATATATACCTGATCCGCGTTCACAGAAAGTCCGAAGACAGTAGTCTTACTGCTATCAAGGTCGATCGCTACAGGATTGTCAGAATTTATAAGAGGAAGTATCGCTGACAGTGCTTTTTCAGGATCCATATCCAGAATGATCTCCGGTTTCTTACCGGAAAGCTTTGGGTAAGACTTCTCTTCCTCCGACTCCTCTTTCACCGGAGCACTGGTCTCGATCGCGGATTCATCAATATTCCACTTCTTCATCTGGGAACGGAACCCGTATTTGTAGAAGCATGCGGCGGCAGAAGCCATATCCAGCGGCTTTCTGACAAGATCCGAAAGAGAGATACCGATCTCGGCATCCGTAACGATCTTACTTAGCATCAGAGACATATACGCGTTATCTTTATCGGTTTCGAGTTTTTCCCGGAGTTTCGGGCTAAGCTCGTCCAGATGTTCATAGAGGGAATCGAGAGAACCATACTTTCTGACAAGGTCCATCGCACCTTTTTCACCGATACCCTTTACTCCCGGAATATTATCGGAACTATCGCCCATCAGTGCTTTTGCCGTAACAAAATCAGCTACCGGGATACCATATCTCTCCGTGAAAAGCGCTTCATCGTAATAATCGGTGCCACTGCCATCTTTCTTGGTGACCGGCATGATGACCTTCGTCTTCTCGTCGATCAGCTGGAAATCATCCTTATCGCCGCTGAGAATATATACTTCAAAGCCATCTGCCACCGCCATGGTCTTCAGCGTGCCGATCAGGTCGTCTGCTTCCAGACCCTCATGTTCATAGCGGGGAAAACCCATCGAATCGAGCACTTCTTTCAGGACCGGCATCTGCGCAGCAAGGTCATCGGGCATTCCTTTACGGGTGCCCTTATAACCGTCATAGGCCTTATGGCGGAAAGTCGGCGCCTTGAGATCGAAAAGAGTACAGGTATGCGTCGGATCGACCTCATCCATATACTTCGAAAGCGTATTGAGATAGATATTGACCGCGCCTGTAGGAGTACCATCCGGTGCCGTCAGATTATTCCTGCCGGCCGTTGCATAGTAGGAACGGTTGATAATACTGTTTCCGTCAACCAGAAGTAATCGTTTTGCTTCAGACATAGCGGTCTCCTCTGTTACTTATTCTTCAGTTCTTCCTCACGCTTCATTTCTTCCCGGTAATGTGCCGTGCTGACCATGAGTTTGATACGATTCAGCTGATTTGCCTCACTTGCGCCCGGATCGTAATCGATCGGGATAATATTGCTCTCCGGATACTGACGGCGGAGTTCCTTGATCATACCCTTACCGGTAACATGGTTCGGAAGGCAGGCAAACGGCTGCGCACAGATGATATTCGGAACACCGCTCTCGATCAGCTCGATCATTTCGGCGGTCAGGAACCATCCCTCACCATTGCTGTTACCGCAGGAAAGAACGGTCTCTGCTTTCTGTGCCATATGACGGATGCTCTGCGGGAGCTGGAACTTGCCGGTCTCATCCATTCTCTTTATGATGTGGCTACGATATGCCTGAAGAAGATCGATACCACGGTTACTGAGCCATGCTTTCTTCTTGCTTCTTCCGAGGTGTTCCGCCTGCCATACAGGATTCAGCGTGCAGTACAGGAAGAAGTCCAGAAGTCCCGGAACAACTGCTTCACAGCCTTCCTGCTCCACAACATCTACCGCATGGTTATTCGCATCCGGCTGGAATTTTACCAGGATCTCACCTACGAGACCGACACGCGGTTTTCTCGGGATATCCAGCATCGGGAACTTGTCAAATGTATCGATCGTAGCATCGATCATTCGCTTATAAGAAGATGGACGTCCGACCTTCGTACAGTGAAGTTCCTTAAGAAGATCTTCCACTGCTTTCGTCTCTTCTTCTGTAAGAGGCGCATTCTTGCAGGCTTCCGCCATGATATACTCGGTCGTAATATCTTCGAACTTCTCCTTCGGATTGAAGAATAGCTTACCGCAGCGGTTCCAGAACTGATAGAGCGCATTGGCAGATCCCTTCACCTTCTCATATGGACGCACGCGCAGAAGCAGCGTCTGGAGCATATCACCATAGCAGATCGCACGAAGCGCACTGTTGATAAACGGAAGCGTCGGCTTAAATCCCGGGTTCTTCTCGAACTGCTGAACGGAGAGTGCGATGACCGGGATATCTGCATAGCCTGCCTCGCGAAGTGCTTTTCGAAGGAAAGCAACATAGTTCGTCGCACGGCAGCCGCCACCGGTCTGGGTAATAAGAACTGTCGTATTATCACGGTCCACCTCTCCGGAAAGGATCGCATTGATCATCTGACCGACGACGATAACCGTCGGGAAGCATGCATCATTATTTACGAAACGGAGTCCGCACTCGATATCCGCCTGCGTCGCTTCTTTCAGGACTTTTAGCTTATATCCGTGGTTATGGAATACCGCCTCGACGAATTCGAACTCGATCGGCGCCATCTGCGGAGCCAGGATCGTGTGACGCTTCTTATGCTCCTCCGTAAACGGAACTCTCTTTATCGTATAAGAACGCTTCACCGGCTTGGGCATCGTGCCTTCTTTTCTCGCCGCTTCACGCTCATCCATCGCAACTTTCAGAGAACGCATACGGATACGCGCCGCACCGAGATTGCTGACTTCATCGATCTTAAGGAGCGTATAGAGCTTACCCTGAGACTCCAGGATCTCCTGCACCTGATCGGAGGTAACTGCATCCAGTCCGCAGCCGAAAGACGTCAGCTGCACAAGTTCGAGATTATCGTTCGTGGCAACATATGCCGCCGCCTCATATAGACGTGTGTGGTACATCCACTGATCAACGACACGGATCGGGCGCTGGAGCCTGCCGGGAACCGCGACGCTGTCTTCGCTTAATACGGCAAGACCCAGGGAATTGATCATCTCCGGTATGCCATGGTGGATCTCCGGATCCGTATGATACGGACGTCCGGAAAGCACTATTCCCTTTTGTCCGGTTCTTTCGAGATCTTCGATGACCTCCTGGCCTTTTCGTCTGATATCAGCCTTATACTCGTCATATTCTTTATTTCCGGCTTCAATAGCCTTCGCAGCTTCCGCCTTGGTTACGCCAAAGTCGGCAAATGCGATCGCCATCTGCTCGGCAAGCGCCTCATCATTATCGAGTGGCAGGAACGGATTGAGATACTTGATCCCCTTGTCCTGGATATTCTCGAGGTTATTACGGATCACTTCCGGATAGGAGGCTACGATCGGGCAGTTAAAGTGATTGCCGGAGTCCTTATTCTCCTGACGCTCGTACGGAATGTCCGGATAGAAGATCGTCTTGATGCCTTTATCGATCAGGCTCTCAATGTGTCCATGCACAAGCTTGGCCGGATAGCAGACACTCTCGGACGGGATCGAATCCATGCCCTTTTCGAAAAGCTCATGATTGGATCTCGGGGAGATAACTACAGAGAAACCGAGTTCTGTAAGCACCGTGAACCAGAACGGATAGTTCTCATACATGTTCAGAGCTCTCGGAATGCCGATCTCTCCTCTCGGTGCCTTATCCTTGGCAAGAGGCTTATATCGGAATGTTCTTGCATATTTATAGGCAATCAGGTTCGGAAGTGTATCCTTCGCTTTTTCCTTACCTTCACCTCTTTCGCAGCGGTTACCGGAAATAAATCTTTCTCCGTTCGAGAAGGTGGAGATCGTAAGTTTACAGTGATTCGTACAGAGCGGACATGTCGCCATCTCTGTCGTCATCTCAAAGCGGCTCAGTTCCTCTAGTCCGAGAAGTCCGGACACTTTCTGATCCTTCGGGATGCGCTTCTTTGCGATGATCGCCGCGCCAAAAGCACCCATCAGACCGGCTACATTCGGGCGGATGACTTCTCTTCCGGAAATAAGCTCGAAGCATCTGAGGATCGCGTCATTTAAGAACGTACCGCCCTGAACGACGATCTTCTTTCCGAGTTCCTGCGTATCTCTGATCTTAATGACCTTGTAGAGCGCGTTACGGACTACAGAATAGGAAAGGCCGGCGGAAATATCTCCGACAGTCGCTCCTTCCTTCTGTGCCTGCTTTACCTTCGAGTTCATGAATACTGTACATCTTGTACCGAGATCGACAGGATTCTTTGCAGATAACGCCTCGATAGAGAATGTATGTGCATCCATATTCAGGTTTTCTGCAAAAGTCTGAATAAAGGAACCGCATCCGGAAGAACATGCCTCATTCAGCATGATCGAGTCAATAACGCCGTTTCGGATCTTCATGCACTTCATATCCTGACCGCCGATATCGATGATAAAATCGACATCCGGACAGAAATACTTTGCCGACTGGAAATGGGCCATCGTCTCGATTTCACCGAGATCTACGCCCAGTGCCGCACGGATGATATTCTCACCGTAACCGGTGACACAGCTGTTCGCGATATAGGTTTCCGGCGGCATCTGCTCATACAGCTGTTTTACGATACTGACAGCACTCTTTACCGGATTACCCTGATTACTTGCATAGTAGGTATAGACCATCTGTCCTTCATCATTGATCAGAACAGCCTTGGTTGTCGTACTTCCGGCATCAATACCGAGATAGCAGGGACCTTTCTGCTTGGAAAGCTGATAGAGATCAAGCGTTGCACGCTGATGTCTCTCATCGAAGAGTTCTTTCTCACGATCATCTGCGAACAGAGGCGCGATACGCTTGATATCCGGTTCGAAACCTTCTCTGGACGCGAAGGAAGAGATCAGGTCAGAAAGCTTGACCGGATCACTCTTGGCTCCGAGTGCAGCACCGAGAGCAACATAGATCTGCGCATTATCGGGGATCCAGAAGGATTTGACCTGTTCTTCCAGTGTTCTCTCAAAGGCTTTCCGAAGTTCCGAGTTAAAGAACAGAGGACCACCAAGGAATGCGATATGGCCGCGGATCGGACGTCCACAGGCGAGACCGGCAATCGTCTGGTTAACGACCGCCTGGAAAATAGAGGCAGCAAGGTCCTCTTTCGCAGCACCTTCATTGATCAGCGGCTGAAGGTCACTCTTGGCGAAAACACCACATCTTGATGCAATCGTATAAAGCGTCGTATAAGACTTCGCCAGTTCATTCAGGCCGTCCGCATCTGTACGCAGAAGCGTTGCCATCTGGTCGATAAAAGCACCTGTACCACCGGCGCAGGTACCATTCATTCTCTGTTCCGGAACAGGATGCAGATATGTGATCTTCGCATCTTCTCCACCGAGCTCGATGATAACATCCGTTTCCGGGTGATACTTCTTAATCGCTACTGTTTCAGCGATAACTTCCTGAACGAAGTCAAGTCCGAGCCACTTCGCTACCGAAAGTCCGCCGGATCCGGTGATCTGAACACGCGCGGAAAGATCCGGAAACTTTTTATTTACTTCTTCAAAAGCACTAAGAAGCTCTCCGGCGATATCCGAGTGATGTCTTCTATATTCGGAATAGATGATGTTCTCATCTTCTGTTATTACGATCTTTATCGTGGTAGAGCCTATGTCCAGGCCCATATTCTTAATCGGTTCCATGTCTTATTACTTCGTTTCCTTCGTCTCTTTTTTTGCCGTTTCCTTTTTTGCCGTTTCCTTTTTTGCTGTATTCTTTTTCGCTGTACTCTTTTTCGAAGTACTTGCATCCGTTTTCTTCTGCGCCGTTTTCTTCGTATTCTTTGCCAGAGCCTCTTTTTCTGCTTTTGCAGCTTCTCTTGCCTGCTTACGCTTGAGCATGCGCTGTTTCTTCTTCTCTTCTTTCTCCTGGATCTCTGCGGATGTCTTCTTCAATTCCTGAAGCCTTGTGGCGGCATTTTTCAGGAAACGCTTACGGAAATCCTCATGCGCGGAAAGACTCTTCCGGAACTCCGGCTCCAGGCAAAGACAGAGCATCTCGTCCGGGATGCCGAGATGAAGATCAAAAGGCTGAGCAAAAACATCCTGTGTCGTCAGATGAAGTGTCTCACAGGCGATCACAACATTTCTCTCAAAATCGGCAAAATCGCCCTTCAGGCCCAGCGGCAGCATAAGACCGGTGAAATTAATATGAACATATGGAAGGTTACGCGAGAAGATCAGATGAAGCGCCAGAAGCTTCATATAGGACTCCAATGTGATGAATTCCTGATCACATATAAGCGAAACAGCACCTTTCGGCGCTATCGTCGCAATATCGGAAAACTCATTCTCAAATCCTTCGGACCAAAGATAATAAAGATCTCTATATACCGCTTTTTCAAAAACATCGTAATCTTTCGTAAGCGGTTTTGCCAGAATATCCTTGCCGATCTGGAAAATATAGTTCAGATACTCCTTCTCCTGATGGGAAGAAACTCCGGCCCACTTGAAATAAGCGGCAATATCTCTGGCGTTATATAGATAGTTGATCATATAATCTCCTAAGTCTGCTTTTTTGTGACAAATAATTATACCACATAAGAGCTAAACTTAGTACGGATCACGCTTAGATGAAACAATTAGCGGAACAGACAGGAATGCCGAGATAAATACCACTACAACGACGAGTTCGACAACGTATTCCGAGGCAGAAAGCTTATTTAATGCAATGGAGCTCAAAAGCATATTCAAGGAGATTTTTTCAACAAAAGGAATCCACACAGAAATAATTCCTAAGAAAAAGTCAAAGAACCCTAAACAGAAAAGAGAACTCAGCACGATGGCAAGGCCGCCGGAACGGCGAAGATAAGCGATCATAAACGTAAAAGTAGCAAATGTGATCATTACTCCGAAGATAAGAACAATATACGCCAAAGTACGGGGCACATCATCAAACGTGAAAGAATCACAAAGAAGGAAGGATAATCCGAGCGAAAAAATAAAGCGGATGCTCTCAACTAACACAATAACCATCATCAGCGAAAGCCATTCAAGGAAAACAACACGTATCGGACTATGATTCAAGGAAAAATGGTTCACATGAAATCGGGACTTATACTCGGCAGAAATAAACAAAGCCACGAAAATGCAGTAAAGAAAGCACACAAGATCCGAGCACATCGTCATCCGTACGACTCCTGAGAGCCTATTAACATCTCTTACTGAGTCAATACTGGTGAAAATAACGTTGAAAGATTGTTGATCTTCCTCAGTTGTAGTTACTTCAGAGACACCATCTTTGAAGTTTTCTATCCAATTAAACGGATTATCGGCTAAAAACTTGATCTCTACCGCAGAAAAAATAGCTCCCAGGATAAGGAGGATCAAAATGACAACAAAAGACTTCGACCGAACAACTCGATAGAAATTTACTTTCAACTCTTTGATCATAACCCCACTTTTCCTCCTAATGCTATATTATAACGTCTCAATTCCTAAAATGTACTAAGAAAATATAAAGAAAAAGAGCTGTTGCATTTTTTTACAACAGCTCTCAGTAATTTTGAAAGCATAAGCAGGATCTAAAGGATCCTACTCATCTGACCTGTTTCGAATCAGCCGATGTGCTCAACATCCTCTACTGTTCCGAAAAGGTTCAGTCTGAAAAGCAGAGCCTCATCTTCCTGATTGGAACAGTAGATCTTCGCATCTACGAGCTTACCGCCCTCGATCAGCTTCATCAGACCTGTGATCTGGCTGAGCTTGCTCTTAAGGTTAAACTTGTCACCCTCATCGGTAATAAGCATAACATCGCCGGAGCAGGAATCCAGAGCCTGCATAAACTGATGAACATCAACGTTACTCATGTTAAAAGCCTTCATGGTGACTACCTCCTTTAAAGTAAACAATTTCTTTTCCATTTCTTTTCTTGCAAGCTTTTCTTACCTTGCGAGTTCATTATATCGTTACGCCTTTGGGGAGTCAACGCCATAATTGTAGAGTTTGCACATACGAACATCGTTTTGTTTGTGCATGATGCACATACTTCAATTGTACATATTCACAAGAACAAAAACAGGTCAGATTCGCTTATACGTCCATATATCAAAGCTTACGCCCTTCACGGAATGGATGATCGCTTCCCTGCTAAACAGCTTCCACTGTTTGAGATTATCAAGATCCGGAAAAAACGCATCCGCATCGAACTGTTTATGTATTTTCGAGACGATACAGGTGTCGCAATACGGCAGGAACTGTTCATAGACCTGTGCTCCTCCGATTATGAAGAAGCACTCCTCCGGTTTTCTTTTGGCATACTCCAGCACCTCTTCTACCGAGTGCAGGATCGTTGCCCCTTCGACATGAAGATCCGGATTTCTGGTCAGAATGATATTCTCTCTTCCGGGAAGAAGCCGGCCTCCCGGAAAAGTATCGAGGGTCTTTCGGCCGAAAATCACCGGATGTCCCAGGGTCTTCACTTTAAAGTTCTGCTTCTGGTCTTCCGGCAGACTGATAAGAAGTTCTCCCTTATAACCGATCCCCCAATTCTCATCTACCGCAACAATTGCACATATACTCATCTGAATCACCCTGTAATAGTTTAATTGGAGTAAGAATATTCTTACTGAATCAGTATAGCATAATCGATATAGAGAACAAAAAAGGAGCTGCACCATAAGGTACAGCTCCTGTGTCATACTTTTTTGTTGCGGAGTATTATCCGATCACTTCGAGATGAACAGCATCAAGATAGAAATCTTCTGTGCAGTCGAAGCTCTCCCAGTAAAGCATGAGATTATCGAGTGTTGCCGGAACTTCTACCTCACCTGTCGGCAGTACCCACTTAGAGGTTGTCAGGTCCATCACTTCCTCAACATATACCCAATCACCGCTGCTTGTATCAACTTCTACGATATGAGGCCACAGATCAGCGATATCAGCACTAAATGCAACCTGCGGTGCCTTGGACTTAACTGCGAAGGAAACCTTCAGTTTCTTGCCCATGTAACGGGTAAGATCGATCACATAACCATCCCATGTCTCTGTTGCACCGGTAGCAAGGAGGCACTTTCCGCCTTCATAAGCACCGTCTTCAACGACCTTGAGTGTCTGGCCCGCACGAGCAGCGCCCTTGAACTTACCATCTTCGAAGTTATCATCGAAAGGATCTGTATCCTTCGGAGGCTCGACATAATCTGCCGGCTTCTGAACTTCTCCGCCCTTCTTGGCAAGAACTACACCATCAAAGGCAAGTTTCTTAGAAAGGTCACCACGGAAAAGAACCGGTGTCTCAGAGGAACGCCAGGATCCTGCGTCAGTAAGACCCCAGATCGTAACGCTCTCGATCTTATATCCTTCGCTCTTTGCCTTCAGAAGCTCTTTGAACAGAGTATTGAAATATACGCCCTGATCGTACTCCTGATTGAGAGAGGACTTAACTGCGTTAACATCGAGCTCAGTAACGTGGATAACGACACCGAGTTCATCTGCATACTTCTTAAGAGCACCCATGTAGTTCTCCATGGATACCGGGCTGGAAATATGGGACTGCAGACCCATACCGTCAAGGTTGCCGGCCTGAGCGATCGGCTTCAGGACTTCGATGATCTTGTTCTGCTTACCGGCTACATACTCGTTGTAATCGTTATAGAAGAGCTTAATGTTCTTCGGAGCATACTTTCTTGCATACTCGAAAGCGAACTGGAGGAAATCGTCACCGATCGTCTTTGTCCAGTTACTCTCACGAAGCTGGTTATTATCATCGATACACTCGTTTGCGATATCAAATGCATAGAAAAGATCCGGGTAGTTCTCATTGATATATTCGAATACGCCCTTGATATAGTTTTCCATACGCTTCAGCATCAGTTCGCGGGAAGCGAGCTTGCCGTTGATATCATAGTTCTCATAGAAGAACCAGTCCGGTGTCTGGGAATGCCATACCAGAGTATGTCCACGCATCTTCAAACCGTTTTCCTTTGCAAAGTCACAGATCACTTTGCACTTGGAGAAATCAAGTGCCGGGCTCTCATTGTACTTTGCCTTGTCAGCCATTGTAGTAGATGCATCCAGGATGTTCTCCGGCTTCATCTCATTCTCACAAGTGATGGAATTGAACTCCTTAAGGAGAAGATCTTTCGGTTCCTTATGATCATTTGTAACCAGGGATTCCGGTACACAGCATCCGATATAGAAATCATCCTTGTAGAGATCTTTCAGAGACTCATAGGAAGAAATGTCAGCAAGCTTTACTTCCGGAGCCTTGGAAGGATCGAAATAGTCACCTTCTACTGTAACGTGCATATAATCTACAAAAATATCCTGTGTGCTCTGGCTCTCGATATATACGAAAACGTTCGCAGCATCCTGCGGGATCGGAATAGATCCTTCACCCTGTACATACTTATCCTTGCATCCGGAAATATGGAATACATTGGAATATGTTGTACTTCCTAATGTGTCAAACTGCAGTGAAATGATTACGTCATCGCTCTCAGACTTAACAGAAGTCTGGATTTTGATAGTATTTCCTGCAAAGAAATTACACGGAAAATTTACACCATTCCATGCCTCTGTACGGTTGGAGCAATGCAGGACTTTACCGTTTTCCCCATCTTCGATGTCCAGCTTTACTTCACCACGCGGCTCATACGTCACCTGTTCAGCGCCGATTTCTTCCATGATGCTCGGGATGGCAGGTTTTTCTGTCTCCGTCGGTTTGTCAGCCTTTTTCTTACATCCGGCCAACGCCATGGAAGAAAGCATTACCAGCGTCATTGCCATGGCGCCGATTTTCTTCTTCATCATTTTCATATCCTCCATTTACCTAACCGGGGGGCCCCGGGTATTTGTTACTTATTCATATTATCCGAAAGAAAATAGAACTTCAACGATTTTAACGAAATCGATTTCGAAACTTTGTGAAATATAAGAAAAAGACTGCGTTTCTAAGAACGCAGTCTCTGAAAAACTTAAGAATTTACGATCAATAATCCTGAAGTATATCCATGATATCAAGAAGAGTACTTCCCGATCCGCCAAGTCCGTTACCGACATACACAGCCTGTTCCACACACTGGCTGTTTAGCTTCCATTCTGCCGACTGACGGTAGTATACAAAATAGCAGAAACCATCTGTCTTATCCTTACGGGTAAGCTTAACCGTAACCACATATTTATCTTCTCTTTTCTCGACTTCATCGATATCAAAGATCACTCCTACCAGAAGTGCTTTTCGAGCATCATCCTCATTATCATAAGTCTCGTTTCTCAATGATAAACATAAGTCCTTACAGGAAGCTCCCATCTTAAGATCAGATCCATCCGGTGAATAGGAAGACCACGTCCCTTTATTATGATTAATCGCACCATAGGATTCGAGAATAAACTCGACACGTTTCTTGATCTGCGCGCGATCACTTCCGGGACCGTAAGTAGAAATACAATAATAGGTGATCATTCCGGCGACAGCCAAAAGAATGCATACAATGGCTACTATATATCGTTTCTTCATTTCTGTTTTCCTTTTATGAAAGAACTTTATTCATCTCGTTGACAATATCATTATACGCGGAGCCTGCCGCCTCATCATAGTCATTGCCATTTACACGAATATTCTTTAAAGCATCGAATGTATTTGAAAGACACCATTCCCCATCGTAATAGAAATACTCAAGTTCCATATCGCCTTCGGTATTATCATTATAGAAAAGATGGACCTTCACGACCGCATCCCTTCCGCTCACTTTGGTACCGGAAATATAGAATTTTGCATTCTTAAGAACCGAGGCTCCTATCAGATTAAAGAGCATCTGCCCATCAGAATTGGAACCGGAGGAAGATGTTGTAAGAACTGTCTTAATATTCTGAAGTGCCGAAAAATCGACCTCTTCATCGGATGGAACATCCTTAACATCGTATTTATTCGGGACATAAGACTCATCAACCTGTTCACAGCCGGCGGCAACAAGAGTCTCTACCGCACTGTCACGCAACTTGGATTTCTTCATTCGGCGATCCTGGATCACACCGGCGACGATCATAACGATAACCAGCAATAATAAAATTGCAGAATATATCCAATACGATCTTTTCATTCTTTACGTCCCCTTTATGTTAAATCACTTTGATATTACCACAAGGAAGCGCAAATTGTAAACAATCTGTGAACAAAGAAGACCGGAAATTTACTCTCAACAGTCACAACATGCGTATAATCACGAATCAGTATGAATATCCAGTTGCGGAAACGGAATAGAGATACCGTTCTGACGGAATAATTCATCGATCTTCTGTAGCGCACGTCTTTTGGTGTCTGCCCGTTTTGTCGGTGGGGCCATGATCCGCAGACGATAACAGATCGATGAATCCTGGAACTCCTGAAGACCGAGAAATTCGACTTTCTTAATATCTTTCCAGGAGGATATCTCTTTGACTATCTCACCGAAAACATCTCGGATCTTGTCCGGTGATTCACCATAAGCAAGAGGAATATCAAGAAACATGACATCGTTATATCGGAAGACACGATCGATATTTCTATTACAGATACGTACTTCGTATCCTTCTTCAGCATTTACGATACGAGTGGATTTCAGGGACATACTCGTCACTCTTCCAACATAATTATCGACTTTAATGACATCACCGATCCTGAAGAATTCTTCACTGATGATGTTCACGCCCATGATGATATCTTTAAGCGCATCCTGAAGAGCAAGACCGACAATAACACTGGCAATACCTAATCCGGCTACAGCACTTGTTACATCGATACCATTGATCTGGAGAATCAAAAGCACACATAATATGACAATGAAATACTTAACAATATTCAGAATAATAGAGATAGCACCGGACTGTTTATCCGTTTTTCCAAACACTTTACGTACAAACCTTCGGATCATCGCCCAGGCTACAAGCGAGATCAAAGCAGTAGCGACACAAAGATACGGCTTTGGCGAAAGCATCCATTCAATAATCGCGTCCATGAACAACTCCATCTCATATATTTGATATAGAGATTATACGTTAAAAAGGCGAAAAGAAAAAGCACAGTGATCAAACATCACTGCGCCTGTTTAGTTCTGGTCGGAGTGGCGAGACTCGAACTCGCGGCCTCTTGCTCCCGAAGCAAGCACTCTACCACCTGAGCCACACCCCGTCGCGAACCTCTAAATCATACTTCTAAAAAGCCATCATGTCAACAAAAATAATGCAAAAGCTTGAAAAACACAATAATTGTATAGTCTATTTGATTTTATAAAATAATGATTATATTATGGTAGTGAACGGATTGCATTCTTTATGAAATGGGGGAACTAGTATGAAAAGAAAAACTCTATCAGTAACAGCATTCCTTCTTTCTGTGATATTGCTGATGTCGTCTTGTGCCGGCTGCGCAAAAAAGAAAGATTCTGAATCAGACAAGAACACGGATATTGTTGATCTTATCGAGAACTACGAGAAGTCAGTAAAAAAACTATCCGTCGATGATCTTAAGAATTACACAGATGCTTCAAGTTTTCAGGACCTCGATCTTGATTCTGATGAGACCGAGATCATTTCCGCTCTTTTGAAACGGGCAAAACTTGAAACAACAGAAACCAAAGAAAAAAAGGAAGATACGGCATCTGCTACCATTAAAGTAACATATGTTGATCTGGAAGAAGTCCTTCATCAGTTTGATGGGCAGGCTGACAAGAAAAGCATTATCGATGTCATCGGCAATGCGAAAACGAAAAAAGCCTCTGTCAAAGTCTCTCTGGAAAAAGATGGGGATGAATGGAGGATCACTGACGACTCTTCCATCTATGATCTTCTTCTTCACGGGCAAGATGATCTCAGCTATTACCTCCATCCTCTCGAGCCGACTGAAACAGAATTAACTACAACAAGTGAAGAACCTACGACTATGGCTACATCCGAGGAAAGCTCATCCGAAGGATCCTCATCTGAAGAATCCAATCCGGGCTCTATGAATCAGGATACGCCAACACCTACACCGAAACCTACGCCAACACCTGCTCCGACACCTACACCGGAAGATACACCGGAACCTAAGCCGAAACCGGGTAATGAAAAGCTAAATACTCAGCCACGTCCCGCTGAAAAAGATGCGCATCTGAAGTCACCTTCTGAGATCGACAAATACTTTAAAGATAATGGTTTCAAAGCACAAACAGATGATCTGGACGGATATAAAGCTACATACTACTCTTACAACCCCGATGACATTTTCCTATATGTGATCGAGTTTGACAGTAAGGAAACGGCAGACAAATTATCTCAAGTTATCATCGATGAAGTAGTCTATGAGAATCTAAAAATGCAGAACGGAACCGTTACGGACAGCTGGCAGGGAAATACTCACAACATTTATTCAGTACATCGACAGGGCGATGATCACAACTATGATCTTTACATCTATCAGAAAGATACTCTCCTTGTATTCGGTGCATATGACGAGTACCCGAATGCCGATCTCTGTGTAGATTACTTGATCTGGTTTGAAGAGATCGGTCTTTGGAAGTTCTGATTTCCGATAGGTTAATTCAATCAAAAACAAAAGCTTTCAAGTGCCTCCTTCGCTATTAGCGAAAGGACAAGCACAAGAAAGCTTTTGCTTTTACTTCGATCAGGAAATCAGTTCTTCACTGCCTTCTTGGAATCGATTTCTTCAAGCATCTTTTCTGAAATGGCATCAATACTCATCGAACCGAGATCGCCTTCAAAACGGGAGCGGACTGAAACAGTTCCCTCTTCCACTTCTTTATCACCCACAGTAAACATGTAGATAACTTTATCGATATTGGCTTCTCTGATCTTCTTGCCGAGCTTCTCGGAACGATCATCCACTTCAGCACGGATGCCCTTTGCACGGAGTGCATCACGGATCTCGAATGCTCTGTCAAGATGCGCATCTGCGATCGGAAGGATACGAACCTGTTCCGGCGCCATCCAAAGAGGCAGGCAGCCTGCATATTTCTCGATAAGATAAGCCAGTGTTCTCTCGAAGCAGCCAAGGCTGGTTCTGTGAATGATGTACGGATTCTTCTTCTGGCCATCCTTGTCGATGTATTCCATACCGAACTTCTTAGCAAGCAGCATATCGATCTGAATGGTAACAAGAGTATCTTCCTTACCAAATACGTTCTTGTACTGGATATCCAGCTTCGGTCCGTAGAAAGCAGCCTCATCAATACCGATGGTGTACTCCAGACCGAGATCATCCAGGATCTTCTTCATGACAGCCTGAGCCTCTTCCCACTGTTCCTTAGTACCTTCGTACTTATTCTTCGGGTTCGCCGGATCCCACTGGGAGAAACGGAAAGTACAGTCCTCAAGAAGACCGACAGTACCCAGGAAATACTTCGCCAGTTCCAGACAGCCGGCAAACTCCTGCTCCAGCTGATCCGGACGGAGAATGTAATGTCCCTCGGAGATGGTGAACTGACGTACACGGATCAGGCCGTGCATCTCTCCGCTGTCCTCATTACGGAACAGTGTCGAAGTCTCGGTCAGACGCATCGGCAGGTCACGATAACTTCTCTGTCTGTTCAGATATACCTGATACTGGAACGGGCAGGTCATCGGACGAAGTGCGAAGCAATCCTTGGTTTCATCATCCGGATCACCCATGATGAACATGCCATCACGATAATGATCCCAGTGACCGGAGATCTTATACAGATCACGTTTTGCAAAATAAGGTGTCTTTGTCAGAAGGCAGCCTTTCTTCTGCTCAA
Organism: Clostridiales bacterium; assembly: GCA_017961235.1. Lineage (GTDB taxonomy): Bacteria > Bacillota > Clostridia > Saccharofermentanales > Saccharofermentanaceae > Scatonaster. Next base: position 162,156 of record JAGCXQ010000005.1, on the reverse strand, counting down.
CATCCTCGACCCAGCGCTGCAGGAGCTGAATTACGCGTGCACCCTTCGGAAGAATGATCGGAAGTCCCTGACCGATATAATCCACAGTGGTAAAATAACCCAGTTCACGGCCGAGCTTATTATGATCGCGCTTCAGAGCTTCTTCTCTTGCAGTAACGAAAGCTTTCAGCTGCTCTTTATCCGGGAAAGCTGTTCCGTAGATACGCTGAAGCATCTTATTCTTCTCAGAACCTCTCCAGTATGCACCGGCGCAGGACAGAAGCTTAAATGCTTTGATCTCTCCGGTCTTTTCCATATGCGGGCCTGCACAGAGATCTGTAAACTCACCCTGCTTATAGAATGAGATAACCGCGTCTTCCGGAAGGTCATCGATCAGTTCGACTTTATATGGCTCATCCAGCTTCACCATCAGTTCTCTTGCTTCTTTTCTCGGGAGCTCGAAACGCTCGATCGGAAGATTCTCCTTCACGATCTTCTTCATTTCCTCTTCGATCTTTTTCAGATCCTCTGCCGAGAAAGCCTCATCACGGTCAAAATCGTAATAGAAACCATCATCAATAGCAGGACCGATAGCTAATTTTGTTTCAGGCCACAGTCTCTTGATCGCCTGAGCCATGATGTGAGACGTACTGTGGCGATACTTGTTTCTTTCTTCTTTGTTTTCAAAATCAACCATTTTGCTTTCCTCCTTTATGGTCTTAAATTTTTCCCGCGGAATACAAAAAACCACGCATCCCGCATATAGGGATGCATGGCTGCACGGTTCCACCCTAATTGCCCGAAAAAGATCCGGACCACTCATTTCCCCTGGTAACGCTAGTAGGCAGCGGCTGCTTCATACTTGATATCGTTCCGAAGCGCAACTCCGAGGCGGTACTTCCCGATTCTCCTGTAAAAGAACTTCCAGCCGATGGTTCTTTCTCTCTGGCAGGTAACATGTCGGAAAACATGTCCTCATCAACGTCTTAATTGAATTACAGTTTATTCCAACCTCTTCCGAAATGCAAGAAGTATTTTACTTCAAGTATAAAGATCGGCTCAGATTATTTGAGTTTGAGCAGTTTCTCCAGTCGGAAAGCCAGGATACGCATTTGAGCTATATCGGCAGCGGAAGGCGTGTCTCCCAGTCCCTGAAGGAAGATATAATACTTTTCCCCGTATAAAAGTTCAAGATAGCAATAACCATATTCCGGCTGATCCTTATCAAGATATCCTTCATAGATCAAAAAGTTATCTGAAACATCAAACGCTCTGGAATTAAGAGGCGCACTGGACGTAACAAGCTGGGCGACCAGATCATCAAAGGTTTTTCCCTGATGCTCTTCTACGGTTATAATCACACCCATCGTATCATTGATGGCAAGGAATCCTGTATCTGTATCACCGCTTTGGATCTGAAGGCCGTTGTCCGTACAGAATTTCTTAATATCATCCGCAGTAAATACAATATCCTTATGCTTACGCTTCTTTAGCGTATTCGCCATCTTATCCGCGGACTTGGTCAAATAATTCACACTAACTTCAGAAGAGGATCCTTCTGAATCGTTGCTTCGTGATGATTTCTCCGAATTTCCCTTTTTCCCGGCATAATAGCCGGCAACTCCGGCAATGGCTCCAACAAGAATAACGGCGCACAAAATGATCGAAAAGTTTTTCCAAAAACCGGGTTGCTTGAATAAAGAAGTCTTCTCAGCGGAATCTTCCGGTTCTTTTTCCGATGAAGATGTATTATCAACCGTTTCCGGAGTCAGTTTCTCAGGTTCTTTCACCTGCTCCGGCTCCTGTGTTTCATTCACCTCGGGATTTTTTACAGAATCATCAGATGCCATATTACTCTCTCCTGATTGAGCGGACATATTTATCGATCCAGACCTCATCCCTGTATTCACTGTTGGTATTCATCAGACAGCCGAAACAAAGATCATCCGCCATCTCAAGAATCGTATCTTTCAGTTCCAGATTCTCTTTCCATTTTGAATCGATAGCATCATATCCGCAAAGGGCTCCGACAATGTTTCCGGTAAGAGCACCGGTAGAATCACTGTCTCCCCCGTGATTGACAGAAGCAATCAGCGCAGAGGAAAAATCATCCTGATACTTCAGCGAACAGTACACTGCGATCGCGAGCGCTTCATCACCACACCAGCCGGAACCGATCGAGGAAATATTCTCAATATCCGTATGGTTATTGGAAGAAAGCAGTACAGCTTTATCTATAAGATCGATAAAAACTCCGAGATGCTTACGGACCGGGAACAGTGTACGGATCATTTCCGAAGCATCATGGATTACCGAAAGAAGATCCACCTTCCCGCTTGCAGAAACAATATGTTTAATGACATGAGTAAGAAAAGCCGCCGGCATAAATCCGAGAGAGTGCGAATGCGTAAGAGCCGCGATCTCAGCACCTTCCATATCTGCCACAGCATTGTCCGAATCACGAAGTGCAATACCTACCGGAGCGATTCGCATAACACCGCCACACCCCTTGCTATGATTGATCCTATGCTCGGTGGATCCCTGCTCTCCGCTCGAAAGCGCATCCAGGCATGTAGCACCGGGTGCTCTGCAGCTCCAGAGTTCTTTTACATCGGACAGCCAGCAGATACGTTCCTCATGATCTCCGCCACGCTGTGTTTCAAGCCAATCCAGGTATGCAAGGTAAACATAGTATCTCGGTTGAGAGGAAATCCCGGACAGGGCAGCGCGTGTCTGTCCATAAAGCAGACCATTTGCCGTAAAAAGGCTCATCTGCGTATCATCCGAGAAAAGAGCAAGACCAGTTGCAGGATCGATAGAATATGAAGTGATCCCAGATGATCCATACTTTTCGAGTATTTCTTCATACGGCTTGAACTCGACCGGATAACCGAGTGCATCACCGCAAGCGCCTCCAAACAGGCATCCGCGGATCCGGTCCAAAGATTTTTCGCGTTCAGAAACAACGAGCTGAATATCTTCCGGAAGATTTGTCTTGTCCATAATCCACCCTCCTATAAAGATATTATATCAGAACGTAATGAATTATGACCTAACTTCTTTACCAATCATCTGATGAAGAATATCTTTCCAGGAATAACGGACCTTCTCCACACGCATCATCCAGGTCAGTTTGATGGCATTAAATGCAACAAAGCAAAGAATGGAGCCCGAGAAGAACGACGTTCCGACGCTTAAAAGCGCGCAGAAAATACAAGCCAGTATGACTTTTCCATAATACTCATCTTTCGTAAAAAAGAAGGTCACAACGGAAACAAGACCAAGCTGCACAAAGCCTGATCCGAATCGGATCCAGGAAGTAGCAATGCCATCGTTAATCACTAGAGGCGATCCCATAAACAGAAGGCAGATAATACTCTCGGCGAGGCAAACGATATTCAGCTGCTTACGGATATGATCCATCTTCTGCTGTTCCGCTTTTCGTTTTTTCTCCTCTTCGATCAGGCGGAGCTTCTCTTCACGTTCCTTTTTCCATTCCTCTTCCATATCGCGCTGCGCCTGAATACGGCCCATCTCTCGGTCATATCCTTCGCCGAATTCACCGCTTCTGGAAATAAGCATCTGCTTGCCGCAAATGTTGCAGGTTGCTACTTTTACGGCCGGATCAACAGTTACGTTCGCACCACACCCGGTGCATGTCATATCCACCAGTTTCATTTTCTTTTCCTTTACTCATTCGACAGAGACAGCAAACGGATCTATAACAAATGAATTCTTATAATCATTATCGAATTGGATCCTTAATATCATGCTGATCGTCTTGATCGAGCTTATCTTAGCTTCTTTCAGCTTTGATTGATATATCGTGGGCGTTGCGACTGACTTCTCACCGGGAAGCAGCGACTTAAAGAGATGAACATTAAGCGGAATACCATTGATCAGGGATTCTTCCGTCTTCACCGTTATCTCATGCTCGCTGTTATTTTCTATAAGGAAGACCAGTGAAGCATCGGATCGGGACGCCGCCGGAATATATCCGAGCAGCGAGATCTTGATACCGCCTTCTTCATAGACCGTGTATGCATCGGGGAAGTCATATGTTTTGCTCGAATCATAAACAGACGTATATACCGTGGCAAGCTCTGAAACATAGGTCTCTTGCGTATCCTTATACTCGACCCTGAAGGAGATATCGATCTTTCCGGGATTCCAAAGGCCTATATCCGAGCCAAGCGTCAGGTAAAAGCTCAGTTCACATTCTGTTGCCACTCCATTTTCAAAGTCCATCATCCACATAGGGATCTCACAAAAACCATCCAAAACAAGTTTTTCAAGATGAAGTGTTACGGGATGGCCGGTCTGGTTATCGACCTTCATATGAATCGAGCGTTCAGAACCCATGCCGACATCAAATCCGTAAACATGAATGGAAAGACCATCTTTGTTCAGGATCTCAGTATCCTCGATCTTGATCTCCTGATACTCATAGGCAGGCACTTCCCGAGGCGGAAGCACTTGCACCTCACAATCATAAGAAGATGTATTTTCAGAGCCTTTCGACAAAGTCTCATCAGAGGAAGAAGCAGGAACTGTCTCCGTAGGTTCGGGGCTGACATCCGGTTCCGGCGTGCTCGTGGGAACATCCGTTTCAGTCACCGATTCGGTTTTAATACCGGTTCTCCTTGTCAGTTTCTTCGAACCATCTTTCTTCTTGCATGAACAAATCGATAACGGAATCCCTATAACCAGGGACAGGACCAGTAATTTAGACAATACTCTTTTCATGTTCACTCCCTCTTCCTTATCTCATTCCAATGAAAATTATAGCACATCCGAATCCCTCTTGTGATATGATGGAACGCGTAGATAAATCAGGTTATTTTGGAGGATACTATGAAAAAAGCACTGGCGCTTGTCATTTCGCTCATTTTGGCCATACAGACAACAGGATGCTCCGGAGCTCCCCGTCTGGATATCAGTTCATTTGAGAAATATGCTCTTTCTGATCTCGAACTTACCAAAAAAGAAAGCCAGGATGGCAAGGCGGAAGGCTACTATTCTCTCGACAATGACTCAGCAAATGCAGCAACTGTTCCACTTGACCACTATTCGCAGGTGTACTCAAAAGCCTCAAACGGCACAGTCGGGCAGTTGTACATGCTCTACTATGACTATCAGGATCAAGCTGAAGCTAAGAAATTCTATGATGAGATCACCAATGCCGAAAAAGAACTCGTTATCTCATCTCCGCACACTCACACATCCGAAGCCGGCGATGATTACCTGCTGGTGCTTTCCACAAAGGATCAGATGACATTTACTTTCGAATGCCTTTACATCCAGAAAGATGTAATTCTTTTCACGTCAATCATACTCTCTGCATCCGAACTCGATAGTCTGGATAAAGAGTGGCTGAAAAAAATCGATGAACTGTTCGATGACCTTCGGATCAAATCACCATTCAGCCTTGAGCCAAAGATAGAGGATCTTATCTAAAGACTCTTATTTCGTTGCCTGTTCTTTCAGCGGCTGCTTTTCCGGTTCTTTCTTACGGAAGAGCAGCTTCTTTATGCCGTCTGTGATGTATTTCTCAAGAACACCAAGAAGAATCGTGAGCGCAAATGTAAAGATAGCAAAGATCAGAAGATTATAATTCTTCACCTTGAACGGGAACTTCTTCTCTTTCATCAGGAAGCGCATGATCTCAAGTGCCATCAGATTCATAAGATAAGTATCAAGCGAGAATTTACCGAAGAAACGTGTTACGGGATTGTCCACATGATACTTCATCATAAATACGATAATAAGGAACCCGAGAAGTGCAAATAGAGGGAGCTGACAGAAATATGTCTGCACCTTGCTGACGATACCGGGACCTTTTCCGGCGTATTCTGTCCAGTATCCGAAGGCCGTCTGTCCGTAATTTGACAGAAGGTAAGCAAGATACGTCAGAAGCAGGACGATGTGGAACTTCAGTGCATACAGACGTCTGAACCAGGAAACGATCTTCTCTTCAAACTGTGCAAACAGAAGTCCGGTTAAGAATGCTATAGCGGAATTGACCCACCACTCACCGTTAAACCACAGGATCTTCTGCTCACACCACCACGGGACTTTGGTTCCAGAAAGCCACCAGTTCTTCGGTCCATGCCACCATGCCATGTGGCCGTTGAAGCAGAATCCGATACCCATACCGATGATCACCAGTCCAATGATGGTAAAGCATACCGGACGGTTCTTGATAAAGCGGAAAGTCAGGAAGAATACAAGATAGAGGATCGCAAGGACCACCGGGAACCAGGCATATGGATTCATCATAGTAAGACCCGAAAAATTGCAGATCCACTGAGCGGCCGGCCACTTCACTCTTACGACAAAAGCATAATAGATCGCATACAGGATCACATTTACATAAAAAGGCACCAGAATCGACTTAACTATACGGTTCTTGATAAAACCTTTAAGGTAGTTTTCTTTTGTATTCAAGCTTTTAAGAAGTCCGTAACCGGAACAGAAAAAGAATATCGCGACGAAAAAAGCTCCGGCATTTACAAAAGGGCTAAGAACTCTCTTCTGCTGGAAAACCTCCTCCTGCGAAATATGGTGCAGGATAACACCAATCGCAGCAAATCCACGAAGAGATTTCATCATATTCAGAGAACTGAAATCTTTATGGAAATCCTTTTTTCCTAATTTACTGGAACTTCCCCAGAAAAGAAGCATAAAGAAAAAATAGTATGTGGCGATACGAAGTATCGACCAGATATTGAAGAAATCTTTTAGCATAAGAAACCCTTCTTCCTTAATTTCGTATGTATTTTCTCACATATTCACTTTAATGGAAACCGTAATAATGAAGAATATAGAGTTTCTCCTGTCTTTTAGTATTTGTTTTCGATTCAAAAACAGAAAATTCATATTTTGATAAAAGTACAATTCCATCTTTTCAATAAAATAAAAATATAGACATCAAGGATTTCCCCGATTAAGGAGGAGTGACATGAAGAGAAAAACAGCTATAGTTATCTGCATAATTATGATCCTGAATCTCCTTTGCGGCTGCAGTTCAAAGGACGAAACATCTCAAACATCCAAGAAAAAGAATAAACCACAGACCAAGATCACGGAGACGATAGAGCCTACGGAAGATATCGAGCCGTCTGATACAGAAGATACAACAGTTACCGTAATTCAGACAACGGAGGAACCGACGACAACTGCCCAGCAGATCTCCATCGAACTTGCCGATACCGAAAAGCTCAATTGGGTCGAAGTGAAAGATCCATACGGTTACACCTCTGTCACCGTCCCTGACACATGGCATGTGGAGTTTATCATGGCAGACCTTATCGGATATGGTATAAAAGCGTATGATGAGACATGTCCGGACCGGATCTTCATATTCCAGCTTCTTGCGTCGCCATTTTTAAAATCGAAAGCATCCCATGACTTCTGGTCTAAAAATGCCGGCGGAAACTATATGGGAGGTTCAAACGCATTTGTCGAGAATCCATATCTGACAAACCCCACTACCGAGGGCTTTTTCGCAGAGTGTGGCAGCGGATATATGGATCTAAGTGACTTCGCCATGATAGCCAAACTGGAAGAAAACAATCCACTTTTTGGTGATGTAATTGAAGGGACATGCAAATCCCCTAACGGAAATTATGTAACCGGCGTATTCGGAGGCTCAGTCTGGAATACCATGGACTATTGGATGAGCGGCATCGACTGCGGCTGGTACAGCGTATCCAACCTTTTAGTTATGGCTGCGCCTGAAGAAGACTATACCAACTGGATTCCTGTAATGACTAAAATATTTAACTCGATATATTTCAGCGAGCAGTTCATGCAGGACAGAAACCGTGAATGGGCTCAGATCATAGGAACTTCCCAGTACCTGGGCAAGATGGCGGATCAGATGGGTGATATGATCATGGACAGCTGGAACAAATCGAGTGAAACGCATGATATCCTGTCTCAGATGCGAAGTGATTCTACGCTTGGCAGAGAACGTGTCGTCGATAACGAGACCGGTGAGATATACTATGCCCCTAACGGATTCTCAGATGAATACAATGGAACACGGTATTCTGCTCTCCCTGAAAATGATCCCAGATACAGAAACCCGGTTACCGGGACACTCTCTATTGACTGATTCCGGGAAGGATATGACTCTTTCCTACTTGTAGTTTCTATATAGAAAGTGGCGGTTCCTGAAAAAGAAACCGCCACTTTTTATCTTTTTATCATTCATACATCAGCCGAGATGGATCTTTGCCTCAGGATAAACACTCTTTACCTTCTTCTTCTCTTTCGTAACAAGACCCATAGCGAAAGTCAGAGGACCGACACGGCCCAGGAACATAACCGGAATGATCGCCATCTGACCGAGGAAAGAGAACTGCGGAGTCGCAGCGGAAGAAAGACCTACAGTACCGAAGGCAGACGCTGACTCAAACAGAAGATCAAGGAATGTAAATCTTCCTGATGCGATCAGATCACGTTCCGTTACCGAGAGAACACAAGCCAGCAGAATCATCAGCAAAAAACCGAGGGAGAAGATCGTAAGCGCGCGCTGCACTGTAGATCTGGACACACGGTGATTGCGGATAACCACTTCATTCTTGCCGGTAATATCGCATTTTACGGCGCTGACAAGAAGAGCAAAAGCCTGTACCTTAATACCACCACCGGTAGAACCCGCGCCTGCACCAATAAACATCAGGATCACGCACAGGATCTTCGTACAGTCACGCATCGCGAGAAGATCGATAGAATTCATACCGGCGGTACGAAGAGACATCGACTGGAATAATGATGCATTCAGTTTTTCCCCTATCGATAGATTTCCTATCGTAAGGCCACCATCATTCGTCAACTCCATAAGGAATATCATGATAGCACCGAAAACAAGAAGAAATACCGTCATGTAGAAAGCCAGTCTGGTATGAAACTTCATGTGGATATTCGTACGCTCTTTTTTATCATGCTTAATAAGCGTCTTGATCTTCTGAGTCGAGTAATCGATCAGATCTTTCCATACATGGAAGCCAAGACCGCCGGAGAAGATCAGGAATGTCGCAGTGAGCATGACGACGGAGTTGGCATTAAATGCTGTAAAACTCGAATACGGACCGGATGCCGTGTCACCCATAAGATCGAAACCGGCATTACAGAAAGAAGAAATCGACGTAAACAGCGACTTGAACAAACCATCGCCATAGCCGAATTCAGGCACAAACTGTGTTGCAAAAAGTAAAAAGCCGATAAACTCAAAGGCAAACGTCATAAGTACGATCGTTTTCAGAAGTCCTTTGAGCTCGGAATATGTAAAACTGCCGCTATTCTCCTGTGCAAGGACACGCGTCTTTACGGAGATCTTTCTGCGGAACAGATTCACGGCAAAAGAATAGATCGTAACAAGGCCAAGACCGCCGACCTGGATCAGGAGCATCAGAACAACGCGTCCGAAAGTATTGAATGTTGTAGCCGTATCACGGACGATCAGACCCGTCACGCAAGTTGCCGATACCGTAGTAAACAGCGAATCGAAAAATCCGATACTCTCTCCAGAATTGGTGGCAAAAGGCATCATCAGAAGGATCGTACCGATCGCCATGATAAGAAGGAAACTTGCTACGATCACTCGTGCAGGACGGTCCATCATCCACTGGACGATCTTCTTTGTCTTACTTCTTCGGACAAGCATTTATTGCACCATCGCTTTCCAGATAGCTTCAATATCCTTCCTTGCGCAAACCATCATGATCTGATTACCTGCATGCATAACAGTATCACCGACAGGGGTTATCGTTCCGCCATCTTCCCCGGCCATAACTACGACACGGGCACCATGGATGAACTTATACTGCATCATGGATTTCTCACAGGCATCGGAATTCTTGGATAAAACAAACTCAATAAGTACGTGATCCGAGTTTTTGATGCGGTGCACGATACGAAGACCATCAAAATCGATTTCCTGCTCGATCATGCTGGCCAGGATCTGTGTTCCGGAAAAGGCACGGTCAATACCAAAGTGTTCCATGATATCGCGGTTCTTCGGATTATTAACTCTTGCAATCGTTTTGGAAACACCGAGATGATTCTTCGCGATCTGACAGGCAAGCAGATTTGTTTCATCCTCATTTGTAAGAGCAACGATCATGTCTGCATCTTTACATGCTTCACTTAATACAGGATACGAGGATCCGTCACCATGGATGACCTCAGAAACCTGGTTATCCGCAAACCGCATGGCGGCATCATAATCTTTATCGATAACTACGATCTCATCTGCCTGCTCCAGTTCATGGATCAGGTAATAAGCAAGCTTTCCGGCACCAACTATTACGATCTTCATATAAATCTTCCCTGATCAGACCTTTTTCTCGGCCAGGATCAGCTTATCCCCCTTCTCCAGTTTCATAGTCGGCAGAGTAGTCATAAAGGAATCATGTCGTACGACTCCGAATATATGGCGTCCTTCTGTATCCTCAACATCTCTGATTTTCGCACCGACAAAACTATCATCCATTTCAAGGATGGTAAAGGAAATACTGTTACCAAAAATATTGGAGATACACTGACCGGTATAATCCTCTTTCGCTGCTTTACCGTCGATTGCACGGATAAACGCATCTGCTGTAAGAACAGTAGATGAAATAGAGAGAAAACCGGCATCGTCAAATAAATGATAATCTTCAGAAGCAAAGACCCTGGTTATAACGCTCTTGATATGAAACATATCTCTGGCGATCTCGGAAGCCATCAGATTCTGGTTCTCGCTGTCACTCATCGCGCACACGATATCCATCGAACCGATATCCGCTTCTCTTAAAACATCGATATCGATAATGACTCCGTTAAAGGTCAAAACACCTAAATTGAACTGACGCTCGATCTCCTGCGCCTTAGGATCTACAAGAACACAAGTATGTCCTTTTTCAAGCAATCGCTTCATAAGAAAGACACTTGAGCGCGAAGCGCCCAGAATCATGATCTGCATGAATACGGCCTCCAATAATCACGTATCCGGCGGAAACGCCAGTAAATAGCCAAGGATCGACGCTGCAGAAGCTGCATTTAGAGATTCCGCACGACCAAGCATTGGTATCTTAATCAGTATATCACAACATGAAGATGTCAACTCACTTAAACCATTGGCTTCATTTCCGATCCAAAGGGCCGAAGATTGCGGAAATTCAGTTGTCCGAAGATCTTTTCCGCGAAGATGGGCACCAATGGAAGGAATTTTTTTCTCTTTTAATGTATCAAAGATACTTCCGCTGTCCGGGAAAGAAATCAAAGGAATATGGAAACAGGATCCCATAGACGCACGAAGCACCTTTTCATTAAATGGATCCACGGAATCCTCTGTGAAAAGCACTGCCGAATATCCAAAAGCATCCGCCATCCTTATGATCGTTCCCATATTTCCGGGATCCTGAAGATGCTCGAGAACAATATACCGGCTCTTCCCTTCTTCATATGGAAAAGCACCTTCCATCGAAGGCGCCTTCACAACCAGCGCCATCCCCTGAGGATTCTTCGTCGATGAAAGCTTTGAAAAGAGCGCTTCCGTAAGAACAATGACATCGACAGATTGAAGTGCCGGATAGTTTCTCTTCCAATTATCAGCTACAGCTTCTTCTCCGCCGCGGATCAGAATCACTTCCGGAATCAGACCGGAAAGGATAGCATCTTCACACAAACGCAAACCCTCGATGAAGACCTTACCCTGTGTCCGCGCGACCTTACGGTCGTGCAGGGCAGCAAGTGATCGGAATCGAGGGTTTTCTTTGCTTTTTATCTCGAAATAGCGTTCCACTTCTGAAAGGATCAGAGTGCGCTCTTAGCCTGCTCGCAGAGTGCAGCAAATCCCTTAGGATCTGTGATAGCGATGTCAGACAGGACCTTACGGTCGAGAGCGATATTCGCCTTCTTCAGGCCATTCATGAAACGGCTGTAAGAAAGACCATTTACGCGGCAAGCAGCATTGATGCGCTGGATCCACAGTTTTCTGAAATCTCTCTTCTTATTTCTTCTGTCACGGTAAGCATAGTTACCGGACTTCATAACCTGCTGGTTAGCAACCTTGAAAAGCTTGCTCTTGTGACCGAAATAGCCCTTAGCCTGCTTCAAAATCTTATGATGACGCGCTCTTGTACGCATACCTCTTTTTACTCTGGACATGGTATTATTCCTCCCTTAAAACAATCAAACTTATCAAATTCCGTTCGGTACCGATTATTTATACGGAACCATTGTCTTGATGATCTTCGCATTCGGAGCAGAGCTAACAGCTGTGTGACGAAGATGTCTCATTCTCTTGCTCGGTCTCTTGCTCAGGATGTGGCGACGGAAAGCCTGGGAGTACAACACCTTACCGGTACCCGTTACCTTAAATCTTTTCTTAGATGAACTGTGTGTTTTCTGCTTAGGCATGTTTCTATTTCCTCCTTAAATCACAATCAGTTTTTCTTTGGAGCGAGGAACATAACCATATTCCTGCCCTCGATCTTCGCCGGCTTGTCGATCTGACCGACTTCTTCGCACAAAGATGCGAACTTTTCCATTACAGCATATCCCTGGTTCTGATAAGCCATCTCACGTCCACGGAACTTGACGATGACTTTTACTCGGTTTCCATCCTTAAGGAAACGGCAGGCATTCTTCGTCTTGACATTCAGATCATGATCTTCTGTAGTCAGCTTCATACCGACTTCTTTTGTCTCGATCACCTTCTGATTCTTACGGGCTTCCTTCTCACGCTTAGCCTGCTCGAACAGATACTTACCGTAATCCATTACTTTGCAGACCGGGTTATCCGGATTATTCGCTATCAAAACAAGATCCAGTCCTGCAAGATCTGCGGCCTTTCTAGCCTGCTCGATCGGAACGATACCGACCATAGTACCATCTGCATCAATCAGTCGCACCTTCTCAAAACGAATCTCCTCGTTGATAGGCTGCCCATTATTCTGTCTGGCGATAAGAACCCACCTCCTTAATACAAAAACGGAGCGAAACTTTCCCGCTTCACTCCGTCAAAACTTACTTGATATAAGCCACTTTAGTGAACCTCTTCATCGGAACTTGAGGTGAGAAGCGGAAACTCCTACTTGCTGTAACCTCAACATAATAACTGTTCAAAGTTGGCTTGTCAAGCATAATATCCAATATTTTCAGAAACCCCAAGGGCTTGCGTCACAATTATACTTAATAATATCTTTCGACGCCATAATTTGTCGGAAAAATAACGCCTAATACCGTAGCTAAAACATTTCCTACTATAGGGAAAGCCAGTACCAAGGCCAGCCATTTCGTCATCGCCGCATCATTCATCCTGCGCATGAACGCGGAAAGCTGGACAGGAGTAATTGTTATATACGCTATGGTTAGAGCCATTTTCGTCCCCATTGACTCGCTGCTAGGCAGCCAGGAAGGATGATTAAACCAAATTATCAGTAAAACCGGAGTAATGATCAGAAGCATGATCGTATAGACAATGATCTGTCCGATGTAGAACTGTTTTCTTGTGAGGCAACCATCCTTCACCCTGAAAATCTCACCGACAAATTGAGCCAGATCTCCTCGATCAAGGAAACTTAGCCAAAACAGGAAACTCAAACCACGCATATAAATTTCCCTCCCCAAGCAGCAAAAACCTAAACCTGCTTTGATAATATCACTACTTTGTATCCGGTTAAATTCCGCCAGCAAGTCGGAAAATCAAGTCTATTTCTGTCAAAATAGCGAAATAGCATTTATTTTATATGCTATAATCGCATATAACGAATCCGAACGAAGGAAGTGAACGACATGATTGCAAAAGAAATAGAGAATAAGATCTCCGGCGGTTCCCTGATCCGTAAGATGTTCGATGAAGGTACCCGTCTGAAGAAGATATATGGAGACGATAAAGTATTCGACTTTTCCATCGGAAACCCGGACCTGGAACCTCCAAAGGAAGTAAAAGATGCTCTGATCGAGCTGGCAAATGCCGATATTCCAGGTATGCACGGTTATATGGCAAATGCAGGATATCCCGAAACCAGAAAAGCGATCGCCGATAAGCTTTCCGCGGAGAGCGGCCTTACCATCGGGATCGATTCCATCTGCATGACCTGTGGTGCGGCATCCGGTATGAACAATATTCTTCGCGCCATCATGGAGCCGGAAGATGAGATCATCCTGCTCGCTCCTTTCTTTCTCGAATATTTGAACTATATCAGCAATGTTAAGGGTGTTCCCGTCATCGTGAATACAGATCCGGATACCTTCCTTCCCATCATGTCCGAGATCGAAAAAGCGATCACCCCGAGAACAAAGGCAATCATCATCAACTCCCCGAACAACCCGAGCGGTGCGATCTATCCGAAGGAAGTACTCGTAGAGCTCAATGCCCTTCTGAAGAAGCAGGATCATGTGATCCATGTGATCTCCGACGAGCCGTATATCGATCTCGCTTATGATGGAATGACCGTTCCTTCTTCCCTCTCCTGCTTTGATAATCTGATCGTATGCTTCTCCTGGAGTAAATCCCTTTCTCTCCCGGGCGAGCGTATCGGCTACACCTGTGTCAGCCCGAAGCACGAAGACTTCGAGCTTCTCACCCAGGCTCTTGTTCTCTGTAACCGTATCCTCGGTTCCGTAAATGCTCCGGCACTTATGCAGCGCGTGGTAGCCAAGGCACTCAATGCCAAGGTAGATGTTCCGAACTATGAAAGAAGAAGAAATCTGCTTTATAACATCATCACAGAAGCCGGTTTCACCTGCACTAAGCCGCAGGGCGCCCTGTATCTTTTCATGAAGACTCCGATCGAGGACAACAATTTCTGCGAAGTATGCGCGAAATATAATGTTCTCGTCGTTCCGGGTTCCGCTTTCAAACGCGAAGGATATGTCAGACTGGCATTCTGCGTATCAGAAAAAACGATCCTCGGATCGAAAGATGCTTTTGAAGCGATTGCAAAAGAACTTGGATTAAAGGCTTGATCTTCTGATCAGACCTTTTCAGTAACGATCACGAGCATGGTTCCGTCTTTCATGTCGAAGCCATGCTCTTTTTCTTTCAGGTCAAATTCATTGCTAACAGTAAGAGAACTTCCAGAAACTATGTCATGATCTTTCAAAGAATACTTCATGCCAAAAGTAGTCACAGAGGCGGCACCCTTTCCAAGCGGGATCAGAGAGCAGGTATTCCCTTCTTTGACATGTTCAGCAGGTACAACGAAGTGATTCTGTCCGCACAGAGGATATACCCATGTATTTCCATCGGTAGTGACGATATCGAATCCCTCTTCACAAAGACGCATCGTAAGAAGCAGATTGGACATGACATGATCGAGCCGTCCCAGGAGCGATGTAACAAAAAGGATCTTCTTCTCTTTCGGAACACTGCGAAGGCAAAGCTCCGAATCCGTCATGTCCTTTTCAATCGGAAAAAGACGGTTCGAGACCTTGTTCTTCTCAAGGAATGCCTTTGTTTCAGGATGAATAGAATCCATATCGCCCCAAACCATATCCGGAACGATATCATATGGAATAAGCGCATCTGCTCCGCTATCGGCGCAAACGATCTTTTCCGCGGAAGAAATGCGCGGAAGTATCTTGGAAAGATCTTTATTCGGACCTCCAGCGATTACGACATAGCACACGAACGGAGCTCCTTTATTGCGGCGGCATGATCCTTATTGGAAAAAACAGCAGATCCGGCAACAAGATACCCGGCTCCTGCAGAAACGACACGAGGTGCTGTCTCATCACAGATACCTCCATCGACAGAAATAATGGTATCCGCCGAGGCCTCATCTATTACCTTCCGGACAGCCTTGATCCTTTCAATGGAACTCTCCATGAAGTGCTGGCCGCCGAATCCGGGGCGGACAGTCATCACCAGTACCAGATCACACTTGGCAGCATACGGGAAAACTTTCTCGATCGGTGTATCCGGATGGATCGAAATGCCTGCTCTCTTTCCGAGCTTGCGTATCGCCTCGATCGCAACATCCGGATCTTCTACGGTCTCGACATGAAAAGTAAGCATATCGGCACCCGCATCTGCAAAAGGTTTAAAGAAATCCATCGGATTAGTAACCATAAGATGGACATCGAAGATCATATTTGTCGCCTTACGGATAGATTCCACGATCGGGACGCCAAAAGTAAGGTTCGGAACATAATGTCCGTCCATAACATCGATATGAAGAAATGAAGTTTCTTTTTCCACCTCTTTGATTTCTTCGTTGAGTCGGCCGCAATCCGCTGCCAGTATGGATGGGGCGATCACCACATCATTCATGTTACAGACCTTCCTTCTATTTTCCGTATTTCTTCGAGTTTACTATTATTATATCCAAAAACTCTCGGTATCGTGCAAGTCTTCCCTCAGAAATTCCACTTTCGCCGATCACGCAGCCAAGTTCACCTGTGTGACGGCAATCCTGAAACCTGCACTTACCGGCGATACGCAGAAGTTCCGGGTATCCGCCTAAAAGATCTTCTTCTTCCAGACCGATCCTGTCCACGTCCAAGGACGAGAATCCGGGAGTGTCGATCAGAAAACCGCCCTGAAACGGGAAAAGCTCCACATGACGGGTCGTATGCTTTCCTCTTTTCAGACGTTCACTGATACTTCCGACTTCGATCTTATCCATTCCCGTAAGCCGATGACAGAGCGTGGATTTTCCGACCCCGGACTGTCCGGCGATACCGACTGTATGACCACTGAAGATCTCATGGATCTTCTCATCCGGAAGCATCTGATCGTGTGAAGACTCCACTATATTAAATCCTGCATCCGAATACTCTTTAATAAGAGCATCTGCTTTCTGTCTGGACAGATCGGTCTTCGTAAGCCAGATCAAAGGTTCGATATCCAGTTTCGGACAAAGAATCAAAAGCTTATCCAGAAGCTTCAGATCCGGTTCCGGATCCAGCGTGGAAACCGCGATGATCAGCACATCTATATTCGCTACACTCGGGCGGACAAGAAGATTCTTCCTCTCACCGATAGAAACGATCACATATGGAATATCCGGATCACCCGAGGGTTCGACCTCGCAGTAATCACCCACGGTCGGGATCACTTTCTTGTTGCGGAATATGCCTCTGGGCTTTGCAAGAACAGATACTCCGTCTTCCAGAAGTATCGTGTACTCACCTCCGACCCCTTTCATGATCCGGCCATTTTTCTTACTTTCCACCATAGATCAGGTTTTCTCTCCAAAGACTGTCTTCCACGCGTATCCTAAGCTCAGCCGTTCTGCTGCTCAGGGTCCTGATTCTCCGGCGGAGGAGGAACCGGTGTCGGCGTAGGAGTTGGCGTCGGTGTAGGTGTTGGTGTCGGACTAGGTGTTGGTGTCGGACTAGGCGTTGTAGTCTGCTCAAACACTGCCGTCAACGTCACATCCTTATCCGGCATGATGAAAGTATATGTAGATGAGTAACTGATCGGCGTGTTCGTCTCATCTACCCAGCATACGAACTGATATCCGATACTAGGAACAGCAGAGATCGTAACGGCAGAATTCGGAGCATAAACACCATCACCGCCAATAGAGCCCTGTCCGGAAGGAACAAGCGTCACCTTAAAGCCGATCACTTCCGGAGTTGGTGTCGGTGTACCACCACGAACAACATCTTCGGCATTACCGACGAAGATACGGATAGCGGATTTTCTCTGAACCTTGGTTCCCGGTGCCGGATCTGTCAGAAGTACAAACAGCTCCTTCTCCTTGAGATTCTGCGCCTGAAGTTCCGGGCTCATCTCTACTGCTGCAAGCACCAGCTCCGCCTCATCGATCGTAGCTTTTGCTGTTTCCAGATCCATCTTGATGAGATTCGGAACTTCGATCTCAGAAGATTTCTGGCTGAAGATGATCGTGATCTCGGAATTCGGTTTTACCGGAGTTCCGGCAGGAGGATCTGTACGAAGGACGATATCCGGTTCAACATCATTATTGATCTCCGGACGTACACGAACGACATATCCTTCCACTTTCAGTGCCTCATAGATCTTCGTATAGATCTGACCATAATAATCCGGAAGTTCAACGTCCTTCGGAGCCTTACTTACCGTCAGTACAAGCACGTTAACAGAACTGTTATTCTTCATTTCCATGCCTGACTGAATATTCTGCTTAACAACTACATCTTCCGCATAGTCAGTTCTTATCTCATATTCGATCTTATATGTGGTAAATCCATGCTCTGCGAAGCTCTGCTGGACTTCGGAAATCTTTTTACCGACATAGTCCTGCACCACAAATACACTCTGTGTCTCCTGCTTAACAGACTTTTTCAGCGTATCGGTCACAAGATAGGTAAGTCCGATCAGAATGCCGATGATCAGGACCACTACGACGATAACGATCAGATTATCCTTCCATCTCGATCTTCTTCTCGTCTTGATCGAACGCTCGATATCCTTGAGTTTTCCGTAATTCGGCTCCTGACGGATGACCGGAGAGATTCCGGTAGTATCCAGCGGCTCCTTCGGAACTTCAGCACTATTTGCATCCACGATACCGTAAGAACCATTCGGATCGACCATAAGCGCATCCAGTTCGGTTACCATCTCACGGATAGACTTATAACGCAGTTTCGGATCTTTCTGCATCGCCTTTTGAATGATCGCATCAAGGCCCTGCGGGATTCCGGGTACGAAGTTCGTCGCATACGGAACCGGCTCCTGTAGATGTTTAACTGCAATAGCTACGGAATTCTCCCCATCGAAAGGCACTCGTCCCGTTACCATCTCGAAAAGCGTTACACCAAGAGAGTAGATATCCGAGCTTGGGCTGACGATACCGCCTCTCGCCTGTTCCGGCGAAAAATAATGAACAGAACCAAGCGCTCCACCGGAAGTAAGTGTGATCGTATGATTCGTCGAAGCATGCGCGATACCGAAGTCCGTCACCTTTGCAATACGGTCACGGGTGATCAGGATATTGTGCGGTTTGATATCTCTGTGCACGATACCGTTCTGATGCGCAGTATCCAGGGCCATACCGACCTGAATAACGATCGGAACAGCGACCTTCCAGTCAAGATGACCATTCTGCAGGATCATGTCTTTAACAGTAATGCCCTCGACATACTCCTGAACCATATAGCGGATATTACCTTCCTGCCCGACACCGAATACATGAACGATATTGGCATGGGAAAGCGATGAAGCCGCCTTGGCTTCTGTATCAAAACGCTTGATAAATTCCACATTGGTGGCGAATTCCTGCTTGAGGATCTTGATCGCCACATTCATACCGGAGGAAAGATCGGATGCGAGATACACGTCAGCCATACCACCGCTGCCGATCAGTTTAATGATCCTGTATCGTCCTCCTAAGATCATGCCCTCAGGGCTCATATTTGCACTCATGTTCTCTCCTTGCCTTTACGGATCTCGCATTCTGCCAAGATCATCGATATATTATCAGGAGCTCCGGCAGCTTCTGCCAGGTCCTTCAGCAGCTGCAGACAATAATTCAGATCTTTATGTTTCCGCAGCACTGCACGTATTGTCTTATCTTCCACACAGCCATAAAGACCGTCTGAACATAACAGTATAACATCTCCGTTGCTAATTTCAACTGAGAAGGTATCCGGCTTGACATATTCGTTTACGCCCAGTGACCGTAGAAGCACATGTCTTTTCGGATGACTTCTCGCTTCTTCCTTCGTGATCATACCCTTATCGACCATTCTCTGAACAAGCGTATGATCTGTCGTAAGTGTCTTCATTCTCTGCCCGTGAAGCAGATATGCACGACAGTCACCGATATGGGAGATATAGAGTGTCTTGTCTCGAAGAACTGCCACCGTCAGCGTCGTTCCCATGCCACGATAGCGGAAACTTCCAAGGGAAGCCAGATATACTTTTACATTTGCTTTTTCCAGGGTAAAAGCCAGTAGTTTCTGGAGTTTCTGAGCATCGTCCGCTTCAAAAAGATACTCATTAAGAGACTGTGAGACATACTCGACCGCGGTCTTACTCGCCAGTTCTCCGGCCGCATGACCGCCCATGCCGTCCGCGATGACGAAACACTCGTCTTTACCTACGGAAAACACCGCAAGACAATCCTCATTGTTTGTGCGCACCAGACCTTTGTCGGATACACTCACTACTTTCATGTCTCTTTTTTCTCCTGCAAGCCTCTGCGTAACTGACCGCAGGCGGCCATAATGTCTGTACCCATCTCGCGTCGAAGGGTCACGGTCATACCTGACTTTTCAAGAAGATCCTGGAACGCACGTACCGATCCCGGTTTACTTCTATGAAACGGACTGCCGTCAAATTCATTGGCGGCGATCAGATTGATATGGCAGTGGATCCCTTTGAGTACACGGCACAGTTCCCGAGCACACTCCGGAGTGTCATTTACTCCGTCAAACAGCGAATACTCGAAAGTGATCCTGCGGTTCGTGTTTTTCTCATATGTCCGGCAGGCCTCAAGGAGTTCTTTCAGGCTATACCGGTTTGCGATCGGCATGATACTCTTGCGGAGCTCATCATTCGGCGCATGTAGAGAAACAGACAGATTCACCTGCATATCGATCAAAGAAAATTGTATCATTTGCGGTACAAGTCCGCAAGTTGACACCGTGATGTGTCTAGCGCCGAGATTCAGCCCTTTTTCGTCATTCGCGAGGTGCAGGAAACCGATCAGTTCCTCATAATTGTCAAACGGCTCACCGATTCCCATAACTACGACGCTATGGATCCTTTCTCCGGCAAAAGCACCTGCAAGCAGCACCTGACCCAGCATCTCGCCTCTTGTCAGTGATCTTCCGAATCCGGCGTGAGCCGATGCGCAGAAGCGGCATCCCATCTTACATCCGGCCTGTGAGGAGATACAGATCGAAAGGCCGGTCTTATAACGCATCAGTACTGTCTCGATACAGTGGCCGTCATAGAGGCGGAACACGAATTTCTGGGTCCCGTCGATCTCCGATACGAGATGCTTCTCGATACTCATGCTCTCGACGACGAAGTCCTCGCGGAGCGATTCCTTGATATTTGCCGGAACATTCGACATCTTATCGAGATCGATCACGCCCTTGCTGCACCAGGAAAAGACCTGTGATGCCCGGAATTTCGGGTAACCCTTTTCTTTCATATATTCTTCCCAGGAAGGAAGATCCATGTCCAGGATAAATTTCTTCGGCATCAGTTTTTCCTCCTCATCTTCGCAATAAAGAATCCGTCCATTCCTTCTTCATCCGGAAGGATCGTCATTTTTCCTTCCCCGCTGCTTGCGGAAAGTCTCGGGTTATTCTTCAGTTTATCCGGAAGAAGCTCTGTAAATGGCACGCATTCAAAGTCATCGTGCCGGGAAAGGAAAGCTTCTACCTGTTTTTCATTTTCATTCGGATTGATCGTACAGGTGCTATAGATGAGGTATCCTCCCTTTTTCACCCGCAGGCAGCTGTTCTCCAGGATGCTCTCCTGAACCGGAAGAAGATCCTGCATCTTTTCGTAGCTCATGGAGATACGGATATCCGGCTTTCTGTGTAGAAGTCCAAGCCCGCTGCAGGGCACGTCACAGAGTACCAGATCATATTCCGGAAGAAGTTTTTCCTTCTCGTCCTTGAGATACGTGCAGTCATAGTGCATCGTCGAGATGATCGAAAGCCCGAGTCTTTCAGCGGTCAGATCTACCATCTTCAGACGGACATCATTGGCATCGAGCGCATCGATGAGTCCCTTATTTCCCATCAATTCCGCAAGATGGGCCGTTTTTCCTCCAGGCGCACTGCAGGTATCAAGCACCTTCCAGTTTTCCTCCGGAGAAGCGATCCGTCCGACGAGCATGGCGGACAGGCTTTGCACGGAGAAGTGCCCGTCACGGTAAGATGCGGAATCAGAGATATCCATACTGTTTCCGAGAATATCCGCCGCCTCCGGAAGGAGCGCATCTTTTTCCGCGCGGATAGAGTCCTCGGCCAGTTCTTTTACCAAGGTATCTGTATCGGGCACCTTCAGGGGATTGGGACGTATGGTCACCTTCGGGATCGTAAGAAATGCTTCCATGATGCTTTCGGCCTTTTCCCTGCCATACCACTTGATGAGGCACCCTGTTATCTCGCTTTTCAGGGAATAGCGGATGTTATCCTTCTTTACCGGGATATTCGCAAGTTTCTCGGAGCCTTCTTTTGCAACCTTGCGCAGAACAGCGTTTACCATGGTTTCCGATCCTTTCGGACAGACATCTCTGGCCAGGTCAACGGTTGCCGACACTGCCGCATAGTCCTTCACCCCATATGCGAAAAGCACCTGCCACGCGCCCATGCGCAGACATGTACGGACAGATGCATCCAGCTTATCGATTTCTCTCTTAAGATAGGGCGCAAGAAGAGCGTCGATCGTATATACTCTTGTGATCGTTCCATAGACCATCGCAGTAACGAAAGATCGATCCTGAGAGGAAAGAGATGAGCCGGCCAATTCCTGTTTCAGCACAAGATTGGAATAGCCCTCGTTTTCCAGGACTTCCATCAAACAGCGGTATGCCGTTTTTCTGGCATCGTCCGAAGAAGGGGTCATTCCGCCTCATCCTCCATTATTGCACCGACTTCGAAGTTATGCGCGCAGTCGATCGCCTTCATGCGTTTACCGGACGCCGGCTGAAGCTCTAAAAGAAGCAAAGGCTTATCCTGGCACATGATGGCGAGAGTTCCTTTGCGGGCATATAGTACTGTGCCCGGGACCGGATCTCCATGCTGCTCTTTGTAGTTTGTAAGAATAGTTTCATCTTCTGCCGGGACAGCATCATAGATCTTCAGTTTCCCGCCCTTCCATATAGTGGAAGCTCCCGGCCAGGAAGATAGTGCACGTACCTGTGCGGCGATCGATGAACTCTTTTTATTCCATGTGATCTTTCCCTGATCCTTCAAGATCGGAGGAGACATGGTCGCATCCTCTTCTTTCTGTGGAACAGGCTGAATCGATCCGTCCACATATCCGGGGATCGTACGGATCAGAAGATCTGCGCCGACCGACGCAAGCTGCGCCATCAGTTCCGGTGTATGTACTCTGGAATCGATAATGACTTTTTCCTGGGTAAGGATATCCCCGGTATCCATACCGGCATCCATTTTCATGATCGTGATACCGGTCTTCTCATCTTCATTTAAGATCGCCCACTGAACCGGAGCAGCGCCTCTGTATTTCGGAAGAAGCGATCCGTGTACATTCAGGCATCCATACTTCGGAAGATCGAGCATCGCCTGTGGAAGGATCTTACCATATGCGGCGGTAATGATCATATCCGGCGCATAAGATGCGATCTTAGCGAGCGCTTCTTCACTTCGGAGAGTATTGGGCTGCCATACCTCGATACCATTCTTCTCGGCTTCTACTTTAGCCGGAGGAGCAGTAAGGATCATCTTTCTTCCCACAGGTTTATCCGGCTGCGTCACACAGAGTACTACCTCGTACTTTTCTTCCACCAGCCGGGAGAGAACGGTTGCTGCCAGTTCCGGCGTTCCCATAAAAATGACACGCATAATTACTCTTCTTCTCCGTCTTCGAGTTCTTCCTCTTCGACCTCTACCACTTTATCAATGAAGAGAATACCGTCGAGATGATCATATTCGTGGCAGATGCATACCGCCAGAAGATCTGTCGCTTCCATATCGAACCACTCACCGTTTCTGTTCTGTGCGCGAACCCGGATCCTTTCCGGTCTTTCGACATATCCGTTTTTCCCCGGGCAGGAGAGGCAGCCTTCCATAAAAAGCTGTGTTCCGTTTCTTTCATAGATCTCCGGGTTGATGAACTCGATCTTGCCGTTTTCATCTCCGACATCGACTACAAAGATACGTCTCAGGATACCGACCTGTACAGCGGCAATACCGATACCTCTGTTCTCAAAATACATAGTTTCCGCCATATCATCTAAAAGTGTGGCGAGTTTTTCATCAAATTTCTCAACCGGACGGGACTTTTTCCGAAGGATCGGATCTCCATCCACTACGATCTCACGCATTGCCATGGTTCTTTCACCTCATGAAGTATGATTATACATTTTACCACATCGCGTCGATATCCGTAGAGATAGATATTCCATATCCCGCATAAGACTGCTGAAGCTTGGTAAATCCGTCAGAAAGCAGGCCTTTATTCTTTGCACGGACGACGATCTGGTAGCGGTACCGGTTCAGAAGTCTGGGAATGCCTGCCGGGCACGGACCCAGGATCATCATATCGTCACCGAGGTTTATCGCCATCTCCCGAAGGGTTCCGGCGACCATATTGGCCTGCATGCTGCACGCTTCCTCATTCTCATGCGTGATCATGATACCGCCGATCGCACGGAAAGGCGGATAGGATAACTGCTCTCTGTACTGGATCTCGCTCTCGAAGAACTTTTCGTAGTCCTGAGATGCTGCATATGTGTATATCTCGGAATCCGGGCAAAGTGTCTGGATAAAAACACGTCCCGGCACATCACCTCTTCCGGCTCTTCCGCTGATCTGTGCCAGTAACTGAAAAGCTCTCTCCCTTGCACGGTAGTCGCTCTGCCACAGGACACTGTCCGCCCCCAGTATGCCGACGACCGACACCTTCGGGAAATCATGGCCTTTAGCGATCATCTGTGTCCCGACAAGAATATCCGCTTCATGATTCTTAAATGCAGTCAGGATCTTCTCATGGGCGCCGCGGTATGATGTAGTATCCTGGTCCATTCGAAGGACACGTGCTCCGGGGAAATCCTGTTCTGCCCAGTCCTCCAGTTTCTGCACCCCGTCACCACGAATTGCGAGAAATTCACTGGAGCAGTATGGACATGTATCCGGCTGCGGGATGACCTTTCCGCAGTAGTGGCAGATCAGAAGCTTATGTCTTCCCATGGTCTTGGTATGAAGTGTCATCGGAACATCACAGTCCGGACAGCGGATCATGGAGCGGCAGGATGTGCAGTAGATATTCTGGGAAAATCCTCTTCGGTTTAAAAGAAGCATGACCTGTTCCCCGCGGGAAAGTGCCTCCTTCATCGCGGTAAACAGTTTTCTGCTGAACATCGAGCGGTTGTTCCCTTCGAGTTCTTTTTGCATATCGATGATCTCGACCTTCGGAAGTACCGCACCGCTTACGGCACGATTCTTCAGTGTGAGCATCTGAATATAGCCGAGCTTGGCCGCATAGAATGTCTCGATGGAAGGCGTGGCTGATCCCAGGAGAAGCTTGATCCCCGCTTTTCTGGCACGGTATCTGGCAACATCACGCGCGGAATACCTAAGGAGCGTATCGGCTTTGTAGGAGGAATCGTGTTCTTCGTCGAGTATGATGAGCTTAAGATTCTGTACCGGTGCAAATACCGCCGACCTCGCGCCGACCACGATATTGACTTCGCCTTTCTGGATCATCTTCCAGGAATCATATCTTTCTTTCGCTGTCATCCGGCTGTGAAGCACAGCGATCCGGGTCGGAAAATGAGACCGGATCCTTGCGACCGTCTGTGGAGTAAGCGATATCTCAGGCACGAGATACAGCACACTTCCGCCTTCGCTTAGGATCTTCTTCGTAATACGAAGATATACCTCCGTCTTTCCGCTTCCGGTCACACCAAAAAGCAGGAACTCTTTCTTTCCTTCATTCGAGAGGACCGTATCCACCGCCGTCTGCTGTTCGGGATTAAGATCGATCTCTTCTTTGGGAATGACCGGGATCTCCTCATCCTGCATCTCTTTTTTCTGAAGCTCCTCTGCGGAAAACTTCACGGAACGGATCTTCACCAGGCCGTTTTTCGAGAGCGTATCGATCGGGGATCTGCTGATCGACAGTTCCTGCATGAGATCTGAAAGTGTCATCTCTTCCACTTCCAGAAGCCATTCCAGCGCACGGATCTGCTGGATCGATCCGACCGCCTCGCTCTCGAGGGCCTGCTTCGCCTTTTCCTGCGATTCCAGGGAAACGACCAGCTGCGATCTTCCCGAGCGTTTCGTCACAAGTGCCGGCACCATCTGGTGCATCGCAGAACCATAAGTACAGGAATACCGCTTCACCACGAAGCGGAGAATATCGAGCTGTTCCTGATTCAGGACGGGCTCTTCCTCGACCAGGGAATCGATCGTTTTCAGTTTATATTTCGAGTCGGAAGTTTCCTTCAGATTTAATACAAGTGCCACCTCGGCTCTGTTTCCCTTCCCGAAAAGCACCCGCACGTACTGACCTTCCCGGATCTTTCCAAGGAGTTCTTCCGGGACCAGATAGTCGTAGATCTTATTTGTCTGCCATACACAGTCGCGAAGGACAACTTGAGCGATCATGGCCTCTCCTTTCACAAAGATCGTTTTACTTCCGGTTTACTTCCTTACAGCAGATCGAAAAGATCCATCTGCCGGGTTCTCGGGAACTGCGAGATGAGTCCTTCCTCTTCGAGTTTTTTCATCGCCGAAGGACCGAGATGAGCGCGCTCCTGCAGGTCTTCCTGAGTAGTGAACGGACGTTCATTCCTTGCCTGAACGATGCCTTCCGCCATCGATGTACTGATCGACGGAATGACATTAAATGGAGGAAGGATCTTTCCCTTCTCCACCTTTATAAACTTCACCGCATCTGACTTCGTGAGATCGTACGGCACAAAAGATATACCGCGCAGATACATCTCCTCTACCAGTTCACAGAGATAGTACAGTGCTTTTTCATTCGGCTTACGTCTCTGAAGGCCATTATCCAGTTCCTTACGCTTGGCCGTGACATACTCGATGCCCTTACAGAGAAGATCACCATCAAATTCATCGGCACGGATCGTAAAGAACGCGCAGTAATATTCTTCCGGATAGTTCACCTTGAACCATGCGATACGAAGCGCGGAGATCGCGTACGCGGCAGCATGTGCCTTCGGGAACATGTATTTGATCTTATTACAGGAATCGATATACCAGTCCGGTACGCCCTTTTCCTGCATGTGTGCCTTAAAGTCCGGCCATCTGGGTTCTTTTCCCTTCGCGACCTTACCTTTTCGGACGGCTTCCATGATATCAAATGCTTCTTTATTCGGCATTCCCCAGTAGATCAGCTGTGTCATGATCGAGTCACGGCATCCGATAACGGTATTCAGCGTACAGGTTCCATTCCGGATAAGATCCTGTGCGTTACCGTTCCATACGTCCGTACCGTGGGAAAGACCCATCAGCTGAACAAGGTCATAGAACCGGGACGGTTTCGTCTCTTTTATCATCTCACGCGCCATCTTGGTACCGAGCTCCGGAAGTCCGAGAGTAGCGGCTTCCGCAGGCGATGTACCATCCGGGATGCCGAGAGCCTCTGTAGATGTAAACAGAGACATGACCTTCGGATCCGGAATCGGGATCGTATGGACATCGACACCGGTAAGGTCCGTGAGCATACGGATCATGGTCGGATCATCGTGACCTAAGATATCGAGCTTCAGGATCGTATCATGCAGCGCATTAAAGTCATAGTGCGTGGTGATAATACCGCAGTCGAGCTTATTTGCCGGATGCTGTACCGGCGTAAACTCATAGATATCCATCTCCTTCGGAAGTACGACGATTCCGCCCGGATGCTGGCCTGTCGTTCTCTTTACGCCGATGAGGCCGGCCGCACGGCGGTTCAGCTCCGCATCCGTCACGACCTCGCCCTTCGATTCACAGATATTCTTCACGAGGGCGATCGCATTTTTATCCGCGAAGCATCCGATCGTACCCGCGCGGAAAGTATGGTGTTTTCCGAACAGTTCTTCAACATATTTATGCGCACGCGGCTGATACTCACCGGAGAAGTTCAGATCGATATCCGGCTGCTTATCACCATTAAATCCGAGGAAGGTTTCAAACGGGATATCCTGACCGTCGGAGATCATCGTCGTACCGCATTTCGGACACGGCTCAATCGGAAGGTCATATCCGGAACCGTACGTACCGGTCAGGTCAAATTCAGAGTACTTACACTTCGGGCATCTTCTATGAGGCGCCAGGGGATTTACTTCCGAAATACCCGAGAAAGTCGCCACCAGAGAAGATCCTACAGATCCTCTGGAACCGACGACATAACCGTCGGAGTTTGACTTTCCTACCAGCTTATATGCAATGTAGTACATGATCGAGTATCCGTTGCCGATGATACTGTTCAGTTCTTTATCCACACGCTCCTGCACGATATCAGGGATCACGCCTTCATGCTCATACATCTCCTTCATCGTCTTATTAACGATCGCACGAAGATCATCCGGAGCGGAAAGGATAACCGGAGGATACGTACCATCCGGGAACGGCTTGATATCGTCACGGACCGGCTCGACGATTTTTCTCGGTGCATCGATAACGACCTCTTTGGCACGTTCTTCTCCGAGATAGGCGAATTCCTCGAGCATCTCATCCGTGGTACGGAAATAAAGATCGCTCTGAAGCTCCGCATCCTTAAAGCCCATGTCCATCAGCATGTACTTTCTGTACTCGCCGTCTTTCTGGTCGAGAAAATGGGCGTCAGTTGTCGCACAGCAGGGTTTTCCTACACGATCGGCCATTATAGAAATGATTTTATTGATATTGATCAGGTCCTCTTTCGTATGAAGGCCGGAGTCTTCCTCACGAAGATAGAATTCGTTATTGCAGATCGGCTGGATCTCGAAATAGTCATAGAGACGGATCATGCGGTTAAAGGCGGAATCCGAGCTTAGGAACTCAAGCGTACTGTCGATATTATTTCCATGGCTGATATATGCCTGATGGACCGCACGGAAGATCTGTCCTCTTTCACAGGCGCCTCCGATGATGATACCGGCGCTCAAATAGCGGACTTCCGACTTCGGAATACGCGGACGCATACAGAAATACTCGGTATGTCCCTCCGAGACCATACGGTAGAGATTATAAAGGCCGAGTGTATCCTTTACCAGGAAGATGATGTGGTACGAAGGAGTCTTTCTCTTCGTGACTTCGGATTTCGGAAGAAGACCTACATGATCATTCATCTGCTTACAGGAAGTGAATCCGAAATCCTTGATACAGCGCAGAAGGATCTGTGCGCTGGCACGGCAGTCACCCATCGCCCTGTGTTCCGACTCATTGACGATACCTAGGAATTCACAGGCATCCTTCAGATTATGCTTCTGCATATCCGGATAGAGGAACGTGACTGCAGAGACGGTATCGAGTTCCGGCTGATAGAACTTCACACGATACGGATGGTGCTTCTCCTCATCGAGCTGCTCGATATCGATCTGGAATCCCGCCTCACGGATGAATCCCATATCAAAGAATATATTGTGACCGACCAGGATGTCCTCTTTTTTCAGGAACTCCGCCAGTTTCGTCACGGCTTCAAAAGGCGTGGGAGCGCCCTCCAACATATCTTCCGTGATGCCGGTCAGTTCTTTTGCCTTATCAGAGATCGGCACACCCGGGTTGACCATCGTCGTAAATACACCGGTCTCGGAATAGTTCCCGTCCTCGCCCTTCTCATAACGGATCGCGGCAATCTCCAGAAGCCCTTCTTTCGTACAGTCAAGGCCGGTCGTCTCGACATCGAGTGCGACAAAACTATCTAAGGAAACATCCTCTTCACCGATGTGATACGCGATACAGTTTCCATCATCGACAAGATATCCCTCCATACCGAAGATCAGCTTAAAGCCCGGAACTTCGCCCTTCTTCTTACACTCTTTATAGGCAGAATATGCATCGTTAAAGCCCTGTACGACACCATGGTCGGTGATCGCGCAGGCAGGATGTCCCATACGGTATGCCGTCTTGATCAGATCCTTCGGCTCAATGACCGCATCCTTCTCACTCATCTTCGTATGGGCATGAAGCTCGATACGCTTCTCTTCCGCAAGATCCATTCTTTTTTTCGGAGGCTTCGCCACATAGAAGCCCTTGACGCTCGCATTGATCTGACCGTCAAATTTGCTGTATCCGATAGTGGCGGAAACTCCGACGTATCCGCCTTTTCCGAACTTGTCATTCAACTGGTCAGCATCTTTCGGTGAAGGAAAGAAAACACAGTCCACCGCATATGTGTCATCGGAAAGGAAGAACTTATAAAGGATCATGTTCTTATTCTTGCCGACCAGACGCTGGGACTCCTGATCTACCTTGATCTCACCTTCAAGACGGATGACCGTATCCGAAGTAAGAAGATTACTTCCCGCCTTGGAGATCGCATCCTTGATCTTGTATTTCTTCGAGGCCATATCGCAGAAGCCCCAGATGACTTCTCCGGCCTCAGAGACATCTTCAAACTTCTGTCCCCGGCGGAAATCACTCTTCTTCTCCTGCTTGATATGCTGTTTCTCAACGATCGATTTATACTCCCAGGAGCCCTTGTCCATCTCGGGATCGATCTTATCTGTTTTTTTCGAAGAGGCTGCCTTCTGCTCCTTCTTAGTTTCCGGTGCTTTTCCTTCGGAGGAGACTGCCTCATCCACCGCTTTTCTGGCCTGTTTTACCGCGCGCTCACGCATGCGGTTCAGGAAATAATCCGGATCCGATTCTGCAGATGTATCCGGCGGATTATACTCATAGCGTACGTCCCAGCCGGTCATAAGATATGTGGATGTAAAGTCATTGATAAAAGCACTGATCCCGTCTTTTATCTCATCCGTCAGCTGTGTCGATAGAATAACCCGCACAGACTCCCCGGAAGGAACGATCTCATCGATACATGCGCCGTAGCCTGTCTTCGTATGAATGACCCACAATATCCAGTCCATGACAGGCTGAAGGCTCTGCTTACCGTAATCACTGGAAATATTAGAAATGAATATCCTCACATGAGAAAGATGCAGCACCTGCTTGAGGTATTGCTCCAGTGCTTTGAGCGCACGGCGCGTCGTGATGGGGCCGGTCAGCTCGATCTTGAGCTCCATCCCCTCGAAACGCTCGTCGATGCGGATCTCCTGCACCTCACTTGGTATAGCTTTAGCTATCTTCGCCAGATCCTCATCCTGCGAAGCCTGTAAAGCAAACTCATATAATGTCATTTCTATCGTATCCTTCCGAAGACCGAAAAACGGTCAAACTTAATTCTGATTCATCTCTTCGATGGCTTTCATCAGCGCATCTACCGCTGATTCCTTGGGGACCTTACATACAGGTTCGCCCTTTTTGAAAAGGAGGAATTCATCTACACCGCCGGCAATTCCGACATCTGCTTCTCTGGCTTCTCCCGGGCCGTTTACAGCGCATCCCATGACCGCAACCGTCATATCATAAGGAAGATCACGTATCCGCGATTCCACTTCCTTTGCCACTTCGATCAAGGGGACCTGTGTCCTTCCACATGTCGGGCAGGAAACCAGACGCATACCGCCGGTACGAAGGCCCAGCGCACGCAGGATCGATATTCCTGCATATACTTCTTCTTTTGGCTCATCTGTCAGACTGACACGGATCGTATCACCGATTCCTTCAGCTAGAAGAGCTCCGATTCCGACACTGCTCCGGATGATTCCCTCACGAAGTGTACCTGCCTCAGTAACGCCAACATGGAACGGATATGGAACTTCTTTCCGCAGAAGCCGGTAACTCTCGATCGTCAGCACAGGATCAGAAGACTTCATGCTAACAACGATATCGTCAAATCCGCAGTCTTCAAGGATACGGATCGACGAGAGTGCACTCTGGGAAAGGGAATCCGCATTGACTCCGCCGTACTTTTCGAGCATATCCTTACCGATCGAACCGGAATTCACGCCGACACGGATCGGAATATGTCTTTCTTTCGCAAGATCCGCCACCGCTTTGACACGGTCGATCCCGCCAATATTACCGGGATTGATGCGGATCTTTGAAGCACCGTTTTTGATGGATTCCAGTGCCAGACGGTAATCGAAATGTATATCTGCAACCACAGGAAGCGGACTCTTCTTCGTGATCTCGGAGAGCGCCTCTGCAGCCTCCATATTCAGGATAGCCACGCGGGTGATATCACAGCCCGCATTTTTCAATTCAGTGATCTGGGCAAGCGTTGATGTGACATCACGGGTATCCGTATTATTCATCGACTGGATCGCGACCGGAGCATCTCCTCCGACAAGCACACCGCCGATATTTACTTGCTTTGTTGTATAACGGTTAATCATCCACGTCACCTCGATAGTCGTATGATATCGGACACAAGTGCAAATATGACCAAACCGATGATCATGATAAATCCGATCACATTAATGATCTGTTCCGATTTTCTGGATAGTTTCTTTCCGCGGATCATCTCCACGACAGTAAGCACGATCGCGTTACCATCAAGGCCCGGGATCGGAAGCATATTCGTAAAAGCAAGTCCGACAGAGATGCCGCCCAAAAGGATAAGAAGCATCTCGATCTTTTCACTATTGTCCGCATCCGGCGCATCTACTACATCCGACACGACAGATGCGATACCGACAGGACCGGAAACAACATCATACGCAGGGACATTTCCGGTAAATACCTGTGCCAGTGCGTCAATAGATATTCGGATAAAAGAGATCGGGAAAACGACCGCTTCACGAAGACATGAGATGAATCCTTTTCCATCTTTAAGATAAATACCGCGCAGATTCGAGCTCTTGATCATCGTCGCCCGCATCGTGACTGTGATCTCTTCCCCGTTGCGGATCAGGCGTATAGTAAGTGGCTCGCCTTTCGAGTTTCGAACGAGTTCGGAAATGCCGGGATCTGATACAGGAACATCATTTACCGAGAGCACCGAGTCCTTCTCTTTCAGCACAGGATTCCCCTCGTTCTGGGAAGGATCGACGGATGTGATCGTCCATCCCTGATTCTGATCAAGCTCCGCATAATGTGTGATACCGAGCATGTACTGTTCCGTGATCTCCGGAACAAGGATGACCTCGTACTTTTCACCGGTACGTGCCGATTTCATCTCAAGCGTGATCTCATCCACATTACTTACTTTTCCGAGATAATAAGAAAGATCCATCTGACAGAATACCATCTGTCCGTTAAACTTCAGGATGGTATCTCCCTCCTCGATCTGAGTCGAAGCTACCTGTGTTCCAGGAACAACGACATCCTGCTTCAGTTCAAGGAAACCGAACTTGGAAAAACAGATCATAAAAATGATGATACCGAGGATCACGTTCATCGCCGGGCCGGCAAGTGATACGAGGAGTCTTTTCCATCTGGCCTGATTAATCAGGTTTTCCGGATTGTCGTCCTTGAGTTCGCCGGTCTCTTCATCGATCTCGGAGAAACGGACATACGCGCCCAGAGGAATCAGGCGGATATAATACTCGATATCCTTTCTTTTCCACGAGAAAAGCTTCGGTCCGACAAATACGGATAACTCATATACCTTGATCTTAAGGAGCCGTGCGACAAGAAAATGGCCGATCTCATGAACAGCGGCCAGAATACCCAATCCCAATATGCATATTACGATACTTAACGGTGACATATTGTTCCAAGGCTCACTTTCTAATCTCTTCTGTAATCATTCTCGCCCATGAATCCACGGCGAATATCTCAGCAAGAGACGGATTCTGTGTAACTCCATCACGTTCATGTCTGTTCATGACCGTGCATACAGTCTTCTCAATATCGAGGAACGAGGCTTTTCCCTTAAGGAAATCCGCGACGATCACTTCATTGGCAGCATTCATAGCAGCCGGCAGAGTACCACCGACCTTACCTGCGTGATATGCCATATCAACCAGATGGAATACCTGCCGGTTACAAGGTTCGAAGGTAAGCGTTCCCGTCTGCTCATCAAATGGGGAGAACGGACGGCAGATACCTAAGCTTCTTTTCGGATGGAAAAGCGCTACCTGGATCGGCATCATCATATTCGGGAATCCCATCTGTGCCAGTACGGATCCATCCGATAATTCCACCATGGAATGCACGATACTCTGCGGATGTACCACGATATCGATCTGATCAACAGGAGTATCGAAAAGCCAGGACGCTTCCAGAACTTCCAGTCCTTTATTCATCATCGTTGAAGAATCGATCGTGACTTTTCCGCCCATATTCCAGGTCGGATGATTCATCGCATCTTCCAGCGTTACAGTCTCAAGCTGTTCGCGTGTATATCCGCGGAAAGGTCCGCCGGAAGCCGTAAGAAGGATCTTCTTAAGAGAACCTTCCGGCTGTCCCATGAGGCACTGCCAGATCGCAGAATGCTCGGAATCTACAGGAAGAAGTGCGACCTTCTTCTGCTTGACCAGCGGCATAACGATCGATCCTGCAGTGACCAGTGTTTCTTTGTTCGCAAGTGCGATATCTTTTCCTGCATGAATAGCCGCAATGATCGGTGAAAGGCCCTTCATACCAACCATCGCTCCCACGACACAGTCCACCTTCGGAAGAGTCGCGCAGTGGCAGTTTCCGTCATCTTCACAGAATACTTTCACCTTGGAATCACGGGGAAGCATACGCTTTAACGTATCTCTTCTTTCCTTCGTTGCCACACTGACACACTCCGGAGAGAATTCGATGATCTGCTCCAGGAGAAGCTCGATATTATATCCGCAGGTCAGGGAAATCACCTTAAACTCTTCACGGAAATGACGTACGACCTGCAGTGTCTGTGTACCGATCGAACCGGTAGATCCTAAAATACAAAGTGATTTCATATTAACCTCCCCAAACTACGGCATATGCCAGGCCCAATGCAACAGGAAGAGTGAAAAATGCGCTGTCAAAGCGATCCATAATACCGCCGTGACCGGGCATGATCTTTCCGAAATCCTTAATACCTACGAGTCTTTTGATACTGGAAGCCATCCAGTCACCCAGCTGGGATACGCAGGACAGGAGAAAACCAAATATAGCAGCAAGCGCCACAAACAGCGAATACGACATAGTCACATCCATCACGTGAACCATTACGAATGCGAAGAAAAGCGCAGTCAGAAGAGCTGTAAACACGGCACCTCCGACACATCCCTCCCAGGTCTTCTTCGGGCTGATGTGCGGAACGATCTTGTGTTTGCCGAAGAATGAACCGCAGAAATAAGCAAAAACATCAGAGATCCACGGGGCGAAAAGACCGATGACCATAAAGTACCATCCATTCGGTATAAGGTACATCATCACGTGGGTACAGGCTATCGGGAATGAGACATATATGATGATCATCGATGAGGCAAATCCGGATCGGATCGCTTCAGGATGCTCTTTTACCAGTGGCGGGATCATCGTCGAGATGAAACAATAGATCAAGGTGATCAGGGCATATAAAGTAAATCCCTGGGAAGGTGTTCCCTCCGTAGCCCAGAAAACAAGCGGCAGAAAACCGAGATATCCGCCAAGGACTGTCGCTGGAACGGACATTTCCTTCTGGGTGTTTTTCGCTGCTTTTATCAGTTCGAAAAGCGCCATCGTCGTAACGATGAAAGTAAAAGCAAGTAGAACCGGCGGCACGAAATATGCCGGGATGACCAGTGCAAGCACAGCAACTGTAAATATGGCTCCTGTAATGATCCTCTGTAACATACGTTAGTTCTCTTCCTTCTTCTCCTTGGACAGTCCGCCGAAACGACGGTCTCTCTTCGTATAAGCAACAAGTGCATCCGTAAGTTCTTTCATACCAAAGTCAGGCCAGAGCACATCTGAAAACCAAAGTTCGGAATATGCGCCTTCCCACACCAGGAAATTCGACGTTCTTTCCTCTCCGCTCGGACGGATGATAAGATCCGGATCCGGAACATCCGGAAGGTACAGCTGCTTCGCAAAAAGCTCTTCCGTAATATCCTCACTCTTAAGAGCTCCGGATGCGACCTGATCTGCAAGTTTCTGCGCAGCCTGAACGATCTCTCGTCTGCCGCCATAATTAAAGGCGACGATAAGCGTCATACGGTCACGGTGCTTACTTCCTTCTTCGGCGCGTTTGCAGACATCCTGTATATTCTGTGGAAGTGCGGCAATATCGCCGGTAAAACGGACGCGGATTCCCTCAGCCTCAAGCTCCGGATCATAGCGGTCAAAATACTCGACAAAGAGCTCCATCAGGGTGTGGACTTCACTCTCCGGGCGGGACCAGTTTTCCGTAGAGAAAGCATAGACAGTCACATACTTGATCCCATAATGACCGCAGTACTTACAAAGATTCTTCAGATTATCCGCACCGGCACGGTGTCCGGCGGATCTCGGAAGCATACGTTTTTTGGCCCATCTTCCGTTACCATCCATAATAACGGCAAGATGCGTCGGTATCTTCAGCTGCGAAGCATCGACCTCCACAGCCTTCTTTCTAGAAAAGAATCCCAGTTTTCCTTCCTCTGCAGGACACATACACTACTCCAAAAAAAGAGGTTGTCTCGAAGGAGCATACCCGGAGACAACCATCTAATATTCCTTCTAAGATTATCAGATCTCCATAAGATCTTTCTGCTTTGCCTCACAACTCTTATCGACTTCTTTTACATACTTGTCGGTAAGTTTCTGGATCTGATCCTCAAAATAGCCAAGATCATCATCTGTAAGTTCTTTTTTCTTATTGATGGCACGATACTTATCGATACCTTCACGACGGATGTTACGGATAGCTACTTTCGCTTCCTCACCGTACTTCATAACACTCTTAACGAGCTCCTTACGGCGTTCCTCAGTAAGGATCGGGAATACCAGGCGGATCATTTTACCATCATTGCTCGGATTGATACCAAGGTCAGAGGACTGGATCGCCTTCTCGATTTCCTTGAGCATAGAAGGATCCCAAGGTGTCAGCGTGATCATTCTCGGCTCCGGAACCTGGATATTTGCAACAGCATTCAGCTGAGACTGTGTACCGTAATAATCTACTGTGATACGATCAAGAACATGCGGATTAGCACGTCCGGCACGGATCGCATTGAAGTTTTCCGTGAGGTTTGCGATCGTTTTCTTCATTTTCTCTTCGTAAGAATCAAAAACCTCTTTTGTAATTTCTACCATTGCCATAATATCAAGCCTCCTTCGAAATCAAATTACGATCATCCTACGATCGTTCCAATATCTTCGCCAAGTACGACCCGGACGATATTTCCCGGATCTTCCATGGAAAACACCATGATCTTCGTATGGTTATCACGGCAGAGTGCCGCAGCGGTTGCATCCATGACCTTCAGGTTTTTCGAGAGAACCTCATCGTGAGAGATCGTCTTATACTTCACAGCATCCGGGTACTTATGCGGATCCTTGTCATAGACACCATCGACCATGGTTGCCTTACAGAAGATATCTGCTTCGATCTCAGTCGCGCGGAGAGCCGCACCTGTATCTGTGCTGAAGAACGGATTACCTGTTCCACATGCGAAAATAACGATTCTCTTCTTCTCAAGATGTCTGACCGCACGCTTTCTGATATACGGCTCTGCCATCTGACGGACATCTACAGCAGACATAACTCGTGTGATAGCTCCGGCCTGCTCGAGAGCATCGGAAATCGCAAGGGCATTCATCAGAGTCGCCAGCATACCCATATGGTCGGCTGTAACGCGATCCATGTTCTCGCTGGATCTACCTCTCCAGAAGTTTCCGCCACCGACAACGACTGCAACCTCCACACCAAGATCTGCAACTTTCTTGATCTCTGCGCAGATGCTCTTTACTGTATCATCATCGATACCGACTTTTTTGTCTCCCGCCAGCGCTTCACCACTGATCTTGAGAAGGATCCTCTTATAGACAGGTTCACTCATTACCTTGTCCTCCCATATATATACTTAAATCATTTTATCGTTAATTCCGGATTCTGAAAAGACAAAAGCCGGATTTTTTCTCTATTTAGTCTTTTCTTTCATACTCATTTTTGTAGCATTCACGGAAACGGCCGGAGAAGGAAGGCTCCATACCGGCAGCCCAGAGATGTGCGCAGTCACCGAAAGATAGCATGCGGAACTGTGCGATCCCCTCCCGTCTTTCTTCCGTAACGACTGTCGTGATCGATGTCGGAGCAGCCATCATCGCATGCCACATGATGAACGGAGAGAGATTTAAAAGATAAGAAAGCAGCACCGCCTCTAATCCGAAATGGCAGAAAAGAACGATCGTATCATTATTCGGATGTACCGCGCGGAACCATTTCCCTTCTTTTTGGTAGCCGTGTTTTCGAAGGAGCTTATCAAACTCAGCATATACCCAGTCACGTTCTTCCCGGACATGTGCTTCTATAAGCGCCGGATACTCCGTCCACTTGTCATAGTCAAAAGCATACGGCATATTCATCCAGTCGCTTGGAACCCAGTCCCAGGCCACACCGACTTTTTCAGTACGCTGAACCTTCGGAGCAAACTCTCTAAGCCATTCCATTTCCTCCGCTTCCATATGCATCTTGGCAAGGCACGGAGCTGCAGTTTCCTTCGCACGGCCCAATGGCGAGCAATAACAATAATCGGCTTTGACATCCTTCATACGTTCAGAAAGAAGCTCCGCCTCTTTCTTACCTGTCTCCGTAAGACGATCATTGATATAGTCGGGGTCACCATGACGAACGATAAGGATCTTCATAATATGTCTCCCATCTTTTCCTTATTTCGACTTTATTGTAGCAGAACATATAGCGAAGAAAAGACTTGACTATATAAAAAAGGGACAGCCATACGACTGTCCCTTCTGAAAAATCAGTTTGATAGAAGATTACTTGATCTGCTTCATAACTTCTTCAGCGAAGTTCTCTTCCTTCTTGGCGATACCCTCACCCATTTCAAAACGTGTGAAACGACGGATAGAGATCGTCTGGCCGAAAGAAGCACTCTTCTCCTTGGTATATGTAGCGATAGACTTGGAATCATCCTTAACGAATTCCTGCTCAACGAGGCAGTTCTCTTTGTAGAACTTCTCGATGTTACCCGGCAGGATTCTCTCTCTGATGATCTTCTCCGGCTTACCTTCGTTGAGGTTCTTGTTGACGATGATCTCAGTTTCCTTCTCGATCTCCTCAGCCGGAACGTCTTCACGTGTGAGCCACTTCGGATTAGCAGCAGCGATCTGCATTGCGATATCCTTAGCAAAATCAGCGAACTCAGGCTTCGCGATAACGGAATCATCTTCTGTAGCGAGATCAACAAATACACCGATCTTACCACCCATGTGGATGTAAGAAGCAACAGCACCGTTGCCCTCTACCTGATATACTACGAATCTTCTAATAGAAGTATTCTCTCCGATATCAGCAATAGCTTCCTTCTGGAAAAGCTCTACTGTCTTGGACTCGTCATTGAAAAGTGTCTGAGCCATAAGATCTTCAACAGAAGCCGGCTTCTTAGCAAGAATGTGAGTAGCAACTGTATCTGCGAAAGCCTTGAACTTATCTGTGTTAGCAGCAAAGTCTGTCTCGATGTTGATCTCAACGAGAACACCGGACTTCTTATCATCAGCGATCTTTGCAACTACTGCACCCTCTGCAGCAACTCTGGCAGACTTCTTCTCAGCCTTAGCGATACCCTTTTCACGAAGCCATGCAACTGCCTTCTCGATATCACCCTCAGACTCCTGAAGAGCTCTTTTACAATCCATAATACCGGAACCTGTCATGTCGCGAAGTTCCTTGACCTGTGCAGCACTAATATCAGCCATTGTTATATCCTCCAATTAATTTAGTTTTAATTTCGATACTTAAGAAGCACTTATTATGCTTCAGCCGGAGCCTCTACTGCTTCCTCGGAAGCTTCCTCAGCTACTACTTCAGCGTCCTCAGCAGGAACGTCGAGCTGCTCGCCCTGACGGCCTTCGAGAACTGCATCAGCCATATGACCGGCAATGAGCTTAACCGCACGGATCGCGTCATCGTTACCCGGGATTACATAATCAACTTCTTCCGGATCGCAGTTGGTATCAACGATAGCAACTACCGGGATGCCAAGACGGCGAGCTTCGGAAACAGCCAGGTGCTCTTTCTTTGTATCAACGATAAAGAGGCAAGCCGGAAGCTTCTTCATGCCCTGGATTCCACCAAGGTTCTTATCGAGCTTTTCCATCTCGAGCTTCAGCTTAGCAACTTCCTTCTTTGTGCGGAGATCGAAAGAACCGTCCTCAGACATTGTCTTGAGCTCAGCAAGACGAGCGAGACGCTTTTCAATTGTCTTAAAGTTTGTGAGTGTACCACCGAGCCAGCGGTTGTTGATGTAGAACATGTTGCAGCGAACTGCTTCCTCAGAGATAGAATCCTGAGCCTGCTTCTTTGTACCAACGAAAAGGATGTTACCACCGTCAGCAGCAATAGAACGGACGAAGTCATAAGCTTCCTCTGTCTTCTTTACTGTCTTCTGCAGGTCGATGATGTGGATGTTGTTACGCTCCGTGAAGATATACTCCGCCATCTTCGGGTTCCAACGGCGTGTCTGGTGACCAAAGTGTACACCTGCTTCAAGAAGCTGCTTCATAGAAATAGTTGACATAAAAATTCCTCCTGTTTTTTCTTCCATAAGGGCTACTCCGGTGTCTCCGGAGAACAAAAGCTACCCCTTATGTGATTTTTAGCCTCTAAAATGATACAATGAGAAAGCCGCATTGGCAAGTGTTTTTCAAAAGAAATTCGCGAAAAACAGGCATTTTTATACGAAATCGAGGTCATTATACACATGAATCATCTGTCCGAGCAAGAAAAAGCCACTTTTAATACCATTCTTTCCGACCTGATCGCCATCCCGAGCGTTAAGGGAGAACCTTCCGAAGGCGCACCATATGGAGTCCATCCGAAAGCAGCACTCACCTACTTTCTCAGTCGTGCGGCGGAAGACGGATTTATCGCAGAGAACATCGGAGATAAGGCCGGATACGTTCAGTGGGGAACCAAAGGACCTCTTCTTGCCGTCCTCGGACACCTTGATGTCGTTCCGGAAGGATCGGACTGGAAGACCGAGGCCTTCCATCTGACTTCAGACGACACCTCCTTCTACGGACGCGGCGTAGTCGATGACAAAGGGCCTGTTGTCAGCGCTTATATGGCATTACTGAGGTTTAAGGAAAACCATCCGGATCCGGACTACCGGGTCCGTCTGATCGTCGGAACGGACGAAGAGCACGGATCTTCATGTATGGAGAGATATTGCGAGACAGAGGAGCTTCCGGATATCGGCTTTACACCGGATGCTGAGTTCCCATGCATCTTCGCTGAAAAAGGAATCTACCAGATGCATTTCGAGGCAGAGCCGAACGGAATCTTTACACTTCATGGCGGAAATGCCGCGAACATGGTACCGCCTTACTGCGAATGCATCGATCTGAAAGAAAGCAGAGGCATCTCTACTAAAGGTGTCCAGGCGCACGCTTCACATCCTGATCTCGGGATCAACGCGATCGATCTGATGCTTGATAAGATGGATCCTTCCCTTATTTCCGCATCTCCCCTCCTTCAATTAATGAAAAAGTACTTCAGCAAAGAATCTGCCACACCATTTTCCTCCTTCTTCGGAAGTGACATCTCCGGATCGATGACGACGAATGTTGGAATCGTAGATATCAGTAAGGATCACGCAAGACTCCACGTGGATATCCGCTTCCCGGTAACTCTTTCCGAGGAAGCTGTCCGTTCCAAGCTTCTTGAGGCTGCTTCGGAATTTGGCGTAAAGGTAGTAGATGATTCTGTTCAGCCGCCGCTTTTC
Organism: Clostridiales bacterium; assembly: GCA_017961235.1. Taxonomy (GTDB): domain Bacteria; phylum Bacillota; class Clostridia; order Saccharofermentanales; family Saccharofermentanaceae; genus Scatonaster. The sequence goes on along the minus strand of JAGCXQ010000005.1, from coordinate 120,706 downwards.
AAGGATAAAGAATCCAGACAAATATCCGTTCTTACAGAGATCTTTAACAGCTACCGGGAGCAGTTCTCCTATTCTCCGGATGAAGCGGACAGCAGAGCTTCTGCACTTAAAGAGGAATCCGCACCTATTGCTATCGGCGGAGGAACATACGCACGTACCATGCCGAATATCGTTGCATTTGGTCCTCAGCTCTCCTGGGGAAAAGATCAGTGCCATCAGGCCAATGAAAGCATCCTGAAAGAAAATCTGTACCTCCTCGTACCGATGTACGAAGAGGCACTGGAAAAGCTTGGCAATATTATAATCGGATAATGATTTAGATGAATCTTCTTACACTGACGACGCAGGACATCGGAACATAATCTTCCACAATACCGCCGCGGCTGGTCGATGCATGGATCACGACTCCACCGCCACAATAAAGGCTGACATGATCGACTCTTCCATTACCGTCGTAGTCGTGACAGATAACATCTCCGGCTTTCAGCTCCTGATTCGTTACATCGGTACCCAGTGTTGCAATAGATGCCGACTGATGCGGGAGTGAAATACCATAATACCGGGCATATACATACATTACGAAGCCGGAACAGTCCAGACCCTGAAGCGATGCTCCCGTATATACATACGGAATTCCGATAAATGCTCTGGCATACGTGAGAAGATCACAGGAACTCGGATCAGGAATATTGCGCTTTGCCGGAGCCGGGGTCGGTGTTGCCGGTGCGGACGGCTCAGAAGGTTCATCCACTTTTGAATTCGGCCGCGTCGTCGTAGGAGATGTCGGTTCATCTTTCTGACTCGGTTCGGATGTTTCGAGATTTGCTCTTACAAGATCTGATCTTACATATCCTCCATCGGAAAGCTTATACCAGCCGTTACTCGTCTTGGCGACAACTTTCACTTTGTCATTTCGTGCAAGTTTACGGACAATAGCATCATCTGTGCTCGGACCGGATCTGACATTCACTTCACCATTGGAATAGAATGTACCGCTCATCTCTTTTTCGGTAAACTTCGGAGCAGGCGTCGGCGTCGGGGATGCCTTCGGCTTCGGGGTAGTTTTTACCTCTTCTTTTTTCTCCGGTGTAGGAGTCGGAGTCTTCTGCTTCTTCGGTGTCGGTTCCGGTGATGGAGAGGGAGTAGGCTCCGGAGTCGGTGTAGGCGTGGCTACCGCTTCCAAAGTCAAATTATCAGAAAGAACATATCCGGTAACCTGACCTTCCTCGGTCTCAAAAGCGATATACGACCAGGCAGATCCCATACCGATACGCTTCACCATATCTGCATACTGAAGAGTATCAATGACTTCCGCATCCGAAGCAGGAGAAGAATGAACGGTCATCGCTCTCAGCGCATACACCACTTCATCCTTAGGAGCAAAGGCAGCCACATCGAGCATTTCAACAGCAACACCATCGCGGTTACTGTGCTCGGAAATAATATATGTATCATGTACAAGCGGATCAGAGGTCAGTTTCATTTCCGACTCAGGTGAATACTTCAGTTGAACTACTCTCGCCGAACCGGCGGCAGAAGCCTGCATCGTTTCTTCAGATGGAACGGAAAGATATGTATCCGAAGCATGTCCGAGCGGAACTATAGGAAAAAGCACAGTAACCATAGATACCACCATGATGATCGATGACATCTTCAGTCCGCGATGCAGATGACGCTGAGTCATTCTGCTTCTCAGTTCTTCATTTGGTCCGATTTTCTTCGAATTCTTTTTCAACATGTCCTCCAACCAGGTTATATCCAATATCATTACATCATAATTATATCGTACCTTCACCCCCTTGAAAACAAATGTGACATAATTGTAATATGGCGACAGAAATCGGATGATTTTATCAAATCCGTTTTAGTCGCATTTTCAAGAGTTTTGATTATCAAATGATTCCTATTGATTAGCGTCAATGTCAAATTATTGATATTTTTTCTCTGTTGCAGAAAACAATTCGTTTGGACAAAGAAAAAGCCGTTCCGAAATCGGAACGGCTTTGAATTTAATCCAAGATCAGATTTGAAGATTACTCTTCAACCGGAGCAGCCTCTTCAGCAGCCGGAGCAGCTTCTACAGGAGCTTCTACTACAGGAGCCTCTTCCTTAACTTCCTCTACAGGAGCAGCTTCTTCCTCATCCTTCGGTTCCGGATTGATCGGAGCAACTTCCTTGATGGAGATGCTGATACGACGTGCTGTCGGATTAACATCGAGGACCTTCGCCTCAACTTCCATACCTTCCTTCAGAACATCCTGAGGCTTATTCAGGCGTACATCGGAGATCTGGGAAACATGGCACAGAGCATCGAGATTCGGCTCAAGCTCTACGAATGCACCGAACTGGAACATACGAACGACCTTACCGCGAACGATAGAACCTACCGGGATACGCTCGTCGATGTTATAGAACGGATCGTCCTCAGCCTTCTTATAACCGAGAGAGATTCTCTTCTTCTCCGGATCAAAATCCTTAACATATACATGAACCTGATCACCAACGGAAAGAACCTCGGACGGATGATGGATGTGATTCCAGGACAGCTCGGATACGTGGATGAGACCATCAACACCACCGATGTCAACGAATGCACCGAAGTCTGTAAGAGATCTTACAACACCATCGTACTCCTTATCCTTCTCGATTCCGCTCCATACTTCCTCAGCCTTTGCCTTACGCTCATTGTTGAGAAGTGTTCTTCTGGAACCGGAAACTCTCAGACGGCGCTTGTCCGGATCGAACTGTGTGATAAGGATCTCGATCGTCTTACCCTTGTAAGCTTCAAGATCGTTTACAACATTCAGCTCAAGCTGTGTTCTGTGAATGTAGATGTCAACTCCGCCGTAGCTAGCGATAACACCATCTTTAACAACGTTTGTGATCTTAACTGTAACCGGCGTCTTATTCTCGTAAGCCGCTTCGATTTCTGCTTTATTCTTGCTGAAATCCACATGAGACTTGGAAAGAATGATCTCTTTTCCCATGTCAGTATTGCGGATGCTCTTTACGTACACTTCAATCTCTCTGTGCTCTTCAACTGCCGCTTCAAAGTCAAAATCAGGTTCAAACTCACTTCTTGGAATCTTGCCTTCCGACTTATCATGGACATCTACATATACGAAATCACTGTCGCAGGTCGTGATTGCTCCCTTCACTGTAGCGTTCTTTCGAAGCTGTGGAATGCTTTCAATGTAATCGCCAAAATTGATGTCGTTAGACTCTGGATTCGTGTTTACCCCGTTTTCACTCATGGTTTGGATAACCTCCCTGATAATACTCACCGGCGTTGATGCCCCTGCCGTAACTCCGATCCGCTTCACCTTGCTTTCCCTCCACATAGGAAGCAGGGGTAAAACTTCATCGGCGCCACCGACAAGATAAGTCAGCGCACAACGATCTGAACATATGTCATAAAGTTTCTTTGTATTTGAGCTGGTCTTCGATCCTATGACGATCATAACATCGGAAAGCCCTGCCAGATCCGCAGATTCTCTCTGCCTATTTTCAGTCGTATAACATATTGTACCAAAAATTTGATCATTTGCAATTTTTTTCTGCACGAATTCACAAATTTCTTGGAAAACTTTACTGGAAAATGTTGTTTGGGACACCCAAACGGAGTCAGATTCAATTTCAGGAAGGGCTTTACACTCCTCTAAAGACGATATAACTGTCACGGGATGCGTGCTTTCACCGCAGATACCGACGACTTCCGGATGGCCTTTCGTACCGGTGATATATACCGGATGGCCTTCCTGTCCTGCCTTATTTACGATCTTATGGATCTTATTTACGAAAGGACACGTACAGTCGATGATCTCGCAGTTTCTGCTTTTCAGGTCTTCCATGACCTGCGGCGTAACGCCGTGGGCCCGGATCAGAACCACGCTGCCCTCTTCCACTTCCGAAGGATCGTGAACGAGAATCATCCCGGAAGAAAGAAGATCAGACACGACCGTCTCATTATGCGTGATCTCTCCGAGCATGTAGATCTTCCTGCCCGGGTAGTCTTTGATCACGGAATAAGCTGTCGTTACGGCGTTTTCCACGCCGAAACAGAATCCTGATGATTTCGCAAGTTCGATCGTCCAGCTGCTCAATTCGTCAATCCTTCCGTATATCCTTCATTCTTTAATATATGAAAGAAGAAGATCCTGCGTAGCTTCAATATCGATCTTAGTAGTATCGATCTCGATCGCATCCTCGACCTTGACCAGCGGAGATGCAGCACGGGTACTGTCCTGAAGATCTCTTTTTTCAATGTCACTTAAGACTTCTTCGTATGTCACTTCAGTATTTCCTTTTTCCTGGAGTTCAAGAAGTCTTCTTCTCGCGCGCTCTTCCGCCGAAGCGACAAGGAAAAACTTATACTTCGCGTTCGGGAAAACCTTGGATCCGATATCACGGCCGTCAAGAATTACATTTTTGCCTTCGGAAATCTTTCTCTGAAGATCGACCATCGCTTCGCGAACACACGGGATCGCAGAAACATCCGATGCCGCCATGGATACTTCAGGAGTACGGATATCAGATGAAACATCTTCACCATCCAGCCATACATGCTGGGAACCGTCTTCATGAGTGATATCGATTCTGATATCCTGCATCATCTTCTCGACAGCATCCTTATCCTTCGTACCGATACCGCTCTTTAATGCCTTAAGACCGCATGCACGGTACATAGCACCGGTATCGAGATAAAGGATCCCGAGCTTCTTCGCAACACCTTTAGCCAGTGTGGATTTTCCGGAGCCGGAAGGGCCGTCAACAGCAATCTGATAATACTCACTCATTTTCATTTCCTCCTAAATACTTAAATGGCACGGTGACCCAGACCGATCGCGATCTCATTGAGATGCAAAAGTCCGATACCGAAATATACACATACGCTGATATGGTCGTTATAACGTGCAATACCGATCTTTCCACCGACATTCAGGCCGATTGCCTTGGATGTGATCTGAGAGATCGCCTCTCTTGCCGCACCGGCAAGCGCACCCTCTTCATTATGATTGTTGCCGATGATTCCTTCACGCTGAGCGGCAACAACACATCTTTCGATGATCTTACTTACAGAAGAGATAAATTCTCCACCGAAATCCGCGGCAGTCGCACTTATTTTCTCCGCTTTAAGCGCTTCCTTGAGATCCGCTTCTTCTTCTCTGGAATTCGTAAGGGCGATCCGGATCGAAGCGGAAGCTGTAAGTTTACTGCTGGCAATGAGTTCTTTCATATTTCCTCATCCTCCTTATCATCTACAGAAGGCTCGTTTCTGTCTTTTCCCGTATCATAGACCTTATACTCTTTCCATAGACGCTCGAGAGCTTCAAAGGATTCCTCAATGTGTGCTTTTCTATGCATACCTAGAGCAACAAGAAGCGCATTGATCAGGGAAAGCGGTGCCGTCAGGGAATCAACAAAGGATGCCATATCCGAACGGGCAAACAGAGCCACATCCGCATACTCCGTCATCGGTGTATCCGCCTTATCCGTAATAACGATAACGGATGCGCCACGGGAACGTGCATACTGCATCGACTGGATCGTTCTGCTGGAGTATCTCGGGAAACTGATGCCGATCATAACATCTCCCGGGCCGATCGGAAGGATCTGCTCAAATACTTCATTTGCGCTATTGCTGTGAATATGACGCACATCATCAAAGAGCGGGGTCATATAAAAATGCATAAAGGACGAAAGCGGCGATGAGCTTCGAAGTCCCATGATATAGATCTTCTTCGCATCAAGGATCGTAGATACCGCTTTACTGAAGGCATCTTCATCCATATTCTCATATGTATATTTCAGGCTGTCGATATCCGCCTGAAGGATCGACTTGACGATAGATGCATCATCCGAGAAACGGCTGGCGGCATTGAGGCGCTGTACCGAGGTAAGCTTGACCTTCAGTTCTTCCTGCAGTGCTTTTTGAAAATGCGGATATCCTTCATAGCCGAGCTCCATCGAGAAACGTACGACAGTAGATTCACTGACTCCGGTGGTTTCTCCGAGCTTGGCAGCGGTCATATAAGCCGCAGTTTCATAGTTCGCAAGGATATACTTCGCAATCGCCTTCTGGCCTTTACTCATCGAGTCCATCGATTCGGTGATCCGCTCGACAACACTAGATAAGGATTCGCTTCTTTTATCCTCCGTCATGAATCATTCCTCCCCTTTTTGACCGTCCATCCAGTTCTCAATGGAGATCTGTCGGTCATCTTTATTTCCTGCCGCTTCTTCCAGGGAATCCTGAAGATCGCGGATCGTCTTATACATCATAAGTTCCATCGCCGGCATTTCAGATACAGACGAGATACCAAACTCAAGCAGGAACTGCTGTGTCGTCCGAAAAAGCGCCGGGCGCCCCGGTGCCTCGAGAGTTCCGCATTCTTCCACAAGACCACGCTCGATCAGACGGCTGACGATGGAGTCGGAACTGACTCCTCTTACCGCTTCGATCTGCGCTCTGGTGACCGGCTGATTATACGCGATAACGGCTAAAGTCTCATAGGTCGCCTGCGACATCGGAGGACGGGTCCTCGGTGCATACAGGCGCTCCAGGACCGGTTTCATCGACGGCTTGGTGCACATCACATAGGCATCATCCGCTTTACGGATCAGAAGTCCGCCCCACGGGTTGGTCTCATAATCCTTTATCATACGCTCGAGTGTCTCTTCGACCGCTTCTTTCGGCATCTGGGTGATCTCGCAGAGCCGGTCAACGGAGATTGGATCACCATGCGCAAAAAGCACTGCCTCCAGCGCGGCAGGCAGTTCCTGTACGGTGATCTTGTTTTCATGCTCGTACGATTCAGTCATACGCGGCAAGCTCCTTTGACTCCTGGCTTCTATCCAGTCCGAATCTCTCTTCGTCCAGCTCGTTCTTCTTGGTCTCGATCTGTATTACATCGAAAGGCTTCTCCTGCTCGGCAACGATCTGATCACCGCGAAGGAGCTCAAGAACAGCCAGAAAACCGACGATCCGGTCCATTTTCTCGACTTTATGCGCAGGAAACAGTTCATGAAAAAACACTTTTCCCTTCCCTTTGATGTTATCCCACACAAATCTTATTTTATCACGAATGGAAAATTTATCTCTCTTCAAGATATGCGTAATTCGGGAAGCAATATCTGCAAAACGGATCTTATTACGCTTGCAGACATCTTCGATTCCCTTTTTTAATTCTTCTTCATCGACCGGAGCAGGTGCACTCTTGACCTCAATTCCCAGGGAGGCCGGTGTCTGCGGAACACGATACATACAGTTGGAATAATCACGATACCGGTCCTTAAGATCTGATGCAAGCATCTTACAGCGGCGGTATTCGAGAAGCTTGACCACCAGTTCTTCTCTCGGATCCGGTTCAGAAGTACCATCACTGATATTTCTATCCGGAAGAAGCATCCTGGACTTGATATGCACAAGTGTCGCCGCCATCAGAAGAAATTCCGAAGCTACTTCCATATCCAGGGAATTCATCTTATCGAGGTATTCCATATACTGGTCGGTCACTTCCGCGATCGGGATATCGTAAATATCGATATCGTTTTTTTCGATCAAATGAAACAGAAGGTCCAGCGGACCTTCAAACTTACGAAGTCTGACTTGTGGATTCTCCAATGCTGCCACTGTTTCCTACCTCAAGCTGTTTCAATCATTTTTCCGGATCAAAGCCGATCATGACGGCTTTTCTTACTTCACGGATCGTTTCTTCGGCCTTCTTGCTTGCCTTTTCTCTACCCTTTTGCAGGATCTCAAGAAGCTTCGGCTCGTCCTGAAGGAGTGCAGTTCTCTTCTCGTAGATCGGAGTATGGAACTCGGCGATCTTCTCCTGAAGCATCTTCTTGCAGGCAACGCATCCGATGCAACCGCCCTTGCACTGTTCGGTGATCTCCGGGACCTTATCCTCATTGAATACCTTATGAAAAGCATAGACGGTGCAGACATCCGGATGACCCGGGTCATCTTTTCTGATACGGGCCGGATCTGTGATCATGCTCATGACCTTTTTCTTTACGTCTTCCGGTGTATCCGCGAGAGCGATCGTATTTCCGTAGCTCTTACTCATCTTTCTTCCATCAGTTCCCGGAAGGACCTTCGCCTTTGTGAAAAGTGGCTGCGGCTCCGGAAGAACTTCAGACTTATAAAGATAATTAAAGCGGCGTGCCAGTTCACGTGTGATCTCCAGATGTGCCTGCTGGTCTTCACCGACCGGTACGTAGTTGGCACGATACATCAGGATATCTGCTGCCATAAGGACCGGATAACCTAAGAAACCGTATGTCATGATATCTTTTTCGGAAGACATGTTCGCGATCATGTCCTTGTATGTCGGGCATCTTTCCAGCCAGGAAAGCGGAGTATTCATACCGAGAAGCAGGTAAAGCTCTGCGTGTTGCTTTACATCAGACTGCAGGAAGATCGTTGCTTTTTCCGGATCCACACCGCTTGCGAGAATATCCGCAAGAAGACCCAGTGTATTCTTACGAAGAACATCCGTATCGGCATAACCTGTAGTCAGCGCGTGCCAGTCTGCGATAAAGAAATAGCACTCATACTGATCCTGAAGGCGGACCCAGTTCTCGATCGCGCCGAAATAGTTGCCCAGGTGGATATTTCCTGTAGGACGTGTTCCTGAAAGTACGATTTTGTTTTCCATGTTTACCTCTTTATATGATTAATGTTTTTCCGACTAAATTCCAAAGGAGCTGTCCGCAGATCTTGTCGATCGGCCATCGGAACGGGAACGCGATCCAGTAAACGAGTTTCTGGAGGATACTGACGTCCGTGAAACGGTCCATCATGATCAGTGCGAAGAATATATAGTAGCTATACTGGGAAATCGATTCAAAGGTCTGTCTCCACTTATACGGAATATATGTGGAAAGGAAACGGTATCCATCCAGTGGCGGAATCGGAATAAGATTGAACGCCATGAAAAGGAATCCATATTCTCTTAAGTAATAGATGAACTCAATAAGGACCGTTTCCGCAAGAGCCGCGCCTCTGCTGGTTGTGGGGTTCTTTACAAAGAATGCCAGGACAAAGACCATAAGCAAAGAGGAAATGACCGCTGTCACATAGTTTGCGAAAACACCCGCCAGGCTGATAAGCCGCTCACAAGTAGATCTTTTAAATTTCTTCAGGTTATTAGGATTATACTGGACAGGCTTCGCCCAGCCGAACCCGGCAAAAAGGAGCATAATGGTTCCCAGAGGATCAAAATGCGCCAGCGGGTTCAGCGTGATCCTGCCCTGTCTTCTCGGCGTGTCATCCCCCATCTTTTCCGCGACCCATGCATGCATGAATTCATGGACAGAGAATGTAAACGAAAGCACCATGATCATCAAGGTCAGCTCGATGATCTTTTCAGACATAGGTGCATCCGATTGTAAAATTCTAAATAACATATCTTCTTCCTAACTTACAGTATTACACCTTGGCAAGAGAAAGCTTTACTTTCTCACCGTTGATATCCCATTCCTTGGAATCATCATCGGAACCTTCCGAGATCTCCGTAGCAAGGACATCCTTAGCGATCTGATCGCCATACTTGGCAAATACGTTCTTCAGTTTCTCATCACAGGAATACTTCACAGTGATACGGTCTGTAACCTCAAATCCGGAGCTCTTTCTCTGATTCTGGATCTTGGAAACGATCTCACGGACGAAGCCTTCTTCGATCAGCGCATCATCAAGCTTTGTATCCAGGGATACTGTGAAGCCCTTATCTGCCTGCGTGGAGAGGCCTTCCGGCTGAACGTTCTCAACCAGGAGATCTTCTGTCAGGAGCTCGAAAGACTCGCCTTCGACTTCGATCGTGATCTTGCCATCTGCCTCAAGAGCAGCCATGGTCTCCTTACCCGGGAGAGCCGCGATGACTTCCTTGGCAGCATTGAGCTTCGCGCCGAGTTTTCTTCCGAGAGTTCTCAGCTGCGGCTTAAACTTATAATCCAGAAGTGTCGAAGCATCCTTCAGGAAAACGACTTCGTGCACATTCAGTTCTTCTTTGATGATCGACTGGTACTCCTCAGGAAGCTCATCCTCACAAACAGCATAGAGTTTGCTGAGCGGCTGACGGATCTTGAGATTTGCCTGCTGGCGGCAGGAAAGTGCAAGAGTAACGATCTGCTGGACATCATCCATGTTACGCTCGAGTTCCTCATTGATCCAGGCCTCATTTGCTACCGGATAGTCGCACATATGGATCGACATCGGAGCATTCTCATCCACAGAACGAACGAGGTTCTGGTAGATGGACTCTGTCATGAACGGGATAAACGGAGCGGCAAGACGTGTGAACTGCTCGAGAGCAGTATAAAGCGTCATGAAAGCATTGATCTTATCCTGTGTCATATCTCCGCCCCAGTATCTTTCACGGCCGCGGCGTACATACCAGTTCGACAGGTCATCTACAAATGTCTCCATCAGACGGGAGGCACCGGTGATGTCATAGCCCTGCATCTTGCTATCTACGATCTTCTCCAGAGAAGCGAGTCTGGACAGGATCCACTTATCCATAACGGAGAGCTTATCGTACTCGAGAGAGTACTTGGTCGGATCGAACTGATCGATCTCCGCATAGAGGATATAGAAGGAATATGTATTCCAGAGCGTACCCATGAACTTACCGAGGATCTTATCCACGTTGCTATGGTCGAAACGGGACGGCAGCCACGGTGCATTGGCACTGTAGAAGTACCATCTTGCCGCATCGGCGCCCTGACGGTTCAGGATATCCCACGGGTCAACAACGTTGCCCTTATGCTTACTCATCTTGATACCGTCCTTATCCTGAACGAGACCCATAACGATGACGTTCTCAAACGGAGATCTGCCGAACAGCTGTGTGCTGATCGCAAGAAGCGAATAGAACCATCCACGTGTCTGGTCAAGTGCCTCAGAGATGAACTGGCACGGATAGTGAGACTCGAAGAACTCCTTGTTCTCGAAAGGATAGTGGAACTGGGCAAACGGCATCGCACCACTGTCGAACCAGCAGTCGATAACCTCAGAAACACGTGTCATCGGCTTGCCGCACTTCTCACATGTAACATGTACATTATCTACATAAGGCTTATGCAGCTCGATCTCATCCGGGCAGTCGGTAGATTTTGCCTTCAGTTCTTCGATAGAACCGATGCACTCACGGTGTCCGCATTCACACTCCCATACCGGAAGCGGCGTACCCCAGTAACGCTCACGGGAGATACCCCAGTCAACAACGTTCTCAAGGAAGTTGCCCATACGGCCGTCACGGATCGTTTCCGGATACCAGTTCGCCATACGGTTGCTCTTCACGAGGGCATCCTTGACCTTTGTCATAGCGATGAACCAGGAAGATCTTGCATAGTAGATGAGCGGAGTATCGCATCTCCAGCAGAACGGATAGTCATGCTCATAAGGCATCTTCTTCAGGAGCTTGCCTTCCATGTTAAGTTTTTTGATGATGAGCGGATCCGCATCTTTTACGAAAAGGCCGGCAAATTCATCACATGCCTCCGGAAGCGTACCGTCTTCCTTAACGAGCTGTACGAACGGCAGGTCATTGTCACGGCCGACACGGGCGTCATCTTCACCAAATGCCGGTGCGATATGAACGATACCGGTACCGTCACTCATCGTAACGTAGCTGTCCGCACAAACCTTGAAGGCTTCTTTTCTGCTCTTTTTCACTTCATCTTCCGAATACGGGAAGAGGGATTCATATTTCTTTCCGACAAGATCGGTTCCCTGATATCTCTCGATGATCTCATACTCATCAAAGAGCTGCGGGACGAGGCATCCGGCCATATAGTACATGACCTTCTTCTCTGTACCGTCAAGATCCTTCGGGACAGCGATCTTCACATACTCATCCGTCGGGCTTACGCAGAGAGCGACGTTGGACGGAAGTGTCCACGGTGTGGTCGTCCATGCTGCGAAGTAGGTATCCTCTTCGCCTACTGTCTTAAAGCGTACGAATACGGAGTTCTCTTTTACCGCCTTATATCCCTGAGCAACCTCGTGGCTCGAAAGCGCAGTACCGCATCTCGGGCAGTAAGGAACGATCTTATGGCCTTTATAGAGCATTCCCTTATCCCACAGAGTCTTCAGCGCCCACCACTCGGACTCGATGTATGTGTTGTCGTATGTTACATACGGGTGCTCCATGTCTGCCCAGAAACCTACACGGTCAGACATCTGCTCCCATTCTTCCTTATACTTCCAGACAGATTCCTTACACTTTTTGATGAATGGCTCTACACCGTATTCCTCGATCTGAGGCTTACCGTTGATACCGAGCATCTTCTCTACTTCCAGCTCAACCGGAAGGCCGTGTGTATCCCAGCCCGCCTTAAACTGAACGTGCTCACCCTTCATGGTATGGTATCTCGGAACGACGTCCTTAATTACACGGGTCTTAATATGTCCGATGTGCGGCTTGCCGTTTGCTGTCGGCGGGCCGTCATACAGCGTAAAATTAGGAGTTCCGTCCTTTTCCGGACGGATCGACTTCTTCTGGATGTCATTTGCTTTCCAGAAAGCCAGTACTTCCTTCTCGCGATCGATAAACTTCATATCCGGCGATACTTTTTTATACATAGTAAAACCTCTACTTTTCCAAAAGCTCCCGTCATTATAACATACGAAGCCATTTGTGAGTATATTTTTTATATTATAAGGAGAATTTCGTCAAAAATGACAAAAAAACGTTCCCGCCACTTGTTTTAGAGACGGGAACGTCCTTTCATTTCGCATTTAAGCAGAAGTTACAGAATGTATTCTTCCTTTGCCTCGGCAAAAGGACCCGCGATCGTTGTCACGCCACGGTCTTTTCCGAAATAATCGTAGTTAAATACAATATCGGAACCATCTGTATTCTCGAATCTCTGCTCCGGCTGGAATGCCTTTCCGAGAATGTCTGTATTGATGATACCGCACGGCAGATCCTTCACCTTGCTGAAAATATTGGTGACCAGGACATACTTGCCGTTTCTCTCGACAACATCTGCGGTTGCCTTAAATCTCTTGACAACAAGCTTGTTTCTCTCCTTTTTCCACGGCTTCGCGCCATTGAAATAGACATTGCTGTCGATCCATACCGGCAGATGCTGGAAATGCTTCTCCATGATCTTATGCTCATAGGCCATCGGCTCATCCAGATGGAACGAATCGATCCACTCTTTGTAGGTCGGATACTCATCGAACTGGAATGTGCCTGCTTCCTGCTTATCAAAGAACATCGGGTTCTCATCCTTCGGGCATTCTTCGATCGGCCACTTCTGGATGATGATGTTGTTATAGAAACGGTCATCGCCGTGCAGGATACTCATGAAGCCCATGACTTCTGTTCTGTGTGGGAAATGATACGGTGTATAGCGGGGCTGGTTCTTCCCGGATACGAATTCATCCGTACCTTCTCCGATCGCCTGGAACGCACCGCAGATCAGGTTATTCACTACAGCGACGCCCTCTGTCGCGAGACGGAGAGATGCCTTACTGAGCATGATGTTGTTATCTACGAGCGTCGGGCCATGACCAACCTCGATGAAAATATCCTGGCTCATGATGGTACCCGGGATCCGCTTGGCAAAGGACGGGGTATGGTTATCGTGCAGAAGGTTCTGCGAGAGGATCGTACCCTGTGCCTGCCAGTCGCACCAAAGACCCATTGTACAGTGATGCACGTGGTTTCTTCTCATGATAACGTCGATCGCGGCATGAAGCTTGATACCGGCGATCTCAGCGCCGCCGACCTCCATCATATTATTGATGTTGTGGATGTGGTTATCCTCGATGATCGAGAAAACGCAGCCCATTCTTCCGACGATACCGGTCTGCTCGCAGTGATGGATATGGCAGCGGCGGACGATATGAGATCCGATGTTCTCCTTGAGCCATCCGTGATACTGGCCACGGCAGACAGCGTCACGCTCCATCTGTGTCGGGCTCTTCACTCTGTATTTTGTGAAATAGTGGTCATTCTCCGGATCGAGATACTTACCCAGAGAAATACCGCAGCAGCGGCTGTGGCTAACTTCGCAATCCTCGATGATCCAGCCCTTACTCCAGTGCGGGCCGATCATACCATCCTGGAATGCCGCCGGCGGTGCCCATGTGGTCGCAGCCTTATTCACGGTGAATCCGGAAAGTGTGATATATCCGACACCGGTCTTACTCGGGAAGAAGCAGTTTCTTCTTACATTGATCTCGACCTTGGCCTTATTCGGATCTTTTCCCTGGAAGTTCGCGTAGATTACGGTCTTTGCGTCTTTCTGCTCGCAGTACCACTTACGTGTGGAGTTTTCCGGCTCCCAGGAAGCGGGATCCTTCTCGCCCTTTAAGCAGTCTTCCAGTGTGTCTGCCTCATAGAGTGCGACATCATTGATATAGACGCATCCTGTATGCGGATGACGGTGCCAGAAATACCAGTCGCCGCCGATCCTTGTATCGTATGGGTTATAAGATCCGAAGATCCCGTTATCGATCTCGACTTTCCAGGTCTTTCCCTTATATTTCTCCCAGCCCTTCACGATCTCGGCACCTGTAATGACAGCCTTTAAAGGCTCGACGGAACGGTATGTGATGCGGGCATCTTCTGTTCCCGCATTCGCAGGATCGACATATTCGCGATATACCCCCGGCATGACGAGTACTTCATCACCCGGTTTTGCGACTTTCGCTGCTGCGGAGATCGTAAGGAACGGATGGTCCTTCGTACCGCAGCCCTGGGATTTTGTGTTCTGGTCCACGTAATAGATCATTGTTTTTCCTCCAAAATGTATGCTGATTCGATGTCTGATGTAAAAATAGCCACTACTGATGGATAAATCTTTGCTGTCTCGGAAAACGGATCCGGGTAAGTGTTCTTATCCGGTCCCATGTGCAGCCGGATCATGGCATATTCTTCCGCTTTGAGACGGATAAAGTTCTGGATATACCAGCAGGATTTCTCTCCGTGGCCTACCGGGAAAGAATCCTTGATCCCCCACACTTCTTTTTCTACCCAGTTGGCAACTTCCTTGCCGTACTGGTTGATCTTGGTACCCTCCTTTACGTTTTTAGTTTCTTTCACATAAAAATTCACTTTACACAGATCATGCAGGAGCGATGTGATGATCACTGTATCCTGCTCGATTTTAATAAGTCCCGCTGCCACTTTTTCGGAAAGGCGCTGATACACGTGAAGGCTGTGAAGTGCCAGGCCGCCTTCACAATTCAGATGGTATTTCGTGGATGCCGGCGCGGTAAAAAAATCCGTCTTCGTAACGATCCACTCGACGAGCCGCTCCATGCCGGGACGTTTGGTTGATAAAAGAAGCTCCGTGATCTTCTTTTGATTCTCATCTCTTTGTTCTTTCGTGATTACAAATTCTTCCGCCATTACCTCACTCCTTTGCAAATTGATTCCAGGGTTCTTCGCCGGAGAGCGGTATCTCAAATACCATTCTCTCATGCGATACGGGATGGTCCACCTCAAGATGGTAGGACTGAAGAAGGATATCCCCGGAAAACCGGTTCGGTCCTTTCCCGTATTTACGGTCTCCGACGATCGGATGTCCGATCGACGAGAGCTGGGCGCGGATCTGATGAGACCGCCCCGTGTGAAGATCGATCGAAAGAAGCGATACCGGTACCCCTGCGATCCTTCCCTCTCCAATGACTTCGTAGTCCAGAGAGCACTCCTTTGCGTCTTTGGGCGCATCCGCCCTGTTCTGAAAAACATCCACCAGATTGGTCTTACTATTCTTCAGAAGATACGATCTGACTTCACCTTTTTTCTCTTCAAAAGCACCATACACGATCGCGCGGTACTTCTTCTTTACTGTCCTGTTCCGGATCTGTTCGCTGATCCTTCCTGCGCATTTACTGGTCTTGGCGAAGACCATCACGCCGCAAACAGGACGGTCCAGTCTGTGAAGAAGCCCCAGATAGGCTTCTCCCGGTTTGTTATATTTCTCCACCAGATATGCCTTTAAAAGAGTAAGCATATCCGGGGCCCCCGTCGTGTCGCTCTGCGAGAGTATTCCCGCCGGCTTGACCGCCACCAGAAGGTGGTTGTCCTCAAAGAGGATCTCGGGATACTTCTCCATCTCAGATCTCCTCTTTCGTCCATCTTCCGGTACTTCCACAAGGAAGGACCGCGTCCATCTTCGTGCAAGGAAGTCCCAGTTCCTCCGAGATGACTTTGCCACCATGCTTTGACTTGACCGCCAGACGCAGGATATCTTCGATGACCATCGAAGAAAGTCCCGTAGTATAGGAATTGATCAGGAAGAAAAGCGGATCATCCGAGATGAGCTGCTCACACTTCTCCACCAGTGGGAAAAGCGCATCTTCAAGCTTCCACATCTCTCCGGACGGACCTCTGCCGTATGCCGGCGGATCCATGATGATGCCATCGTATTTTCTTCCTCTTCGGATCTCTCTTTCGACAAATCTTCCGCAATCTTCCACAATAAAACGGATATAACAGTCCTCCAGACCGCTGGCCACCATGTTTTCTTTGGCGCGCTGTACCATACCCTTGCTGGCATCGACATGCACGACTTCAGCCGCACCTGCTGCTGCAAAAGCCATCGTCGCTCCGCCCGTATATGCAAAAAGATTGAGAATGCGTGGTTTTCTTCCCTGCTCAACAGCCTTTTTGATGAGGTTTCCGCAGAAATCCCAATTGGCTGCCTGTTCCGGGAAAAGTCCCGTGTGCTTGAAGCTTGTCGGTTCGATGATAAAAGTCAGCGGACGTCCTACTGCATCGTAGTGGATCTTCCACTTCTGTGGCATTGGTTTTTCCTTGCTCCAGTGGCCTCCTCCGCTCTCACTTCTGTGATAGACTGCATGTGGCTTCGGCCAGTGCTTTTCCTGCATGCCGGAATACCCGGTCTTCGGCCAGATCGCCTGCGGATCCGGACGCTGAAGATAAATATCTCCCCAACGTTCGTATTTCTCCCCCTCACCACAGTAGAGTAATTCGAAATCCTGCCATCTATCCGCTAAAAACATATCTTTTTTCCGTTCATTTCCTTCGAAGATTGTGCCTTTACCGGACGCATCGACACTTGGTATCAGTATAGCATTTTCTTGTATTTGAAAAAAGTTTGTTTGTAAATCGATTTTTAGATTATAATAGATGTAATGTTGCTAATAAAAGAGGTAAATCGAATGGCTACTGCTCCTCATATTTTAATCTGCGATGACGACCCGGTCGTACATGAGTCCCTGGGTCTGTATTTTGAAAATGAACACTTTACATATTCCAGCGCTTACGACGGACGCGATGCTCTTGCACATGTCGCTTCCGATAAGCCGGATCTGATCATACTCGACGTCATGATGCCGGAAAAGACCGGTATCGAAGTATGCCGCGAGATCAGAAAGACATTATCCACTCCGATCATCATCCTTACCGCGAAGGGTGAGGAGATCGACCGTGTTCTTGGTCTGGAGCTCGGTGCGGATGACTATATCGTGAAGCCCTTCTCTCCGAGAGAAGTTATTGCCCGTATCAAGGCTGTACTCCGCCGTATCAATGAGCCTCAGGAGAATACATCTCTTCTGCGCTTTGAGGGACTGGAGATCAATCTGGATAACTATCAGGTCAAGGTCAAAGGCGAGCTCGTTCCCTGCACGCCGAAGGAAGTTGAGATCCTGCATCTTCTTGCTTCCCACATCGGTCAGGTAATGGATCGTGAGCAGATCCTTTCTCTGATCTGGGGCTATGATTATTTCGGAGATACACGTACCGTAGATACCCACATCAAGCGTATCCGTCAGAAGATCTATTATGAAGGTGCTCCGTGGTCTCTTATCACCGTGTACGGCGTAGGTTATAAGTTTGAGGTCAACTCGTAATGTTCCGTAGTCTCTTTCTACGCAAGATGATTTTTCTGGTGCTGGTAGCGCTCTGCGCATCGGCACTTCTTTCTGCTACGCTTTTTAACTATGCGGCGGGAGAGGTGTCCAAAGACAACACCGAAGAACTCATGATCGACAAGGCTCGTTCCATGTCGTCTTTCTTCCGTACGTATATAGAGCAGGACACTACACTTTCTGATAGCGAAATCATCCGGAAACTGAAGAATGTCAGCGCAGGTTATGCATCACACGATGTTCTGGGCACATTCTTCCTTTTTTATGATGCAGACGGAAAGATCATCTCCTCTTCCAATCCTCAAACCGAAGATGATCTTCATCTGCTGAGTGCGATCGATGTTTTCTGCACGACGAATATGTTGAATAACACGGATAACAAGAATATCCGCGGCAACCTGAAGAGCAATGATGAAACCATACGGGTAATTCAGGTTCCCGTGCAGACAGAAAGCAAGATGTATGGATACCTCATCATCGGCGACCGCATCAGCGCGGCTCCATCGATGATCACCGGCTTCAGTCAGGTACTGATCCTTTCCACGCTTCTGGTATCACTCTTTATGCTCATCCCGGTGTACTTTGCCAGCAAACGTCTGATCCGTCCTCTAAACCGTGTCACGGATGTAGCAAATGCACTTGGACGCGGAGACTTCTCCATCCGAGCGAATGATAAGACCAAAGGCGAGATCGGTGATCTGGCCGCATCGGTAAATGAACTTGCCGAGAAGCTTTCAAAATCCATCACCAGCGTTACCACAGAGCGTAACCGACTCAAAGAGATCTTCGATATCATTTCCGAAGGTATCGTTTCCGTCAACAAAGATCTTCAGCCGGACTACTCCAATAATGCGATTGCGACGCTTTTCGAAAAGGTACCGAGAAAGAACCTTTTCACCGAGAAACTGCAGCTGATCCCTTTTGAAGAAGTCTGGGAGGATTTTGAAAACTGTCTGAAAACAGGCGAGACTTACGAGCGTACGATCGAGGCAAAAGACTGCGCATACTCTTCCACGATCGTGCCGATCAAAGATAATGAAAAAGCGATCATCGGTGCTACAGGATTCTTCCGGGACATCTCCGAGCAGGAGCGTCTCGAGCAGACAAGACGTGATTACGTCGCCAACGTATCCCACGAGCTCCGTACGCCTCTCACCGCCATGCGCGGTCTCGTCGAGCCGCTCGCAGACGGCATGGTTAAGAAAGAGGAAGACCGTCAGAGATACTATGGCATCATTCTCCACGAGACAATGCGTCTTTCCCGACTGATCGACGACATGCTTGAGCTGTCCAGACTTCAGGCGAGAACGCTCGCATTTAAGACCTTCCCGTTCGACTTAAATAAACTTCTGTCCGAATTCGAGACGAAGTTTAAGCCGGTCATGGAGGATGCCGAGCTTAATTTCTCCGTGGAATATAAGACCGGACCGCTTCCGACCGTTATGGGTAACCCGGACCGTGTAGAGCAGATCATCGTTATTCTTCTCGATAATGCGAAGAAGTACACACCTGCAGGAGGAAGCATCACGATCTCCACTGAGTACAGTGATGAGACAGATCAGGTTCTTGTTTCTGTTATCGATACAGGACAAGGTATCCATGAATATGATATAGATCATATCTTCGACCGCTTCTATAAAGCAGACCGTGCCCGTGGTAAGAAAGGTACCGGTCTGGGACTTGCTATAGCCAAAGAGCTTCTCAGCTACATGGGTGAGACCATTACTGTGCAGAGCGAATATGGCGAAGGTACGACCTTCACCTTCACACTGAAGCGCGTTACCGGCTCCGTCTGGTATTGATCGGAGAATACCATGGATAACAGCTTAAACACGACTTCTTCTGCCGATTCCAAAGACTCGGTCCGTATCAATAAGTACATCAGCGCCAGCGGATTCTGTTCCAGAAGAAAGGCGGACGAGTACGTGGAAGCTGGCTGCGTTACGATCGATGGTGAAACTGCCGTATCCGGTTCCCAGGTATTCCCCGGGCAGGTCGTACTTGTAAACGGCAAACCTGTTATTCCGACAGACGATCATGTATATATCGCTTTTCACAAACCTCTTGGGATCACCTGCACCACTGATAAAAGAGATAAAGATAATATCATCGATTATATCCATTATCCGCAGCGCATCTTCCCTATCGGCAGACTCGACAAGAACTCCACGGGACTGATCCTTCTGACGAATGACGGTGATATTGTGAACCGTCTTCTTCGCGCTGAGGGACGCCATGATAAAGAATATGTCGTTACAGTAGATAAACCGGTCGATGAAGATTTTAAAAGAAAAATGGAAGGCGGCCTTCCGATCCTTAATACCGTGACTCTCCCATGTAAAGTAAAACTTTCCGGAAAGAGTTCTTTTCACATCATATTGAATCAGGGATTGAACCGCCAGATCAGAAGAATGTGTGAGTATCTGGGATATAAGGTAGTACGGCTTAAGCGCATCCGGATCCTGAATATCTCCCTTGGCACGCTTCCGGTCGGGCAATACCGTGACCTGACCGCCAAAGAGCGTAAAGATCTATTCTCCATTTTAGATAAACACAGAAAATAAAAAGGGCCTCCGACTTACGTCGAAGACCCTCTTCATATAGTGAAATTAGAGTTTTGGAGCAAATTCAATAGTTTCCTCATACCGCGTGTTCTTCGCCACCTTATGCCGGTCGAGGATATCCGGGCCTCTTTCGACCCCTTTCATATAGAAGTCAAGATACAGATGAATCCGTCCGTCGGACTCGATCAGTTCCTGATGTGAGCAATCATCGAGATCTTCTGGCATATAGGGAAGACACGAGAAGGAGAATGTATCCATCTTATTCTTTCTGATGCCGAGGCCCTTAATATCATCCAGCTGAAGCAGAAGATACTTCGTATCTGTATGTGCACCATTCTCCGAAGGACGGGCATACTCGTGATACAGCGGGCTGTCCAGAGAAGTGAACCAGCCGAGCCTCTGGGATTCCTTTCGATCGACATAGGACTCACCGTTTCCTCTTCCATACCATCCGATATGTGCACTTGGATCGATTGGAACACGGAAACCATAGCGAACAAGATCAAATTTCGGAACAAACTCGATCGTTGCCATCAGACGGCCATCCGGCTTAACACGGTAGTGAACCAGGAGCGGTCCTTTCATACCATTTGAAGTATATTTACTGATAAGATGGAAGTCATCACCATCCATCTCATAGAAGCTTCCTATGAAGCGTATCTCACTCTGGATCGTTCTCCAGTCCGTCTCATGAGAGAATACCGTCTGGGAAAGAACATACGACTTATCTGCACGGTCGATATTAGATGCGGCACGATAAAAGCTGGGTTCCAGAAGTCCGTCGAAATACTCTTTTCCCTCGATCTTAACAGAGCAAAGACCACCTTCATGACGGCTGAATCCATAGCGAACATGCTTTGTCTGCGCGAAAAGGAATGCCGGAGAAGTCAGCATCTGTACAGCCGGCTTCTTCTCATCCAGGATCAGGCTGCTCTCCAGCGCAGATGCATCAATGATCTGGATCGATCCATCCTCTGTCTCTGTATTAAGGGCATCCTTGGACGAAGGATCAAAAACTTCATCCACCAGCACCTGCTGATAAAAAGCAAGCTCAAAACCGGCACGCGCATACGAGGAGTCATTTTCCAGAGTAAGACGAATATCCAGAAGCAGTTCTTTACAAACTGCCTGATTATAAACTTCTACTGCCTTCGGGTACTGTTCCGCCCATGAAGACGTCAGAAAATCTCCTACTTTAAACGGGAACTGCAGAGCGCGGTTACCCATTGGCGGGATCGGAGGAACGATTCCGGAACCGCCCGTGAGGCGCACACCGCCAAGAAGCAGCTGCCACTTCAGTTCTATCGAGGGAGTCGCCCCAAACTGAAGAACATTATGAATATTCAGACTGGAAGGATCTTCCGCAGAAGAGAATATCTTGATCCCCTCGCACTGTTTCTTCACTTCGAAAAAGATCGGATGAGGTCTTCTGTTGGCATCTACGATACCCTGAGCGATAGATACACCGATCTGCTCTGAGTACTCGACCAGATCTCCCTGGTGAATATACTTCAGATCCATGGTATCCTCATCTCTTCTCGGTCTTGCCAGGATCGACTCAAAGAGGACCTTATCCTCTTTCAGCTTACTCTTCAGATATCGTCTGTTCACACAAAGATCGCACCACTCACCGAATATCATTCCTGCCTTATTCGGGAACGGCGGCATATCAGAAACATTTCCGGTCTTATCGATCTCGCAGTAAAGAGGACGCTTCGCATCAAAAGCATTGATCCTCTGTTTTACTTCAAGATATGCATTTTCTTCAAATCTCTTACCAGTCATCGACCACATGATGATACACGGATGATTTATAAGAGAATACACCGTCTGAGGCAAAATAGCAGCCGCGGACTGAAGTATCACATACATTCCGTATTCATCGCACAGATCAAAGAATCTCGAATCTGTCGGATGATGAACTACATAGATCGTATTGATATTTGCACTCTTCATCATGAGGATATCCTGACGGAATCTTTCGAGCGGAACGGATATTCCATTCTCCGGATCAAACTCGTAATACTTCACGCCATGAAGCGGTACTGCAATATCGTTGATATGGATGATGCTCTCAGAATATGTGATCGTACGGAAACCGAATCGCTGTTTCTTCACACAGATAACTTCATCCTTATTATTTCTCACTTCAATGATCAGATCGTACATATTCGGAGTCTGATCTGTCCATGGAAGAACAAGTTTCGCATAAAATTCCGTTCCCATGATCTTGACACCTTCCTTCGGAATGGTGTCAGTGAGTTCTTTTCGCTGGGAAAGACGGTGTTCCGGGAGATTATAAAGATCATACTCATCTCTGGCTTCCATAAGACGGCAGTTGATCGTAACCTGAACATCATAAGGAAGATGATTAAAGAGCTCCACTTCCACATTCAGGCCGGCATCTCTTCTGATCTCCGCGTCACTTAAGGTCTCCTTCTCTCGGTCCGTAAGCTGATCCTCATTATCCGAGCGGTAAAGACTCGATACCAGAGCAGTCTTCGGGACAACATCCTTTGCCAGGGTATCGGTAAGGAAGGATGAAAACAGACGTACAGAAGAGATCTCCACATCCGATTCCGCAATCAGATAAGGAAGACGGAACAGACCGGAGAATCCGAAGGCGCCCTGAGCACGGACATTCTTCTTCAGTTTCCCCTTCTCCATCCTCATATCGAATCTTCTTACTGCAATCGAGATCAGATTCGCGCCCTCATGAAGTGCTTCATTCAGCAGGCACTTGGTCGTCGAGAAAGTGCTTCGCGACGAGGAAATATGCTTACCGTTGATGCTGATGGAATAATGACCGACAATACCATCGGATACAAAATAGACGAAACGGTGTATAAACTGTTCCGGAAGATTTACCCAGACACGATAAAGACCATAGTCATTCGTGTTCTCCATACCCGCATCATCCGCCAGTCTCTGCTGGAGTTTAGATGTCTTTTTCTTCAGGAGAGCATTCTTCTCATATACGAGTTCACTCGGATATCCATATCCCTGCATCTGCCAAACACTCGGTACGTTGATCAGATCCCAGGATTCATCATCGAATTCTGTTTCTGTCCAGCTCTCAGGGATATCTTCTTTCGTTTTTGCATGGAAAAAGCGCCAGTTCGGAAGATCCAGTTTCCAAACAGATGACAGACGTCCAAACTCCGGCGGCTGTTTCTCCGCATAGAGTTCGTCCATCGAATCATATGGATAGAAATATCCTTGCGCTGGCAGTTGCGTCATGCTTCTCTCCGTTAAAAATCCGCATAGAAATGCAGTTTGTTAACGTTATTGTAGCACGGTGCTGACTTCTTCATGTATCAGAGATATTTCATTTTGAAGAAGTCATGGAAACAATTTTGAAGCAGCCCGGAAAATCAGAGAAAAGACAGGTCTTTCTTCCTCTTTTTCGCCTTTCTCAGACGCGCCATTCCCTTAAAGAAATGCCCGTTAAAAATCATGATCAGAGCATCCATCTGCTCGATCGTAATTTTACCTAACGAGAAGGAAGCCACAGTACGAAGCGGCATCTCTCTTGTCATAACAACATTCATTCTTCGGAGGTGCTCCTGCGTCTCTTTCTTATTTCTCTTCTTGATACCACGCATCATGCTTCTGTAGAACAATTTGCTCTTCAGATTTCCGTTACGAAGATCTTCCAGCGCGGAATTCAGTGTAAACTCGCCTTTCTTCGGAGGCTTCTCGTCTTCGATCGGTTTACCGTACACCGATTCAAATTGCTTCTTATCGAAGATCTTCGTCTGAACATCCAGATTATAGTACTGCGGCGCTTTTGCTGTATAATCAGGGGCCTCGACTTCCGGTCTGGAAGAGGTCACATTGATCTCACGTACTGCACGGATATCTCTTGAAGATGCACCGATCTCGATCTTATATGTACCGGATTCCACATGCCAGTCACCGATCTGTGTATTGTAATATGCAAAAGCACGCTTATCGAGCTGAAACTCTACTGTTCTCGTCTCTCCACGCTGGATAAAGACTTTCTTAAATGCAGCCAGCTGGCGCACCGGCTTATAGATCTTCGACTTCGGCGGAGCGATGTAAAGCTGAACAGCTTCTTTTCCGTCAAAATCACTGATGTTTGTAATATTGATCGAGACTGTAAGCGGATCTCCTTCTTTGATATCCGAAGATGTAAGACTGATATCCCCATAAGAATACGATGAATACGAAAGGCCGTGTCCAAACGGGAAAAGCACCGGCATATTCGCTGCATCATAATAACGGTATCCGACATAGACGCTCTCACTATACAGAGTCTGTCTTGACTCGCCAAAATAGAGATATGTAGGCGTATCCGTCAGTTTCAGCGGGAAAGTCTCCGCCAGTTTTCCGGACGGATTCACTTTTCCGTAAAGAATATCGGCAATACTTCCCGCACCTTCTTGTCCCGGAAGATATGCCATCAGGATCGATCTCACCTGAGATACCCACGGCATCTCGATCGGAGAACCAGCATAGACGACCACACACACATTGCTGTTCTTGCGGACGACCTCCTCGATCAGCCGTGTATGGGATTGCGGCAGGTTCATATGAGTACGGTCAAAGGACTCCGATTCAAAGCTATCTGGAAGTCCGACAAAGACGATGACGATATCCTTATTCTGCGCAGCTTCAACAGCAGCATTCAGCAGTTTCTCATCAACCTCTTCTCCTTCAAGAGAATACCCGGGCTCATAAACAAAGTTTCCGGAAGTTTCCGAGAATCCGCTAAAAGCATCTGCGACATTCGTCGGATGGATATGTGAACTTCCGCCGCCCTGGAATCTTGTATGTTTCGCCATTGCGCCAAGAACTGCCACGCTCTTTCCTTCTTTGATCGGAAGGAGTCCGTCATTTTTCAGAAGCACTGCAGACTCTTCAAATGCCTGCTTCGCGAGGATTCTATGGTTCATATACGGGGAGGATGTCGGTCCCGGCTTATTCATGCCTTTTTCGATCATCGTTAAAAGACGCTCCACTGCCCGGTCAAGAAGCGCCACCGGAAGTTTTCCGGATTCGATCGCTTCACAGATCAAGCGGTCGCGCTCTCCAATGGAAGTCGGCATCTCCAGATCAAGTCCGGCAGCAAGTGCATCGAGGCGGTTATTTGTAGCGCCCCAGTCACTCATAACAACACCTTCGAATCCCCACTCATCACGAAGGATATCCGTAAGCAATCTTCTGTTTTCGCAGCAGTATGTGCCGTTTAACCGGTTATATGCGCCCATTACCGTCCACGGCTGCGCTTCCTTCACCACAGTTTCAAAAGCAGAAAGATATATCTCACGAAGCGCACGTTCATCAACGATCGAATCATTGATAAGGCGTGATTTTTCCTGACTGTTTGCAGCAAAATGCTTTACAGAAGTACCAACGCCCATGCTCTGAACGCCTTTGACCCATGCTGCACCCATTTTACCGGCAAGATAAGGATCTTCAGATACATACTCGAAGTTTCTTCCGCAAAGAGGAGAACGCTTGATATTGATCGCCGGCCCTAAAACGATAGAAACATCCTGATCTATCGCTTCCTCACCGATGGCGCGTCCGATGGCATTCATCAGCTCTACATTAAAAGAATTCGCGGTAGTCGCAGCCGGCGGAAAACAAGTAGCTTCGCGGCTGTCTCCTCCGCCACTTCTACCTTCCACTGACTCCTGCTTACGAAGTCCATGCGGCCCATCCGTCATCATGATCGATGGAACATTATTGATCGGAAGCCTTTGCGTCCGCCAGAAATCACTTCCGGAACAAAGAGAAGCTTTCTGTTTCACAGAGAGTTTACTCATCAAAGAAGAAACATATTCCGAAGCCATACCTCGTCTCCTCATCAAGAATTTCTTATTTCGTATCCTTTATTATATCACTTGTAAATGTCTAGTGATAATCCTTTCAGGCTATTGCTATTCAATTTTAGTTTTTGTATAATCTCGAATCATACACACATGTTTGAGAGTTGTACATGTGGGGGCGCACTGGTTTCGACGGGGTCGTGGAGACTTGGAAAGCGGGTAGAGGATTCTCGTTGGCCTCTTAAAAAAACGAGAAATGCAAGTAATTGCAAACAACACACAACTCGTAGCTGCTTAATTTAGCTACCATCTCCCCGGTCTATCTGTCGGCCGGACCGGAGATGTCAGATGACAGACCTTACCTGTCGGCAGGTTAAACGGGACCACGCCTTCGGCAAAGCTTTGAGCCGGAGATGTATCTATGAAGCTACCGGAGATCTCTTCCTGTCCGCGGGAACGTGATCGAGGGGAATACTCCAAACACGGACTGCACCCGGAGATGTCCTTGTTGACGTGGTTTCGGACAGGAGTTCGATTCTCCTCGCCTCCACCAGACAAACAAAAAGAAAGAGTGCCTGAGGTTCTTATCTTCCTCAGGCACTCTCTTTTTTATCGAATTTACTGGTCAGACTACGATATCATCGGCTCTTTCATAAAAGAGAACAAGATTCTCGGTCATCTGCCCGACTCTCGCCGCAGCCTGCATATTCAGCTGCATATCATTCAGGAAAGGTCTGGCCGCATCGCCGACGCCGCCAAAGACTTCCGGCGCTTCTTCCAGTGTATCGATGATGATCAGGTGCGACTTTGTTTCATCCTTCGGGAATACCATCAGACCATACCATGCACGAAGGATACGCGGTTCTTTCTTCATATGTTCGGAAAGCGCATCAAAAAGATCCTTCGGAAGGTTTTCCTCCTTCGGAACAGCGAGCATCACCGGCTGCTGAGGATCAAGTTTCTGCTCGCGGATATGGCTGTTGATCTTGCGCTTATGCATGGACAAAGCTTCAAGAAGCGTAGTAGTGATCACAAAGCCTTCCGTCTTCGGATTGATCAGAAGTCCATCTACCGGAGCCTGCTTTATAATGAGCATGATCCTGGCAAAGTCGATCGGCTGGATCAGTTTTTCCGGAAGATCATCCATCAGTTCCAGCTCATGGGAATCGGTAAAAGCCGCCAGATAATTCTTCCCGTCTTTTCCACGAAGAAGCGCGACACCTACCTTAGACTCATCCTCTTCATTACCCGGCTGATGCATGCATGGTGAGAGGAACTTCGCCTCTGTCGCAATATTCTCGACAAGACGTCCCATAAAATCTTTTTCTTCCTGAAGTCTCTTTGCTTCACGGAGCATGCCTGTAAGATACGGATTTACCGGCTCTGTAGAAGGATCTACTTCCGCATCGAGAGAATTCACAGCGGACAAAACATCAAACTTATCGACGTCACTCTGACGAAGGCCTTCCAGAACAACAGAGACGTTTTCTCCGACTTCCGCTTTCGGCATCTTACTCATCAGAGTATCCTCGACACGAAGCGCCTTGGTCTTGATCGATTTATTATTCCGTCCGAGAAGATAGAGTTCCTGTCCAGAAGTAAGCGTATCTCCACGTACGTTTCCGATAATGGAAACCTCCGTGGACGTCATAGAGAGAACTTCTTCGACAAGGATCGTAAGAAAAGGATACTTGATCTTAGCATCTACCTGCTGCTCCTCTTCATTTCTCTCTACTTTATTGTTCTTTTTGTCAAACAAACCCATTTTCTTCTTTTTCCTTTTCTTTTATTTATTTTGTAAGAATCAACCCAGTTCAACTTCTTTTTTCACAATAGTCTCCCAGAGGACTTTTATGCCATGTTCCACATCGTTCAGGGAATTTGCCTTCAACGACAAAGAAACAAGCTTGATCTGATTAATATCCATACCCGCTGCCTTTATGTCATCCGCAAGTACCGAGAATACCCCTGTCTGTCTTCCATAAGGCGGGACATAGATCGCCTGGTTTCCTGCTTTAAACATCATCTTATCGAGCATGATCTCACCATCATTCAGAAGGAACTGAAGATAGTCGGTCGTTTTATTGATGAATGTATAGTACACACTAAACCGCGTATCGGAAACCTCAAAAGAATCTATAATGAACTGTGCGCCTTCCGTATCATACATGATCGACGATTCTGGCGGCAGTTCCTGCTCTTCATAATGGAAAGCATCTTCCCCCTGCGGGAAGATATTTACAGGAATATAGTTCAGCTGATTCACCGGATCGGCAAGAACAGCTATCTGATTATCCGAGGCAGGTATTGCAAGTATCAGGAATGAGATACGTGTCGGCACCGAACCATCATAATTCTCGAAGCACTGGATAAAATTCGTCTCATCTTCCAGTACCGAATGCGCGTTGATCACATCCGTATAGTACACTCTGTCATTGCACTCATTATTGAAGATCGGATTACGGAGATAAAGCGTATAAGCAACATCTGATTTGTTTTCAAATTCCGACTTTACGATATATCCATCCGGAGTTGCTTCAGCGCTGATGATCGTGAAGCGGAAATACTCATTATCAACAACAGTGGCATTTTCCAGAGGTCCGCTGAAATATCCGTCATCATCATTTGTCAGACCAAGTGAAGTCTGATTTACGGGTATCGGAGTCGGAGTAGGTACAGGAACATTTTCCGCAAAGATATAGCCATCACTGATAAACTGATCCAGCGAAGCTACATTCATAAAATATGCAAAGGAAGTTTGCTCCGGCTCAGAAGAAGTATCCTCAGAAGTATCCTCCGTCTCATCATCCTCGAGAGATTCCTCTTCTTCACTCTCTGTAGCTTTTTGTTTACGGCGCAGCTTACAGGAAGGCAGAAGCGCAATACAAAGTATGACACATATGATCGCTACAAGTCTTTGTCTCTTCACTATGAAGCCTCCAAATCAGTTTAACTGATTTATTTTACCACAAAAGACGAATCGACAACAAATTATCAGTGTTTCTCCATCGTAGAAACAAAATCAGCGATCGCCTGACACATCTTAAACTGCTGATCCGCATCCTGAAGTTTCGCCTCATCATCGCTGTTTGTCAGGTAACCCATACGGATCATGAAGGAAGGAACCGAAGACGCCCAGTTCAAACCGGTATAGTTTCCACTTGCTTTGCATCCTACAAAAGCACTGCCCGTCTTAGTTTCGATCGTCTTACCGAGTTTCTCTCCCCAGGCAGGAAGCTGCTGCGCATATTTGCCGGAAGAAGGAACGATCACTTCACAGCCGCTTGCTTTCGAATCGTTAGCAGCATTACAGTAAAGACGAATAAAGAGATCCGGATCATGTTCTACTGCAAATTCAGCACGTTCTTTATTCGAAATATCGACATCATTCGTCTCACGCGTCAGGAAAACTTCACACCCCAGAGATTCGAGATATTCTTTCATAAGAAGTGCCGTTTCCAGATTGATCTCCGATTCATCTTTCCCTGTGACAGTGCCGATAAATCCCTGTGCAGATCTGTCTTTAGATCCACCCATGGAGGATGACATTACTTCCGGTTCTTTATTCGCCTGTGCCTGATGACCCGGATCGATTACAACAGTGTAACCGGTAAGTGCCGGTCCGCCGGCCGGGAAAGGAGTTGCCGCAGGTGTCGGTGTTGGTGCCGGCGTTGTCTCTTCGGTGGTCGTACTCTCAGTTTCCTGCGTCACTGAAGAGGTCTGAGATGCAGAAGTTGCTGTGGTAGTCGTATTCGAAGCATTCGATGTATCTTTTGACTTGGATGTAAAATGTGAAATTGCAAAAAAGATTCCCGTGCCGATGGCAGCGAGCACTAAAACGATCGTCGTTGCCAGAATAATGGAAACAAGTCTTCTTCTCGCCTCCAGCTTCGGATCTTTCAATCTTCTTCTGGTATTATTATTCGGTCTTTGCGCCGGCCTGTTCTGTACCGGTCTCCCGGAGGCCATTGCGGCAGGACGTCTCGGCTCTACATGTTCAGGTGCACGCGCAGGTGCCGCCGGGGCGGGTTCTTTTGAAGGCGTATGATTCAAGGATGTCGGCGCGCCTTGAGAAGGAACACGGCGGATCTCACTCATAAGTGATGAAAGATCCAGTGCTTCTGTCTGCTCCGGAGCCATATTCCCCTTATTCATCAGATCGCTCAGATCCGGAATACCATTCTGCGGAGCTTTCTCCGGTCCATGATTCAGTTTATCATCTGCGCTATTCATAGGCATTTCCCTTCAAACATAAACTTTCATGTTAGATTCTAACACAGCACATGTAGCAGATAATTTACATCTTTGCGTATCCTTTATTACAGATTCGGACATTTCCTGTAGCAGTCCGAACGGCGCAAATTTATGTAAAAAGGTTTTGAATTTTCAAAGAGAATCGTTTAGAATTATATTAATTTTCCATAAGGGGATGTTTTTGTGGCTACGAAGGAAGCGATAGTGATCGGACTTGGTATTTCAGGCTGTTCTGCAGCCCGTCTGCTTGCCGAATCCGGATATACAGTCACTTGTTTCGAGGGCGAATCCCACATCGGCGGATCTTTATTTGAAGAAGTCCGTCCGAATGGTATTCGTGTACAGTCCCGCGGGCCTTCCGTATTTCATACCGATAACGAAAAAGTGTATCAGTTCATCAAGCGGTTCGGTGCATTCTTTCCTTACAACCATCGGGTTTTCCTTTCTTATCAGAATAAGATGGTCCCTCTTCCGCTCAATGCAAATTCACTCCAGTCGATCTTCGGCAACAGACAGGCAGATGCTCTTCTGTCGCGTCTTTCCGCTGCTTTTCCGGGTGTGAAGCGTATCTCTGTCGATCGTCTGATCGATTCACATGATACCAAGCTCATCGATCTCGGACGTTTTATCATCGAGAACATTCTTACTCAGAACATTAATTTGGTAGAAGGAAGTTCGTTTATTCCTGCGGATGATTCTTATACCAATGATGCATATGTAGATATCGGAAACGATGACTGCTATTATACCGACAGCATCCAGGCTATGCCGATGCAGGGCTTCATGTCTATTATGGAGCACATGATCGATCATCCTGCGATCAGCGTTTTTCTGAACACCAATGCTCTTTCCCGAATCGCTGTACATCAGGATAACTCGACGATCCTTCTTGATGGTGTTCCCTTCAGAGGACCGATCGTATACACGCCGTCGCTCGACATATTCTTCGACTATCGCTATGGGGCACTGCCTTACCGTACCTGCAGAGTCTCCTTCCAGGATATCGATACAGATTTTCAGAATGAATGCGCTGTATTGCTGACTCCGAAAAGCAAAGAATTCATCCGCATTACGGAGAGCAAATACATGACTTTACAGGATATCAGCGGACAGACCAGTCTTATGCTGGAGTCTCCGTATGTCCCTTTGATCAAAGGAATCGCCGAACCTTTTGAACCGGTGATCAATGACGAAAGCAGAGAACAATACAAGAAGTACGCTCTCCTTGCAAAAGAATGCCCTTCTCTGCATCTTCTCGGCCGTATTGCTTGTTTTCGGAATTTCTCGATCGCAGAGTGCATCGAGCAGGCGATCGATACGATCACAGGTCTCTGATATTATTCTTCCGACTCCAGTGTATAAACAGAGATCGGGATATCCTCCGGACGCTGCATCGCCACACGGAAGTAAACACGCTCATCGCACTTCACATTGACCTTCAGACGGACAGAACCGGTCGAGTCAACGTTTGCCATATCCACATATGCCGAAAGATCAGATGCCGTCAGGTTATCGATAACATTCTTACGTCCGACGATACGCACCGTGACATTCTGCATCGGATACTGTGAGGACAGGTTTTTCTCCGTCATTACATCGGAATTCTCATACTGAAGCTGAAGCGTAAATGTCTTCTCAGTAACAGGATTGGTCGTAACCTGGATATACATCCACAGCATAAGAGAGAAAATAAAAGAGATCAGAAGCAGAAGCGGACTTGCAGAACGCTTTTTCTTCTTCGCCTTATTCATCTTCCTTGCCACACTGGGAACCGTCTCGTCATCGCGCTCATCATCGGAAGCATCTCTGGAGGATGCAGCAACGGAAAAAGCAGTGACCGGTTCTTCGACAGATGCTGCAATCGCAGCATTCTTCTTCGAGTTTTTCTTATTATGTTTCTTGCCGCGAATAGCAAGCTTACTTGTGGAGCCGGATGTAATGCCAAGCAGATAGAAGAGATTTTTACGAAGATCCTGTCCGTCCTTCATCTCATAGAGAGTACCGTCAACGGCTACGGAGATCGTTCCTCTCTCTTCCGAGACAACGACAGCGATCGTATCACCGATCTCACTGGCACCGACTGCCGCTCTGTGTCTGGTTCCGTATCTCTCGATCATATGTAGTGTCTCTGACAGCGGAACATGGCATCTGGCAGCGATGATCCTTCCATCACGGATCAGAAGCGCACCATCATGCATCGGCGATCCTTTGTAGAAGATCGACTGCAGCATCGAGTTCGTAACAGAAGAATCCAGACGAACAACATTCTCCTGCTTCAGAAGCTCGGAGAGCTTAGTAGATCTTTCCAATATCATGATCGCACCGGTATACGTCTTACTCATCTCGGTACATGCCTTCACGATCTCATCGACCATAGAAACATATTTCAGCTGTTCATCCGAGTCATCATTGAGAATTACATTGGAAAAAGACGAGAAAGACTTAAGGCCTACTGTCTCCAGAGCATGACGAAGTTCCGGCTGGAATATGACGACAAACAGGATCGCGATGATATACAGCAATTTGTTGAAGATATATCCCACCATTTCCAGGCCGAGGAAACTGCAGACCAGGACAAATGCCAGAATAAGAAGTACACCCTTCAGAAGCTGCCATGCGCGGGTATCCCGGATAATACGGAGAATACTGTAAAGAACGAAGGTAACAAGAAGGATATCGATGACATAGCGTACAAGATCCAGCGGTCCGCCAAAGAACATGTAACCGCTGTCCAAACTGGAAAAGACTTCACGGATAAAATCTGTGAAATTCTCGAACATTATGCATCCCCCTCTTGATCAATTCTATTTATTATAGCACATACAGTTCTAATATGGCGAGATGCATAAGTAACAGCGAAAACGGATGGAAAGATCTACGCTTCTCCGATCTCTTTTTTCATCGAGGGCATATCCTTGATCTCGATCACTCTTCCGGATACAGAAATCTTTTCTTCAGTTACCATCTGCGAGAGTTCTCTGGAAAAGCTCTGTCTCGGGATCGCAAGAAGTTTCGCGATCACTTCTTTGGACACTGGCAGTTCCACGCGCTCGGACTTCTGTTCATCAGAAAGGAAAATCAGATAATAAGATATCTTCTGACGCACGGTTTTCTGCGAAAGGATCGTGATCATCCTCTCCAGAGAGGCAAATCTTCTGCTGATCACAAGATGGAAGTTCTCTCTCAATTTGGGAGAGGACTCCATACTACTTACGAACGGTGCTGTCGGAAGGAAAAGGATCTTTACATCAGAGACCGCTTCTAGCGCGGATATGTATTTTTTCTCTTTCGAGCATACGATTTCTTCTCCGAAGCAGTCGCCATCATGCAGAAGGCAAATCGTTGAATAATCGCCCGCGGGTGTATATTTCTGAACCGCCGCGAAACCCTTGAGGATAATATATAGTCCCTTGCACACATCCCCTTCGGAAACGATCAGTTCTCCACGGCTCCAGTTCTTGATTCTTCCAAGAGACTCGAGTGATGCTTTTGTATCTTCATCGATCCCGGAGAACAGGAGTGGTCCCATCATACTATTCTCACTTTTCATACACCAGATTCCCCTTTACAAAGACTTTGCGTATGCGGTATTCCTCATCAAGTGCTACCAGATCCGCGTATTTCCCTGCTTCGATCGACCCGGTCATCTGATCGATATGAAGTACTTTTGCAGGATTAATAGTGCACGCTCTTAGCGCCGTGGTAAACGGGATCTTAAGATCCAGCAGTTTTAGGAATTCCGCATGAATATCCGTAGTTGATCCGGCCAGTCTGCCATTTCCGAAGTCAGTCCTTCCCTCTTTCACATGAACCATCGTACCGCCGAGATCGTATTCCCCGTCCGGCATACCTGCCGCGCGCATCGCATCCGAGACGACTACAGCCCGGTCTTCACCAAGTACGGCAAGGGCGATCTTCAGAACAGCCGTATGGACATGCATCCCGTCACATATAAGTTCACATGTCACGCTTGGATCTTCAAGAAGCGCACCAACACTTCCCGGGGCATGGTGGGAAAGAGGCTCCATCGCATTGAATAGGTGCGTTCCGTGTCTGATCCCTTCAGCGATCGATGCTTTACAAACATCGTAAGACGCAGCCGTGTGTGCCGCAGACAAGACATATCTATCCTTCATTTCTGATACAAAAGCACTGGTCCCTGGAAGTTCCGGTGTAATATCGATGATAGAAATAAGATCATCGGGAAGCCCTTCAAGGATCTCCTTCACATACTCCGAAGAAGGTTCCATCGCATAGTCCGTGTTCTGCACGCCGCATTTTTCTTTCGACAGGAAAGGACCTTCCAGGCGTACTCCCAGCATTCTTGCCCCCACCGCATCTTCTTTCCTAAAAGCATCGGCCGCGCGAAGTACCCGGATCAGTTTTTCTTTCGGGATCATCATGGTCGTCGGGCAAAACGATGTCACCCCTTTTCCTGCAAGGTAAAGAGAGATCCTTCGTAGTCCCTCCACATCGCCATCGGAAGTGTCTGCTCCCAGTGCACCATGGATATGAAGATCAATAAAACCGGGAATAAGGGTAAAGCCCGAAAGGTCATATTCATCGCTTCCGCCGGATCCGGAATCAGAATTCTCAGAGATCGCCGAGATCATACCGTTTTCTATGGTCAGCGTCCTATTCCTTTGAAGCAAAAAGGATGAATCTACGATATCCGCATGTGTCAGCCGCATAAATATGATCTTTCCTCCCGATCGAGCCCGTTTCCATCTTTTCCCATTTTACATCGAAAACAACTTCCGCTTCAACTGATCAAAAGTCTGTCTCCGCATCGCAAACGTGGCATATTTCTTTACGAAAAGGGACATTTTTGCCATTTTCGCAAAATCCGTGTCCCACAACGAAAAAAAGGGACTATAATCAAAGTCAGAAAAT
The DNA here is from genome assembly GCA_017961235.1 of Clostridiales bacterium. GTDB lineage: Bacteria > Bacillota > Clostridia > Saccharofermentanales > Saccharofermentanaceae > Scatonaster. Next base: position 85,340 of record JAGCXQ010000005.1, on the reverse strand, counting down.
TATAAGTTATGTAGGAGGATAATTATGTTCCCAGAAATTACGGTTACTAAGACAACCTCACCAAGACAGAAACCGCAGCCGGGTCAGCCGCTGCCTTTCGGACACATCTTTTCTGACCACATGTTCGTCATGGACTATGTAGAGGGTCAGGGCTGGATCAATCCGAGAATCGTTCCATATGGTCCTTTCGAGATCGAGCCTTCCGCTATGGTATTCCACTATGGTCAGGCAGTATTCGAAGGTCTGAAAGCATATAAGTGCGAAGATGGTTCCATCAACCTTTTCCGTCCGGCTTGCAACTTCGAGCGTATGAACAACAGTAATGACCGTCTCGTTATCCCGAAGGTCGATGTTGATTTCTGCGTACATGCAACCAAGAAACTCGTAGAGCTTGATAAAGACTGGATCCCGTCCGGCAAGGGTGAGTCCATGTACATCCGTCCGTTCGTTATTGCGACCGACCCGTACCTCGGAGTTCGCGCTTCCAACACATACAAGTTCTTCATCCTGCTCTCACCTTCCGGTGCTTACTATGCACACGGTATCAAACCGGTAAAGATCTATGTAGAAGATAAATATGTTCGTGCTGTCCGTGGCGGTACAGGCTTTACAAAGTGCGCCGGTAACTACGGCTGCTCCCTGATCGCACAGACCATCGCTCATGACTCCGGTTACGAGCAGGTACTCTGGCTCGATGGTGTTGAACAGAAGTATATCGAAGAAGTTGGCGCCATGAACATCATGTTCATCATCGACAACAAGCTCGTTACTCCTTCCCTGGCTGCAGGTTCCATCCTGCCGGGTATCACAAGAAGATCCTGCATCGAGATCGCGAAGGATATGGGACTGGAAGTTGAAGAGAGAAAGATCTCCATCGACGAAGTCATCGAAGCTGGTAAATCCGGCCGCATGCAGGAGTGCTTCGGCTGCGGTACAGCTGCTGTTGTTTCCCCTGTTGGTGAGCTCAAGTATGAAGATACTGTCATCAACATCAACAATGGTGAGATCGGTCCGATCACACAGAAATTCTACGATACTATCACAGGTATCCAGAGCGGAAAAGTGGAAGACAAATTCGGCTGGGTCACAAAGGTCGATTAAGACTTCCCGATTCTTCTAAAGCAAACATAAAAAGCCAAAAGAGACTGCCTTCGGACAGTCTCTTTTTTATGTGAAAAATCAGTATTTCCGCTATATACAAAAATAACCATCTGAACAAATCAGATGGCCATTCTTGTAGTTACAAAATCCGGATAATCTTTCCGTCTTTCTGTGAAGATAATACCATGTATTTGACAAAATAACAAGTGCAAAAAACCACTTCACAGAATTGTAAAAAAGATTCAATCTTCCTGATCAGAACTTGAAGATTTTGAAGTCGGAAAGACCGAGCTTGATGTTCAGACCGAGCACGTTATGATGGTTGACGATGAAGAACACCAGAAGCGCAATGGAAACGAGAACGATAAGCACACCGACGAAGCGGGGCATTCTCGTTGTATTGGTAACATTCGTTTTTGCAATGCGGTCGTGATACGTCTGCGAGTCCACATTAGAAGATCCGGAGAGGTAGGAGAAGATCGCCGGAATGACCGTAAACAGGCAGATCACCTTGAAGAAGCTGCGGAGGATGCAGTAGATCATCGAGTTTCCTCTATGGAAATCCACATCACAGTTCAGAGCAAGTTTTCCGGGTGTCGTCGCAAAGATCCTTACAAGAAGAACATCCAGTACGAAGTAGGTAACGACCATAACAATAAGAAGTTTGATCAGTTGATTTCTGGAGAGCACTGCTTCTTCAACTTCAGTATCAATTTCCGAGAAAGAGAATGTCAGCATTGCGATTCCGCTGGCAAGTCCCAAAAAAGTTAAAAAATCCAAAATAACCGCGAAGAATCGGTCTATCATTGAAGCATTGGTATTCATTAATCTAACCCCCTTGTTCTCAATTCAATATAGCACTGTCAAAAAATCGCGTCAAATCAGTGTGTGCCATAATAGAAAAAACATTTTAAAATATCGCCGGATTCCCAGCGGAAATTGATGGACTGGAACTGACCCGGACGAAGCGGAGTGTATTTCTGTTCATCATTACAATGTGTCACCTGGACAAACTCAGGATCTTCCGGGATATTCTCCTTGGAAAAGAATCCGAGAAGTTCCTTGTCATTTAGTGAAAACTGCGCATTCGTGCAATTCTCCGGAACCAGCACATCTATACGGAAACGCGAAGGTTTATCCATAAGAAACAGAAATCCCAGAACGGCCCTGTCCTCTTTCGGATAAGTCACGCGCTGGCTGACTGTGATCTCGCTTCCATCCAGTGTAAAGTGATAGTCCTTATCTTCCAGTTCGCTAACAGCGATTCCGGAGAAAAGATCTCCCTGTATCACCTGTTCATTTTCTCCATTACTCATTCTTTTTCTCCTTGATTCTTCCCCGATTTTTTAGTGGAATCGGAGGTTTCATTCTTATCCTCTTTTTTCTTGGGGACCACCGTCGGCTCCAGACGTTCTCCTGCCCGATAAAGAGAGATCGGAACACAGTCTTTGGAACCTTTTTCCACTGCTTTTTCGATGATAAAAGCAACAACGTTGATTCTTGTTTCCAGTCGTTTTTCATCGAGTGCTTCTTTCAGAAGCTCGGATGAATCCAGAGGAGTATCTCTTACCGCTCCGTTATAATCCTGAAGCGAGAGGTTCTTCGTCTCTTTCATGTCGGACATCTTCGTAAAGTTGTAGTCTGAAGATTCGAAGAATACGACCGGGATCGACTGACTGTCAAATGACGAATAGTCAGATCTTACCTTGGTCACTTCACGATACTCATCGTTGATAGTATCGCCATTCACATCGAAGTTAAGGAGCGACATATTGTAGTAAAGGTCTGTTCCCGTTTCCGAATAAAGACTATTCTCATAAGCCACGTCATATGCTTCATAGAGCTTTCTTCTGAACGAATACTTATTGCCCTCCACGAGAGAAGAATGACCGGCATGCGCATACAGCTTATCTCCTGCATAGATACTCTCGATGCAGTACATGCACTCGATGCTCTTCTTCTCTTTTGCCGATAAGGAATTTAAGAATACATCTGCCCCGAGGTAATTGGCTGACGATGCACCAAATGCAACGATAATGACATCATAGGCATAGGTATGTCCATACATCTGCTTGGCAGTGGTGATCAGGGATCCGATTCCACATGCATTATTCTGTATGCCGTCATATTTGGGATAAAAATCTCTCTGTTCATAGGTGATCGGAGCATCGTAATGCGCCCCGATCACGACAGTCTTATGCACTTCATCATACTCGCCGAAGGAGTCCCTCTGCATGAAGCCCTCACCGGGGATGCGAACAATATAATTATACGAGACCTGTGCTGTCCCGCCCTGGATCTCCTGAGTCTCGACCTCATAGCCGATCTCCTCAAGTTCGTTTTTGATCATTAATCCGGCGCCCTGTTCTCCCGCGGAAAAAGCACTTCTATACGGGAAAGTCTGTGCCAGTTTCAAAGCAAAATCCGCGCCATATGACCCGTACTGGGCCGGCTTGACCTTATCCTTTTTCTTTCCGCAGGACGCAAGTGAGATCGTCATAAAGATACAGAGCATCGCTGCTACGATCCTGCGTCCGGTTGTATGCGTTCTTTTTTCTTTCATCTGTTCTCCTACTATTTATCGGCCGCTGTTATCACAGATCACATCGAGTTTTTCAGAGAAAAACAGCAGTGCTTCGGCCTGTGTCATTATTGTCTTTCGTATGCTTCCGTTTCCGGATCCTTGGATCACCGGGATCTCATCTTTATAGGAAGCAATATCTTTCATTATACGGCGCAGAAGTGAATCCTTGGACACGCCCTCCAGTTTTCTCGGGAATCCAAGCATATCATAGAGACGGAAAAGCGGCTCGGAAGGATTCATCGCAGCGACGGCAAAGGCCAGTGCTTCTCCTTCGGAATAGCGGAGGAATCGGAAATGCTCAAGGATCGCCTCCTTGATCTCTTTTCCGAAATCAAAAGCCATCGGCTCGATCTCGCGTATCCTGGACTTTGCAAGATAACATTCGTCGATCGTGATAAACATATCCGCCTTATTTACCAGACGGTTCAGAAGTGTGATCTGATCGAGCATCGCGTAGCGGATGATCTGGGCGTATCCGTTTTTCATATAGGATTCCGGAACAGTCGGAAGAAAATCGACATCCATGATCACGGCAACCGGACGGCACTTCACACTGACACAGTCCTTATGGCTCATATAGTTGAGATAAGTCGTGTCCGCTTCAGCTGATTCCAGCATGCCCATCAGAGTTGTCGGCACGAGGCAGTAAGTAAGGCCGCCAAGAAATGTCGATGCGACAAAAGCCGTTACATCGAGGATGGAACCTCCACCCCAGCCTACAAGAAGATCATCCGAGGAAAAAGAAATATCCATCAGACGCTCAAATACCTGCATCACGACATCGAAATTCTTGGAAGACTGTCTTCCGTCGATCTGGATCACGGTAGGCTTTACACCACGGCTCTCCAATTCGGAAATAAATGTCGTGTGGTGAAGTCCGTTCACTTCTTTATCCGTAACGATCGCCACCTGCGGTGTCTTTTCCGAAGACATTTTACGCACAAGATCGATAAGGCAGGAATATGCCATATCACGACCGCACTCGATCGGATACGAGCATCGGCTCTCTACACGTTTTACCGTTGCCATAGCAGTTCCTCCCTTACAATTTCGTATTTATCCTAGATATGATAACACTTTTACGGATAACTTTGTATAAAAAAGTATAAGACGGGTGCTTTTGCCGAAGTAATATGTGATAAAATAGGTTGTTAATAATATCAGGAAGAGGTTAATGAATATGCCTATTACTAATCCGGCTATCCGCACGCGTTTCGCCCCGAGTCCAACAGGCTTCATGCATGTCGGAAACCTAAGGACCGCGCTTTATGAATACCTGATCGCCAAGTCCCTCGGCGGTACATTTGTACTTCGTATCGAGGATACCGACCAGGAACGCTACGTAGAAGGTGCGGTAGATATCATCTATAAGACCCTTAAGACAGCAGGTCTCGTCCATGACGAAGGCCCGGACATCGGCGGAGAATACGGTCCCTACGTCCAGAGCGAGCGTATGGATCTTTATAAGCCGTATGCCGAAGAGCTTGTCAAGAATGGTCATGCATACTACTGCTTCTGCAGCAAGGAGCGTCTGGCTTCCCTGCATGAGGCGGGCGGTGTCGAGGGCGGCTATGACCGTCACTGCCGTGATCTTTCCGAAGAAGAGATCAAAAAGAATCTGGAAGCCGGTATCCCCTACGTCATCCGTCAGAAGATGCCGCTTACCGGTGAGACGACTTTCCATGACTGTGTATATGGCGATATTACCGTACAGAATAAAGAGCTCGAGGATCAGATCCTTCTGAAGGCGGACGGATATCCGACATATAACTTTGCCAATATCATCGACGACCATCTCATGAAGATCTCCCACGTCGTGCGCGGATCCGAGTACCTCTCTTCCACGCCGAAGTACAACCTCTGCTACGAGGCTTTCGGATGGGATATCCCGACATATGTACATCTTCCCCTTATTCAGGGAAAGAACGATGACGGCACGGTAAGTAAGCTCAGCAAGCGTCACGGTTCCACTGGTTTTGAGGATCTCGTCGCTCAGGGTTTCCTTCCGGAAGCGATCATCAACTACATCGCACTTCTGGGCTGGTGTCCGAAAGACAACCAGGAAGTCTTCTCTCTTCCGGAGCTTTGTGAAGCCTTCGATATCAGCGGCATCAGCAAGTCTCCTTCCGTATTCGATTACGATAAGCTGGAGTGGTTCAATGGAGAATATATCCGTAAGATGAGTCAGGAAGAGTTCATCGAGTTTGCCAAGCCGGAACTGGAGAAGTTCCCGATGATCACCCCTGACCTCTACCCGCTCTTTACGGAGATCATGCAGCCGCGTATCACAAGACTGCCGCAGATCTCCGAGAAGCTCGGATTCCTTCTGGAGCTTGCCGATTACGATCTGGAGCTCTATGTCCATAAGAAGAGTAAGACAACAAAGGAAGGATCTCTGGAGATGCTCAATGCCGTTCTCCCGATCCTGGAGACGATCGAGTGGTCCAAGAACTCCATTTCCGAGTGTCTGACCGGATTCGCCGAGGGACTTGGCGTAAAGAATGCACTGGTCATGTGGCCGGTACGTATCGCCGCATCCGGTACAGCAGTAACCCCGGGCGGCGCCGTCGAAGTACTGCTTCTCCTCGGTAAGGAAGAAGCCCTGAAGCGTATCGAATCCGGACGACAGCGACTCTCAGCTGCACTTTCATAATATAAGGAAAGCCGAATAGTGCTTTTCGAAAAGAAAAACTATACGCACAAAGGCGTGCGATAAGAAAGCGAGAGTAAGATTATGAGCGAATATAAGAGTTTTATACACGAAGCAATTGAGGAAGATATCGGACCGGGCGGACGCTACGAGGGTAAGAAAGTCCACACACGTTTCCCACCGGAACCGAACGGATATCTTCATATCGGTCATGCAAAAGCACTGGAGATCGACTTCGGTATGGCGGAGCAGTACGGCGGACTCTGTAACCTCCGTATGGACGATACGAACCCGACCAAAGAGGACGAAGAGTATGTCGAGGCCATCAAGGAAGATATCAAGTGGCTCGGACATGACTGGGATGATCGCTTCTACTATGCATCTTCCTACTTCGATAAGATGTATGAGTACGCGGTAGAGCTCATTAAGAAAGGCCTGGCTTATGTCTGCCAGCTGACTCCGGAAGAAATGAAAGAGCACCGAGGCGACCTCACTCACCCGGCTACAAGCCCGTACCGTGACCGTCCGATCGAAGAGAGCCTTGACCTGTTCGAGAGAATGAAGAACGGTGAATTTGAAGATGGAGCCATGACACTTCGTGCGAAGATCGATCTGGCTTCCGGTAACTTCAATATGCGTGACCCGGCGATCTACCGTATCAATCACATGCGTCACCACAACACCGGCGACAAGTGGTGCATCTATCCGATGTACGACTTCGCGCACCCGATCGAAGATGCACTCGAAGGAATCACACACTCCCTCTGCTCACTTGAGTTTGAGGCACACAGACCGCTGTATGACTGGGTCATCGAGAATGTATCCGTACCTTCCAAACCGCGTCAGATCGAGTTTGCAAGACTGGGTATCACCCACACGGTACTTTCCAAGAGAAAGCTCCGCAACATGGTAGAAACTGGTCTTGTCGATGGATGGGACGATCCGCGTATGCCTACGCTCTGTGGTCTTAGAAGAAGAGGATACACACCGGCTTCTATTCATAACTTCCACTCCAGAAACGGTATCTCTAAGGTAAATGCTGTAGTTGACTTCGCATTCCTCGAGTACTGTCTCAGAGAGGATCTGAATGCCACTGCAAAGCGTGTCATGGGTGTCGTACATCCGGTCAAGCTCATCATCGACAACTATCCGGAAGATATGACGGAAACCTTCACTGTCGAGAATAATCCGGAGCGTCCGGAAGACGGTACTCGTGAAGTTTCTTTCTCCAGAGAGCTCTGGATCGAAGCGGAAGACTTTATGGAAGTTCCGGAAAAGAAATACTTCCGCCTCTTCCCCGGCAACGAAGTCAGACTGAAGTCTGCCTATGTTATCAAGTGCACCGGCTGCGATAAAGATGCAGATGGAAATGTGATCGCAGTACATGCAGAGTATGAGGAGTCCAGCCGTGGCGGTAATCCTGCCGATGGACGCCGAATCAAGGCAACGATTCACTGGGTAGATACCAAGACAGCACTTGATGCTACCGTACGTCTCTATGACCGTCTCTTTACCGTAGAAGCTCCGGATCTTGCAGATTGTAATTATCTCGATTACATCAACCCGGATTCGCTTAAAATCGTTGAGGGCGCGAAAGTAGAAGCTTCGCTGGCAGATGCAAAACCTGCGGACAGATTCCAGTTCTTAAGACTCGGATACTTCTGCATGGATACGAAGGACAGCAAGCCCGGAAAGCTCGTCTTTAACAGAAGCGTATCGCTGAAAGACAGCTACAAGCCGCAGCAGGGCTGAGACTGATTCTTAAACTGAATTAATACAAAAAAGGACGATCCGAAGATCGTCCTTTTTATTTATGTGGCACGGGGTAAAGAGAAAGGACCGTCACATGATCTGTAACAGTCCTTTTCTATTCGAAATTTGAATAAATCAGAGTACCTGACGATACTGGTTAGCCTGAGCCTGCTCAGCTTCCTGCTTAGCAAGAGCATCACGGTCCATCAGAGCAACTGTTCTCGGAGCAACTACGAAAGTCTTTCTGTTCTGATCGATCGGCTTTACGTTACCATCGATAGAATAAGCTGCACCGGAGATATAATCGATTACACGCTGCGCAACGGAACGGTCTACATTCTCGATGTTGCAGATAACTGTATGACCAGCACGGATGTGATCACAAACCTGCTGAGAAGAACGGATGCTGTCCGGCTGAAGGATAACAACCTGAGTATCTGTAGCCTGTACACTCTTGATCGGTACGATGCGATTGCTATTCATTTCCGGAATCGGGAGCGGATCCATCTCTGCATAATCGCTCTCTTCTACATGAATACCATCGAGGTTTTCATCCTGGTACTCATCCTCATAAATTCCGTCTTCGCCTTCGTAATAATCATTGTTGTCAACGCCTGCAATCTTGTTCACGAGACTATTCCAAAAACCTGCCATAACTACCTCCAAAATTTACTGCTACAGTGCTTCTAGGCACTTGCGAATTTCACTATGAGGCTAGTATAGAACTACCGTTTTTTGCTTTCAATAGAATCGAATCAATGGTAAATAACATGTAACTTTGACATATTACCATGTAATTTTGTTGAAACATTTGTATATTTATATGTAACAAATTGTGCAAAAGGTCATACCGGATCGGGATAATCTCTCTTGCCGAAAATAGCCGTTCCGATACGTACATGAGTCGCTCCGCAGATGATTGCATCTTTGTAATCTCCGCTCATTCCCATCGAAAGATATTTCCAGCAGGAGCTATCTGCGCCCAGTGCTTTTAGATCATCGAAAAGCACTCTCGTCTTCTCGAAAACTTCTCTCGCCTGTCCTTCCTTCTGCTGGATCGGCGCCATCGTCATCAGACCGCAGACATCCACACAGGGAAGCTCTAAAATATCAGAGAACTGCGACTTTACTTCTTCGACCGAAAAGCCGTGTTTGCTCTCTTCTCCGGACACATTTACTTCCAGAAGGATCTTCGCGGTAATGTCTTTCGCCTGATATCTTTTTGAGATCTCTTTGGCCAGGGAAAGTGTATCCACCGAGTGGATCAGATAAGGATCTCCGGCGATCATACGTACTTTACGGCTCTGGATAGTACCGATCAGATGCCAGTTCGGATGGATCCCCTCCTGGTTCAGTGTTTCTTTCTTTGCATGAAGCTCCTCTGGTCTGTTTTCACCGAGATCAGTAAGTCCAAGAGAGAATGCCTGTGCTGCATATTCAGCAGGGAAAAACTTGGAAACACCGATCAGCGTGATTTCTTCCGGATCTCTTCCCGCTTCTTTTGCCGCATCCGCGATCTGTCCGCGGACTTTTTCTATATTTTCCTTCATTTGTTCCGGGCTATACATATTCATGGCTATTTCTCCACCTTATCCCCTTCTTTTACCGTCTGGGGATTCGTAATAACGATCGTACTGATACTCGGGATACCTGCATTTTCCAAAGGTGCGATGATCGCATATTCTCTGTCATAATCCTTGATCTGTACGGTATAGCCTCTTGCATATCCACTCTCGTTTACGAAGATCGTAGCAATACCTCTGTCATAATCCGCATTTGCGAGAGAAGATACAGGTACTCGGATACCTGTGGTTTTCGTCTGAACGATCTCGATATTCACCGTACGGCGGTCAAGAAGGCGTTCCACCTGATTTGCGGTCTCGAATACGACCAGGATTCCATCACGTGTCACAGAGCATCGGACCACCTTACAGTCAGAGATAGAGATGCCCTCGGCAGGGATACGGATCACATGATTCGAACCGAGCTGGAATTCCTCCATCGGCGCGTTTTTGAGAAGACAAGCAAAATACTGGATATCGTTCTGTACGATACGAAGGACAGGTTCATTCTGCTTGATCTTCAGGTCACTAGTAATAATGCTGTTGGACTTGGAAATGAGCTCTTCACACTTGGAGTCCACCATATCCATCAGAAGCTGATATGTGATCTCTTGCTCCTGGCCGTCGAGCTTATAAGAAACGATACCGGGAGTCTCCGCATAGATCGAGTTCGCACGGTTTTCCAGCTGTGTTCTAAGTGCAGTCTCACTCGTACGAAGAGACGTCAGCTGCTCATCGTCAAAGTCGATATCCTTCAGGTTGACGTCTCTTTTCTCCATCAGCACTCGGATCGAAGAAGAATAGCTGGTCATGTTATTCAGTTTATTGAGGATCGCATCCTGACGGATCATGGTGATGATCGGACGGATCTCATCATTGGCCTGACTGAATACCTCTTTGGCTGCGACTCCTTTTCCCTGATTCATGAGCTGACGCTCCAGATCGACGATCTGCTGCTCGACATTATGAAGCTCAGCCATCGTTGATTCCATGCCTTCCGGAATCACCATCGCCAGATGCTGGCTCTTAGCAACACGGCTTCCCTCCGTTGCCTGTGCCATCAGGTCACCGGTATGTGTAGAAGTCATAACGGTCTCATTTCGCACAACAAGAGCGGTTGCACCGATCGTATGCTCGATAGATCCTTCCGAGGCAAAAGCATAGGTCGGTTTTGCCGCTACATAATCCACGATATAGAGCACTGCGATAACCATCATGCCGATTAGGATCAGAACACATAAAAACGCATTAAAGGCCGCACGGAGAGCATCTCTCTTACGAGTCTTCTCCATGTGCTTTCTTCGTTCTTCCACGGATTCCGGACGAGTCTCCTCAAGCACATCAGGAACTACATTTTCTTTTTTGGCAGCCTCTTCTTCCGCTTTCTGCTTCTGCTTCTGAATCAGCTTGTTCCTTCTGTGCACCTTACGGACCTGCCACCAGGACAGTTTCTTCGGAGGCGTTTTTTCCTGTTCTTTTTCAACAACAGAAGAGAGTTCCGGTTCATCACCAAAGAGCGGTCTGCTGAACTTCGGATCCATCAGATCTGCCGGACGTCCGGAAGCAGATGGCTTATTCGCATTCGTCCCGTTTCTCTGGGCAGATGACGCGATACCGGATGAGCGTGAAACAGCACCCGTGCGGTCATTATTCGGACGTACCGGTCTCTGCGGTTTATGTTTTTTTGAGTTATTATTCTCAGAAGAAGGTCTTGGCTGCATACGCGATGCACCGGACGAAGCTCGGCCCGGCTCCGGCCGGTTAGCCGGACGGTTCGCGGGACGGTTTCCCGGTCGATTCGCATTATTCGGGCGCTTGCCGTTATTCGGGCGTTTTCCTGTCGCCATAGATCATTTCTTCTCCAACATTCCTGAAACGGCCTGCATGACCGCCAGTTTTACCTGTTCAAAAACCAGACCGCCCTGCATATATACGAGGAAAGGCGGTTTTACCGGACCATCGGCCGAAAACTCGATCGATGCTCCCTGTACAAAAGCACCCGCCGCCATAACTACCTGCGCATCATAGCCCGGCATATCCCACGGTTCCGGTGATACGAAGGAATCGACCGGCGAACAGCTCTGTACATTCTTACAAAAGTTTACCATTTGTTTTTCATCCGGAAAAGCCACACTTTGCACAATATCTCCACGCGCATCATCAAATGCGGGTTCACATGTGCATCCTGCCATCTCGAGCATCTTCGCGGCAAATACCGCGCCCTTCAATGCTTCAGAAACAACATGCGGCGCCAGGAAGAGTCCCTGTGCGATCTGGCGGTTAAAGCCGAGGCTCGGTCCGACATGGGATCCGAGACCGGGAGCGGTAATACGCTCAGCGACACGCTCCACGAGTTCTTTTCGGCCGGCAACATAAGCGCCGGACGGGCAGATTCCGCCACCTGCATTCTTGATGAGAGAACCGGCACAAAGATCAGCACCGAGAGCACATGGCTCCTGTGTCTCAACAAACTCGCCATAGCAGTTATCCACGAAGACGATAATGTCTTCTCTTATGCCCTTGACCAGATCGACGACCGCCTTGATATCTTCCGCGCGGAGGCATCTTCTGGAAGTATATCCCTTCGATTTCTGAAGGAATACGACCTTGGTTTCCGGCTTGATCGCAGCGCGGATCGCTTCCAGATCCGGAGAGCCGTCCTCTTTCAGCTGGACTTCGTTATATTTCATGCCATAATCCAGAAGAGATCCGGTAAACGTATCATCCTTCTTCTCGACACCCAGCGCAGAGGCCAGTGTGTCATACGGACGGCCGGTAACCGCGAGCATCTCCTGCCCTGGCTGAAGGATGCCGAAAAGACATGCCACCAGGATCTGCGTGCCGCAGGTGACCTGGATACGCACATATGCTGCTTCCGCGCCGAAGATCTCCGCATACATCTCTTCGATCTTCTCTCTGCCCATGTCATCGTAACCATAACCTGTCGTAGCACCGAGATGCGCCTCGGCAAATCGGGCATTTCTAAATGCCTGAAGCACACGCAGCTGGTTATATTCTTTGATTTTGTCAATACGCTCGAATACAGAAGAAACGGTGGTCATCGCTTCTTGCGCCATGCCGACCACCGTATCACTGATTCCATACATTGATTTGAATGGATCTTGATTCATCAGATTCCGTAAACCTCCTCAGGGCTTAAGATCCTGATACCGGCTTCCTCAAACTTCTTAATAACAGGATCGAAGTTCTGCACACGGATCACCATAACCGCATCGTCTGACTTCCTGCCGACAAATCCGTAGATGTACTCCATCGACTCACCCGTCTCGGAGAATGTCGTAAGAGCTGCATCAAGTGTACCAGCTTTATCCGGGATCGCTATGGCAAGTACCGGAGTCATGCTTACAGTAAATCCGGATTCTGTGAGGACCATGACAGCCTCTTCCGGTTTGTCCAGGATCATACGAAGGATTCCGTAATCAGTCGAATCTGCAACAAAAAGTGCTCGTATATCGATATTGGCCTTACCCAGTACCTTCGTCACCTCAGCGAGACGACCGAAAGAGTTTTCGAGAAAAACATTGATCTGCTTTACTAACATACGGGAAACCCTCCTTAAATGTTCTGATTCTATTATATCGCAACAAAGTGCTTTTACGAAACGAAATCTCTTCCCTTATTAAATGCTTCGACATTCATCGGGATCAGCTTCGCCTTTGATGCAAATGCTTCGTTGATGGCCTCGATCCAGAGCTCCTTCGGGAAATCCATGCCGGCAGAAAGAGCACCGACCATGACCATATTTACGGCCTTGGAGCTTCCGCAGGAAAGTGCAGCGGAAAGAGCATCAAACTCGACGACCTTGGCATTTCCGGAAGCCGAAGCTTCGAGAGAATCCTTAATATTCTCCGGATACTCGGCATTTCCGAGAAGGACCGGAAGAGATTTGATCTTCTGGGAGTTCACAAGAAGGACGCCATCTTTCTTCAGAAGTTTTGCCCAGCGGACTGCTTCCACTTCTTCAAAAGAAAGAACATAGTCGGCCATACCTTCCTCAATGATCGGAGAATAGACCTTCTCACCCATTCTTACATATGTGATAACGGAACCGCCGCGCTGGCTCATACCGTGTACTTCCGACACTTTGATGTCCAGGCCCTGCTTCATGGCAAGAATGCCGAGAAGCTTACCGGCGATCAAGGTTCCCTGTCCGCCGACACCGGCGAGTACGATTGAAATATCCTTTGCCATATTACGCCTCCTCCTTCTTGGAAAGTGCATCGAACTTGCACATATTGATGCACAGACCGCAGGCGTTACAAGCCTCCGGATCGATGACCGGCTTCTTATCCGGACCGGCTACCAGCGCCGGGCACATGATACGGGAGCAGGCTCCGCACTTCTTACAGTTGTCATCATTCAGAACGATAGAGACACCCTTCGGCTTCTTGCCGGTCGGGATAAGGGCGCACGGACGGCGTACGATGATAACGGATACGCAATCCTTGGCGATCTCCTCTTTTACGACCTTCTCAACTTCAAAAGTATCTACCGGATCAACTGTTCTTACGGATGTAACACCAACGCTTCTGCACAGTGTCTCCAGATCGATCGCAGGAGCCGGCTGCAGGCGGATGTTCTTACCGGATGCCGGGTTCTGCTGATGTCCTGTCATACCCGTGATGGAGTTATCGAGGATCAAAACAGTGATCGCGCTCTGGTTATATACCGCGTTGATCAGGTTCGTGATACCGGAGTGCAGGAAAGTAGAGTCACCGATAACAGCGACCGTCTTCTTGCTGTCTTCTCCATCACTGGCCTTGTCAAAACCATGTGCCATACCTACCGAAGCACCCATGCAGACGGAAACATCCATCGCGGCTGTCGGCGGAAGCGTACCGAGCGTATAGCATCCGATATCGCCCATGACCTGTACCTTCGCACGGTTCAGGGCAAGGAACATACCCTTATGCGGACATCCTGCGCAAAGAAGCGGCGGACGGCCCGGAGCCTGCGGGAGTTTGTCGAGGTCCAGTGCTTTTTCCGGAAGAGCTTCCGAAGAAAGCGCGGCACGGATCATACGTGCACTGTACTCGCCCTGCAGTGTGAAAAGATCCTTACCCTCACATGCGATGCCAGCGGCCTTGATCTCAGTCTCCATGAAAGGATCGAGTTCTTCAACGATGACCAGACGATCGACCTTGGATGTGAAATCGCGGATCAGATCCATCGGCAGCGGCCATACGCAGCCGAGCTTCAGGACAGATGCATCAGGAAGTGCTTCCTTTACATACTGGTACGAAGCACCTGCCGTGATGATACCGAGCTTGGTGTCGTTCATCTCGAGCTTATGGATCCCCATACCGAGGAATTCCTCATTGGAAGCCTTCGCGATATCGAGGGTTCGCTGCTCGACGACTACATGGCGCTTGATCGCCATTGCCGGCATCATGACATACTTATTTACGTTCTTCTCATATGGCTTGACAACAATGTCTTCCGGATCAGAAAGTTCAACAATAGAACGGGAATGAGATACTCTCGTGTGCATACGAAGGATCACCGGAGTATCGAAGCGCTCAGACAGTTCAAATGCCTTCTTGGCAAAGTCCTTGCACTCCTGGCTGTCAGACGGTTCGAGGATCATGAGCTTTGCAGCACGGCCATAGTTACGGCTGTCCTGCTCGTCCTGGGAACTGTGCATGCCCGGGTCATCTGCCACAACGAATACCAGTCCGCCATTAACTCCCTCATATGCGGCGGTAAACATCGGGTCGGCAGCAACGTTCATACCAACATGCTTCATGCACGTCATCGCACGTGCGCCACGGATACTTGCACCAATGGCGACCTCGGATGCTACTTTCTCATTCGTCGCCCACTCGCAGTAGATGCGGTCATAGGTGGCGATCGTCTCTGTGATCTCTGTGCTCGGGGTGCCCGGATAGGAGGAAACCACTTTCACTCCTGCTTCATAAGCGCCACGTGCAACAGCTTCATTACCTAACATGATCTGTTTCACTTCATCGTACCTCACTTATATTCAGTTAGTGTTCACTAGAATAAGCACCCGTCTATTGTATCATGTTTTGACTTACTTGACGTCATCAATTCTTGCCGGAATGTCCTTCGGCATCTCTTTAAAAGCCGCATCGATCACTTTCTTATCGAGTTTCGGCGAGATCCAGGATACTACCGGTACGATAATGAGGCCAAATAACATGGCAAAAGCACCCGCATTGATCGGAGATGCCAGGTTGATCGGAAGGCCTGTCGGGAACTTAAAGCTATGTCCGAAGAGAGGACCGTTACTCAGGATCATGTGAACGACCGTGATACCAACGCCGCTGATGAAGGAAGCCCATACAGCTGCTTTTGTAACCCCCTTCCAGAAAAGGCCATAGAGGAACGGTGCAAGGAAAGATCCTGCCATCGCACCCCAGGAGATCGACATCAGTTTGGTGATGTAGATATCGTTGGAACGATAGGAATAGATCGCCAGTACCATAGAGATCAGAACGAAGATCGCAAGAAGGATACGGATCGTGGTGACCTTCTTCTTCTCATCCATCTTCTTGATGACATTATCTGCGAGAACGTCCAGTGTGATCGTGCTGCTGGAGGTAAGTACCAGTGATGTCAGTGTGGACATCGATGCGGAGAGCACGAGTACGACAAGGACCGCAACGAGCACCTCAGGAACAGCTTTTTCAAGAACCTTCGGCATGATCGTATCCGAATTCAGTGCACCATTAGCATCCGGAGTTACGAAGATACGGCCGAAACCGCCCATGAAGTAAGAACCGCCGGCAATGATCACGGCAAAGATCGTAGATACGACTGTCGCTGTATGTACGGACTTATCGTCCTTGATCGAATAGAACTTCTGTACCATCTGCGGAAGGCCCCATGTACCAAGAGAGGTCAGGATAACCACACCGAGAAGGTTCAGAGGCTCAGGTCCGAAAAGTGAAGAATAGACGCCCTGGAATCCGGAACCGTTTGCAGCAGGAACCTTAGAAAGTTCTGTCATGGAGGACATCAGACCGCCGTGGTAATTGAGAACGCAGACGATCGTCATCGTGATACCCACGATCATGATCGTACCCTGGATAAAGTCATTGATCGCTGTAGACATGTATCCGCCGAGGATAACATATGTTGCAGCAAGAAGGCTCATAACGATGATGCACAGTTCATATCCGTATGAGATACGGTCAAGACGGAGTGCAGATGTGAAAAGATAAGAAAGACCGTTAAAGACCGATGCGGAATATGGGATCATAAAAATGAAGATGATGATCGCCGCAGTGATACGGAGTGCTTTTGAATCATATCTCTTACCGAAGAAATCCGGCATCGTATTCGTATTGAGAGTCTTGGTCATGATGCGGCAGCGTTTACCTAGGATGACCCATGCTGCCAAAGATCCGATAAAGGCATTTCCTAAACCGATCCATAGCGCCGATACACCAAAGTCCCATCCGAACTTACCTGCATATCCGATAAAGATAACTGCGGAGAAATACGTTGCGCCAAAGGAGAATGCCGTGAGCCACGGTCCGACCCGTCTGCCGCCGAGTACAAAAGAAGACACGTCTTTGGTGTTCTTTCTTGAGTACACGCCTACACCGATAATCATTGCGAAGAACACGACAATGACTATCCCGTACAAGAGATCAAGAGAATCCATAATCTACCATCCTTCTGCTGCCGATAAGAAATGACAGCCCTACAATTTACTTTCACCCCTGAAAAGAGGCATAAAAACTACATTCCCATGATAACAGAGAATAATAAAGATGCAAGGGTTTTCCCGTTTTTTATATAGAATTATATAGATAAGCGAAAGGGTATATCCCTCTAGGCTCAAACAGTTTGCTTACGCAAAACTCGCCTCTCAAGATATCCCTTTCGCTTATTCTTATCTAAATCCGTGAAAAAAACGGGAAAACTATTGTATCTCTATAGTCTCTCCACAGGAGATCTGGTGCATCTTCTCCCCTATTTCGTCTTTCAAATAGAGGAACTGTTCATTTCCCGTACAGTGACATGTATAGTAATCAGCGCAGGAATTGCGGACCGCTTTCACAGTGTCGTCCAGGATCTCCTCATCCCACAGCGGATCGAGTTTCATCAGATGAAGCCCACCGAAGAATGTCTGGAAACGGAACGCATGCACGAGATTAATGATCCCCTTATGTGCACATCCGCTGATCAGATGGTCCTTATAGCCTTCATGGATCAGAAGATACATCTCGTGTTCATACCTTTCGTTCTGCATATACGGTCCGAGTTTCACTTTCTGACCATCCGCATGAAAAGGTCTCTTCAGACGGTTCATACAGACAAACGAGAGTTCTTCGTCGATCTTTATATCACCTTGCACTTTGACATAGCGCGGATGACCATCAAGAGTAGGGTCCAGACCGATATACTCGTTTCTTCCGTTATAATGCGGTTCAAATACTGCTTCATGCATATACACATTGGCAATACCGTTTCTTTCCAGAAACGCCATTAGTCCTCCGCCGTGGTCATAATGCCCGTGCGAAAGAAATGCAATATCCACCAGACCGAGATCGATACCGAGTTTTTCCGCATTCTGAATAAAGAGATCGCTTGCACCGAAATCAAAAAGGATCCGGTGCCTTTGCGTCTCGATATAAAGACACAGGCCATGCTCGGTCAAAAGTCCGGCTTTACTTGTATTATCCGAAAGAACCGTTACTTTCATATTCTTAGCTTAGGATTGCTTCAATCTCTGCAGTAACAGTATTGATCGCATCATTATGCTCTTTTATGCGACTTTCCTGCTCTTTAGATTTTTCCACATAATCATCGACCTGTTGGAAAACCTCAAACATCACATCCTGGAAAACCTCATCTCCGTTGACCAGCAGATATTCACCATCATCTTCTTCGAATTCGAGCTTTACATCAACGGATGTATAGTCCTTATCTTTGATTTTATCGATGATTTCCTTAATGGCTTCCATGGCCTCATCATCATCTTCGAAATCATCCATGCTATATTCTTTTTCAAATTTTTTTGTCACAGTATCGTACTCGATAAGATCTACCGTAGCTTCGCAAGTTGTTTTCCCTTTTTTCGTCTTTACACTGTCGGCATCCACTGTTACTTTCGCTTTACTCCACAGATATTCATTCGTCTCATCCTTGGAGATAGTCTTAACCATATCGATATACTGTTTATTGTACGAATCACGAGACTTCATACTCTTGTAGTCTAAAGAAGTGATCTCTTCGAGCACAGTTTCCGCTTCTTTCACTACCTTTTTATTGTTCGAACCGGAACTACACCCCGCCAGTGATAGCGCCAAAACACCAGAAAGAATCAAGCTCACACACTTTTCAAATCTTCTCATATCATTATCCTCCTAATAAATTAAATTTCGATTCCCTTCTCAGCGCAAGCATCCTTGAAGTTGTTGATAGCATCCTGCTTGGAGATCTTGCCACGGGCATAGTCAGCAGCATTATCCATGAATACGCCGTTCAACTGATCATCATAGAGGCTCTTGCACTTAGCAGAAGCGAAGCTTGTAGCAGAGATGAAGATCGGGAATGCATCCTGACCACCGAGGAGAGCCATGTCGCCCTTAACCTTAGCAAGTACTGTAGAGGAAGCAACTGTATCCTTTGTGCCGTTGTCGTTCATAGCACCGGAAGCCCACAGATACTGGAGACCTGTGTCAGAGCTATCAAGGGTTACCCACTCAACAAACTTGGAAAGGAATATCTTCTTGTCAGCATCCTGGATACCCTTCTTGTTTACACAGAGCCAGGAACCGCCCCACCAGAAGCCAACAGGTGATTCGCATACACGCCAGTCACCCTTTGTGTTAGCGGAGTGATCACCCATTGTGTAGTTGATCAGCCATGCAGGTCCGAAGAAAGCGAATACCTTACGTGTTTCGTTTGTCTTAGGATCCTTGGACTCACCGTTCATAGCAGCGTACCAGGCATCGTTCCAGTTACCTGTCTCGTTGGTCCAGTTGTTATCATAAGCTTCCTTGATGAGGTCCATGTAAGCCTCTCTCTGCGGGTCGATATTAACCTTACCGTCAACTACCCACGGTGTAGAAGCCGCCTTCTCACAAACGTTCCAAAGGTCACCGAAGTCAGCGCATACAGCGTAGCCCTTTTCCTTCAGCTTAGCAGCAGCCTGCTTGAATGTATCCCAGTTACCGGATCCACCACCAACAGCCTTCTTAACCTCAGCCGGATCATCAGAACCGAATACTTCCTTAGCGATGGAAGCAGAGTAGATCATAGCACCACCTGTGCACTGATAACAGAGAGCAACTATCTTTCCATCCGGGTTAGTACCAAGATCTATTGTGTACTGTGCAATTCCGGCAGTCTTCAGCCTACCGTCAACATTGTCGATAAAATCAGCATACGGGGCAGCCAGAGAAGAAAGATCGCCCTGTGTATAAGGCAGAATATAGTCAGCCTCTGCAACGTAGATGTCCGGAGCACCGTCACCGCCGGCAGTCAAAGCAGCGTTCAGTTTTGTAACATAAGCGCCGTTGGTGTTAGCAGAAACCATAGCTGTTACCCTGTACTTAGAAGCCATGTCCGGGTTATCAGCCATGAAACGCTTAACCATGCCTGGAACCTCAGGGCTCATCGAGAACATATTGATCTCAATGGAACCAGAACCGTAGCTCTCAGTAGCTGTAGTCACTTCTGTCGTATAATCATAGTCATAATCTTCTGTTTCTGTCGTTGTTGGGACCGTTTCTGGTGCAGAAGATTGCTCCATGGTGGTATATGTATAGTCCGTGTAGCTATAGATTCTTTCCTCGAAATCCGCGATTTCTTCGAGAATATCATCATAAAGATCCTCTAAGAATTCTCCGGCGACCGAGCTATCCATAGAGTACTCCCCGTCTTTGATCTGAAATTCCAGCTCAAGATCATCAATACTCTTATAATGCTTTTCCTTTTGAGAAGAAATAAGATTTTCGAATTCTTTAAAGCTTTCAGCTTCATCGAATGCGTCCCCATAATCCGGAAGCGTAACGATAACTGTGCAGGATGCTTTTTTCTTCGTTTCATTCACAGACTCCTCATCGATTTCGAAAGAAGCCCTATCCATAATAACTTCAATATACTTATTATCCGCGATCTCATTAAGTTCGCGTACGAATCCTTTCCCCACACCCAGTTCATTATCCAATTTCTTTATTCTCTTGGAATTCAGATTCACTGCAGCTTCAAGAAATGTCGTGGCAGCGGAATAAAATGGCGGTTCTTCATCATCATCCTGTTTCTTTACGGCACAGGATGTAAGGGAAACAAATAACGAAAAAGTCAAAACCAAACTAGTCAGTTTTTTGAATTTACACCCCATACATTATTCCTCCTTCGGGCTTTTTATCCCGATTTACACCTAAAAAAATTATACTCTCATAGAAAAACCAAATCAATCTTGGGGAAAACCACGGCCAGATGGAATCTGGCATATTACGGAAAAAGAAAAGGACTATCCGGTTACCCTGGATAGTCCTTATTCTGGTGCGGCGAACGGGACTTGAACCCGTATGGTCGCCCACACGCCCCTCAAACGTGCGCGTCTGCCAATTCCGCCACCGCCGCATGGCTTTGAAGCATGAATTATTATACTGATAGACCCGAACCGTGTCAATAGCGATTTTCTATTTCCATTCTCATTTCCTTTTAAAGAAAGAGAATGGTAGAATAAGAAAGACATAAAACACAGGAGCAAAGCTATGAGACTAAGTGATCTTTTACCATATAATGACATCGTGATCCAGTGCCATGACAATCCGGATGCGGACGCCCTGGCCAGCGGAATGGCCCTTCACTGGTATTTTTCCAAGCATGGCAAACAAGTCCGTTTCATCTATCGCGGTAATAACAAGCTGCAGAAAAGCAACCTCGTGATCATGCTTACTGAACTTTCGATCCCGGTTTCATATGAACCTGGTTTTGATGAAGAGCCCGAGCTTCTCATCACAGTGGACTGTCAGTACGGACAGAGAAATGTTACTTCTACAAGGGCTAAAAATATCGCGATCATCGATCACCACCAGCTTACTGTCGCGCTTCCTGAACTTGCCGAGATCAGAAGCAATATCGGTAGCTGCGCAACCGTTGTGTGGGATCTGATCCGTTCGGAGGGCCTGGATGTATGTGAGGACAAGAACTTATCTACCGCCCTCTATTACGGCCTGTATTCTGACACTAACCGTCTATCCGAGGTGTCCCACCCTCTCGACCGTGATATGATCGAGTCTTTAAATGCTGGAATCCAGCGAAGCCTGATCACAAAAATGAGTAATGCCAATATTTCACTTTCCGAGTTAAAGATCACCGGTAAAGCGATCCTGGATTTCGAATTCTTCGAGGATCATAACTATCTGATCCTTCAGGCGGAACCATGTGATCCAAACATTCTCGGCGTTATCTCCGACTTCTCTCTGGAGACGGATAAAGTTGATGTATGTCTGGCATACTATGTCAGTCCGTATGAAATCAAGTTCTCGGTTAGAAGCTGCACAAAAGAAGTTCATGCCAATGAGCTTGCCGCTTTCCTCGCAGAAGGTCTCGGTGGCGGCGGCGGTCATATCCTGAAAGCCGGCGGATCACTGCGTCCTGAGAAACTGGACAAAGATCCATCCGAGCTTCTGAAGGAGCGCATGAAACAATACTTCGACATGTTTACGATCCTTTATACCAAAGATACCATACTGGACACATCTTCTATGCCTCTTTACGAGAAACTGCCTCAGGAAGTCGGCATCGTAAAGCTTTCCGAGCTCTTCCCTGCTAAGACGCAGATCGAGATCCGTACACTCGAAGGCGATGTTGTTATCACTGTAGAGGATGACAGTTACCTCATGGTAGGTATCGAAGGCGAAGTCTATCCGACAAATGAAGAAAAGATCCGTTCCAGATATTCTGAACTTCATCGTCCTTACACAAGAAAAGTCGAGTATTCACCAAGCATCAAGAATCTTGCTACCGGTCAGAGGATAGACGTCATGCAATACGCTCAGGCGGTAATCAGCAGCGGTGGAGGTCTGATCTATGCCAAGCCTCTCGACCGCAGCGTGAAGATCTTTACACAGTGGGACGAAGAAAAATACTATCTCGGTAACGTCGGTGACTATATCGCCGTAAGTAACGAAGATGAGCACGACATCTACATCATAAAGAAACACTTATTCCCGCTTCTTTATAAACAGGTCGAGACCGTCAGCTGATACCATACCTCATTTTCTGCTCTTCAGACATCTCCGAGCCTTTTAGGATCTTATATGCTTTGTCTTTGAGTTCCTGCAATGTATAGTGTCGGAAATAACCGATACGATAGTCGAGAGCATTTTTGTAGCTGGAGGCGAAGAAAGAATCAGAGGGTTTGTGGTATCCAAAAGAATTCCACACAACAGCTACCTCGACCCAGGATTCTGTCTCGAGGACATCCGTGATATCAACTGTTTGAATAAAGACCAGACCCTGTTCCTCATCGACTGTAAGTGTCGCTTCCTTCAAACTGTTATAATACATTTCAACTTCCGTTTTTCCGATAAAATCGCCGTTTTTAGCATTATACCGGTAGAAGGAGCCGTCATCAAAAACGACAAGTATCTGTTCAGAAGACGTTCCTTCTTTATAGAAAGCAGCACCCATAGCTGCACGGCCATTCGTCTGAAGTTCCATTTCCTGATTCCAGTCAGAATCAAAGATCACAATATGAGTCAGATCCGCAATGATCCATCTGCTTAGATCTTTATTATGCTCAACAACGCTTGTTCCACTCCAATTAGAAGGAAGACGCAATTTTTTAATATCACTGCTCTCGACATCGATTACAAAAACATCTTCCTTATCGCCTACAACGATCTTCTTTAGTTCGGAATAATATACAGGTACGCCTATACTATCCGGCTTATCTTTTGGTAACGTGAATAATTTCGTCTCGCCGCTACGAATATTGTACAAACCGATTCGATCAAGTTGCATTTCTTTATCGCGGAAGACATAAGTCAGGTAGTCATCCGTCATTGAGACGTTGAATTGATTAACATAGTATGGACTGGATATGTTATACACTTCTTTCCGGCTGCCATCTTCCATAGAAATACTAATGATGGAAATACCACTCTCCTGATTGACTACAGCAATATATAGCACATCATCAGCGATTTGAAAGATTCTTGAATTAATAGCAGAAGCCTCTTCTATATCAAGATCATACAAGAGAGTTTTCTTTTCGGCATCATATACAGTTATGTGTGGAATTCCTTCGTTTGAAGATTGTATTGCCAGATAATCATCGTCAAGAAGATAATGCTGTGGCTGTTGAATAACAATATCCGGATCCATTTCCTTCCACTCATCATCCATAACATATGTATCATAAAAGATGACTTCAGAAGATTCCTTGGGGAGAACATAGACCCCATCCCCAATTAAAACCTCGTCTATATTATTTACAAACTCAAAAGTGTACGTCACTGTGTTTGTACTCATAGAATCGACAGTTGTACCCAGAGCTCCTGACTCTGTAACAAATGTTGGAACGCCATCACCATCATTATCACTTATGTCTGCAATCAGTTGCTGCACCTGATAAGATCCAAGCACATCTCCGGTTTTAGTATCGTATATCTCAATCACATCACCGGTGGAATAAGCGACTGCATTTCTTGCGGGAAGATTAAGGAGTTCTGTATAAAAGAGCGAAACATTATATTTGCAATCACGACTCCATCTCTCCGTCATGGAAGGAACGTCGATGCAAGTCACATTATCAGAATGCGGCTGAACGATCATTCTATCGGTGCGAAGAAGATTATTCGAAGAATAAACATCATATCCGACAACAATGACTGTTTCATTGTCCGTCCACATTATGGCACGGGAACCGGAACCATTAAATGGACACACTTTTAAGGAACCATCAGTTAGATCGTAAATTCCGACATTCATCGATAAATCGATTTCTATGCAGAGAGCTATTTTAGTCCCATCCGGTGAAACAGCATATGATTCACACGTAAAGTATTTATCTTCATAATTTGAAGGCATTTTATAAGAATCTAAAATAGTTCCATCTTCAGAAGAAATGTGATACAGATCATCCCAATTGGTAAGAAGGAAGAATGAATCATCAGATTCAACACGAAGCAATCCATAACCGCCTCTAAATCTTTGTCTGTCCTCTGCTAAAGGAAAACTCCATGCCAGCTCTTTCTCAGATAAACGATACATATATGCTTCACAATCAGTTACGACCAGGAGAAGATCATCCTTCAGATAATCAAGAAAAATAACCGTTTTTCCGGAAAATGACTTTTCAAGAATCAGTTGATGCTCCTCTGTAGTCCAAACATGCAGAAGATCGTTTTTATCCACTGCGGCAAAAGAAGTCCGCTCCGGAGACAGATCCATGAAACTAATCATGGTCGGCATTTTATAATTCCATACCGCCTCAATACTTGTACCCTGCAGAGGTTTATACGCCAAGGTCGCGTCAGTAAGCGCACGGACAGCTTCCGAAGTGACCGGTCGGTTATTATCATCGGAAGGAAGAGCAGCAAGTGCAAGCTGAATTGCATCAATACGTTTTTCCTGTTCAAGATAATTCTCCGACTCATTTGCAAGATATATCGCCTGATTTCGAAGTGTGTCCTTATAACTCTTTTGAAGCCTCCATCGATTCCAAAGCAGATATAAACAAACTCCTACAGCTAAAACAACAAACGCAAGGCCAAGCACGGTTACTCTCTGCATCTGATATGCACGTCGTCTATTCATCAATTCGTCATAAGAGCAGCCGATCAAAGCAGCCGCAAGACGTGGCAGCTCCTCTTTATCCGCTTTCCGCATTGACGATCTGAAATCACAGCAAAGAGGTTCCTTCTCACGAAGAACAATAGCTTCCGTTCCGTCCGGGCGTACGACACGCACTTCTTCCCTAAGAAGATCTTCCGGGAGGACTTCATGTGGTTCGCCTTCTGCAAGCACTGCAAGGATCTGTCGTCTGGAATGGTATTTCAGAAAATACTGTATCTCTCTTTTTACCCATTCTGATTGTTTCGTGTTATGAGAACAGATTACGATCAGATAATTCGAGTTCTCAAGTGCATGAGAAATAGTAGCACTTAGATCACTGGTGATCGGCAATTCATCTTTATCACGAAAGACGCGCTGGATACGCTGCATTCCCGTTTTTTTACGGATCTTTTTCGGAATATGAAAATGTTCAAGTTTAGACTGAACGTGTGCAGCAACTTTATTATCCAAAGGTGCATGCTTATACGAAATGAATGCATCATAATGATCGATCATATACTATTATCCCCCTAATACTAAACATTTTACCCTAAAAACAACAATCAAAAAAGGCTGCCTTTGCGAAAAGGCAGCCTTTAAAGTGTGAATTATTCAATTAATTCTCTTCGTCTTCTTTGGTCTTAGTAACTACTACTGTGACTGTCGCAGCAGATGCTACCAGGAAGAACAATCCGGCAAGAAGTTTTACAGAAGATCCTGTATCACCTGTCTTCGGAACACGGGTAGCACCAAGAACGGATCCTTCAGGTGTCGGTGTCGGAGTTTCCGTCTTCGGCGGATCTGTCGGAACAGGTGTCTCTGTCGGAACAGGTGTCTCCGTCGGAATCGGTGTTGCTGTCGGAACAGGTGTCTCTGTCGGCGACGGCATCGGAGTAGCTGTCGGGACAGGTGTTGCTGTCGGAATCGGTGTTGCTGTCGGCAGCGGTGTAGGTGTCGCTGTCGGTTCCGGCGTAGGTGTCGGTGTCAATTCGTCTTCATCATCATCTACGATCGGAGTCGGTGTTGGAGTCTCAGTCGGCTTCGGCGTAGGTGTCGGTGTGTTCGTCGGCTTCGGTGTCGGTGTAGGTGTTGCCGTTGGTACCGGAGTCGGCGTCGGAGACGGAATCGGTGTTGCTGTCGGAACAGGTGTCGGCGTCGGAATCGGAGTCGCTGTCGGCTTCGGTGTAGGCGTCGCTGTCGGCTTAGGTGTCGGAGTCGGTGTATTCGTCGGCTTCGGCGTAGGTGTAGGTGTGTTTGTCGGCTTCGGAGTCGGTGTCGGCGTATTTGTCGGCGTCGGTGTCGGAGTCGGCGTATTCGTCGGCTTCGGTGTAGGTGTAGGTGTGTTTGTCGGGACAGGTGTAGCTGTCGGAGACGGCATCGGTGTAGCTGTCGGAACAGGTGTAGCTGTCGGGATCGGTGTTGCTGTCGGCTTCGGAGTCGGAGTAGGTGTATTTGTCGGCTTCGGAGTCGGTGTCGGTGTGTTAGTCGGAACCGGTGTCGCTGTCGGTGTAGCCGTCGGAACAGGTGTTGCTGTCGGTGTAGCTGTCGGGACAGGTGTCGGTGTCGGAGTATTTGTCGGTACCGGTGTAGGTGTAGGTGTATTTGTCGGAACCGGTGTTGCTGTCGGTGTCGGAGTTGGAGTATTGAAGTTGAACTTTACACTATTAGAAACAGTGTGGAATTCAGAAGTTGTAAAGAGGGATGCGCAGATAACTGCACCATTTGTATTACCGCCAAGCTTCTGGATGTATGCGTTCGGAGCAAGTACTGCACCATGAAGTGCCAGGTTATCCGGAACATAGATGCTCTTTGCTTCAGCAAAGTTCCAAACAACATGACGGTCACGGTTATCACCACCATCATTCGGTGTGCTTGCGCCACTGAAGGAACCATACATCAGCTGCGGGAAATAGTTAACAGAATCACCACGAACATTAATGATGACATTTACGCCTTCCGGAACGTACAGTTTGTTTGTTCCTTCAGGAAGGTTAAAGATAAGCAGATCTTTTTCAGCGTCGAATCCGGCAGGAGTCTTTGCTTCAACTTCCAGCCATCCGCCGCCGCCCTGCTTGCTCAGGATCGCATTGGAGTTTGTCTGGGCATAGCTGTTAGCGCTATTTGCACGGGATACCATTGCTGCTTTTCTTTCACCGAAGTTCAGAGAGATACCTTCAACGATATGATATTTCTCAGAACTGAATCCATAGGTAGAACCATGGATATTGGATACAGAAGAAACTTCAAGATTACCACGGAGAGTATTGAGGGCTTCAAAATTCAGCTGACCTGCTACAATGAGCTGAGACAGTCCACGCTCACCTGGAGCCGTGTTGCTGGCTGCGAAAGAAAAGTCGCCGAACTTTGCATCTCCACCTACTGCAAAAGCACCGGTAGAGTGATGACCCTGGCCTCCTCCTACTTCAAGGTTGCCAAAGCAAAACAGTGCATAGTTAAATGGATTTTCAGGATTTAAACCATTAGAACTTTCGTTAGAAAGATGATCATTTGCCGTTCCGGACGGTAATGCCGCGATACCCTGCGCTCCCAAAAACGCGATAACTAAGGTACAGGACAAAACTCTGATCCAGCGGCCAAAACGGTCTCCGGCCGTACGTCTCTGTGCTTTTTCTTCTGTCATGATAACCCTCCAATTGTCACCAAACGATGAATATATGCCTGCTAAGCAGACCCAACCAAATTCATATTAAACTATCAAATGAATTTGCTCAACCGTTTTCGATTGTGCAAAATGCACAAATTTCACAATTTGTACACAATTAGTAAAAAAGTTCGTAACAATCGTTACGAACTTCTTCATTAAAAGCCTATTGCTTATGCTGATCAGGTAAAATGCAGGAGCATGCCGATGATCAATAAGCCGATACCGATAGCCGCAAGTACACGGAGAACCGATACAGGAGCTCGTCCTCCGACTTTTCCTGTCTGACCATTAACTACAAACTGATATACCTTATCGTTATACTTGAACGAAGAGATCCAAACCGGAACCAGTAAATATTTATAGGTAATATTACTATATAGAGTGGAGAAACGAAGTGAATCTACACGATCGCAGCGCCAGTTTCTACGGATATACTGATCCATGTGATTCCGCAACTGTTTCTTGATCGACTCCTGAGCCAGGCCCCAGCCTTCTTTCAGTCCGATCGAATAACGTTCGGCAATAAATCCGGCTACAACTTGCGGAGAATATGGAACGAGTTTGGAAAAATCAAACGGTTCACATCTCTTCACAATTGTATTATCACTTCTCTTGGAGGCCATTACTGTCTCATCATCAATGAATTCCTGGTATACACCACTTACCGGACGCCATGTGGTCTCTGTGACATAGTTGTCGCCTCTTTTTACGCGGCGGTCATATCCGGCACGGGCCGAGAACTGGGATGTGGTCTGTGCATCATATGTCCAGTATGGTAGATAAACGCCCTGGAAAGAATCCGGCTTAGCACTCTTTTTAGCCTTAGACGGAGTAAAGATCTTTCCTTTGAGCCAGGAAGTGAACTTCTCTCCGGCCTTATCTTTCGGAACAGCAAACGGTACAACAGCTCCCGGAGACATAGAGTCATTCGATGCAGCCGGCATTACACTCGTAGAACCACAGAAAGGACATACAGCAGCTGTCTCCAGCGCGTCATAGATCGTCTCAGCTCCACACTGCTTACAAACTACCGACTTCTTCTGTGCTCCCCATTCAAAGCTTGCTGTCTTCTCTGCTGATTCAAAATCCAACTCGCAGATAGCATTCTCAGAATCCGCCTTTGGCAATTCACATTTATAACCGCAGAACTCACAGAGCATTCCACCCGATTCCGGATCAAAAACAACCGTAGCTCCACAATTAGGACACTTTTTATTTGTTACGTCCTCAGTTACTTCATTCTGGATCTGACGACCCAGCTCATCAACATCTGCCATATACTCCTCCTACTATCCTTTATTTATAGAAATATTAAGACAATATACATATTATAGCTGAAAGTGGATGTATCTCTACTATCTCCCCTATCTGCTCAGCCCCGATCACTCTGCATCCCGTTTCTCCATTTCCGGCAAAGATCTCCGGTATATGTTCTACAGATGAAGGCAAAGCATGTTCGTCCAGTCGAACCAGCATTTTCATTTTATCACTTCGGTTCATGATACACAAAACCTTTTTAGGTCCACTGCAGACTTTACCAAAGTGGTCTCTTCCCTGCTCATCCAGCGTCCTTTCAAAGATCAGATCATCACCTTCTGCATGAAGGATCTTTATCTCACCGCAGCGAAGCACCTCGTATTTTGAACGAAGTGAACTTAATTCACGGTACGAGGAAAGAATATTCTTCTGCCAGGAGCTCTCATTCTCCCACGGATATGTCCTTCTGTTAAAGGGATCACGATATCCGTCCATACCGATTTCATCACCATAGTATGTACAAGGACATCCCGGATATGTCATCTGCAGCGCAAATGCCATTTTCATCAGCGCCGATCCCCGGCTCTTCATATGCTTAGTCAGATGAAGTTCCTTCTGCGCTTCACGAGTCCCCGGATCCGGTGCTCCTGCAAGCATCGTGATCGCACGCGGCACATCATGACTGGAGATCAGATTCATCATACAGTAGAACATCTGGTCCGGAAGATTCTCCCGGTATTTTTCCATAGTCAGGCTCCATGTCCGTGCACTCGTATCCCCTTTCAGGAAAGAAAGAAGTGCATCTCGGAACGGGTAACCCATTACCGTATCGTGTGTCCTTCCAAATGCAAAATCACGATAGCTTCCATAGCTGATCTTGGTCGTTACCTCTTCCCACACTTCACCGAGAACGAGTGCATCGCCATCGGATGCTTTTTTCACCGTTTTTCTCATCTCACGGAGAAAAGAATCCGGAAGCTCATCCGACACATCAAGTCTCACTCCGCTTGCGCCTCCACGGATCCAGTTGGTAATAACACCGTCCGGTCCCAGAATATAGTCACGGTAACTCAGATCATCCTCTTTCGTATTCGGAAGTTCCGGAAATCCCCACCAGGAATCGTAGGCCACATCTCCATTCTCATTTCGGTAAAACGCATACCAGGAAGAATAGTCGCTGTTTTTTCCTTCGGCAAAAGCACTGTAAGCGCCCGGTGCATCATACCGTCCATATTTGTTGAAATAGCGGCTATCTGCTCCGGTATGGCTGAAGACTCCATCAAGGATATACCGGATGCTGTTTTCTTTCATCACGGCCGAAAACGCCTTATACCCGGATTTTCCGCCAAGGATCGGATCAACATTGAGGTAATCCGCCGTGTCATAGCGGTGATTCGATCTTGCTTCGCAGATCGGATTAAGATATAAAACCTCAACATTCAAGGATTTAAGATAGTCCGCTTTTTCCGCGATGCCCTTGAGTGTTCCGCCATAGAAGTCGCAGGCAAGATACCCTGTTTCCGGCTTTCCCTCTATATCGACATCCTCGTTCCAATCCTCATGGAAGATGCGCTCCGGCCGGCTTTTGCCGGTTTCTGACATAGAAGAAAAAGAATAGTCGGAACCACGATAAAAACGGTCCGGAAAGATCTGGTACATGACAGCACCCTTCATCCAGTCCGGGGTAACAAATCCATCTTCATATACCGTGATCTGGAATGCATGCGGATATTTCTCTTCTTCCACACCTACACGGGGTGCGCTAAATGCAAACTTACCTTTGCCGTCTTCACCTTCCCAGCATGCTACATAATAGAGATAGGTGCGGTTTTCGTCATATTTGCGATACAGAAGATCGTGATACTCCGGATCTACGATTCTTTCAATATCTTCGGCACTGCTTCGCAGACAGAACCAGTAAAAAAGCAGCCCCGGCTCGGACGGCATGCGCAGACGGCAATGCCACCGGTCCGGGACAGATTCACACTTTTTCATCCGTAATTCGTTATATGATAGTCCATAAAGACCATATGCATAACAAAGAACGATCTGATCGACAGGGACGGTTACATCGATATAAAGATCAACATAGCCGCCTGTCTTCTGAGCTCCAAAAGGAGTTCTGTATTCCGCAAGTCTCGAACAATGCACCACACAGTCCGAATTCTTTGCGATACGCGAGGTCATGACTTCTTGTTCTCCTTCGAACCGGAAGCTTTATTCTCTGACTTTTCAGAAGAAGCTTTCGTAGTCTTTTTCGCAGAAGAAGATGCCGCCTTCGTTGTCTTCGAAGAGGACTTGGACGCAGCCGGTTTCTTCTCAGAAGCGGAAGCTTTTGTCTCTGTCTTCTTTGCAGCCGGCTTCTTCGCAACAGGCTTCTTTGCCTTTTTCGGTTCAGCTTCCTTCTTCTCTTTTCCGATATCAAGGATCTCTTCCGTCAGAGGCTTCTTAGCCGGTTCTTCTTCAGCAATAGAGATTCCGGTAATGAAAGAATAAAGACCGGCATACTCTTCCGCTGATTTCTTCCAGGAATAGTCTGCTTTCATACCTTCTTCGATAAGCTTGTTCCATACTGGCTTATTGTGACGGTACAGATCACAGGCATACTTAGTAACGAACAGGAACTCATGCGCATTGATATTCGCGAAAGAGAAACCGTTTCCTTCACCTGTAAACTCGTTATACGGAACGACTGTATCACGAAGTCCGCCGGTTTCACGAACGATCGGGATCGTACCATAGGTCATAGCGATCAGCTGCGACAGTCCGCATGGCTCAAACAGGGACGGCATCAAGAAAATATCCGATCCGGCATAAAGTGTATGTGCCAATCCGTTATCAAAAGAGATACATGCGCACATTTTGCCCGGATTTCTTGCTGCAATATCTGCAAGGGAACGCTCATAATATGCGTCACCTGTTCCGAGGATAACGATCTGCATACCATCGTAGAGCATCTCCTCGACTACACGGAGCAGAAGGTCGAGGCCTTTCTGGTCAACAAGACGAGAGATCATCGTACACAGCGGTGCACCCGGATTCACTTCGAGGCCCAGCTGTTCCTGGATGGACTTTTTGTTAACTGCTTTCCCCTCTTCATAATTCTTGATCGAATACTTCTGAGGGATCATCGTATCCTTGGAAGGATTATATTCTTCCGCATTGATTCCGTTCAGGATACCGGAAACCTTATACGCATAGCGCTGGAGCGTATGATTCAGTCCTTCGCCGTAGTAATCCGTCATGATCTCATACGCATATGTCGGAGATACTGTTGTTACGGAATTACTGTAAACGATACCGGCTTTCATGAAGTTTACGGCGCCGTCCTTGATCGACAGTTCATCCGTAAGATACTCGCTCGGCAGATCCAAAAGATCCTGGATCACTTCGATACCATGAATACCCTGATATTTCAGGTTATGGATCGTATAGACCGTCTTGATATTCGTATGATATCCATACTTCTTATAGTGAGCATCAAGAAGCAGCGGCATCATACCGGCCTGCCAGTCGTTGCAATGCAGTACGTCCGGCTCAAAGCCCATGAAATCTCCCAGGAAATCAAGTACTGCTCTTTGGAAGAAGCAGAAACGCTCGATATCAAAGACATACTCCACATAAACCTGATCAAAGTTGAAATAATATTCGTTATCAACAAAGTAGAACTGGACACCATTCATTGTCAGAGTGTAAAGACCTGCATAAAGGGATCTCCAGCCCATCTTGATCATCTTCCAGCCGATGAAGTCGAGATTATGCTCGTGTTTCTGTTTAATGCTCTTATAAAGCGGCATGATCACTCTGGCATCGCAGTGGTGATGCTGCAGTTCCACCGGCAGCGCTCCGACTACATCCGCCAGACCACCGACTTTAGCAAACGGATAGACCTCCGAAGAGACAAACAGGACCTTCACTTTGTTCATACGATCGCTCCTTTACCGATCACGACCGGGTAATCCTTGTGTCCTACAAGCTTAATTCCCGGACGGACCACAGAATTTTTATCGAGAATAACATTCTCCAGATAGCAGTTATCGGAAATATGCACATCCTGCATAATAACACAGTTCTTGATCGTACAGTTCTTACTTACCGCCACGCCGCGGAACAGAATGGATTCCGTAACGTTGCCGGAGATGCGGCAGCCATCAGATACGATCGCATCGGTGACCTTGCAGTCATCTGAATAAAGCGTTGGCGCCTCATCCTTAACCTTCGTAAAGATCGGCATGCCGTTCCAGAAAAGCTCAGCACGGATCTGATTATTCAGAAGCATCATCGACGAATTGAAGTAGGACTGCACACTATTAATGCGAAGTACGAGACCCTTATACTCATAGGCATGAACACGGAGAGTGTCATACTTCTTAACAAAAGAGTGAATACCAACATGATTGGTGCCGCGCGCCATCATCTCCGCGATCAGATCGATCAGGAGCTCTCTTCTGAGAACGATAATACCCATGCTGCTCTTGGTAAGGCCGCTCTTCTCAGGATTAAAGAGCATATCCTTCACCCATCCTCTTCTATCGATATCGAGGATATAGTTCGGGCCACCGAACTTCGTGCCGTCGCGGTTATACATTACAGAGATATCCGCGCCGCACGCCTTAAAATCTTCGACGAAATCAGTAAATGTCGTGTTGAGGATAACATTACTTGCCGCCATGATCACATAGGATGCGCTGCTGGAGCGAACGAAGTCAAGAAGGCCGGCCATCTCTTCGTCTCCCTGTACCGAAGTAGCTTCGGAGTTAACATACGGAGGCAGGATATGAAGTCCGCCGGAATTCTTTCTGTCGAGATCCCAGGATGAACCGGTTCCGAGATGGTCCATCAGGGATTTATACTTCGTGTAGGTGTGGATACCGATATTCTTAATACCGGAGTTGACCATATTCGACAGCATATAGTCGATGATACGGTATCTTCCGCCAAAAGGAATCGCGGAAAGAGCGCGAGGTTTTGAAAGCTCGCCAAGTGTAATCTTCTTATTATCACCAAGGATTAAACCCATTGCATCAATAAACATTCTTTATTCCTCCCAACTTCCGGTCATACACGAAAGACTTCTTCGATGACATTGTCTTTCGCTGATACATGGACATCCTTATCCACCTGACAATTGGCAGGGATCACGGCGTTGTCCTTGATCTTCAGTCCACCCTCGATAACTACGATACCTTCGGAGCAGATCTTCTCATTCAGATACGGACTCTTCCCCTTGACATCAGATCCGGCTTTTACGTTCTCACCGATGATCGTTCCCGAAGCAACAATGCAGCGGTTAAGATGCGCGCCGGCTTTTACTGTTACACCCGGGAAAAGCACACAGTCTTTAACAACTGCGCCCTTCTCAACCGTTACGGAGTTGGAAAGTACGGAGTGCTGGACAGATCCGAAGATCTGGCAGCCATCTGTCAGCGCAGAACCGCGGACCTCAGCTCCATCGCCGAGGAACTGGGAAGGTTTTACCGGGTTTCTGCTGTAGATCCTCCAGGAACGGTCGATAAGATTGATCTCATGCGGACGGTCCAGGATATCCATATTCGACTCCCAGAGCGAAGAGATGGTACCAACATCTTTCCAGTATCCGGAGAAACGGTATGCGCAGAGTTTCTTGCCCTGTTCCAGGAGAAGTGGGACAATGTTCTTACCAAAGTCATTGTTCGACTTCGGATCCTCTTCGTCCTCGACAAGTGCTTTTCGAAGAACATCCCATGTAAAGATGTAAACACCCATGGAAGCAAGATTGCTCTCCGGTTTCGCCGGTTTCTCAACAAATTCCGTGATCACGTCGGAGTCCTCTTTTGTATTGAGGATACCGAAACGGGAAGCTTCTTCCCACGGTACTTCAAGAACCGCAAGTGTCGCATCCGCTTCGTTCTCAATATGCTGACGGAGCATCTCGGCGTAGTTCATCTTATAGATATGGTCACCGGAAAGGATCAATACATACTTCGGTTCACAATCATCGATAAAATCGCGGTTCTGGTAGATCGCGTTCGCTGTGCCCTTATACCAGTCGCTCTTCCCTGTTTTCTGGAAAGGCGGCAGAATAAAAGCGCCTCCGTTGTTTCTGTCAAGATCCCAAGGATGACCGTTTCCGATGTAAGTATTCAGCGCCAGAGGCTGATACTGTGTCAGAACACCAACTGTTTCAATTCCTGAATTTGCGCAATTGGAAAGCGGAAAATCAATAATGCGATAACGGCTTCCGAATGGAACTGCCGGCTTGGCAATATTCTTTGTCAGCACGCCCAGTCTGGAACCCTGTCCACCTGCCAAAATCATTGCGACTACTTGCGCTTTCGCCATAATGAGAACCTCCGTTTATATAATCTCTTATTGTTTCTTCTTTGTTTTCGCTGTTTTTGTTGTCTTCGAAGAAGAAGTCTTCGAGGAAGCTTTTGTACTCTTCGCGGAAGAGGTCTTGGTAGAAGACTTTGTGCTCTTAGTGGAAGAGGTCTTCGTAGAAGACGAAGTCTTCACTTTCTGGAAGTAGATACCGCCGAGAGGAGGAAGATTTACCGAGATATGGCAAGGCTTGCCGTTCCAGCTTTCTTCTACAGCCTTAAAGGTACCCTTACTATCAGAGCCATCCGGATATCCGGATCCTCCGTACTTCATGTCATCCGTATTCATGAGGATCTTATACCGTCCGTTCTCGGTTACGCCGATGTTGTAGTTTTCCAGCGGTACCGGCACCATATTGAGCGCCACGTAAATATCTTCCTGATTTGCCACACCTTTGCGCTTAAAAACAAAGACGTTATTCTTCACATCCGAAGCATCGACCCATTCGAAGCCGCCCCAGGAATGATCGTCCTGCCAGAACTGCGCATTCTTGATATAGAAATGGTTCAGATCGGCTACATAATCCTGAAGGAGTTTATGGGACTCATACTGGAGCATGAACCACTCGAGCTGCTCATAGAAGCGCCACTCGATAAACTGGCCGAATTCCGAACCCATGAAGTTGAGCTTGGCACCGGGGTGAGCCATCATATACATAAACATAAGACGGAGGTTGGCAAACTTTCTCCATGTGTCACCCGGCATCTTATCGATCAGGCTCTTCTTGCCATGAACGACTTCGTCATGGGAAAGACTGAGGATAAAGTTCTCTGAGAATGCATACATCATCGAGAAGCAGAACTGATCGTGATGCCATTCTCTTGCATAGGAATCTGTCTGGAAATAATCCAGGGTGTCGTGCATCCAGCCCATGTTCCACTTATGGGTAAATCCGAGGCCTCCATCCGATACCGGGTGGGAAACCTTCGGCCAAGCCGTGGACTCTTCGGCGATCATCATGACATACGGATAATTCTCCGACATGATCGTATTGAGATTTCTGATAAAATCGATAGCTTCCAGGTTATCTGTGCCGCCATAGATATTCGGGATATACTCTGTTCTGCCGTAGTCACGGTAAAGCATACTCGAAACCGCATCCATACGGATACCATCGAGATGGAATTCCTCGATCCAGAATACGGCATTGGAAATAAGGAAAGACTGGACTTCCGCTTTCGCATAATCGAAAACGAATGTGCCCCATTCCTTGTGCTCGCCGATGCGGGGATCCTTGTATTCATAGCAGGCGGAGCCATCAAAATGCACCAGGCCTTCCGAGTTCTTCGGGAAATGTGCAGGTACCCAGTCAAGGATGATCGAGATCCCGTTCTTATGCAGATGATCTACGAAGAATTTAAAGTCGGCAGGTGTGCCGAAACGGCTGGTTACCGCATAGTAACAGATGACCTGATATCCCCAGGAATCATCCAGCGGATGCTCAAGGATCGGCATCAGTTCAACATGGGTATATCCCATCTTTTTACAATACTTCGCAAGATCTCTCGCAATCTCGCGGTAGTTCATGAAATTACCGTCTTCATGTCTCTTCCAGGAACCGAGATGCACTTCATAGATAGAGATCGGGCGCGGAGCGCAGGCATGAACACGCTTGCTCGTAAATGCCTCATCATGCCATTCATAGTCATTCGGATCGTAAAGGATCGAAGCATCTGCCGGTCTCGTCTCACAGTGTCTGGCATATGGATCGACTTTGTTGACCTCGGATCCATCCGCTCCGTACACATGGTATTTATATCGGTCCCACTGCTTAGCACCACTGATATATGCTTCCCAGATGCCGGAATCTCCGATCTTATACATATAGTAGGCTTCAGGATTCCAGTCATTGAAATCGCCTACGACGCTGACTGCCTTTGCATTTGGTGCCCATACACGGAAAAGATATCCCTTTTCGCCGTCCGGCTTGGAATATGGTCTTGATCCAAGGTAGTTGTAACTTTTATAGTCTTTTCCTGTGTTGAAAAGATACGCCTGATCCATGAAATTTCTCCTACATACATGGGCATATACACCCACATTCTTTCATTTCATATATTATAACGCATTCTTTGACAACTTCCTAGCACTTTTAACAAAAGAGAGCCGATTTCTCGGCTCTCTTTTATAACATGTCACAATTCTTTCCCATAACACCAAATAATATGGGGATTTGTTAAAATTTTGTTAACTCCTCAACCGATTTCGCGGAAGATCACTTTTTCGCGAATTCTGCGCCCTTATCGAACGCATTTAAGTTGTTCGGGATCATATGATGTCTTCTCTCCGGAAGTACATCGTACAGTGCTTTTTCGAAAGACTCTCTGGTAAAAGCACCGGTCGCCGCAGATACGCATCCGAGAAGAACGATGGTCGCATATGCCATGGAACCAAGTTCAGATGCGATCTCGGAAGAGTTGATCGGGATGAAGCGGATATCTGTACGCTTCGGAGCAACCTTGACCAGCGAACTGTCGATGATGATGATTCCA
This sequence comes from Clostridiales bacterium, assembly GCA_017961235.1. Classification (GTDB taxonomy): domain Bacteria; phylum Bacillota; class Clostridia; order Saccharofermentanales; family Saccharofermentanaceae; genus Scatonaster. The sequence continues at coordinate 47,122 of JAGCXQ010000005.1, read as the reverse complement.
CCCGGCTTGAGTGTATCTTCGAACTTCTCCAGAGAAGGCTGGTTCAGTGCGATCAGAACATCCGGCTCGTTGATGACCGGAGAGCCGATCGGCTCATCGGAGATTACAACGGAGCAGTTTGCAGTACCACCACGCATTTCCGGACCGTAAGACGGGAACCAGGAAACTTCTTTACCTTCGATCAGAGCAGACTCTGCTGCCATCTTTCCTGCGGAAAGAACGCCCTGACCACCGAATCCGGCGAGAATAATAGAAAAATCGATCATATCATTACACCTCCAGATCCTTGCCCTTGAAGACGCCCAGCGGATACTGAGGAACCATCTTCTCTTTGCACCATTCCAGAGCCTCGATCGGCTCTTTGCCCCAGTTGGTCGGGCAGGTGGAAAGGAATTCAACCATTGCAAAACCAAGGCCGGCCTGCTGTACGCGGAATGCCTTAGCGATCGCCTTCTTTGCTTCCTGGATGTGCTTGTAGTCGAAGAGCGCAACACGCTCGATATAAACAGCACCGGTCAGAGTGGAAAGCATCTCACTGACATTGATCGGATAACCGCGTGTCTCGGCATCACGTCCCAGAGGAGAGGTCGTTGTAACCTGACCAAGGAGCGTTGTCGGAGCCATCTGGCCGGATGTCATTCCGTAAACAGCGTTGTTTACAAAGAATGTGCAGATCTTCTCACCACGTGCTGCGGCATGAACGATCTCGGCTGTACCGATGGAAGCAAGGTCACCATCACCCTGATAGGTGAATACCATTTCTTCCGGCTTGCAGCGCTTGATACCTGTAGCTACTGCCGGAGCACGGCCGTGAGCTGCCTGTACCATGTCACAGGAAAAATAATCATAGTTATTGTATGTGCATCCTACAGATGCGACACCGATGGTCTTATCGATAATGTCCATCTCTTCCATTACTTCAGCGATGAGGCGGTGAATGATACCGTGCATACAACCCGGGCAGTAATGGAACGGCTTATCTGTCAGACCTTTTGTTTTCTGAAATACAACTGCCATCTTAAATCTCCCCCTTATGAATCTTTACGATCTCATCCAGGATCTCTTTCTGAGTCGGCAGGTTACCACCCATACGACCATGGAAATAAACCGGCTTCTTGCCGTTAACAGCAAGACGTACATCTTCGATCATCTGACCGGAAGAAAGCTCCACATCGAGGAATCCCTTTACGCTCGGCATATCTGCAACACGTGCAAACTCCTTGCTCGGGAAAGGCCACAGTGTGATCGGACGGACCATGCCGACCTTGATGCCAAGCTCAGCAGCCTGACGGATAACGTTCTTGCAGATACGGCTGCAAGTACCGTATGCAGCGATAACGATCTCTGCATCGTCGAGGTTGGAAGACTCAAACATAACTTCCTTCTCCTCGATCTCACGGTATTTCTCCTGAAGCTCTCTGTTCTTAGCTTCAAGATCATCCGGATCGATGTAGATAGAGGTGATCGTATTGTGCTTTTCACGGCCGTGCATACCTGTGGTTGCCCACGGCTTAGCTACTTCTTCAGTATCTTCCTTCTCTTTAAAAGCAACCGGCTCCATCATCTGACCGATGGTACCGTCACCCAAGATCATGCAGACCATTCTGTACTTATCTGCAAGATCAAAGGACTTAACTGTCAGCTCATAAAGCTCCTGTACGGAAGCAGGTGCGATAACAAGGTTTCTGTAGTCACCGTGTCCGCCGCCCTTTGTAGCCTGGAAATAGTCACCCTGAGACGGGAGAATACCGCCAAGTCCAGGACCGCCACGCATGATGTTAACAACAACTGCCGGAAGCTCAGCGCCGGCGATATAGGAAATACCTTCCTGCTTCAGGGAGATTCCCGGAGAGGAAGAAGATGTGAGAACTCTCTCACCGGTTGCCGCTGCACCATAAACCATGTTGATCGCAGCAACCTCACTCTCGGCCTGTACGAATGTACCGCCGTGCTTAACCATCTCACGAGCCATGTAGTGCATGACTTCGGTCTGAGGTGTGATCGGGTAACCGAAATAATGACGGCATCCTGCACGGATCGCCGCTTCTGCGATTACCTCATTACCTTTCATCAATACTCTTTTTGCCATGTCTCCACCTTACCTTTCTACCGTGATCACAGAATCCGGGCACTGGGTCGCGCAGAAAGCGCATCCGACGCACTGGGAAAGATCGGTACAGGAAGCAGGATGATAGCCTTTACTGTTCAGACGCTCTTTATCGAGCACGAGGATCTTCTTCGGGCAAGCATAAACACAAAGGCCACAGCCCTTACACAGATCTTCTTGAAAAGATACTTTAGCCATATATTCCTCCTGATATTTTATTGCGTAATATGCATTATAGTCTTGCCCCCTATATAAATCAACATGGCAAAAGGCTAGGAAACTTAACGATTTCAGTTCATTCAGCATACAGAATGACCAAGCGCTACAAATTAATCTGAAATGCAACGATTTTATCAAATGACAAAAAAGATCCTCCCGTAAGGAGGATCTTTTCGATTTCAGATCATATAAAGATTATTTCGCATCAGCGAGCTTCTCAGCAACTTCCTCAGCCTTATCGGAATTCTTAAGGAGATCACGGATCTCAGTAAGAAGAGCGATATCTGCAGGTGTCTCTTCTTCTTTCTTCTCTTCTTCCTGCTTCTTAGCAAACTTATCCTTTGCTTTAGTCATAAGACGGATAACGATGAAGATAACGAAAGCGATGATGATGAACTGGATGATTGCGTTGATCAGGACGCCATATCCGATGGCAACTTCGCCTTCAATAACACCCTCAGCATTCAGAGTGCCTTCCTTCAGTACATACTTCATTTCAGCAAAATCTACACCAGAAGTAAGAATACCGATGCATGGCATGATAATGTTATCGACAAGTGCTGTCACGATCTTACCAAAAGCGGCACCGATAACAACTGCGGTTGCCAGGTCGATAACGTTTCCTCTCATAAGAAAAGCTTTAAAATCTTTCCACATAAAACAACCCTCCGTTTGTTTTTTACTTTATTTCACTATATTCCTTTCGGAATCATTTGTGAACTATTTTTTCTTGTCTTTCTTCTTCTTTTTCTTATCTTTTTTGTCTTTCTTCTCTTTCTCGTCCTTCTCTTCTTTCTCTATCTTTTCTTCTTTTTCCTGTTTTACGGAAATGAGTTTCTGAAGAGTGGAGATCATCGAAAGGATACTTGTTTCATTAATATTGTAAAAGCACTCACGGCCGATCTTTTTTACCGATACGATCTTCTCGGAAACAAGAAGCTGCATGTGGTGGGAAAGTGTCGGCTGAGAGATCTTGAGATGCTCAAGGATGTCTTTGGCGCGAAGTTTCTTCCCCTCAGACAAAATGGAAAGGATCTGCATCCGGGTGGAATCACTTAATACTTCAAAGCATGAGTTGACGTTTTCCAAAAGCCCACCTCCAAGTTATGCGATCAGCTGCCCCTTAAGTGCTTCTTCAAAATCAGAAAGATTCGCGCAAGCTACGACTTCCGTATTGTCCTCTAAAAGAATATCCTCATCCTCTTTTACCAGAAGTGTCATCGGAACACCGAGTTTTCGGAGCAGCAGGAGCTGATACTCCTTACTCGGCTGGCTTGCAAGGTATTTACTGAGCATGCGCAGGATCTGCTTGGCATCTTCCAGATAGATTCCGGAAAGACGCATCAGATGATCGATCACATATACTCCGAACACATCATCAAATTTCATGTTCTTCTTTTCCGGGAAGCAGGAAGTAAAGACTGTCATAGAGATCTTGGATACAAGATTCAGTTTTACAAAATCCTCGACCGGGATCAGGAAGCTCTTTACATTCGGAGAGAAGATCTCCTGGAGCTGTTCTACTGTGAGTTCGCCCTTCAGATCTTGAATACGCTCAATACGGGCGAGCACTCTGTCTCTGGGGAGAAACGTCTCCTGTCCTGTTTTGGTTGCCTTGTGAATAAACCAGCTCTCCGGGATAAGATTCATTCTCTTCCAGCGATAAAGCGTGCCATAAGAAATACGGGCCACACGCAGGAGCTGTTTTTTCGAAATCAATTCTTCATTCTCAAACATGGCGTTTCACCTCACAAAAGAATAGCTGTGGATGCTATCATAATCATCCACAGCTATCATTTTAGTGAAACAATGTTACAACTTCTAAACAGGCATATAGCAATTGCAATTCCTTTTTATCTCAAAGGAACAGCAGCATTTGCTGTATTATGCGATAAACGGAAAGATCTTATCGAGCTCATCGATTACATCGTAAGCAGAACCATTGATCACCGCATCAAAGAGATCCGGAGCCAGGAAGTGGCATACGATAATAAGAGAGAGAACAATAATGATAAGAAGGATATGCCAGATAAGAGCAGCCTTGGCGAAGTTCTTGCGGCTCTGGCACTTCTTTCCGGAAGCAGCAAAAACGATCGCAAAGATCAAACCGATTACCGGAATAGCAAAAAGAAGGCTCAGCCAGAAAGCAGTTCCTGTTTTCAGGACTTTCTGTTCTCCATCTGAAGCAGGCTCTTTGGAGAATTTCGAAGGCTCATTTGCTGCAACGACCGGGGCAGGTACTGTCTCCGGTGTAAGAGAGATCGGAGAAGGTGCAAGGACCGGAGCCGGGGCCGGGGACGGAGCTGGAGCAGGTACCGGAGCTACGAACGAATCTGTATTTACAGGCTCGGCAAAATCATTACTTGGAGCGGTCGCCGGAGAAAACTCGGGTACAGCCGGAACAGTCTGCGGATACTCAGGCAGAACCTCTTCTATCGGACTTACTACCGGAACCGCAGAAGGTATCTCAGACACATTGGAAATATTCTCTTCTGCCTGCTTCGGAATCGCGATCGGGGCACCTGGATCAAAAGATGCGCTCGGCATATCCTCCGTAAGTACTTCCTGCACTTCCTGAGCTTCCGGCACAACCGAAGCCGCTTCAACTGCAGGTGCGATCTCTTCTTTTACTTCTGCTACTACTTCCTCAGCTTTCTCAACCGGAGCTGTCAGCGGTGTGCCACAGGATGAACAGAATTTTACTCCATCCGGAAACTCTGACTGGCAATTAGGACAAATCATATTTGGAACCCTCCTGATCAAAACTACAAATACGCGTGGTTTCAGATGTCACGCATAAAACCAACAATTATTATATCATGTTTTCTTGCTATTGTTTAGAAAATGGATAACTATCACGTTACACAGGGATCACAGCTACACAGAATTGTCCCGGCTGGAGAGTATATCTTCTCTCATTTCCGTTCAAAAAGCTCTTCGTGGAAGCAAGTGCTATCTCTTTTCCCTCTTCCGAGTAACGTTTTACGGAGATATTCTTGATCGATGTATATGACTCGATAAGGAACTGCTGCTGTTCTTTTGTAGGATTTGTAATGATGAGATAGATATACTCATCCGACGCATACGCAAAAGAATGAAGGCCGATCGAGTAATCCTCATCTTTCTTATGAGAAAGCGGAACAGTCCACTCAGTATCGATCCGCTGGCCTTTGGTCGCACCGGTAAGTACTCCGATAAGACGCATCATCGTCTTTATATTCTCTGATCGGATCTTTCTGTTAGCCATTGATTCATTGTCCATCGCGAATAAATAATCGCTGTTCGCATCTCCGCCCAGATGGCTGATCGGAAGATCTACCGCTATCATCGAGGTATGGTCGCCCAGATCCTCTAACAGAAGTTCCACCATCTCCGCAGCGGAAAGCGATGTCTCATCGAATACGATCTGATTTTCTGAAACACGGCTGGAAACAATGGAAAACGAGAGATTTCCTATCCACTCTCCCACAGTGTCCTGAATATACGAAGCATTACGCGGGATCGAATCCACATAGTCTTCATAAGCACTGCTGATGAGAGTGCTCATATCCTTGACAGATGCGTCGGAGTATCTGTTTTCACTGTTATTTCCGATGTACAGGGAGGATACATGATAATCTGCCGCAGACATCATCGTGCCACTGTCATACTTCATTCCGTCAACAAAGAAGATACGATCCTTCAAGTCAGAATAATACTTGGAGTTAACGATAAGCGAGATCATATAATCTACATAGGCTCTTCTCTGAAGGTCAGTCTCAAAGAGTGCATCCTGATCCGAGAACTCTACAACGATCTTTTCAAACTGCTTATGCCACGGAACAGCAGTTCCATTATCCACACGGATCTTTCCATACGTATCCGTGATACCTCCGCTCAAATATCCCAGAAGAGTCTCCATCTCCTCAGAACTAAACGAAGAATCAATAACCAGCCACGGCTTGGCGCTCACCTGCTTTGCCAGACGCAGCGTAGATTCAAGAGAAATAACGCCTGCATCCGTGATCCTGCCATCTTTGGTTACTGTGACGTGTTCGTTACCGATCAAAGGAAGATTAGACGAGATCTTTCTTCCGATTCTGCCGAGTCCCAGGTTTTCCAGGCGCAGGAACTCCGGATGCGTGTCAGAGATAAGATCAACAACATCCGGCTTGATAGTCTGTGTCGAGTAGGAGTCTCTCTCGAGTCTTACTGCGTCCAGATACATGTCACCGCTGCCGTAAAAGCCGATATTCAGACGGATCTCCATATCTTCCGCAGATATCTTCTCAGATGGCCATGCAAAGGTAAAGGAGTATTCCTTCCAGTTGCCGCTGACATCTGTAAATGTCGTTCCGATAGGTTCCGACAGGCCCGAGATCCATACCAGGACCTCTTCTTTTTCGATATTTTTCTGCTTGAGCCACAAGCGTACATGATAGAATACTTTTTCTTTTAAAGGAGCGACTTCATCTCTGGAGATCACCTGAGAAATGAAGTGTGCTTGTGTCGGATCTGTTTCAGCGGCTGAAACCCGAAGCGATTTCTCACCGGCCATTTTCGGCGCACTCGAAACGATCTGTGTCTTGGTACCGTTTCCAAATGCATTCCATACACTTGAGCCGGAATCGGATACCGACGGCTTTGGCGAGGAAAGAAGGCACATATCGCCGTTTTGAACCTCGATGTCACCGATCGAATGGTCAAGTGTCACCTTCGTGTACATCGAAGCCGAGTAGATCGTACCACCTCTGGAGATCAAGATACTGTCACCGGAAGAACGGCAGATCGCATCGATCTTATTATCCTTTTCAGCGAAGATCTGGTGCCAGCTATCCTGACTTCTGGAGAATGCATAGATAAAGCCGTTATCAGTCAGTACCCAGATATCTCCACCGGGGAAAACCGAGATCTGTTTGGGCTCGATCGAAGCAGGAAGCACACCTTCATACCGTTGGAAAGAGAATCGATCCTTCTCTTCACTATATTCGCCAATGGCTACTTCTCCATGCTGTCCGATCAGGATGATCTCTTCCTGCGAATAATCAGAGAGGATCCATCTATCCCCTTCCCTGACAATCAGTTCATCCGAAGTCAGCTGACGGAACATCGTACCATTTACTGACGTGCATACATATCCGTTATCTCCCGCAAGCAGGACTCTTTTATCATTCGAGACCGCCGTGAACAGATCGTTTTCCGTTCTCAAGTCAGGCATCAGGATCTCTGAAGCATCACAGATAAGGACCTTTCCGCCATTACCACAGGCAACAGCGATCTTCCCGATGCTCGTCAGGGAATTGATCTGTATATCGGGAATCTCCGCAGTAAGCATGTCCCATGTTTTACCATTTGCAGAGAGATAGAAAGAACCATTCTTTGTTACCGCATAATACTGCGACCCCTTAAGGAAAATATCCGAAAACATATCATTTTCAGGCGGAGTGACCGGTTCAGAAGATTCGGTATTCAGATCAGAGATAAGCTCTCCGCTTTTGAGCAGGACCAGAGTTTCCGATTCGGTCGAACAGATCCTTTCGGCATACAGCTTTCCCTGAAGTTCACTATCGACCGGACGCCAGATACCAAGCTGTTCTGTCTGAAAATCAAGGACTCCGGCATGAGCTACCTGCTTCAGCTGACCTTCCTCATCGTAGGAAAGGATACGGATATCCCCGTCCTTAAAGGATCCGGACGGCATCGTCCCCTCATCTGCTCTATTATGGAGAAATACAGATTCGCCTTTTGCTTCTGCGATACTATAGACCTCTTCCGTGTAATTATTCTCGAAAGAAGGATCCCACACAAGATTTACAGACGGAATATAAGACAGATTGACGCCGAGACCGGAAGACGATACCCCGGACGGATCGTTCTGTGCGGTCACTTTCGGATACTCAGAAGACATTCTCAGGATACCCAGGCTGACAAACATAAAGGACGCAGCCAGAAGAAATACGATAAACACAGTAACCGCCGTAAGGAACGGACGTTTATGAACTCGGCGGTCACGCCTGAAGATCTTTTTAATAAATCTGATCATGCCCGTCTCCCCTCGATCATAGCACCGCTTTGTTTTTCATCTGTATTCTCCGGGAAGCGCTTTTTCTTCTTAAGGATCATATAGACGCATAATCCGGCAAATGGCAGAAGTGATGCGATCTGGATAATCGTCAGGATATTATCCGTCTTCTCCGATACAGAGAACAAAAGATAGATCCCGCTTCCGAAAATATTAAAGATAATATGTGCCAGTATCGACATCACTATATTCCTGGTAAGAAAGTACACCGCGCCAAGGATCATTCCTGCAAGAAAAGCATAACCGATCTGTACCGGCTGCCCGTGCATGATGCCGAAAACCAGAGAACTGCATACGATTGCCAGAACAGGACGACGCAGTTCCAGCATCCCTTCCAGGATTATTCCTCGGAAAAGCGCTTCTTCCAGGACAGGGATCAGGAGGCATGTAGCGAATACATTCATATAAAGGTCAAGACGAGAAACACTACGTACCTCCATCATATCATCGTAATCCTTCAGTGCTTTTTCCACAAAAGAAACCGACGAGTGTGACGCAATATAAAAATATACAGCGGCCACTCCGAGCATCGCCAGCGCGGAAATTATGCCGAATACCCAGTCAACAGGTTTTCCGACAGCATACGGCGGACAGGAACGCTCGAGTTTCTTTTGAAAATAGAACCAGATAGCAACAGCAATGATACCGATGATCCCCTCGATGAGATAGATAGATCCTTCATAATCAAGGTAGTTGTCGCCTTTAATGGCGGCAACCGGAAGTGCAGAGAGGAAAATCACCGTAAAATAGGCAAAAACGCATATTAGCGGATACAGAAGAAACCGGGAAGCGAATCTGCTTCGTTTATTCATACGTGTTCACCATTCCCGGAAGGCATTGGCGTTCTGACAGTATTCTTTTTCTTCGTCTGCTTCACATTCGCAGCATATCTGCGCATAAATACCGTAAAAGCAGCCTCAAGTTCACTCTCATTCTTGATAGAGTAGAAATACTGATCGCCATTCTTTGCATATTCAGTGCGCATGATCACCAGCTCCGGATCGGCGTGGTTTCCGTCATCCGGCTCATAGTTATACATCACCGCGTACTCGATCTTCTCGATCATAAAAGTATCGATCATGGAAAGATAGTACTCTTTTCCGTTACTTGCATCGCGAATAACAGCAAGCGCATCACCCTCCTTCGGAGAATGATGCGTAAAAATCGGCTTTCGTATGGACTTGGACTTATTCTTCTTCGTCTGAGAAGTCTTCTTCATCGTCGAGCTCAGCCTCCGCGCAAAGACGGTCATACTCTTCGTAGATCTCGTCTGCTTCCTCTTCATCGAGACTCATCAGGCCTTCTTCACCATCTTCCATCTTTACGACCTTGGTGATGACCATCTCAGGCTCTTCCTCATCCGTAGTTACCAGTACACAGTAAGACTGATCCTTATACTCAAAATCATCTACCATTGCAAACTGGTATTCCTCACCACTCTCGGCATCGACCATAGTAATGATGGTTTCATCATCATAGATCTCTTCGATACCTTCGATGTTTTCTTCACAGTTATCACAATCGCCATTATCACAGCTACGACCACAATCAAATAACATAATACCGTCCTCCGAATTCTTCTAAAACAAATGTGCCACATGAGAGCGGCTTTTACACATTATAACATGAATATCTTTCTTATGTTCGGGAAATATCGAGATATTCCTGCAAAATGATCTCCGCGGCAACCTGATCAACGACTTTCTTCTTATTCTTGCCGGAAACGCCTGTACTCCTCAGAAACTGGGAAGCAATCACCGTAGTATATCTTTCATCACGGAAAACAGGTTTAATCCCGACTTTTTCTTCCAGAAGCTGCCCGAAAAGCACTGCTTTTTCCTCAGACTCGCTGACCGTTCCGTCCGTGCGGCTCGGCCGCCCCAGTACGATCTCGGAAATCTCCATTTCTTTCACGATCTCCGCAAGGCGGTTTATCGCATATTCACTATCGATGCCGTTCCAGTTGATCGTCTCCAGACCGGATGCCATAATACGAAGAGGGTCGGACACAGCCACACCGATCCTTCGCATGCCGAAATCAATGGCCATTACCCGACTCATTCTTCAAATATCTCCTGATTAGTTTTCGTCAGCCAGACGCTCGCAATACTCGCGCACGATAACTTCGAGAAGTTCATCGCGCTCCATACGGCGGATGATGCCGCGTGCGCCCTTATAATTCGTAATATAAGTCGGGTCGCCGGACATAAAGTATCCTACCAGCTGATTGATCGGGTTATAGCCCTTCTCCTGCAATGCATCCAAGACCTGCATCATCAAAACTTTAGCATCTTCTGATCTTTCCATGTTGAAAGAGAATCTGGCTGTTCCTGAATCCTGCATAGTTGACGCACCTCCTTATCATTTCAAGACTAAGTTGTTCTTATTCTAACACATGAGAAATCAACTTTTCATTATAAATTTGTCACGCTTGATAAATTTTTTGTGTATTTTTCGCAAAAACTGATCACTTTATTCGCGAGATACACTGCCAATAACAGAAAAGTCTTTGGTTCCGCTTACATTTACACGCACGATCATGCCGGCCTGAAGCGCTTGATCCGGCGTGACGATAACACGTATATACTCCCGGCAATAGCCCTCCCATGTACCGTCATCCAGCTGGCGCTCCAGAAGAACTTCCACATTCTTCCCGACAAACTCCTCTGCTCTCTTTCGCTCCATCTCATCGGAGATACCACGAAGCTCTGCCGTTCTTTCTGCCTTCACCGTTCCATCGATCTTACCGTCCATATTCCAGGCCTTCGTCCCCTCACGCGGCGAAAACGGGAATACGTGGACATGTGTAAAACCTATTTCTCTGGCAAAAGCACACGACTCATGATGCTCAATGTCGGTTTCTCCCGGAAATCCGCAGATCATGTCCGTCGTCAGGCTTACATCGGGAAAAGCACTTCGAAGGTCAGCGGCGACTCTCCGAAATACCCCGGTATCGTACTTTCTGTTCATTCTCTTTAATACAGTATCGGACCCGCTTTGCAGCGATAGATGGAAATGCGGGCAGATCTGAGGGATCTTCTTAAGGACCTCGATCAGTTCAGGCGTCATACACGATGGTTCCAGCGACCCGAGACGGATCCTCTCGACCCCATCGATCGCAGAGATCTCCGAAAGAAGTTCTCCCAGCGCCATACTGTCACGTCCGAGTTCTTTTTCAAAGGAACAAAGATGGATACCCGTAATTACGAATTCGCGATAGCCTTTTCCGGCCATATCCCGGATCTCGGAAAGGATCGCCTCCCTGCTTCTACTTCGCACTCTTCCCCTGGAGTACGGGATGATGCAGTACGTGCAGAAATTGTTACATCCATCCTCGATCTTCACGACAGCTCGCGTGTTTTCCTGATAATTCACTGAACCATACTCGAAGAAACGTGTTCCGGCATCCAGGTCATCGCGGTTTTTCTCCCCGTCCTGGATCTTCAGTCTTTCTTTCAGAAGCGGGATCAGCGCCGGACGGTCATCCGTACCGACCACGATATCGGCGCCTTCATCATCTCGACACATCTGGGTATGACATCCCATAGCAACAACGACCGCATGGGGCGCGAGGCGCTTTGCCCTTCGGATCATCTGTCGGGATTTCCTGTCCGCTTCTCCCGTGACTGCGCAGGTATTGATCACATATACATCTGCATTTTCGCAGGATTCCGTCTCCACAAAGCCCTCTTCCGCTAGAAGTTTCGCGATCGCGGCGGTTTCATAGGAGTTGACCTTACAGCCCAGAGTTTGAAAATATACCTGATATGCCATAGATAACCTTTCGTCAAATTGATGAACTTATTATACCCATAATCTCTATTCTTTCAATGATTTCCACATTGACATAGCGGACTCCTGTGATAAACTAATTCCATAGTATTTTCGCCATAGGAGGAAACAGCATGGTTCGTTTTCCAATTCGTTTTCAATCCATCTCCGATGTCAAGGATTTTGTTCAGATCGTCAATTCCTATCCTTACGATGTCGATCTTTCCTCCGGTCGTTATGTAGTAGATGCGAAGTCCATCATGGGAATCTTCAGTCTCGAGCTTCAGAGCGCCATTAATCTTGAGATCCACAGCAATTCCTGTGATGACCTCGTAGAAGCACTTGCTCCGTTCCGCGTAGAAGAGTGATTCGACACAATTAAATCGTTTTCTATCAAAAAGACCTCATTTCGAGGTCTTTTTTCTATTACTCTTCGCAGAACACAAAATCGATATGATGGGTCAGCGGATCGGCCGCTGCGACCTTGACTCTGACCTTCTTTCCGATGCGGTACACGGTTCCCCGCGAGCCTTTCGCTTCGAGCTTTCGTTCATCAAACTCGAAATACTCGTTCAAGGACGAAAACGGCACCATACCTTCGATCGTATTCTCAAGTTTTACAAAAATACCTCCCGGACAGGCCCCCGAGACTGTTCCCGGGAATTCTTCCCCGACATGGGCCATCATATACTCGGCACACTTCAGGTCAACGGATGCTCTCTCCGCATCCACACTGTTTTTCTCCATTTCCGAGCTGTGATATGCCACATCGGCCACCTTCCCCTGGAAATACTGTTTCTGATGCTTCTGATGGAGCCAGCTCTTGATGATCCTGTGGATATAAAGATCCGGATATCTTCGGATCGGAGACGTGAAATGGCAGTAATACTTCGATGCCAGACCGAAGTGACCGACATTCTTCTCCGAATACTTCGCCTTGGCCATGCTCCGCAGGAGCAGCTGGTTCAGGGCCGGCGCATACTCTTTATCCTTAATGTCCTCCAGCATCTCACTGAAGAACAGCGGTGTCGCTTTCCCGACCAGTCTTCTGTTTTCGCCGAAAAGCCGCGCCACATGCATAAATTCATTGATCTTCAGTTCATCCGGTTCCTCATGGATACGATAGACGAACGGGCTTTCCATCTTATTAAATCGCTCTGCGACAGCTTCGTTGGCAGCGATCATGAATTCTTCGATCACACTGTGGATCGTATTGATCGGATACGGATATACATCGATCGGTTTTCCCTCATCATCCAGTTCCACGTGCGTCTCCGGGAAGACAAAATCGATATTTCCGCGTTTCTGTCTCTTCTCCTTCAGAACATTACGGAGTTCCAAAAGCTGTTGGAACATCGGAACCAGCGATTTATAGTCTTCGATGACCTTATCTTCGAAAAGGATCCCGTTGATCTCGTTATAGGATGTTCTGGCATCACTCTCGATCATGCTCTCATAAATATCACTGTCAATAATCTCTCCCTGCGGATCGATCTTCATCTCACAAGTCAGGGTAAATCTCGGAACATGCGGATTCAGGCTGCAAAGGCCGTTAGACAAGCGTGGCGGCAGCATCGGAATAACGCGATCGACAAGATACACCGATGTACCACGGGTCTGCGCCTCGATATCCAGGCAGGAACCATCCGTCACATACTCAGAAACATCTGCAATATGCACCCAGAGACGATAACAGCCCTTATCCAGCTTCTGGATGGAAATAGCATCATCAAGATCCTTCGCTTCTTCACCATCGATCGTAATCGTCGTCAGATGGCGAAGATCTTTGCGTCCATGAAGCAGTGCTTCCTCGATATCCTTCTCCGTAGGAGAAAGCGGCAGGCGCGATGCCTCATCCATAACTGCCGCGGGGAATACCGGAGAAAGACCATACTGACGCAGGATAGCAAGCATCTCCACATCATTATTTCCGGGATCACCGAGCACCTCGACGATACGTCCTTCGTATTCCGCTCTTTTGGCAGAAGGATTCAGTATCTCACAGACGACCTTCATACCGAACGGTGCACCGTTCATCTGGTTTCTGCGGATAATAATATGGCCATAAGAGGCTGCAGGATATCCCGGATCCGGAACGACCACACCACCGTCCCTGGTTTCTTTTAGAAGTCCGACACACTGATTCTCAAGTGCCTGCGGACCTTTCGGCGGAAGCTGCGAGATGGTGATCTCACGGGCTGCCGGTATCTTCATTTTCGATCTTTCCGGTTTACCGCTCGGACGGATCTTAATATGTCTGCGATTACGTCTTCCCATCGTTTCTCCTTATACCGAAAAAATAAGCTGCTTACCGGATCCGGTCAGCAGCTCACTTGGTTTTTGATGTTAATGTGTTATTAAAGTCCTCTTGCCAGCACCAGGAAAAGCACTACGGTAAGGATCGCAAAGAGAACCGCTGTAAACAGCGTGATCTTCTTGAGTTTCTCATCCAGAGTTCTGCCCTTCGACTTCTCGTAGAAGGAGTTATTACCGGAACCACCGACGATACCCATACCCTGATCGTTTCCTTCCTGGGACATAACCAGGATGATCAGTGCGATGCAAACAACGATATCAACACATGTAAGTACTACTGCTAATGTATTCATTATATCAGCCTCCGAGACTGTTCTCAATTCTAATAACCGTTAAATAGTAACACAAGACTTTTCCATGTGCAACAGTTATTTTCTATTCTTTATCATCTTATGGATCTCGCTTGCCGTAAACGGGATAAGCGCCAGGAGCACGATCGGGATCCAGAGCATCGGAGCAAGTGCGATGTTATCGAAGATACCGTTTACACCCGGGATATAGATAACAGCCAGGAGCAGTGCGATGGAACCGGCCACGGAGATGTTCATGAATTTATTGCTGAACACACCGAGCTTGAATACCGAGATCCTCTCGGACCGGGCACCATATGCACGGAAGAGCTCTGCCAGGATCAATGTGGCAAATGCCATCGTTCTGGCACCTTCGATCGGTGCGATCTCATCCTTGAAGAAGACGGTCAGGCCAAGTACGAAGGAAGTGAATACAGCGGCAAAGATCGCCAGGCTCTGTACAAGGATATTGATCTTCATGCTCTTATTGATGATCGACTCCGATTTTCTTCTCGGCGGCTGCTTCATGATGTCCGGTTCACCCTTCTCTCTTCCGAGAGCCAGTGCCGGGAAACTGTCTGTAACCAGATTCAGCCACAGGAGCTGGATCGCGGTAAGTGGTGTTCCGATACCCGTGATCATGGATGTCGGAATCAGCGAGATCAGGAAGATGATCAGGATCTCACCCACATTACAGGAGAGCAGGAATCCGACGAATTTTCTGATATTACTATAGATAACACGTCCTTCTTCGACCGCCGAAACGATCGTAGCGAAGTTATCATCGGTAAGGATCATGTCAGAAGAATTCTTCGCGACATCCGTTCCGGTGATACCCATCGCAACACCGATATCCGCAGACTTCAGTGCCATCGCGTCATTTACACCGTCACCGGTCATGGATGCGATGTGGTCATTCTTCTTCAGTGCGGTAACGATACGGACTTTGTGATCCGGAGAAACACGGGCATATACGTTCGTGGTCTCGCAGACTGTCTGGAAGTCTTCATCCGAGACTTTATCAAGCTCTGCACCGGACAGGCTTCCTGAGTTCTCATCCATCATGCCGAGGTCATTTGCGATCGCAACAGCAGTATCTTTATAGTCACCGGTGATCATTACGGCACGGATACCAGCTTCACGGCAGATCGCCATAGCGTCTTTAACTTCGGTTCTCGCCGGATCGATCATACCGACAAGGCCGATGAAGCACATATCCGCTTCATGAGCGAAATCTGCCTCTATCTCCGACTTTCCTTCAAAAGAACGGTACGCAAACGCCAGCACACGAAGTGCTTTTGTCGCATAACCATGGTTTGTCTCCGAGATACGGTTTCTGATCTCATCTGTCATCGGTACGTTCTTCTCTCCGTCGAAGTACTCGACACAGCGGTCAAGAACGATATCCGGAGCACCCTTGGTAAAGGATACGATCGCACCCGGGATGATATTCGGATGATATGTCGTCATCATCTTTCTATCCGAGTCAAAAGGAAGTTCCGCGATACGCGGGTAGAGTTTATTTGTTTCTTCTTTAGGAAGACCGGACTTCGCGCCCAGTGCAACAAGGGCAGCTTCCGTCGGGTCACCGATACAGGAATATCTGCCGTCTTCTCCCTTCGGAGTAACCGCATCACTACAGAGCACACAGGACTGAAGAAGCCGTAAAAGCTTTTCGTCCGGAGTGATCTTGTTTTCATTCTCGTCCTGGATCTGGCCTTCCGGTGCATATCCGATACCGGTAACATCGAAAGATTTCTCACCATCGAAGATCTTACGGACTGTCATTTCGTTCTGTGTCAGTGTACCGGTCTTATCTGTACAGATAACATCTACGCAGCCCAGCGTCTCAACAGCGAGCAGGCGGCGTACGATCGCGTTCTTGCTGGCCATCTTCGTCATGCCGAGGGCAAGAACGATAGTAACAACGGCAGCAAGGCCTTCCGGAATCGCAGCGACAGCGAGGCTGACTGCTGTCATAAGTGCATCTTCCCAGGGTTCGCCCTGTGCGAAAACATCAACTGCAAATACGATAAGACAGATCGCTACACAGACGATACCGAGGATCTTTCCGAGCTTCGTCAGGTTCTTCTGAAGAGGAGTTTCCTCATTATCGATCGAAGAAAGACGGCTGGCGATCTTTCCGAGTTCCGTAGTCGCACCTGTCTCTACAACGATACCGCGTCCACGTCCGTATGTAACTGCCGTGCCCATATACAGCATATTCTTTCGATCACCGATACCGCAGTCTTCTTCAAGAACGACTGTAGCATCTTTATCAACAGGAACAGATTCACCGGTCAGGGAAGCCTCTTCCACTTTCATGGAGCTTGCCTCTGTCAGTCGGATATCTGCGGCGACCAGGTCACCGGCATCGAGGACAACGACATCACCGGGAACCAGTTTGTCAGAGTCGATCATCTGCTGCATATTATCACGGATGACCTTTGCCTGCGGCGAGCTCATCTTCTTAAGAGCAGCGATCGCCTCATCCGCTTTACCTTCCTGGTAAACGCCCAGGATCGCGTTGATAATAACGATTGCAAGGATAACGATTACATCGATCCAGCCGGAAAAGCCACCCTCTTTGATCGCCATGATCGCCGAAAGAACTGCGGCACCGATCAGGATCAGTACCATCGCATCGGCAAACTGTCCTAAGAATCTCTTCCACAGCGGGACTTTCTTTTCTTCTCCTAATGAGTTGGGACCATACTGGGCAAGTCGCTTGTCGGCTTCAGTTTTAGTAAGACCGGCTTTTATGTCGGTCTGAAGCTCTTTGATTACACTTTCGGTTTCTTTCGAAAACGGGTGATTCATTTTCCTACCTCCTGCACATTTATATGTGCGTATCAAAATATAACATATTAAAAAAATATATGAAAGTCAGTTTTCATCAGATTTTTATTTCTATTCCGTGGGAAAAAGCAAAATAAGAACAAAAAGAAAAGAGACCGTCTAAGTGACGATCTCTTTTGGTGCCCAGAGTCGGAATCGAACCAACGACACGGGGATTTTCAGTCCCCTGCTCTACCGACTGAGCTATCTGGGCAAATGATAATCGGTCCGATATGGACCGATCATCTTGGCGACGCAGAAGGGGCTCGAACCCTCGACCTCCAGCGTGACAGGCTGGCATTCTAACCAAGCTGAACTACTGCGCCATATTGGTGGAAGATACAGGGCTCGAACCTGTGACCCCCTGCTTGTAAGGCAGGTGCTCTCCCAGCTGAGCTAATCTTCCATCTATCCGTTTCCGGAGCGCTTTTTCAAGCGCAAGAAAGAGTATACCGAAACCTCGGTTGCTTGTCAACAACAATTCTGAAAATAAGAAGAAGTTTTTTTACAAGCTATGAGAAAGCGCCGTTTTTCAGGCGTTTCAGATCAGAACTTCTGATCTTTTACAAAGCCTGTAAACGTCACTACCGCGACTTTATTTCCAAGATCATCGACAATATCCACCTCATAGAAACAGGTGCTTCTACCCGACTTTACGCAGGTTGCTGAACTAAGCAGCATCTCGCCTTTGCAAGGACCGATAAATGAGATATTGCTGGAGATGGATACGGTCATTCGTCCGCCGAAATTCGCAGCTACCGCAAACGTCAGATCTGCAAGAGTAAAGATGGCACCTCCCATCACTCCGCCTGCCGCATTTCTGTGGACCGGCGTGATCTTCATGCTGCACCGGCAGACCTTATCGCCTGCTTCTTCGATAATGACACCGGCCGCCTCGGTCGCGAAACGGTCATTGGCAAAGGTCTTTCTCGCCCATTCGAGATCTCTTCCCTCGATGATCGGATCAATCTGTGACATACTCTTTCTCCTCTCTTTTCTCCGGCAAAAGCACTGTCAGCCGAAGAATGTCATCACATATTCTACTATAAAAACAGTTCCGCATGCGCCTATGGCGACGGTCAGGAGTTTCTTCTCCAGAAGCGACAGGATCACCGCGCAGGCAAGTCCCAGAATTGCGGAAAGAAGGCAGCCCGTCGAATAAAAGATCGCGGGGATCGTCATCGCGGACAAAACTGCATAAGGAACATAATAAAGGAAAGAACGGATAAACCGGTTCTCTATCTTTTTCCGGCACAGGACCAGCGGCAGCATACGGATCAGATAGGTCACACCCGCCATGACGACCAGATACAGGAAGAAAACATCTGTACGGATCATGTGGCCACCTCCTTTCCGGCGCCGTCCGCCTCGTGATCAGACGGTCCCTTCTTCTCTTCGTCAGGGATCGGCGCGATCCAGGCAAAAAGAAGGCCGGATACCAGCGCGCAGATGATGATCGAGATCCCGGCGGAAATCTCCGAGAGTACAGGAATATAGTAGAATGCTGCAGACATCGCCATCGCCAGAAGGCAGCACAGTGCCACCGCGTGGTTCTTCTTCGCCGGCGGGATAACGATCGCTACAAACATCGCATACAGTGCGATCCCCAGCGCCGATACGACCATCTCCGGAAGGATATCTCCCGCCAGAGCACCGAGCGCCGTTCCGAGGACCCAGCCGAAGACCGGGGATGTGATCAGTCCGAGCATGTATGGAGTCTCGACTTCTTTTTTCTGGCTGATCGCGACCGCGAAGATCTCATCCGTCACGCCGAAAGCGATCGCAAGACGATGCAGCAGCTTCACTCGAGGGCTCAGCTTCTGCGAAAGTGAGACAGACATCAGTGAATACCGCAGATTGATGACAAACTGCGTAAGGACCATCTCGACGAGCGGGAGACTTCCAACGATGATCGGAACACCGGCAAGCTGGCCGGCGGAAGTGACATTCGCCAGAGAGACAAGGATCGTCTGCCATATAGAAAGGCCTGCACCTACGGCAAAGATTCCGAAGGCAAATGAAACAGACAGGTACCCGAGGCATATCGGGAACCCGTCTTTTAATCCGCGAAGATATAGCTTTCGGGAGTTCACGAAGTAGCGTCCCTCACTTTACGGAGAAACGGTATCCACAGAGGAAGCCCTTCACTTCGTCCTTATCGATGACCGCCGAAGCAAAATTATCGTGATGGATGGCATCCGGGAACATCTGTGTTTCAAGGCAGATCGCTTCATACGGATTGTAGTGTACGCCGCCTTTTCCGTTCTCGTTCAGGTTACATGCACAGTAGAGCTGCACGCCCGGGAAGTTGGTAAGTACTTCCATCTTTCTTCCGGACTTCAGAGATTCGACAGATGCGACCAGGGATACCTTATCCTGCGTCGTCTTGAGTACATAGTTCGAGTCCGCGCCGCGGCTGCAGTTCAGCTGCGGGTTCGAGGAAGTCTGAACCAGTACTTTTTCCGTAGCGCAGGGAGTTCTGAAATCGAACTCGGTACCGGCAACATCGATATATTTTCCGTTCGGGACATTATCCATATCCTTCTCTGTTACCTGATCAGAATCGATCCAGAGAAGCTGCTCGCCGATACGGCCGGCGGCCTGTCCGTCGATATTGAAATAGGAATGATTCGTAGGTGCAAAGATCGTCTTCTTATCCGATACCGCACGGTATGTGATGATCAGGGTTCCATCCGTTGCCCATGTATAGAGAACCTTCATATCCATATTGCCCGGAACTCCGCAGACACCGTCCGCCAGAAGGAACGAAAGCAGCACGCCCTCGGTCTCGACCGTCCAGTCATTCTTGATCTTAAGGTCATCAATAAAAGCCTGTGCTTCATCGCGGGAAATGATCTCGCCTGTCCAAAAACTGTTCTGGAAGTTGCCCGGACCGCCGTGGAGGTTGTTCTCGCCTTCATTCTTCGGGAGCTGGTAATCCACGCCGTCGATGGTAAAAGCACCGCCCTTGATGCGGTTTGCAGTACGGCCGATGATGGAGCCGTGTCCGGAACCGGAGCCCATATATCCTTCGATCGTGTCAAAACCGAGCATGACATCGTCGATTTTTCCTTTCTTATCAAATACTTTCAGTGTATGGATCGCCGCACCGTATTCAATAACGGAGAAACTTTCTCCGTTCGGGCGTGTAATAACGAATTCAGCTACGTCTTTACCGTCTTTTGTCGTGTCAAAAAGCACTTTTTCAGAAGCCATATCAGTCACCTCTTACATAAGATTTTATACCGCTACTATTATTGCTTACTAATTGCTGGAAAGTCAATTCTAAATCTGCTAGAATACCTCTAATTTATCAGATCCGGACACCGGAAATGACATGAAAGGAAGCGGTCAAATGAACGCGAAATGGCGCAAATTCTTATCGTATTACCGTCCCTACCTCAAAGGGTTTATTGCTGACATGTGCTTCGCACTTGTCGGGGCCGCCACATCCCTCATTATCCCTCTTATCATCCGCTACATCACGGGCACTGTCCTGACAGAAGGCTTTACCAATGCCTCGCAGACGATCCTGAATCTGTTTCTTATCATGCTGGGGCTTCTCGGCATCGAATTCGGCTGTAATTACTTCATCGCCTACGTCGGCCACATGGTCGGTGCCAGAATGGAATATGACCTGAGAAATGAGCTTTTCACGCATTATCAGAAGCTGTCCTTCCGGTTCTACGACGACCAGAAGGTCGGTTCCCTGATGTCGCGTGTGACCAATGATCTTTTCGAGATCACGGAGCTGTATCACCACGGGCCGGAAGACCTGATGATCTCCGCCATTAAGCTGATCGGATCTCTGGTCATCCTGTGCATGATCAATGTCCCTCTGGCGCTGGTTGCACTGGTTCCGGTCCCGTTCATGATCGTCTTCGCTTCTGTTCTGAATAAGAAGATGAAAAGGACGTTTAAAAAGAACCGTGAAAAGATCGCCGAGATCAACACCCGCATGGAGGACAGTCTCTCTGGCATCCGTGTCGTTAAGTCCTTTACCGGCGAGGATATGGAGATCCATAAGTTCACAGAGGGCAACGATATGTTCCTCAGAAGCAAGAAGGACAACTACCGCTATATGGCGATCTATCACGCCGTCCTCTGGGGCACGACCGGACTGATCACGATCGTCGTTGCCACGGTCGGATCCCTCATGATCGGAAAAGATGCGCTGACACTTCAGGATCTGATCGCATTCCTTCTTTACGTGAACAACTTCACCGAACCGATCCGAAAGCTCGTCAGCTTTACCGAGCAGTTCCAGAACGGCATGTCCGGATTTGAACGTTTCTACGAGATGATCTGCATCGAGCCGGATATCGAGGACACTCCTGACGCAACTGAAATGTCCGGAGTAAAAGGAGATATCGATTTTCAGGATGTGTCCTTCGCGTATAGCAGCGAATCCTCCAAGTCCGCCAATGTATTCTCTCATCTGAATCTTCACGTCGATTCGGGCGAATACGTCGCATTGGTTGGACACTCCGGTGTCGGCAAGACCACGATCTGCAGCCTGATCCCGAGATTCTACGAACCGCAGTCCGGCAGGATCCTGATCGACGGGACCGATATCACTTCTGTCACCCAGAGATCCCTAAGAAAGCAGATCGGTATCGTCCAGCAGGATGTTTATCTTTTCGCAGGTACAGTTCTGGAGAATATCCGCTACGGCCGGCCGGATGCCACTTTCGAGGAAGTAGTGGATGCCGCCAGACGTGCCAACGCCCATGAATTCATCATGGAACTTCCGAACGGCTACGATACGGATATCGGTCAGAGAGGCATCAAGCTCAGCGGCGGACAGAAACAGCGGCTCTCTATCGCCCGTGTTTTCCTGAAGAACCCGCCGATCCTGATCTTCGATGAGGCCACTTCTTCTCTGGACAACGAGAGCGAGCGCGTCATCCAAGAGTCGCTGGAAGAACTTGCTAAAGACCGGACTACGCTGGTCATCGCGCACCGTCTTTCCACGATCCAGAATGCCAAGCGGATCCTGGTGCTCTCGGAGAATGGCATTGAGGAAGAGGGGACGCACGAAGAGCTTCTCTCGAAAAACGGAGCCTACTCCCGGCTTTATCACACCGTACAGTAGGCTCATAAATAAGCGATTTGGAGAGCAGGGTCAGTGTGCCAGAGTAATATCGGCGTACTGGCCCTCAACTATTTTCAGAAGATCGTCCGGCGCCAGATGGATCTGGGTACCGAGCATACCGCCGCTGACGATGATGGTATCAAAGAGCTGTGCCGTCTCATCGATCACCGTCGGATACTTCTTCTTCATGCCGATCGATGTTACACCGCCTCTAATATATCCTGTGACAGACATAATATCCTTGACGTGCACCATCTCAAGCGCCTTCTCACCGACAGCTTTCGCTGCCTTTTTCATATCCACTTCTTCTGCGATCGGGATCACGAAAACGAAGTAATTCTTTGATTTCCCCTGCATGACCAGTGTTTTAAAAGAACTTTCGTATGGCTGTCCGAGCATATCGGCAATATGTACGCCATCGATAAACTCATCACATTCATAGTAGAATGGCTCATACGGGATCTTGGCCGTATCCAGGATGCGCATGGCGTTCGTTTTATTTTCTTTTTTCATATATACTCCTTATGATCCCGCAATCAGCCGAAATATGACCACAGTTCCGCTCCAACATCAGCAGCAAGCGGACGTTCCGGTGTGGCAGCAAAGGTCTGGATATTACATAGGACAATGATGACCTTTCCTGAATCCGGATCGACCCGGACTGTCGTATTATAGCCAAGTGTCATTCCGGAGTGCTCGATATATCCGTCCCAGATATACCAGCCGTATCCGTATCCGAATTCTCCGCGGTCAAAGATCTTATTCCAGCTTTCTTCCGTAAGAAGCGGCCGTTCCATGACCTTTTTTTCCCATTCCAGAAGGCCTTCCGCCGTTCCTGTCATTACACCGACAGCGTAGCTCAGTGTCTCATGCTGATGCGGGAAATCGAAGTGGAAGAGCGTAAAATCCGTTCTGCCGTTAGATGTAAGGTGTCTCGTATCCGGATAGAGCTCCGTAAGTCCGAGGGGATCAAGTATATTTCTATGGATATAGTCTTCATAAGAAAGGCCGCTCAGCTGCTCGATGATCATACCGAGGAAATAGTAATTCGTGTTTGAATACTCGAGCTTCGTTCCCGGTGTAAAATTCAGACTATACTCAGAAATACGTTTCACCAGATCATCCTTCTCCATCGGAGTCGTTGCCACTTCTCCCAGCATGGACTGCAGGGACAGGAAGCTTGAAAGAGAGAAGTTCTTCAGATCGTCCATAGTGAATCCCAGAACACCGCAGTAAAGGTAATCCGGAACTCCGGATGTCATATTCAGGAGCTGGTGGATCGTGATGTCTTTGGCATACTTATATTCGGGAATATATTTATCAAGAGTGTCATCCAGGCTGAGCTTATTCTGTTCGACGAGCTGCATGATCGCAACAGCAGTAAACTGTTTTGTGATCGAACCGAGTTCAAATACTGTATCCATCGTATTGGGGATATCTTTATCCCGGTCAGCCATTCCCGCTTCGTGCGTATATACGATCTGGCCATTCTCATAAACAAGTACCACACCATCAAACTTGATGGAGCTAAGGTAACTGTCCGCCTTTGATTTATCAAAAGTACTCGGAACCGATTGTGCCGGTGTGGAGGAGGTATCCGAGGTATCGCTACTGTCGGTAGCCGAAGTGTCCGTGGTGCTCTCCGTGGTACTTTCGATAGTACTTTCTGAAGTTTCGCTTGACGGCGTCGTTTCAGATGTTTCCGAAGCAGATTCCTGCGTCTTAGTAGTTGTTTCTTCCGATTCCGTAGAAGATTCCTTTTCCGAGGAGTCCTTTTTCTTGCTGCAAGCGCATGTCAAAGCGACTGACATTACCAGCATAAGCGCCAAAAAGCGGTGGAGTTTATTATTCTGATCACGCATCTGTCTATATTCCTTTTTATCAGTTGTCTTTTCCCTAATGTAGGTTGATTTTCGCATAGAACAGAAAGTATTTCAATGTCTTTTTTCACGGACTTGACGCATCGGAAAAAGACTGTTGTGCTAAAATAGAAATATCAGTTAAGGAGGTCCGGATAATGATCTTTTTCTACACATCTTTCGAGTATTCCAACAAAGCTACTTTCTTTGCGATCTTTATGGACCTTCTCGCCTATGGTTTTACGATCACAGGCATCGTCTTTTTCATATTGGCCGGCAAGCTCGGCGCCTGGAGCGTCCTTGCCGGATTTCTGTTCATCGCACTGGCCATCTTCTTCTACTTTTTCCTCGGAAAGAAGGTAGGTTCGGTCATCGCAAAGAAGGACTTCAAGAAAAAGATCCGTACCAATCCTATCGTCGCATACAATTATGTGAATGACGGCAGAGCTTCCTATGACGAGATCGCAGCGATCAATCCGGCCTTTGCCGAGATGTACGTCGTAAATGATTTCGGCAAGCTCACCCGCCGGAAGAAGTAAAGGAGCTTAAGTCTATGCCGGTCATTACGATATCTCGACAGATGGGTAGTTTGGGCGACGAGATTGCTTCCGCCCTTTCCAGCAAACTCGGCTGGGAACTCATCACGCGTGATCTCCTGATGGAGCGCTTCTTCCCTGATATCAAGCCGGAACAGCGCTCCAGACTTGCGGAGAGCGCGAAATTCTACCTGTCCGAGTACAAAGACGGAAAGAGCTTCAAAGATGTTCTTTATGATTCTCTTCTATCTATGTCAAAGGAATCCTCCGCCGTTCTTCTCGGCTTCGGATCCCAGCTTCTTTTATCGGAAAGTGATGATGCCCTGCATGTCCGCATCGTGGCATCGGATACCACACGTCTTTCCCGTATCGAAAAGCACTATCACCTGACAAGTGAAGCCTCCGATGCTCTTCTGGCTTCCACCGACAGGAAACATAAGCGTTTCGTATCCCACGTCTTCGGAAAAGATCTTTCTGATCTTTCTCTTTACCACCTGATCCTGAACACAGATCACCTCACCGTTGACGAGTGCGTCGCTTCGATCCTGGCTGCATTCCATGAGCACGAACTCCGTGCCCGGATCAAGACCGAGTCCAGATCTGAGGGATCGATGGACCACCAGAGTGAGACACCAGTCTTTAAGAATCCGTCCGAGGCGGAGTTTGCGAAGATCCTGGATATGTACCATATTGACTGGAAATACGAACCGAAGACTTTCCCTGTAGAGTGGGACAGCGAAGGAAATGTCACGTTGGCCTTTAGTCCGGACTTTTATCTTACACGGTTCGATACCTATCTCGAACTGACGACCATGAATCAGAAATACGTAACGAAGAAGAATAAGAAACTGAAGAAAGTAAAGGAGCTCTATCCGGGAACGAATATCAAGATCGTCTATAAGAAAGACTTTCTCGAGCTGGCAGAACGCCTGAAGAGCTTCAGTCCACAGGAAATCAATGAGGAAGCGGGGGATCAGATTGAGTAAGATCTCATATAAAAAGATCATCTATACGCAGCAGCAGTTAAGCGAAAGGATCGCGGAACTCGGAAAGCAGATCACAGCTGACTACGAAGGACAGGAGATCGTACTTTTAGGCGTCCTTAAGGGTTCTCTCTTCTTCTGCACGGATCTTGCCCGCGCCATCGATCTTCCTATGCAGATGGACATGATCGCCATCGGCAGCATCCCGGACACAACCAGCAGCACCGGCATAGTAAGGATTACGAAAGATCTGGACATCAATATCACAGGAAAGCACGTGATCGTCGTGGAAGATATCATCCGCACAGGTCTTACCACCGCCTATCTTCTTCAGACGCTGGAGGCCAGACGTCCGGCTTCTGTGGAGGTTTGTACTTTGCTATACAATCCCGAACGTCAGCTTATCGATCTTCCCGTTAAGTATTATGGTTTTGAAGTTGACCGTTCCTGGCTGATCGGATATGGCATGGATTCCGGCGAATACGGAAGAAACCTCCCCTTTATCGCAGAAATGGAGCACTAAAGAAAACGGAGATCCTGTCGGATCTCCGCGCACGTAAAATGAGGACAAATAAAAGCTCCAGCGAACCAACTTTCCATCCATTTCCTTCGGTCGCCCTTTATTATCTGCGAACCTTCCCAATCCTGCTGAACACCCTCTTCTTGGAGTTACTCAAAGCCTCTTAACGAAGCTCCTTTCCAACCAGTCCGACCTGAAATGATGTGTTCTACGCGGCCTCTTTTCCATCACTATCCGATCCATCCATCCGGCAATGACCCCGTGCCACTGCATCCTTGTCGAACCAGAAATCGTAACTTACTCAGTTATGACCCGTCCCTTGTCATTTCACTTGGGTCCCGTTCTCCGACCTGCCACCTCAAGCGGCTAACGCCCGGATCTGAAACCATGGTCTTCAACCTGACCTGCGACTTGTGTCCGCCATCGCGTACCGTCAATCGCTGCTCGCTTTCCAACTCCTTCTGCTATGGCTCTATCGGCTCCGACTTCCTTACCACTCGAACCTCACTGGATCCGATCCCCGGTATCTCCATCTTCGTTTCCTGACCACCTTCTGGTCTTTCAGTTTTTCTCAGCCTCGCCTTGTGCATCTGTAGCTGGCGGCTCTCCGATTAGAACTTGGTGTGAACCCGCATTCCCTGGAGCTAGTTTCAGTATATCATGTATAAAAGTGTTGTCAACACTTTTCATCACGAAATGCGCGAAATCTTTTCTTGGTTTATGCACCTTGCACAAAACGTTACGCGCGTATTACGCAACATTACACAAAGGTTACGAAGCCCTTCTGCCATCGGCGTTTCCAGATCATCGGGTTCTACGATCCGGTTATGAAAAACATTCCAACAAGTCGTGAAACAGCTGAAACTATTTACATTTTCGACATATTTACTTATGACAGCACTGTCACTTTTCTTCTGATTTTCATGTGGTAAAATAAACCTAACTTTTTCCGGAGGAAATAGCATGAAAAAATGGTGGCAAAATGTGAATAGGGGCATTCTTCTCCTTCTCATTCTCATTATTGCTGTTGTCTCCTATCTTGTGTCTGATTCTATTCATAACAGCAAGGAAAGAAAAGCTATCAAGGAGATCGCAACTCAGTATGTTATTGACTCCTCACCTCTTTATATCACTCCGTCGGATTTTGATTTTTTTTCCTGGAACAGTATCGATTCCGATACTCTCCTGCCGGAGATCCATTCGCAGGCCGGCTCCCTTTCCCATTACTTTGTAGATAATGAGCTGGTCCGTAATCAGGCATTCGATCAGTCTTTCGACTTTTTCCGTTACTATTCTTCCTTAAAGCGGCGCCCGGAAAAATGCACCAGGGTTCCCGAAAGTGTCGAGATCCTTGAGCTGTATAACGGTTCGGCTTCTGTCGTCGTCCGTTCGACGACTAAAATCGACCTATTAGAGGAAGATGGCACTATCGGATATGAAGAACTGTCAACACAGGACGATCTTCAGTTCCTCTACACAGATGGAGAATGGAAACTGGTTCAGACCAAATCGAATCTAAACCTGGCTTCAAGCTATGAATATTGATCCGCCGAAGGAGAATGTGATGACCTCAAGCGAAAGAAAACCCGCATTACAGATACAGAACGTCACTAAGACATTCGGCAGAAAAACCGCCGTAGATAATGTCTCTTTTGAGCTGTACCCGGGTGAAGTATTCGGTTTTCTCGGTCCTAACGGAGCCGGAAAGACCACGATCATCAAGATGATCATGGGCTTTTTCCGTCCGGATGAGGGAACGATCATCATAAACGGATATAACCGGAAGACGCACTACGAAGCTGCGATGTCCTCGATCGGCGGCATCGTCGAAAATCCGGAGATGTATAACACATTGTCCGCCCGGCTGAATCTGAAGATGTACGCACGCCTTCACAAGGGCGTCACTCCCGAAAGGATCAATGAAGTGCTTGAACTGGTAGGGCTCTCTGAACGCGCCGATGACCCGGTAAAGAAGTACTCACTGGGCATGAAACAGCGCATCGGCCTGGCGCAGGCAATGCTTCACCATCCGAATGTCCTTATCCTTGACGAGCCGACAAATGGACTGGATCCCGCCGGCATCCACCAGCTCCGTGATATTCTAAAGAAACTCGCGCACGAAGAAGGCGTTGCCGTTATGGTATCGAGCCATCTTCTTTCCGAGATGCAGCTGATGTGCGATCGGATCGGCATCATCAATCACGGTAAACTACTCCAGATCTGTTCCATCGATGATCTGATGCACAGAGCACAGACATCGTCGGCGTACCGTATCAAGACTTCCGATCCCGCTAAAGCAAAAGAGATCCTGTCCGAAGCCTACAAGAACCGTATTTCAAATGTAGGTTCCGACACACTGGATATCGAAATAGATGAGACACAGATCAATGAATGCGTAAGAACTCTTGTATCCGGAGGTTCCGATATTCTCGGCGTACAGAAAATCGAATCTTCCCTGGAGGATGTCTTCCTGGAGATCACCGGAGGAGGTATCCAAATTGAGTAAGATCTTTGCGCTATATCATAATGAAATGACCAAGCTGTCCAGGAAGCTCTCTGTCTGGATCCTCGTGACACTGATGACGGTCACCGCTTTCTTCGCGCCGATCCTTCAGCACAGGGAACTTTCCGAGGAAACGCTGAGCGAACCTTACGGAAAAACCGAGATCACGAAAGCCAGAGATACCGAGAAGAACAACCTTGGGGATCCGAACAGATATGTTGAGCACACCACTCTCCGCTTCACGCTGCAGAACACGACTGCAGAGCTCTTTGCCACACGACTCAATCTGGATGAGGAAATGCTCCATAGTTATGTCATGCTTTCCTGCTACAATGCCATGCTGGCAAACTATGATTTCGATAAGTATCCGCTCAAAGATACTTATCTATCAAGCTATGCTTACTTACAGTACACTACATCTTATTCATCCGTCTGCAGACTGAATACGGAACCCTTCGGAAAAAGAGACTCCCAATGGTTTCAGGCGTACACTTCAGCCACCGAATCACTGGATCTGGCTAAAGAAGCTCTGTTTTCCCATGATTTTGCTTCTCTGGAAGCGCTGTCCGAAAAAACGGATTTTTTCAACAAGAATATCGTCCATCAACTCGCAAAGCTGGATCCGGAAGGAAAAATGACCATAGAAGATGCTGAGCGGATCGCGAATGCCATCCTTCTTCGTGATGATTATATGTCCAACCTTCAGATGGGTGTGTATAAAGAGAATAACTCCTACCGGCCGCTCAACGCGGAGAAAAGAAGACAGCTTGAGGATTCGATAAAGATCCTGAATTACCAGATCGAAAACAATGCTCTCCCTACGAATATGACCTCTCACGCGACCCAGGCAAGGCAGTTCGGTCAAAGAGGCGCGAGATTTCTCCTGATCATTATGCTGGTCATTATCGCCGGTTCCAGCATCTCCCAGGAGATGGCGACCGGATCGATCAAATCACTGATCATTGCTCCGGTCAAGCGATGGAAGATCTTTACGTCCAAGCTTCTGGCGCTCATTACATGGACGCTTTTCGGAAGCATCCTGATCACTGCTTTCTCTACGATATCTACCGGCATGTGTTACGGGTTTTCCTCACTTTCGCCTTACTACTACTGTTCCGGCGGAAAAGTAAATGTAATGCCCAATTACATTTTTACCTTTCTTTTCTTTCTGGTGGATAATATCTCTCTTTTCGTGTATCTTCTCGGTGCGTTTACGATCTCATGTCTTACGAAAAATACCGGAATTGCCGTCGGCGTTTCCACAGGTTTTGCCGTGACCTCCGGGCTCTCTCCTCTTCTGATAGAGATCTTCGGACGCCAGCGCTGGATCGATTTCCTCCCTTCTTCCCATATGGACCTGGTTGGAAAGATCTTTCCGTATTTAAATCTGTGCGGGTACTCGGGATCAGACGAATCCGGGCTTTTCGGTATATCCAGCAATTCCCTGCCACTATCCTTTTCGCTCTGCTATCTGGCAATTCTTGCTTTCATACTGCTGTTTATCGCGTACGATGGATTCATCCGCAAAGATATCCAATAAGATTTACGTCCTCTCCGCGATATAGTCGGTTCCCTGCTGAACATCATGAAGGCGGAAAGACGCCTCGATACTATTTCGTACCAGTCTTTTGTTAGCGACCCACAAAGGTGCGATAAGAGTTCTTTTCGCGCCGTCACCGGTCATCCTATACACCACGATATCCGGCCGCAGTCTTCGGATGATCTTCTCAAGGAGCCCGATATATTCCTCCATCTCCATAAGAGGAAACGGTTCTTTCTGATATATTCCTGCAAGATCCGTGTCCTTCAGGATGTTGAGATTGGCGATCTTGATCCCGTGGACCGGAAGTTCATTTAGATGCCCGATCGTCTGAAGCATCATTTCCTCATTCTCCCCGGGAAGGTCCATGATCACATGTACGATCACGCCAAGATGTCCTGATATTCCGGCAAGACGGCGGACGGCCTCATCAAACACAGAAAGCTCATATCCTCTTCTCATCCATACCGCCGTTTTCTCGTGGATCGTCTGAAGCCCCAGCTCCACCCATACGTGCGTCTTTTCCGATAATTCCTCCAGGATGCCGTACATCTTCTCGCTGATCGCATCCGGCCTGGTCGCGATCGATATCCCCACTACCTCCGGATCGGAAATCGCCTCTTCATACTTCTGCTTGAGCACATCTTCATCCCCGTATGTATTGGAGAAATTCTGGAAATAGGCGATATATCTTCCGGATCCGCACTTTGCTGCCACTTTTTCCTTTGCCTGAAGAAGCTGCTCCTTAATAGGAAGATTTCTGTCCGCGGCAAATTCACCGGAGCCGGAACCGCTGCAGAAGATACAGCCTCCATACCCCAGCGTGCCGTCTCTGTTCGGACAAGTGCACCCGGCATCCAGCGCCAGACGATATATCTTCTGCCCGAAAAGCGACCGGTAATATTCATTTGCGCTCGTATATCTCACAGATCCTCCCGAAAACCGCCGTGCGGATGGTCTTCACGCCCCTCTGCAGAAAGATCATCCTTCCCCTCGAGCTGCGTGCCCCGCATAACGATATTATATCCGTATCTTGCCCGTAATTCATCGACTGTCTGGTTGACGCGGTCGTCTTTCTGTATCTTCTCCACGTTTTCGAAGATCGTCATCTGGTGATAGTCTTCCTCGTCCGAGAGATGTGTCGCGCGGACACCGAAACTCCGAAGCGGAGCGTGCCAGTCATAACTCTCATCGAAAAGCTCCATCGCCAGTTTCGCGATCTCATTCTCATCATTTGTCTCGGAAGGGAGCGCTCGCTGCTTCTCATACGATTTCAGATCCGTATCCCGAACCCAGATCACGACCGTTCCGGCAAAGAAGTGATGTTTCCGAAGACGCGATGCGACCTGTGCAGAGAGCGTACATACGACCTTCCAGACATCATTTCTGTTCACCATGTCCCGCGGTGTAGTCGTACTGTTTCCGACCGATTTCATGGGACGGACATACGAAGCCGGATTGACAGGATCATCATCCAGGCCATTCGCACTCCGCCAGAGATACTGACCGTTTTTCCCGAGAACCGATACCGCGAACTCCGGCGAAAGCACTGCCAGGTCACCGATCGTCTTGACATTCATTCTGGCAAGCGCTCGGTCCGTCGCCTTCCCGACAAAAAGAAGATCAGATACCGGAAGCGGCCAGACGATCTCCCGGAAGTTCTCTTTCGTGATCACAGTAGTGGCATCCGGCTTCTTATAATCGGAACCCAGTTTTGCGAATGACTTATTAAAGCTGACGCCGACAGAACAGGAAAGGCCCAGTTCTTCTTTTACTCTCATGCGGATCTCATCCGCGATCTCTTTCGGAGTACCCATCGATGAACCGGTCACATCCAGCCAGCACTCATCCAGTCCGAACGGCTCGACCTTATCCGTGTACTGCATAAACATCTCCCGGATTCGCTCCGAGTAATAGACATACTGATCAAAGTGCGCCGGAACGACAAGGAGATCCGGGCATTTCTGCTTCGCCTGCCAGATCGCTTCTGCCGTTTTTACACCGTACCCCTGTGCCAGCTGGTTCTTCGCAAGGATGATTCCATGGCGCTGCTCACTGTCGCCACCGACAGCCATTGGAATGGATCTCCACTCCGGGTGACTCTTCATCTCCACGGAAGCAAAGAAGCAATTCTGGTCCACGTGCAGAATACTGCGCTCTGTCATTTCGCCACGATTCCTCCTCTGTCAAACGTTTGTTTGTTTTTGATTCTATCACAAAGAGCCCCTGTTTTCCATGCTTTTACAAATTGTCCATCTTTTCTTCGTAATTTTGCTTTCATTTTGTCTTTGAGAATTGTATAATGTCAAAGAACACAAGTTTTTTTGTTGTTGTAAATTTTGGGGATCCCATTCAATTTGGGACATGATTTTCAAAAGGATGGTGCAAAAATGGCAAAACATCGTATTCTACTGGTTGACGACGACACTGACATCTTAGAGATCAACCGCTCATTCCTGACAAACGAGGGCTATGACGTAAGTGTAGCCACCAATATCGCACAGACGCTTCAGAAGGTAGAGACAAACTCTTACGACTGCATCGTTCTCGATATTATGCTTCCGGATGGAAATGCATATGATCTTCCTTCCAAGATCCATGTATATTCCAATGCTCCGATCATTTTCCTGTCTGCAAAGGATCAGCTCGAAGACAAGATCACCGGATTTAAGGCCGGCGGCGATGACTATATGACAAAGCCGTATAACCTTCCGGAGCTTTCCGCCCGTATTTCAGCGCATATCCGCCGCAACATGACTCGTGACGGCTTCCTTATGGAATTCCCGCCGCTGACGATGAACGTTAAGACACGTGAGGTCACACTGAACGATGTTCCGGTTCATCTTACGAACCGCGAATTCGATATTCTCCGTCTTCTGGCTGAGACCCCGAACGTGATCGTTCCTTTCGCACGCATCTATTCTCATGTATGGGGCGATGACGGTCTTTGCGACAATCACCTCGTCATGGTAAACATCAGCTATCTGCGTAAGAAGATGGAAAAAGCAGATCCTACCGTTCAGTTTGTTAAGACTGAGTGGGGTTCCGGTTATTCCTTCACTTACCCGCCGATCCGCAATACCATGCGCGCCGAGTAATCTTTTTCGGAAGCGTAAACAGCTATGTCGCCGGATCGTAGGAATTCAAAGAAACACCATCTTTCTGTCGGCATATCTGCTGTTATTTTAGTAGTTTTACTCACTGCCATGTCTCTGTCTTTTCTAGCTTTGAACCAGAGACGCGGCAGTGATTTTTCATATACGATCACCGGTGCCGTCAACCTCAATTACTGGAATGAAACAAAAGGAACACCCGTCACCATAAAGAGCGGCTGGGAGTTCTACCCGCACCGTCTTCTGACTCCGGATATGATCCGTGTCAGCCGTCTCGAAAACAGCAACGTCCGATATCCTTACTATAAAGGAGTTACTATTTCTTCTGACGGGTGGCTCGATCTCGGAAACAAGGCGGAGCTTTATTCCTTCGGCGAAAACATAAGGCCGATGAGCCGTTTCGGCGTCGGAACGTACCGTATCGAGCTCGTTTTAAACAAATCTGTGGACTATGTAACGCTGAATATTCCGGATATAGCCCAGTCTGCGACGATCTGGGTAAACGGAAAAGCCGTCCGCCACTATGGTACCGTCTCCGACTCCAAGGAGTTCTACGAACCATCGCAGGTCTGTACGGATATCCAGCTCGTTCCGGTGGACGGAAAGATCGAGATCGTTATCGATTGCGCCAACTACTCTTCTCCTTACGGCGGTATTCTATATAGTCCGTGTATCGCCTCTACAACGACGATCGGCATGATCGAATACTCCGTGCGAATGTACCTTACCGTGCTTTGCGCATTCTGGGTATTCTTTGCCATCGGAGGCAACTACATCTCAAAAACATTCAACGGAAAGACCAAGCTCTATTTCTTCCTTCTGATGTTTCTTGCCGAGATCCTCTACGAACTTTGTTCTCCGATGGTGACGGTAATGTCCGGAAATTGGAACAAGCTTATCATGATCACACTCATGATCTTTGCCAATTACTGGTCTTTCCTCTTCTTCCTCTCTTTGTATCCCAAGGGAACAAGCAAGCTTTTCGATAAGCTCCGATTCTTTGAGATCTCCATTTTCTCGATGCTGACCTGCTGCTATCTTCTTACCTTCTGGTGCTTCCCGAGTCTTCTTTATCTGCCCTCTTCCGTCGTCGCGAATATGGTGCTGATCCTGATCACGAATGCCTATAACATCTTCCGTGTATTCTATATGGCTAGAAGATACGAACATGGCAAGCTCCTTTATGTCGCATCCGTTATTCTTTCTGCGGCAATGCACATATCCTTCTTTGTCCGCCACCAGTACTTCGTATATATCACACTTCATGCCTTCCTTCTCATCTTCCAGGCAATCGGCTTCACTGTTTACTTCGTCCGTGATTATGTGCGCACCTATGAGAAGCTGGAAGATAACAACCGCAATCTCGAGAGTGCCGTTGAAGAAAAGACGAAGTATATCACCCGAGTGAATCAGGATCTTCTTCATAATCACGAGAGGCTCCTCGAAAATGAAGAAGCCAGAAAGAAAGTCATGTCTAATGTCTCCCACGACCTGAGGACACCTATCACCGCCATCCGCGGCTATATCGAATTAATGCTCAATGCGAAAGAACCGCTGTCACGGGAGCAGGAAGTCCAGTATCTTTCCAATATGCATACCAGAAGCGTACAGATGGAACAGCTGATCTCCGACCTTGTACAGCTGACAAGAATGGAGTCCGAGAACGATACGATCGAGAAGATGCCCATCAGCATCAAAGAAATGGTACACGATCTTTTCCAGCTGTATCATGCCGAGTGTGAGGGCACAAATAAGGTCATGCATTTCCATGCGCCGGAGGACGACGATCTTCTCATCGATGGCGATCCGAAAAAACTCCTTCGCGTATTCGAGAATATTATCGTTAATGCCATGAAATACACTCATGAAGACGGTGTGATCGACATTACCTGTCACCGCTATGACGATCCTGCCATGCTGGGCGGAAATGCCGTAGAAGTACTGATCAAGGATAATGGTGTCGGTATTCCGTCAAATGAAGTTCCCTATGTATTTGACCGCTTCTACCGCGCCGAGAACTCCGGCATCAATAAGACCGGATCCGGACTCGGGCTTTCCATCGTCAAGAGCATCATGGATAAGCACGGAGGAAAGATCTGGGCCGAGAGCGAAGAAGGAAAAGGCTCCGAATTCCACATCGTCTTTAAAGCTTCCGAATATACTTTTGACGAGGAACCGGAAGAAGAATAAAAAGAACTGCCATCCATTCAGATAGCAGTTCTTTTATATTGTTCAACAAAATGATTTAAGAGATAAATCAGGCATTCTCTCCAAGAGCTACGTTCAGTGCATCTACGAGTGCATCACAGTCCAGACCGTGAACCATGCATGCGCCTTCGATCGATTCACCATGAGCCATAGCACATCCGAGGCAGTGCAGACCGTTGTTCATGAATACAGGAACCAGCTCCTCATGCTCGTTGAGAACTTCAGCAATGATCATATCTTTTGTAATAGCCATATCTTTTTCCTCCATTGGTTGATTTTTTCTTTTACACAAGTACATTACCACGACTCAGAACAGAATGCAATTTCGTTTTTTTGACCTTTTCATGGTATAGTAAAGATATCTTGATAGCCAGGAGGCTCTTATGAAGCTCAACTATAAAAGAACATTTCTATCCGGCCTGGCTTTTCTTGCCATTACAGCATTCTGGCAGATGTATGATAACGTTCTTCCGTTGATCCTCGGCAACACCTTTCATCTGAACGAGAGCGTAACAGGTGCCATCATGGCATCTGACAATATCCTGGCTCTTTTCCTTCTGCCTCTTTTCGGAAAACTGTCTGACGGCACCAAAACAAGGATCGGAAAAAGAATGCCATATATCCTCTTCGGTACAGGTATCTCCATTATCCTTACCAATCTTCTCCCCATCTGGGATAATAGTTACAGTAAGTCCCCGTCCCAGTTCAAACTCGTCTCTTTCATAATCACGCTCGGACTTCTACTGATCGCTATGTCTGTCTTCCGTTCCCCGTCTGTCGCACTTATGCCGGACATCACACCCAAGCCGCTGCGCTCCAGAGGGAATGCGATCATCAATCTCATGGGAGCTCTTGGCGGCATCTTATATCTTATTTTCTCTGCGCTGATGTATCCTGAATCAAAGACAAAAGAACTCGACCACGTAAACTATCAGCCGCTCTTCATTTTTATTGCCGTACTGATGTTTGTTGCGATCGGCATTATGCTTCTTACTGTAAAAGAGCCGAAATGGTCGAAAGAAAATGAGCTGATCGAGAAAGATCATCCGGAATGGGATCTTACAGAGCAGGGCAAAGGTAACCATGCCCGTCTTCCGCGAGCAGTCAGAAGATCCATGCTCTTTCTCCTTTCCTCTGTTGCGCTTTGGTACTTCGCATATAACGCCCTTACGACCTGGTTTACATCGTATTGCTCTAATCTGATGGGAAAGAACCTGGGATTTGCCTCGACGTGCTTCCTGATCACGAATATCGGCGCCATAATCTTCTTTATTCCTGCAGGTATTCTTGCTTCGCATATCGGACGAAGAAAAACGATTCTTATCGGAACATTATCCTTCAGTCTCTGCTTTGTCTTTGCCTACTTTATTACTACTAGCGGCAGTAACAGTGCACTATTCACTATGTATATCGATTTCTTCATCGTCGGTGCCGCCTGGGCTCTGATCAATGTTAATTCCCTTCCCATGTGCGTGGAGATGTGCAGCGGTTCCGATACCGGCAAATTCACGGGCTACTACTACACCGCATCGATGAGCGCACAGGTCGTCACACCGGTACTTGCAGGCGCTCTTTTGAAGAATGTGAATTACCGGATCCTGTTCCCTTATGCAGCAGGATTTGCGTTTTTGAGTTTTGTCACCATGCTCTTTGTAAAACATGGTGATAACAGGGCAGTTCCGGCCAAAGGACTGGATGCTTTTGAAGAAATGGAAATCTGATCCAAAATAGAAAAGCATCTTGACAAATTTAAATAATATGCTTGTTTGTATTTTTGACAGAAAAAACGAAAAAAGCCTTGACAATAGGCGATTACACGTAGATAATAACTTTGAAATAAAGCCCTGAAGGAGGCAATGAAAATGAATAAATCAGAACTTATTGATGCAGTTGCAAAGAAAACAAACATGACAAAGAAGCAGGCTGAGGCAGCTATCAACGCTACTCTCGATGCTATCGGTGACGCTCTCGCTGCTAAGAAGCCGGAGAAAGTCGTTCTCGTTGGCTTCGGTACATTCGAGACAAAGAAGCGTGCAGCTCGTAAGGGCAGAAACCCGAGCACAAAGGAAGTTATCTCCATTCCTGCTTCCAAGGCTCCTGTTTTCAAGGCTGGTAAGGGTCTGAAGGACAAGGTCAACAAGAAGTAATTTTTGTTAAATTGATCAATTGGAGAGCTGTCTCTTAAGAGGCAGCTCTTTTTTTGCCTATGCCCTTCCGTATTTATCGACAACTTCCGTCATTGTCGCATCCAGAAGAAGCCTCAGCACAGTGATCACACGCGTATTCTCTTTCAGTTTCGGGCTTTTCTTGATCGCATAGCGAAGATTTCTCTCCACTTGAGAGGCTGTTATGTGAAACTCCGGCTGAGCCAGCGGATATAAGGATTTTGACGCGCACTTCAAAAGCTTCGGTTCTTTATAAAGACGGAAAAGCAGCACGCGAAGGATCCTTGTTCCCATCAGTGTTTCCGAAAGAGAGTACCTTCGAATCACTGTATCGATCGCACGATACGTCACGGCATCCTCATAAAGAGAATCCGAAGGTGTTGATTCCCGAAGCGGCAGGACCCTTTCTCGTACCTGTCCCAGAACATAGTCCTGTCCCCTCCGCCCATCTATAAGATAGTGCATCTTCCCTTCCGTATCGCTTAACCCGATCATGCCGCTGCTAAGAAGCAGCGAATTGACGCAATTCAGGATCGCCCTGTCATCACAAGCAATATAAAAACCATATTCGCTTTTCACTCTTCTGGGAGTATAAGAACCCTTTTCAACGGTTCCCGCAGATCTGTAATGCCTCATAATCAAGCCCGCTTTCTTTCGTTTTTCTGTATTAAAGCACGCGCCTGATTTGAGAAACAATATTTTATATGAGTAGTTTTGAAAACATTTTATGACAAACGATCGGAATCTTTCTTATTCTTAGATTCCTTCGAAGCCTTGGTCTCTTTAGATTCCTTCGTGTCACGGATCTCTTTTTCTTCTTCCGTCTCCACAAGCTCGATAGAATAAGCGTATTTGGCATAAGGAGTGTACTTGACCGTTACCTCATCTCCTACTTCACGTTCGAAGGAAAACGGATTGACATAATAGGTGGTCCCGTCGATCTTGACCTTATCCTTCAGACTGCTGACGGACTCGATCGTACCGCTTTTCATACGGTAGGAAGAACGAAGGACTGTTGTAGTATCCAGAAGTCTCGGGATAGAAAATGCGGCAAGTTGGATAAGAAGAATGATCATCAGAACTACCGGAAGAAGGAAAAGAAAACCTTTTTTCCATCTGTTGTGCTGTGTATTCTTTACGGACCACAGGAAAATGATCAGAAGAATCAGGCTAATGAACATATGTCCGCCTAAATTAGCCCAGAAATAGCTCATGATCTTTCCTCCTTCATCTTATTCTCAGGAACCTCCAGAAATGAAGATTCCGTGACCAGCGCATCCACCACAAGATCCCACGGGTCTTTGGGAAAAGCACTGAAAACATTCTTATCTGCGGTCACCCCGATAAAGAGCGGTCTCTTTTCTGAGGAGATTCTACCGCAATACCGGTCGTAATAGCCTTTACCTCGTCCCAGCCTCGTTCCGCTAAGATCGTAGGCCATGCCCGGGACGAACATGATATCGATCATGGACGGATCCGCTTTTTTCGAATCAGAAGATGGTTCCGGTATCGAAAAACTGCCCTTTTCAAAGATTTCCGTCGTCTCCGCTTCGTAGAACTCCATCTCATCTCCTTCTACACGAGGGAAGCACACCTTGATGGAAAGAGATGACAGCTTATCAAGAAGAAGCTCCAGGTGAAGTTCTTCATCGATCGGCATATATAGAGCGATAAGTCTCGCATGCTTAACTTTATCTTGCCACTTTTGCGGCCATTTCTCAATATCCAGCATCATCTGTCCCGAGGTCTGAGAAGCAGATCTTCTCCGATCGCGAAGGATATGTCTCACCAGTGCTTTTGCCCGTCGGATATTCACACTCATGCATTTTCACCCGAAGAAGCATCCGCCAGCATCTTCTCAAAATCATCCTCCGAAAGCACTGTCACTCCGAGAGCCTGCGCCTTCGTAAGTTTCGAGCCTGCCGCTTCACCGGCAAGGACATATGAAGTATTCTTCGAAACAGAGGAAGAAACCGTTCCTCCCTGTGCCAGGATAAGCTCAGAAGCCTGGTTTCTCGTGTACTTGGAAAGAGTACCGGTAAGAACGAAGATCTTTCCGGCAAATGCCGTACCGGCCTTTTCTGCGGTATCCTCCGTCATATTGACACCATAACTTCTCAGTTTCTCGATCAGCGCGAGGTTACTCTCCTTACTGAAGAAGTCAGCGACGCACTGCGCCGTCACCATACCGAAGTCCGGAAGTGCCGCCAGTTCTAGGACAGTTGCGTTCTTCAGAACATCCATGCTGCCAAATGCTTTTGCCAGCGACCTTGCCGCTACAACACCGACATTACGGATGCCCAGTGCTGCGATCAGACGGGAAAGCGGACGATGCTTCGATTCCTCGATCGATGCCAGAAGATTGGCCGTAGAGGACTCTCCCATACGATCCAGCGCCGATAACAGTTCTTTTTTCTCAGGAAGAGCATAAATATCTGCTACATCATGGATCAGATCTGCATCCAGAAGCAGATTGATCATACCCGGACCCATACCGTCGATATTCATCGTATCTTTCGATGCAAAGTGCATCATCGCGCGATATGTCTGCGCCGGACAGAGCTCATTGAGGCAATAGATATGTGCCTCTCCTTCCTTACGATATACTTTTTCTCCACAAGCAGGACAGACCTCCGGCATACGGAAAAGCTCCGTTCCCTCCGGACGCAGCTCCGTATTCACAGACACGATCTCCGGGATGATCTCGCCGGCTTTTCTTACGACGACCATATCCCCGATATGAACATCCTTCTCACGGATAAAGTCCTCGTTATTCAGAGTCGCCTTGCTTACGGTCGTTCCTGCAAGATGGACAGGCTCCAGGATAGCAACCGGGGTCAGTTTTCCGGTCCTTCCTACCGTAACTTCGACAGAAAGGAGACGGGTCTGCTTTTCTTCCGGCGGATATTTGTAAGCGATCGCCCAACGCGGGATCTTCGCCGTCTCACCAAGGATCTCACGAAGACTGATCTCATTGACCTTGATAACTGCGCCATCAATACCGTAGCTCAGTTCTCCACGGGATTCGCCGATGCTCTCGATCGCATTCCAGATCTCCTCGTCCGTCTTACACTCGATAAAGCCAGGACTCGCCTCAAAACCGAGATCGGAAAGAAAGCGAAGTGTATCTGCGTGCGAACTGAATTCTCTTCCTCTTATGGCCTGGATATTAAAAACAAAGATCGAAAGCTGGCGTTCCGCCGCTACTTTCGCATTCAGCTGGCGAAGCGATCCTGCTGCGGCATTACGCGGATTGGCAAAGGTCTTCTCCCCTTGAAGCTCCGCCTGTTCATTGACACGCAGGAAAACCTCGAAAGGCATATAGACTTCACCACGGACTTCCAGATACGGGATCGACGGATCGATCGATTTCGGAAGGTTCTTGATCGTTCTGGCATTCTCTGTTATATCCTCGCCCACGAGACCGTCCCCACGTGTCGAAGCGCGGATCAGTCTTCCGTTCTCATATTCGACAGAAACAGAAAGACCGTCGATCTTTCGCTCTACGACGAAAGAAAGCCCCTCTGTTCCGACAGTGTTTCTTACACGGTTTGTAAATTCAAATACTTCCTCTTTGGAAAAGATATCGCCGAGGCTCTTCATCGGAACAGCATGCGTGACCTTGGAGAACTTCTCATTGACTCTTCCGCCGACATGCTTCGTAGGCGAGTCAGCAGTCGCATAGATCGGATACTTCGCTTCGAGATCTTCAAGTTCACGGAGCATCGCATCATATTCGAAATCGGAAATGACAGGCGCATCATTCTCATAATAGAGCTTGTTATGCTTTTCCAGTTCCGTACGCAGGAACTCCATTCTTTCCCAGATCTCCATGATGAAAACACCTCGTTATCTTCTGATTTTGCCTTCTTTACGTCCTCCCGAAAGATAGATCACCGGAAGGATGGAAAGGATAAAAAAGAAACCGCTCCATACCAGAAGATCGACATGAAGAAGATTTCCGACCTTCGAGAAGATGCCGGTCTGCGGCACGGTTATAAACGGAGACAGTTTATACAGATCCGTCTTCAGAAGACGGTACAGCGGATTCATGACACATTCGTAGCACATACGGACCGGAAGCACCAAAATAAAAGCATCCGCGATATATCTCGTCCACTCGGTCTTTCTCAAGAGAACCAGTACGATCGTACCGGCAAGCACTACCGCAACGAAAACAGATTCGATAGAGAATGTGCGTGATTTAAAGACGCGTACACAGTACACGATACAGGCCAGTACGGAAAGACAAAGTGCAATAGCATCCGAGCTCTCCATACGCCCCAAAAAGAGCATCAGACAAGTAATACCCGTGATAATCAGCAATACTAATACAGCAAAAGCAATTGCAGGCAAGTGCATCTTGCCTACAACTGCTTCCGTTGCCTGACTCGTAATATCTGAAATGATGCGAAACGGATAGGTTAGGACCGTACCCCAAAGAAGAAACAGCAATATGGAAACGATCAATGCCCGTAAATCACTTCGCACGGCTTTAGCCTTTCAGAATAAAAAATCAATCTTCGAACTCGTACGGATCGTAATCAGCAAGCAGTTCCTTAAGAACAGCTACTTCTTCTGCTGTCAGGGTAATGCCCTTACCGGCACGCTCATGCTCCGGAGCCCAGTCACGGATATCCAGCTTCGGCTTACCGTCGTTCCAGCGGATGATGTTTACCTCACGGTTCCAGTTAGATTTACTTGTTGAAAGGATACCGATCTCCTTTACAACTTCAGACTTAATTTCTGCCATATCTCTACTTCCTTCCTTTGTGCGGAATCAACCTCCGGCACCTGCCGGCTCCGCGCAAAACTGTTTTCAATCCACATGATTATAACATATATGCTATTATATATATACTTAAAAGAACAATTCTTTCGAAAGGAAAAGAGACTTCCCGTCATG
Source organism: Clostridiales bacterium (assembly GCA_017961235.1). Lineage (GTDB taxonomy): Bacteria > Bacillota > Clostridia > Saccharofermentanales > Saccharofermentanaceae > Scatonaster. The sequence continues at coordinate 4,092 of JAGCXQ010000005.1, read as the reverse complement.
CACTATATTCAGGCCGTCGCCACTGCATTTGCGCTTCATATATCAATTCTTCATATCTTTCTTATCCTGGTTGCGCTCGGGCTTCTCTTTTTCGCATTTATGGTCATCTCCGCGGCGATGGTCAAAGTGGATCAGCGGGATATTTATCCGACTTCAAAAGCACCGGAAGAGACCAAAGAGATCCGGATCGGCTTTTTCTCGGATACCCATGGGATCGGCTGTCTCCGTTCCCCGGAATGGATCGTCTCGCAATTCCTGTCCAATGACTGTGACGTAGTACTTTTCGGTGGGGATCATGTACATCACCGTACAGTCAGAAAGTCAGATCTTAAGTTACTTACCGTAATAGCTTCCCGTCTCAAAGAGAAAAACATCGACCTCATCGCAGTTCAGGGAAATCACGACTGGCATCTCGGGAAATCCGACTACACAAAGATGGGCGTGATCCTGCTGGAAAACACCTGGAAAGAGCTCCCCTTCGAAAGAAAGATCGCCGTTTGCGGCATCACAGACAGTGAAAGAGGCTACCGCCCATGGGGAAAGATCCCGGATGATTTTTCCAATTACGACGGTGTACGGCTGGTACTGGTCCATAACCCGGACTTCATCTACTCTCTTCCGGATATGTCCGCATCAGAAGAAAACGACCGTCCCTTCGATTACATGCTTTCCGGACATCTTCACGGCGGACAGGTCCACCTCCCCGGAAATCTGGAGTTCGTCTTTTTCAGAAAAGACCAGATCGCCCGCGAAGAAGGCATATTAGGCGGAGAATACACTTTCCGCGGCTACAAAGGCTTCATCAGCAAAGGAACCGGCACCGGCGCTCTCCCCATCCGCTTCATGGCCCGCCCTGAGATCCACATCCTCAAGTTTCATATCTAACAGAGAACACTATACAGATTCCCATTCTCTCTAAAACTTGTTATAGGATCAAATTCACGTTTTGGGAGCAAATAATCCTACCTGATAATCGCGATGATAGGATCAAACCGCAGATTGCAAGCAAATAATCCTATCTTACAAGCGAAATGATAGGATCAAATCGCGGTTTCTCGACAAATGATCCTATCTGACGAACGAAAAGATAGGATCAAATCACAGATTTGCGACAAGGTATCCTATCTGACAATCGAAATAGTAGGATCAAATCACAGATTTGCGACAAGGGATCCTATTTGACAAACAAAATGATAGGATCAAATTGCTATTAAAAATGCAAATGATCCTATCATTCGGAATTCTTCCTCGTGAAGAAATACCCATAAACCGTGTATGAGCTCCTCATACTTTTTTCTTAACTTAGTTTCAGTTTTATCGTTCTCGTCTGACAGTTGTCATCATGTAGTCGATCTGTTTATCCAAATCGGAGCGAAGATCTTCTCCTTCTTCTTCTCCGTAGATAATTCCGACCAACATATAAGGTTCACCTTTAAATATAAAGGTATAACCGGTAGCATAGAAATTCAACGGTTCGTTGGTGACATGATTAACGCTGGAAGCATGTCCTCTAAAGTGCAACGTATCAAATTCGTTCACCTTGATTTCTTCACTGGAATCCAATTCGATGATAATCGGTTCTTGATCATAACGAGCCGGGGTGGAAAGGCAAGTTAAACGCGAAGCAACTTCGAAAATATCTCCATTATTATATAGATCAAAAACATCTTTCAGACTGCCATCAAATTTCTTCCCGAAGGCCTCCTCATCATACCACATCAAAGCGGGAATACATTTGTTTTTTCCTCGGGGTTCAAAACAAAGCACAGTGCCATGCTGATTTTCATTAGCCTGTTTATGATAATTCATATACAATTCAAACAGTTTTATATTGTATGTCTTCGAGTAGTCTTTCTCCATCTCCGGATCAGCTGTTGTCTTTCCCTCTGATTTCTCGGCGCTCTCACTCTCTTCCTCTGTATCCTTCGTCGTTTCCGTTACAGTTGCTGCGTTATCATCCTTTGAAGACTTGCTTTCCTCTTTCTTCTTCCCGCATCCCGCCATCGAAAGTAAGCAGACCGAAGCCAAAACCAATGAACCAAACTTCTTAAACTTATGCATGTTCCTATTCCTCCCTTGTCGTTAACAGACTCAAGTTAGGAAGTTCTTGAAAAGAGCTTCCTAACCTGTTAACCGTAGTGTAACAGGGAATTTTCCATGAGATAGCCGGAAAAACCGAGCAATCTTCCCGCACAAAAAAAGAGTTTTCCGAGCCTTTCCAATCACAACCACGCAAGATCAAGTAAGCAAGCAAAATAAAAAAGGCGGAAATCATTTCGAAGTGCCTCCGCAGACCCCACGCGAACGATGCTAACAAAGCAAAGAAAAACACCTTCGCCGTGCCTCCGCAGGGCCTTGGCCCGAGGACAGCACAAGAAGGTGCTTTTTCTTTGCTTAATCAGTTAGATCTTCGCGTTACTTGATCTTTGCCGGTTTGATCTTCCAGATCCCCTTCGCATACTCGCTGATCGTTCTATCCGAAGAGAACTTACCGGAGTTGCAGATGTTGATCCAGCACTTCTTCGCCCAAGCCATACGGTTCGCATAGTCCTTATATGCCTGATCTCTGGTCTTTCTGTAATCGTCGAAGTCACCCAGTACATAGTATGTGTCGCCCGGCTGCCAGTTGCTGCCGTAGATGAGGCCATTGAACAGATCCTGGAACATGCCCGTTCCCTCATCATTAAAGGAACCATCAACGAGACGGTCGAGAACCTTCTTCAGGCCCGGGATATTCTCATACTGCCACTTCGGGTTGTAGTAAGCACGTGTTGCTTCCATATCCTCGACACGGCAGCCGAAGATGTAAACGTTATCGTCGCCTACGGACTGTGCGATCTCAACGTTCGCGCCGTCCCATGTACCGAGAGTAACAGCACCGTTCATCATGAACTTCATGTTACCTGTACCGGAAGCCTCAAGACCTGCTGTAGAGATCTGCTCGGAGATATCTGCTGCCGGGAAGAGCTTCTCACCGTTACTTACGTTATAGTTCTCGATAAATACGACTTTCAGACGGCCTTTCATATCCGGATCGTTGTCGATCATCTTTGCGATCTCATTGATGAACTTGATGATCGCCTTCGCACGGAAATAGCCCGGAGCAGCCTTAGCGCCGAAGAATACGGTTACCGGCGGCATATCGAGCTTCGGATTCTCCTTAATTCTGTCATAGAGGTTCAGCGCATAGATCGCATTCAGAAGCTGTCTCTTATACTCATGGAGACGCTTGATCTGTACGTCGAAGATAGAATCCGGATTGACCTTGATGCCCTTTGTCTTCTCAAGGTGCTTGCAAAGAGCGACCTTGTTTTCTCTCTTGACCTTCAGGAAACGCTCCATGACTTTCTTATCGTTCGCATACTTCTCGAGCTTCTTCAGCTGATCGAGGTCGGTGACCCAGTCCTCATTGCCAAGAAGATCAGTAATAAGAGCTGCCAGGCCCTGGTCGCAGACACGGAGCCATCTTCTCGGAGTTACACCGTTTGTCTTGTTGCTGAACTTCTCCGGATAGATCTCATACCACTCTTTAAGTGTATCTCTCTTAAGGATCTCGGTATGAAGAGCTGCAACACCGTTTACGGAGTAAGAACCGTAGATCGCCATCCAGGCCATCTGTACTTTTCCGTCGGAAAGGATCGACAGACGGTCAACCAGCTCGGAATACATGCCCATCTCGAAGAACTGCGCTCTCTGCTGGTTGTTGATGCCCTCGACGATCTCGAAGATACGCGGGAACAGGAAGCGGAAGATATTGCAGTCCCACTTCTCCAGAGCCTCTGCCATGATGGTGTGGTTCGTATAAGCAAATGTATGACGTACGATCTCCCATGCATCTTCCCACTTCACGCCGTTCTCATCCACGAGGATACGCATGAGCTCCGGAATACCGATAACCGGGTGGGTATCGTTGAGCTGGATGCTGTTGAGCTCGGCAAACTTAGAGAAGTCATTGCCGTGAACAGCCTTGTAGTTTCTTACGATATCCTGCAGGGATGCGGATACGAAGAAGTACTGCTGACGTACACGGAGAACCTTACCATCGTAAGATGTATCATTCGGGTAAAGCACTCTGAAGATATCGTTTACGCG
>JAGCXQ010000033.1 GCA_017961235.1 Clostridiales bacterium | reverse complement strand
GATCGGAGTGTCACCGAATCTCAGGTCAGAGATCGTGATACCGCCGGACTTCTTGGAGTCGTAAGAGAAGTAAGCCTGAGCGTACTTGTCTGTGTGGTCACCGATGATCTTGATGGAGTTCTTGTTAGCACCAACAGTACCGTCAGCACCGAGACCCCAGAATCTAGCCTGTACTGTACCCTCGCCTGCAACTTCGATGGACTCGGAGCAATCGAGAGAGAGGAATGTAACGTCATCATCGATACCGATGGTGAATCTTTCCTTCGGCTGATCCTTCTTGAGTTCCTTATAAACTGCAAGGATCGTCTCAGGTGTGGTGTCCTTGGAACCCATACCGTAACGGCCGCCGATGAGCTTCGGAGCGTTCTTACCAACGTAAGCAGCAGCAACGTCGAGGAAGAGCGGCTCTGCATAGGAACCAGGCTCCTTTGTTCTGTCGAGAACTGCGATTGCCTTAGCTGTAGACGGGATCGCCTCGAGGAGCTTGTCAGCTGCGAACGGACGATAGAGGTGAACCTTAACAAGACCAACCTTCTCACCATGAGCGTTGAGGAAGTCGATAACTTCTTCAGCTGTCTCACAGACAGAACCCATAGCGATGATTACGCGGTCAGCGTCCTGCGCACCATAGTAGTTGAAGAGCTTGTAGTTTGTGCCACGGATCTCGTTGATCTTATCCATGTAAGCCTGAACCTGATCCGGAACTGCCAGATAGAACGGGTTGGAAGCCTCTCTGCCCTGGAAGTAGATATCCGGGTTCTGAGCTGTACCACGAAGTGTCGGGTGGTTCGGAGAGAGGGATCTCTTACGGAATTCCTTGATTGCATCGTAATCAACGAGGGAGCCGAGTGTATCGTAATCGATAACTTCGATCTTCTGGATCTCGTGAGATGTACGGAAACCGTCGAAGAAGTGAATGAACGGAACTCTTGTCTTGATGGTAGCGAGGTGAGCTACTGCAGCGAGGTCTGCTACTTCCTGAACGGAGTTGGAGCAGAGCATTGCAAAACCGGTCTGACGGCAAGCATATACGTCTGCATGGTCACCAAAGATGTTCAGCGCGTGAGCTGCAAGAGCTCTAGCGGAAACATGGAATACGCAAGGGAGAAGTTCACCTGCGATCTTGTACATATTCGGGATCATCAGGAGAAGACCCTGGGATGCGGTATAAGTAGTTGTCAGAGCACCTGTTGCCAGAGAGCCGTGAACAGCACCTGATGCACCTCCCTCAGACTCCATCTCGACGATATTAACCGTCTGTCCGAAGATGTTTTTTCTGCCCTGCTGTGCCCATTGGTCGGTGTGATCAGCCATAGGCGAGGACGGTGTGATCGGGTAAATCGCTGCGTTCTCGGTAAATGCATACGAGGTATAAGCGGCAGCTTCGTTACCGTCCATGGTCTTTTTTGTAAGTTCGATTGCCATACACTTTCTCCTTTATATAAAGATTTAACTATAGTTTTGTGGCTTCCCGTATGCGAATGAGCATACAGGAAGCCCATATATTATATCACATATATAAAGAATTGGTGTCTGCTCTCGTCCAAAAGAGCGATATTTTACAAACGATTTCTTCCCATATGTTCCCTGACTCCCGTTCCCCGTGTTTCAAACACCGGAAATGCGGGAAAAGAACCGGAAGATACGTTATGCCGGAGCATTATCCGTCGGATCGGCGGATGGTGTCGTTGTCTGCGGCGGTGTCGTTGCCTCCGGCGGAGTTGTCGCTTCCGGCGGTGCCGTTGGCTCCGTTGGCTTTGTCGGCTGTGAATAACCGGCCGGCGGAGAGACTTCTCCGGTCTTCGGATCCATATAGAAGGTAGTTCCATCCGGCGCAAGAGTGCCTATCCGGTACTTAGCCTGGATCATACGGTATTCTGTCAGGAGCTCTTCCCGCTTAATTTCATTTCCGTCAGCATCATACTTGACCTTAAAGGCCTTGGCGAGTTTATGGTTATGCGCACTTCTTTCCTTGACCTTCTGTCCTAACGGAAGCGTCGGGTCTGCAACATACTCCGGCTCATTCGCCTCTTCTTCGAGTATCAGTTCATCGGCGCCGAAGAATTTGACCTTCTGTCCATCCGGGAGCAGCCGTCCGTAGATCTCGACGGTTACCCAGCAGTCACCGTACCACGCATGGATCGCGACCGGATAATCCGTATTGTTCGTGAACTTAAATGTCGGCCAGTCCCAGGAAACGGTCGCGTCTGTTCCCTCATCTACATAGTCACTCGGCCATGAGTGTGCGACTCGGAAGTCAACCTGAAGATCGGCCTCCATGACGCTGTGATAAAGCATGGTGTTCGCCTGGCAGATTCCTCCGCCATACTCAGGACCCGAGATTCCGTTGGTAATGCCCGCAGCCTCTTTATAGCCTTTTTCCGGAGTTCTCTGGCCGATCATTTTGTTAAAGTCAAACTGTTCTCCAGGTTGCAGAACCATTCCGTCGAGTGCTTTACATACCAGATAGATATTGGTGTTACGGTTCTTATCGTCCTTCGTTTTTGAGCCATTAGAGGAAACCTTGCCGAGCTTTGCACGGAGCGATTCTGCTGTAGTCTTCGGTTCCACTGTGGTTACTGTTACCGGAATCACAGCCTTATAGTTATTGTCGGCAAAAGCACTTTTGACGTCCGAAATGGCTTTCTCTATATCGACCGTCTGTCCGCTTTTGGATTCCTCGATGATAAATGTCAGTTTCTCCACGTCAAAGCCTGTTGCTTTGGCCTCCACCGGAGCATGGTTATACTGATCCAGCGCTTCGTGTGTCAGTGTGCTGATATTCTCATCGCCGATCGTAAAGGAGGACGTAAAGTTTTTCGGATTCTTCTTCAGATCGACCATTTTCCCGTAGCGCTCGACAAGTCCGTCTCCGCCTTCGAGTGAACTGGATTTTGCATAGACAAATGCTTCATTGAGCACTTCATCGATATTGGAAGACAGGTGTGTGCCCGAGGTTTTTAAGCTCACCTGATCGTTTCCGATCTGGAACTTGATATCTACCAGTTCATCTATCTGCTGTCCGCGGATCTCCGAGAACATGGCCTTTGCCTCAGCAAGTGTCTTGCCGGAGACATCTACGCCATCGACGCTGATCCCCTGATAGAAGCAGTTGCTCTCCAGTTCTTCCGAGATCTCATCCGCAGTGAGTTTTCTTTCCGAACCATCGATATCGGTAACCTTGTATTTCTTCGCAAAAAGATTGTGGATCTGGTGATTAAAGACCTGTGTGCAAAGGATCGTGATAAAGAGCGCGGCCACCAGAACCGCAGTGATTATCGCGATCGTTTTTGTCGATACGATCGTCTTTTTGCGAGAGGTCCCTTTCCTGCCGTTATTCTTTCTTGCCGGCATTGATCTGCGGGAGCCGTTCCCACGTGTCGAAACATTCTTTGTGACTCTTTTCCGACCTGATGCTGTACTTTTTTTCATGACTCTTCAGTCTCTCCCCGGAACGTATTCCTTATCTTTTTCCTTCACTTGTGAATAATACGATGATACTCCTCCATATTCAATATCATTTTGATGATAAAAATATCCACTTTATTGCCAAAGTTTTCTGTTTAATTTGTCATTTGAAATTCCAGGGCCTGATGCTCCCTCTTTTTCCGTGTTCAATTATTCTTCTCACGGATAAAGCGGAAGGCGAAAAGGAGGATATTCATTACAAGAAGTACGATAAAGACCGGCGTATACTGATCTACCGAGCCCATAGACCGGCTTAGATCCTCTTTGAGATAGAAGAGGATGCCGCCTGCGATCACCACACACCAGCTGGCGATCCTTGAGATAAGCATAACTGCGAAGAATTCATCTTTCTCCTTCTTTACCAGTGTCAGCACGGCAGTCGCGAGAGCCATCAGAAGCATGATCAGGTTCACCAGCGCCCATTTTTCTTCCTCGTCGGCTGTTTTCTTATTCTTTTTCGATCGGGAATCGTTTTCGGGTTCCTCCTCATCTTCAACTTCCTCCTCCGGAAGCCGCGCTATATTCATGGAGAGCAGTTTTGTTTCCTTGTCAAATCTCAGATGATTGTAAAGAGAGTTCCCGGAAAAGTCATAGCAGCCTTTTTCTTTATCATACTTGGCATCGACTCTGCTGATCAGAGCATCCAGACTACTGCAACTACGGATGTCAAGCTCAGCTATTTTATTTCCTTCACACTCCAGTTCACTAAGCGATGTATTATTCCTGATATCCAGGTCCGCAAGACGGTTATTGCTGCACACCAGTTTTTCCAGGGCGGTGCACATGCTCAGATCCAGGTGTGTCAGCTGGCAGCCGGAGCAAGTGAGCGTCTTCAGATTCAGGCATCCGCCTACATTCAGTGACAGAAGCGGATTCTCCCCGCAGGACAGATAGGTCAGCTTCTCATTATTACTTACATCCAGATTCTGAAGCTGGTTGCCATCGCAGATCAAGGACTCCAGATCCGAAAAAAAGCGGATACCTTCCAAGTCCGTGATACCCGAATTGGATACATCAAGTCTTGTGACAAGACGGACCTCCGACTCGGAAAGATTGCCGTCATTATTCAGATCATAGCTGCGCACCTTGGCCTGAAATGCGGAATCCGGGAAACTCGTCTGATCGATCGCGGTGATCATCTGCTCCGAAGAAGACGTATTCTGTGACGGATCCGGTTCCGGGACCGGCGTTGGTGTTGCCATCGGTGTGTTTCCGTCCACGATCAGCTGTACTGTCTTGTCATAATAGATCGACATCCAGACGGGCTCGGTCTTCTCGTAATAATAAATTTCACCGTCTTTCTCTTTTCTGGTCTCTGTGGTTACCAGTTCGACCAGTTTCGGACAGTGGCTGATATCCAGCGTGGTGATACTGTTTTTTGAGATGCCCAGTTCTTTTAGCGCGGGATTATGGCTCAGATCCAGCGAGGTCAGCTTGTTTCCGGAACAGTAGAGCTCCACCAGCTTGGTATTCTGGCTGACATCCAGAGATGTGAGGTTATTTCCGTAGCAGGTAAAAGCACGAAGCTCCGTGAAGTACTCCAGGCCTTTCAGCGAATCGGCTCCTTTATCGGTAAATGAGAATACCTGCGCAGCGTCTCTTTCAGACTGGGAAAGGATCCCGTCGCTATTCTTGTCAAATTCGCGGACCTTCTCCCGCCACTGCGGATCCGGGAAATGCGACTCGTCGATCGTAATGTCCTCCACCACGCGTTTTTCTGCCGCATTTACCGGTCTTGCCGCTGCACTCAGGCAGAACGGGAGCATAAATACGGATACTAAAGCTGTTGCCAGAAAACGTTTTTTCAAGACGCGTCACCTCTACTGATTTCATGGTTTGCCGGAGCAACCGCTTCCTACGGTTTTTCCTAAAGAAGATTTTACAACAGATGGCCTGTACTGTCATCCGAAAAAAAGACGCCCCGCAAACACGGGACGTCCCTTGGAAAATCACTTTTTGCCGATGATCATTTCATCTTGATCATGGAAGATTCCCAGCAATCCGGCTTCTCTACACCCAGGAGATCAGCGATGGTAGCTGCGATATTGGCAAGACCGTAAGAATCGGAGTCAACGACTTCGTACTTATCCTTATTCTCGGTGTTATCGTAGAAGATGCACGGAACAGGATTCAGAGTGTGGGATGTCTTTGCCTTGATACGGCCATCCTTGTCTGCCTTCGGTGTGCCGTCTTTTGCCAGCTCGTACATTTCCTCGGCATTACCGTGGTCAGCGGTGATGATCGCCATACCGCCGACTGCATCGATCGCCGGGAGGATTCTCTTCAGCGCAATATCTACAGACTCGACGCCGATAACTGCGGATTCAAAAACACCTGTATGACCGACCATATCGCCGTTCGGGAAGTTTACGCGCATGAACGGGTACTTGTTCTCAGAGATGAGCTCGACGAGCTTATCTGTGATCTCTGCGGACTTCATCCACGGACGCTGCTCGAAAGGAACGATATCGGACGGGATCTCGATGTACTCTTCGAGATCGTCGTTGAACTTACTGGATCTGTTACCGTTGAAGAAGTAAGTAACGTGACCGTACTTCTGTGTCTCGGAGATCGCCAGCTGAGCGATACCCTTGTTTGCCAGAAGCTCGCCGAGTGTATTTCTGATGACCGGCGGAGAAACGAGGAACTTCTTCGGGATGTGAAGGTCGCCGTCGTACTCGAGCATACCGGCATAATTTACGTTCGGAACACGTACGCGGTCGAACTTATCAAAGTCAGCGCCGCTTTCAAATGCAACTGTCAGCTCCTGAGCACGGTCGCCACGGAAGTTATAGAGGATGACGCTGTCGCCGTCTTCGATCGTTCCGACCGGAGCGCCGTTCTCAGCGATAACGAATGCCGGCAGATCCTGGTCGATAACGTTCGGGATCTCGGAACGGAATGTCTCGATCGCTTCTTTAGCTGTAGCGAACTGTCTGCCCTCGCCAAGTACGTGAGTCTTCCAGCCGGCTTCTACCATGCCCCAGTTAGCGCCGTAACGGTCCATAGTGATGACCATACGTCCGCCACCGGAAGCGATTCTGTAATCGTGGGAATCATCGGAGAGCTCTGCGAGTTTTGCCTCGAGCTGATCTACATACTGGAGTGCGGATGTTTCACCAACATCACGGCCGTCAAGAAGGATATGGATGCGTACCTTAGCAACACCCTCCTCCTTTGCTTCATCAAGCATCGCCAGGAGATGGTCGATGTGGGAGTGAACATTACCATCGGAAAGAAGACCGATAAAGTGCATCGTTCCGCCCTTCTTCGCATCAGCTACGAGAGACTGCCATACTTCACTCTGATACATGGACTTGCTTGCCAGAGATTCGGAAACAAGCTTTGCGCCCTGGCTATAGACCTGGCCAGCACCGATAGCATTGTGACCGACCTCGGAGTTACCCATATCTCCGTCAGACGGAAGACCGACTGCGGTACCATGTGCCTTTAATTTCTGCATCGGATAGTTCTTCATGCAGTTGTCCAGGATCGGCTTCTTTGCGCCTGTAACAGCATTTCCTGTCTCGATTGCCTTGATGCCTACACCGTCCATGATGATAAGAACGATCGGGCCCTTGTAAGATGTACTCATATTCTTGATCTCCTTTTCTATAAAAAGGGCACAACCCTCAAGTTAAGGACTTGTGCCCTGAATTATCTATTCTCAGCGATTCGGAAAAGATTCCGGGGATCAGGCTCCGCCTTCACCGCCGCCTCCTTCGCCGCTTCCGCCGCCTTCACCGCTTCCGCCGCCTTCGCCTTCAGGTTTTTCTTCCGGCTTGTTTTCCGGCGGTTTTGCTTCAGTGTTTTCCGGTGGCGGTGGAGGATTCTCACTCGATGATGTTGGTGGAGTCGTATCTCCATCCGTTGAGCCCGTCGGATTTGTGACGCCAGCCGGTGCATCGACCTTACCGGTCTTCGGATCCATCTTATAGATCGTACCGTCCGGTCCCTTTACGCCAACGTGTACTTCCGCATTTCTCATCGGGTAGTGGCTTGGGAAGTATTCTTCCTTCTTGATCTCGTTGCCATCCTTGTCGTAATAGACCTTGTAGGACTTGTAATCATATCCGGTACGGGAACCCGTTACCGTCTGCTTCTGTCCGACCGGCAGTGATGGATCTGCCACATACGTTGTTCCCGTCGGCGGGATCTCACGGACCAGTTCGCCAACAAGCTTGATTGTCATGCCATCTTCCAGCGGACGTCCATAGAGCTCCACCGTTACATGACGGTCTTCATACCATGCATGGATCGCAACCGGGTAATCCGTATTGTTAGTAAAGCGGAAGTTCGGGCTTTCCCATGTAACTGTCGCGTCTGTTCCCTTATCAACGTATGTACTCGGGATCGTGTGGTTCTTTCTTTCATCGACCTGAAGATCTGCCTTGGTAACACTCTGGTAGAGCATCGTATTTGCCTGGCAGATACCGCCGCCGAGCTCGTCTCTCATGTCACCGTTGAAGATACCGTGAGCCATCTTATAGCCCTTTTCCTCGGTACGCTGTCCGACATGCTTATTAAAGTCGAAGGTTTCACCCGGCTGGAGTACCAGACCATTGATGCTCTCGCAGATCAGTCGGATATTGGTATTACGGTTCTCATTTCCGCTCGTTGTGGAGGTCGTTGAGGAAACAAGACCGAGATAACTTCTCAGGAACTCTGCAGAAGTCTGCGGCTCGATCGTCTCGGATGTGACCGGAACTACACAAACATAGTCGGAATTATTCAGTCTTTCCTTCGTATCTGCGATCGCTTTGTTGACATCTACTTTGAATCCATCCTGGGATTCTTCGATGACGAAAGCAAGGTTTTCCAGATCAAAGGAACTCGCATAAGCTTCGATGACATCTTTCTCGAGAGGATCGAGCGCCTGATGTGCGAGATTATCTACTGCGGATGTATCCAGCGTATATGTGGATACGAAATCAACAGGAGACTTCTTCAGATTGTTGATCGTGTTATAGCGGTCTTTCAGGCCCTCATCACCCGGGAGCGTACTGGTACGGCCATAGTTATAGGCTTTATCGATAATTTCCTCGATATCGCTGGAGAGTGTGAGACCATCGGTACCCATCGGGATAAGATCATTTCCTACCTGGAACTTAACATCGACTACTTCCGATGCAGGCTTGTTGATCTCCGATGCGAACTGCGCCTTGACCTCTTCCTTGGTCTTGCCGCCAACGCTAACGCCGTTAATTGTTATTCCATCGTAAAAAGTCGGAACATCGATCTGCTGCGCAAGCTCTTCCGGCTCGAAAGATACTTCGCTTCCGTTGATATCCGTAACAACGATCTTATTCGACTTTCCGCCAAAAACATCCTTAAGGACGGTAAAATAGAGCGTAGTGCCAAGTGCTCCTACTACCAGAACACCCGCGACTGCACCAAGCATCATTTTCTGCCTTCTCTTCTGTCTTCTTCTTGCTGCATTCTTTTTCATCGACTAACGCCTCATATTAAATAAACTACTTCACCATGTAAAGATTACTATATGGCGCCTTTACTTTCAAGAGAAATTGCAGGTTTTTCACCTTACAAAATATGCATGTTTTATGTCATTTTTTTGTAATATCTGGCAGATTTTCGCGGCCTTTTTCCAGGAATTACAAAAAAACATCAAATAGTGATACTATTACTTCTGCAAACACGCTATGAAAAACTATGCCGGGAGGTGCTTTTCGGGTGGAACGCCTGATCATCTGTGACATTGATAATACGCTTCTTCCCGCAGGCGGAAAGATCTCTGATCTCACTATGGAAACGATCAGAGAACTTGGTGATGCCACCGGTTTTTCGATCGCAACAGGAAGGTCCTTCCATGTGGTCCGCAAATTCGTCGAAGAGATAGGGATCCGCGTCCCTGTGATCACCAGTAACGGCGCACAGGTCTATGACTATGAAAGAAATACTCCCGTATATGAGTCCTGCTTTCCGGATCCCGCAGCTTCTGATCTTCTGAAACTGCTGATACAAGAGGGTTTTGACTTCGTCGCATATGGAAAAGATGGTATTTTCTATCGTCCCGGGAGCACACATATGGCGTTCTTTAACAACTATAACGCCTCGGTCCGGGAAGAGATCCGGGCGCCTCTGATCCCGCTGAATGAAAAGGATCTTTCCACGCCGCCTTCCGAGCTTACGAAAGTCCTTGTCTACTCGCCTACCGAGGACTTAAGAAATTCGCTTCTTCTGAAGAAATCCCTCGAGGTGACCGCCTCCATGCACAGTGTCATCGATATCATGCCAAAGGGCGCGACAAAGGGAAATGCCGTCGTAGCACTGGCCTCGTATCTGAAGGTCCCGCTTCCGCAGGTTTACTGCTTCGGAGACAATGACAATGATATCAGTATGTTTACCTGCGGCGCAGTGGGCGTTGCTATGGGAAACGCCACCGATGAGGTAAAAGCACAGGCCAGGATCGTGACCCGTAACTGCAAAGATGACGGAGTCGCTTACGCGATCCGCCATCTTCTCTGAAACTACTTATGTCCATCCCCGAAAAGGACTTCATTAACTTAAGAATTAGTTTGCGATCGATACATGCATCGACTTCGCAATGATGAAAAATCTCTTGTTCTCGACCTTGATCTTAAAGATGTGATATCCCTGACCGAAGTGGTATCTCTCATTCATCTGATAGAACTCTTCCTGCGGAGCCAGACCGATGAAGTCCCCGCCTTCATATGTAAAACGCATCGGGCACGAAATCATGTAAGGCTGCACGAAAACGATCTTAAGGATCGGATCTGCAAACTCATCAGGTTTACCAACAAGTACGATCTGATCATTGTCTGCAGACTGGATCTCAAAGTACATCCACAGCACATCAGAGAGGCACTCTTTAATTGAGTTAAACTTGATCAAGCACTCATTTGCCGTCATATCGCATAGTCCTCCTAATTGAATTCACCCCGAGTATACACGCTTCTTTACTCTGAAAAAAGGGAATTTGAGGGGTGAAATATGAAGTTTTTGTGAGAAATTGCGAAGTTTGCCACATTTCCGTCACAATCTTAACCGTTTTAGTGGAAATCGCACTGATTTTGCCTTATTTGCACGAAAAGGCACTCTCGGCAATATGTGCCGAAAGTGCCTCAAAGTGTTACCAAATTGTTTCCAAAAGGATCAGAGCTTTGCTTTTACGCTGGAGGAAACCTTCGCCTTTGTGTCCTCGAGTCTGCTTCTGGAAGACTCCTCTGTATTCGCATAAATACCGAAGTAGATCTTCAGTTTCGGCTCTGTTCCGGACGGACGTGCGCATGCCCAGTCGAGGCCCTTATCGCCGCCAAGTTCATAAAGAAGTACATTGGATACCGGAAGATCGATCTTCTCTTCTTTGACTCCGTCATCGGTAAAGATGTACTTCTTCGATGCCTGATAGTCACGGACCGCTACGACAGGAGCACCGCCGAGGAGCGATTGTGCCTCTGCTTTATTCTTGCAGGCAAGGAGTTCTGCGCGGAGAGACTTCATCGCGCCGGAGATCTTCTCGATACCTTCTTTTCCTTCGAGAGTGATGGAGACAGTCTCTTCAAATCCGTATCCGAAGCGCTCGTAGATGTTGTTCAGACGATCGACAAGGGACTGTCCGCGTTCTCTGGACTGCGCGTACATGCCGGCGATCAGCATCGCGGCAACAACAGCATCCTTATCACGGACATCCAGGCCGGAAAGGTAACCGTAGCTCTCTTCGAAACCGAACTGGAAGTGTTTGGAGCCAAATTCATCATCAAGCTTGATCCGCTCACCGATGAACTTAAAGCCGGTAAGCACTTCCTGGAGCTCGACACCGTAGTACTTGCAGATCGCGCCGGCAAGCTTGCTCGATACGATCGTCGTTACTGCAAAAGAACCCTCCGGAAGCGTTCCTGCGCTCTTTTTCGAATCCAGGATATAGTCGAGGAGCATGAGTCCTACCTGGTTTCCGGTAAACGGTACATAGGTCTCTTTACCATCCACAGTGGTGCGGACGGCGATACCGATACGGTCACTGTCCGGATCCGTGCCGATGACCAGATCCGCATCGACCTTCTTCGCCAGCTCGATCGCCATGGACAGAGCAGCCGGATTCTCCGGGTTCGGAACTTCTACTGTCGGGAAGCTTCCGTCCGGGAGCTCCTGCTCCGGAACGATATGGACATTCTCCAGACCGATCTTCTTTAAGATACGGCGGACCGGCTTGTTTCCGGAACCGTGAAGAGGAGTATATACGATAGACATATCCTTCTGGTTGAGGATCGCCTGACGGTCGATCACGAGCTTATCGAGCATATCGGTATATGCCTCATCAACTTCCTCGCCCCAGTAGGTCAGGAGTCCTTTTGCCTTCGCATCTTCGAGCGTATCCGGGTGGATCGTTCTGATATCCTCGATGCCCTCGATGAAAGAGAGGATCTTCGATGCAGCCTCCGGCGGAACCTGTCCGCCATCTTCACCATATACTTTGTAGCCGTTGTACTTCGACGGGTTGTGGCTCGCTGTGATCATGACACCTGCAAAGGCCTTGTGCCAGCGGACCGAGTAGGACAGCATCGGTACAGGACGGAGCTCATCCGAAAGGTACACACGGATGCCCATTGCTGTAAGGGTTCGAGCCGTGATCTCCGCGAATTCCGGAGAGAAATGACGGGAATCATAAGAGATAACGACACCACGCTTCATGGCATCTTCTCCCTCGCTCTCGATGAATTTACCAAGACCGTAGGTAGCCTTCGATACCACATACATATTCATGCGGTTGATGCCGGCGCCGAGAACACCGCGAAGACCGGCCGTTCCGAACTCGAGATCTCTGTAGAATCTCTCCTCGATCTCCTTCTTGTCATCCTTGATCGCCAGAAGCTCGGATCTTGTAGCTTCATCAAAGTACGGATCTTCACTCCAAAACTTATACAATTCTTCTACGCTCATTTTTTCTCCTCCTCTGTATTCGGTTTAATATCGTCTGAGGCTTCTTCTGATACAACAGAAGCTTCCACCTTTTCTTTTTTCTTCAGGATCAGGACCGTCACCACGGCAAAGATCAGAAGACCTGCCGCGCTTGCCACAAGACCTGCTTTCCATCCGGGCGGCGTGAAACGAAGCTCGATCGTATGCGATCCTGCTTCGAGAGGGATGGCGATAAATGCATCCTGATATGCCTCGATCTTCGTTTCCTTACCATCCACACAGGCCTTCCAGCCCTTCTCGTACGGAGCCGTGATCAGAAGGAGCTTCGCCTTATCCGACTCTGTCTCGATCACATAATGTCCGTTCTCAACGACAATATTCTTCATGCCGGATGTCAGGGCATCTTTATGCGGAGCGATGGCTTCCGGATCCATGTAGGCAAGGATCGGAGCAAAGGAACCGTAGATATCCTGCTTCGCACGGATCTCCAGTTTCACGTCTTCACCCTTCTTAAAGTATCCGAGATCCAGGATACGGCTGTAGAAGGAACTGGAATCCATCTCATAGGCTTCTTCGCCGTTAACGTAGATATCCGCCTTGCACTGCAGGTGCAGATACGGCATCAGGAAGTAGATGGCGCCGTCTCTGTCCGCCTTGAACTCTGTTCTGAGCACCATCGGTGCTTTGTCATTATTTCTCAGATAGAACCGCAGAGACTCTGCCTCGAGGTTCTTCGTCTCGTGATTCAGGGTATTTACGAGGGTATCGACTTCCATGATCTTGTCTTCCGGCGGAATATCGGTGCGCTGGCCGTTAAATACTTCCCATTCCGGAGTCCAGGTATCGTATATATCGGAAGCATCCACTCCGGAAAGAGAGGTGATCCACTTCTCCTGGAAATCGAAGTAATCCTTCTTATCTTCGTCTTTCTCGAGAGCATAGCCGTCGAAGTCAAGTGCTTTTGCATCAGCGAGGAAAGCCGCCGGCAGCGAGTAATCATTTCTGTAGAGATAGAATTCATCGACCTTTGCCTGGTTATGGAGCTCATTCATGCCCTCTTCCTTCGTGATGATATACCGGATACCCAGGATCGAGTCCGCCGGAAGGATCACATTGTCATGCTGAAGGGAGAAATAATTGTAATTCGAGTTATAGCCCAGCTGCTTTAAGAAGTGGTTGGTCTTCTTATTAGCCATAGAGGCAAAGATGCTCATACCTTCTTTTCCAGTATAGAACGGCATGTTGTTCGCACAGATCAGGTAGTGCCAGGTCTGGTGGAGTTCCGTCCTGTACCAGTCGTCATCCTCGATCTTATCGGAGATCTCCCCGATATCGCCGAGCATCTTCTCGAAGTTCGGAGCATCCTGCATACCGGCATACACCTCGGGCATGAAGCATCTGGGGTTAAAGACCACGATCTCGATGACGATCACCGCCACGAGGAAACCGGAGCCGAAGCGTCTTAAGTTATAGATGACATCGGGCCATTTCTCCAGGGTCTTGCCGTAAAGAAGGACGGTGATCAGGAGCGTGAACAGGATCGTCGCAAAGAAGGTATTATCCTTCTGTGTCATCTGTCCGAAGCTCTGGGAGAATACCGCCATGCCGATGATGATCCCCATCGTGATGAAGAAATGTTTCTTGAGCACGAGATGCATATTCAGGTAGGAATAATACGCTACCAGGAGCATTACAAAAGAGAACAGGTACGAATATCTGTAATTGAACCAGTTCGGATCGTCAAAGAGATGCCATGCCAGATTAAACGGCGAGAAATGGAAGCACAGAAGACCGAAGCCGAAAGCGACTCCGATAGCGATCTTCAGTGACTTTTTGATCTTCGGATTCAGGAATAAAAGGATGCAGAGGAAAAGAGCTGTCAGACCGCAGAAGATGTAAGGCAGATTATTTGCCAGGTTTCCGACCTTTTTCTCGATCAGCTGATCGATGACGGAAAGAAGCTTAAACTGCGGCTGCATGGTGATGCCGGAATCATTGACGTTATAGTCCGGATTACCGAGAGTGTTGAGACCTGCGGGGAGAAGGATGCAGGCACTCATCAGCGCGGCGGTGATCGCCGAGAAGATAAACATGCCGACGGTCTTTAAGCCTTCCTTCTCATTTTCTTTCTTAAACTTTCCTCTATATCCCATGATGCAGAGAAGATAGATAAAGGAGAACACACCGACCATGTATGCCATGTAGTAACCGGATACGAAAAGGACCATGAGAACGATCGTAAGTGCCGGCCAGGTCTTCTTCTTATCGATAAACTTCTCCGTGAGCATGATCAGAAGCGGAAGGATCGCAAATCCGTCGAGCCACATGATATTGAACATGTAGATGATCGAAAAGGAACAGAGAGGATACATCATGCCGAAGAGGATCGACATCTTATCTTCAGATCCGAACTTCCTGTCAAGGAGCCAGGTCATAAAAGCACCTGCAAAAGAAAGCTTCAGGATGATGATAAGCGTGACCATCTCCTGGACCATGGACGTCGGGAACAAAAGAGCAATCAGGTTTACCGGGCTTGACAGGTAGTAACCGAATACACCCAGTGTATTTGATCCGAGGCCGAGGCTTCTGGAATAAAAGAGCGACTGGCCGGAAGTGATCTGCTGTTTCAAGCCGACCAGATACGGTCCATACTGCGCGGCAAGGTCAGATGTCAGGACATTTCTCGATCCGAAAGGAACGATCATGTTGATGGCAAAGACCATCACCATCGCGAACATTGTCAGAAAAAACGCCAGCACGGGCCGGCTGTCGATATGTCTTGCTGATCTCTTTTCAAGAGTCTTCTTCTCGATCAAGCTTGATTTCCTCCTCCATACGGTCCGGCTGCTTCTTCCTTGTGACCACAAGGAGAACAACGCTAAAGATAGCACCCAGTGCACTGATTATAACACCAATTCCCATTCCGGTGGGAACAAATGTCAGCTCGATGCGGTGGCTGCCGGGTGTCAGGGAGAGCGCCAGGAAAGCGTCCTGATAGCCTTGAACTTCGACGGTCTCTCCATCGACACGGGCAGTCCATCCTTCTTCATACGGGATCGTAGCGATCAGCATCTTCGGCGAGTCCGTCTCCGCCGTAAAAGATACTTTTCCGTCGCATACCTTAAGGTCGGATATTCCCTTCTTCACCTCGGCCGTCTGTCTTCCCAGTTCCTCGGTATCACAGTAAGCCAGAGAAGGATCGAAAGAGGCGAAGATATCGTCGTCACAGCGGACTTCGATCGTGATCTCCTCGCCCGCCTTATGGGCGCCGGTATCCACGATCACGGAATAGTACGAATCGGAATCTTCGTGATAGACACGCTTCTCATTACAGTACACACTGACCGGAGCGCTGCGCATCAGGAACGGGATCGAAAGATAAAGCGGTCCTTCCTTCTCCACCTTTATCTTCGCGGTAAGGCGGATCGGCGCCTTCGGATTATTCCGGAGATAGAAGGTCAGTTCCTCTGAGCCTTTCTCGACATCTTCCAGGTCGAGTGCATTCTTCTTCTCGTCATATTCCAGGATCTTGCCGGCCATATCTCCCGACACGGTCTGAGCATTACTTACTTCCCAGGATAGTGCTTTTGCATCATATACCTGATCTGCGGGGATGCCGGAAAGCGAGCTCATCCAGTCTTCCTGGAATGCGAAGTAGTTCTTATCCTTTCCCATCGTCTCCAGACGGTATCCGTCGAAATCGGCCGCAGATGGCGCCGCGAGGAAAACGATATCCGCACTGTAAGGATTCTCATACAGATGATATCTGCCGTAAGCACTGATCTCATTAAGTCCGCTCAGTTCCTTCTGGCCGGAGACGATATAACGCACGCCGAGGAAAGAGTCAGCAGGGAGATTCATGCTTCTATGCTCGACCGAGAAATAATTGTAGTTCGTGCAGTAGCCGAGCTGCTTGAGGAAACGGTGCTGCTTCTTATTCGACATGGAGCAGAAGGCTCCGATGCCGTTTGTTTCCGAATAGGAGGAAAGATTCAGCGAATCGATGTTCGGCGAGAGATACCAGGCCTGTTCCAGCCTTGCGCCGGAGCTTCTTTCGATCGAAGATGTCAGCGTCTCAAGTTCCTCGACCTCATCGGCAAAAGCGGAGGCTTTCTGGGTATCGTTCCAGAGCGCCCCGACGGTTACCTTTGGTGCGAGGAATACGATCTCCACGAGAATGACCGGCACGAGAATGCCGCTTCCGAGGCGCTTCAGGTTCGCCAGCTGATCGCTCCACTTCTCTTTCGAAAGGCCGAAGAGGCAGAGCCCGATCAGGGAAAGAAGGATAAGGTTCTGGAAATACATGGATTTTCCGTCCTCGACGCCGCCGAACTGTTCTGCGACCTGCAAAAGGATAAAGAGGATACCGAACATCGCGATGAAGTGCTTATTCTTAAGCGATCTGATATGAAGGAAAGAATAGAAGGCCACCAGGATCGTTCCGAAGATGAAGAGAAAGGAGTATCGGAACAGGAACCAGTTCGGATCATCGAAGAGGTGCCAGGCGGTATTCAGGAGCGGCATGAGGAAAGAAAGGATCCCCAGTCCGAGCGCGATACCCACGCGGTGGCGGATCGCCTTCGGGATCTCCGGATTCAAGAAGAAAAGCACCACCAGCTCCAGCACCATAAGGCTCGAGAACACAAACGGCATATTCGTCGTGATGTCCGAGAGTTTGCCGAGGAATACATAGGGGAGAAGCTTGATCAGGCGGAACGGCGGGTCCATCGTCAGTTCGAAAGATGAGGAATGGTCTCCGTTGCGGATCGTGTCGATACCGGCCGGGAGCAGAAGCGCCGCGCATACCATCGCAGCTGCGATCGCCATCAGAAGGAAGATCCCGAGTGCTTTTGCAGCGGAAGGCTCTCCTTCTTTTCTTTCGGACTTTCTGTCATACTCCAGCATCCCGATGAGATAGAAAAACGAGAAAATACCGACCATATAGGCGATGTAGTAGTTCGACGCGAAAAGCACTATCAGCACGAGAAGTACCTGATAAGCCTTTCTTATGTCTTTCCGGAAGCGCTCGATCGTGAGGATCAGAAGCGGCAGCAGCGCGAAGCCGTCGAGCCAGATGAAGTTAAAGATAAAGGACATGGAATAGGAGCTCAGCGCATAGACCATGCCGAAGAGGATGCTCATCTTCGTCTTGTCGCCGAATTTGTGATCGATCAGCGCGGTCATAAAGGCGCCGGCAAAAGAGAGCTTGAGCATGATGATCAGTGCGATCGCATCGGAGATACGGGCTACCGGGAAAAGCAGGGCTATGAGGTTCAGCGGGCTGGCACAGTAGTAGGCGATGATGCCCGGCAGGCTCTTGCCCATGCCGATCTCAAAAGAGTAATACGGCGAACTCCCGTGAAGGAGCTTATTCCGCATCGTGACCAGATATGGCGCGTACTGTGCGGAGAGATCAGACATCAGGACCGACCCGGAACCGAAGGGCGACACGCCGGTCATAAAAAGTATCGCACAAAGGGAAGCGAATACGGAAATGAACGCAATGAGCGGGCGCAGATTACGTGTTTTCTGCTGCCGTTTCCGTCTCTCGAGCGCATTCTTTTCGATCATGATCCAACCTCCCCTTATACATACACTCGTATCGTATCACAAAACGCCCTGTTTCCAAAAGGTTTACGTTTGAATCTGTGCTTTTTGACCTTTTAATGTAGTATACTGAATATATAGTTTGGAAATAGTTGATGAGGTGGATTATGCTAGTCAGTCTGATGGTACCCTGTTATAACGAGCAGGAAGCACTTCCCTATCTTTACGATGCACTGTGCAAAGTTACCGCCGAGTGCAGTCAGTACGAATTTGAGCTGATCTTCGTAAATGACGGAAGTAAAGACAATACTCTCGGTGTTCTCAAGGAAATGGCCGCGAAGGATGACCGCATCCGGTATATCTCTTTCTCCCGAAACTTCGGAAAAGAAGCCGCTATGTATGCAGGTCTTGCCGCAGCCAAGGGAGAATGGATCGGACTTCTCGATGCGGACATGCAGGATCCGCCGTCTCTTCTTCCGCAGATGTTCGAGTCCCTCGAGAAGGATGAGTGCGATATCGTCGCGACCCGCCGTGTCTCGAGAAAAGGCGAGCCGCCGATCCGAAGCTGGTTTGCACGCCGTTTCTATCATCTGATCAACAAGTTCACGGATGTCGAGATCGTGGATGGCGCCAGAGATTTCCGCGTCATGAGACGTCCGGTCGTCGATGCGATCCTCTCCCTCGGTGAGCGCCAGCGCTTCAGCAAAGGTATTTTCGCCTGGGTCGGTTTCCGCACCAAATGGCTTGAGTATGAAAATGTCGAACGTGTCGCCGGTGAGACGAAGTGGTCCTTCTGGAAGCTTTTCCGCTATGCGATCGAAGGTATCGTATCCTTCACCACCGCACCTCTCCGTATCGCCATGATCGTCGGATTCCTCACATCACTCGGCGCTTTCATCTATTTGCTCTACTACTTCATCCATGCATTGATCTACCAGATCTGGGACAAGGTCGCCGGTTATCCGTCACTCCTTTCCTTTATGCTCTTCCTGGGCGGCATGGTCCTGATGGCACTGGGAATCATCGGTGAATACCTCGCCAAGACCTACATCGAAGTCAAGAACCGTCCGCTGTATGTTATCGCAGAAGATAACAAAAAGGACGTTAGCGAGAAATAACGTCTCAGGTAATTCGCAAAACAGAATCAAAGCTCCGTCGCTGGTCCTCGGCTTTTCGCCTGCGGAATCGCTCCGGAGCTTTATTCTGTTGCGAATTACCCCGCACAGCTTTATTCTCGCTAACTCTTTTATCCTACGCGCAAGCAAGAAAAAACCTTCGACACGCCTCCGCAGGGCTTTAGCCCGAGGACCAGCGCGAGAAGGTTTTTTCTTGCGACAATACTAATGATCAGCGAGCGACGGTGACCTTTTTCATCTTCTGCTCCTGCAGCGGTCTGTCAGCGCGGTCAGTCGGTGTAGCAGCGATCTGATCAACGACTTCGATGCCTTCGATGATCTTACCGAATGCAGCATAGTTGCCGTCGAGGAACGGGCCGTCCTCATGCATGATGAAGAACTGGGAGCCTGCCGAGTTCGGATCTCCGGCACGTGCCATGGAGAGTACTCCGCGCTCATGGGACAGGTTGTTCTCAACACCATTTGCTCTGAATTCACCCTTGATGTGATGACCCGGGCCGCCCATACCTGTGCCTGTCGGATCACCGCCCTGGATCATAAATCCGGAGATGACACGGTGGAAGATCAGGCCGTCATAGAAGCCTTTCTCCGCCAGATCGATAAAATTCTGTACGCTGATCGGCGCCACATCCGGATACAGCTCCAGCTTCATGATGCCGCCATTTTCCATCTCAATAGTAACAATAGGATTCGCCATTTTGAATTCTCCTTCACTGTTGTCTGATATCTTAATCGCAAGGATCACTCCCTTGATAGTACGGGAAAAGCACCTAATTTGCAAGAATCCTTTCAACGAGGATTTCACGTACAAAAGCAATATTGCGCATGAAAAAAGTCCCGGAGCGATTCCGCAGGCGAAGCCGAGGACCAGCGACGGGACTTTTATTCTGCGCAATTATATTACCAGATGAGATCCTCGTAGAACACTTCTTCCAGGGTAAGTCCTTTTGCCGGCATAGTCTTCCCGGCTTCTTTCCGGACGCCTTCGCCAGTCAGGAGCTTCTCGATCTCGGCCTTTGTCATCTTGCCCTGCCCGACATAGACGAGTGTTCCCGCCATAATGCGGACCATATTATATAAGAAGGATTCGCCGATGACCGTGATCTCGATCAGGTCCGGATCTCCCTCTGCCCGTCGTACATAGACATTCTTCATCGTGCGGACCGGGGTGATGTCCGGTCCTCCCTGTGCGCGAAAAGCACTGAAATCGTGCGTTCCGATGAATGCTTTTGCCGCATCATCCATCGCCTCTACATCCAGGATCCCGGGAACAAATGCCTCGGTCCTCCGGTCGATCGCCGACGGCACTTTCGCGTTTCTCACGCGGTAGCAGTAGCGCTTTCCCTTGCTGTTAAATCTTGCGTGAAATTCTTCAGTCATTTCTTTTGCCGAGAGCACAACGAGATCGTCGTCGAGTACGGCATTCAGCGCGAGCGGGATCTTCTCCACCGGAATGGAAAACGGCACATCCACATGGGAGACATGGCCTCTGGCATGCACGCCGGAGTCGGTCCGGCTGCACCCGTATATACGGCAAAAGCGCCCGTACACCTTCTCCACTGCTTCTTCCAGTGTCTGCTGTACGGAGCGCCCGTTATCCTGCCTTTGGAAACCGACAAAGTCAGTTCCGTCATATTCTGTGAGTAAAGCGATGCGGATATCCGCAGTATTTCTGCCTTCCTCACCCATTTTTATTATCCCTGGATCTTGTCGTCGAAGCAGGCCTTACCCATCATGGCAGCTCCGACAATACCTGCATCATTGCCCATCTTGGCAACACGGATCTCGGTCTTTCTTACGCCTGGGCCGAAGAACGGCTTGTTCAGGGTCTTTTCGCGAAGCGGGATCATCAGCGGATCGCCTTCGTTGCAGACACCGCCGCCGATCAGGAGTACTTCCGGCATGAAGGTATTGATCGCATTTGCCAGACCTTCAGAGAGATAGTCGATATATGTATCAACAACGTTTGCAGAAACGTCGTCGCCGGCTCTCATGCCGTCAAAAGCGATTCTTGCATTTGCATGACCGCCGTTTTCCTCGATAAGCTTGCCGAGGATGGATGTCGGGTTTGCTGCCGCTGCTTCTTCTGTGATACGTGCCAGAGCAGATGCGGAGCCGTATGCCTCGAAGCATCCTTTTCTTCCGCAGGAGCACTGCTGGCCGTTGACCATGATAACGTGGTGACCGAATTCAGAACCTGCCTGGTTGAATCCGGAGAAGATTCTGTTGTTGACGATAACGCCGCATCCGATACCGGTGCCGAGCGTGATCGTTACGGAATCGGCAACATCAGCTGCCGCGCCGGATACGCTCTCTGCCATAGCTGCGCAGTTTGCGTCATTGTCGATATATACGGGAAGATCGATCACGGAACGGATGATCTTTCTCATCGGTGCATTGACGAATGGAAGGTTGGTCGCATAGACCAGTGTACCTGCCTTGTTGTCCGGTGTTCCCGGGGAACCGATGCCGATCGCGGATACGTCGGACTCAGCGATGCCGGACTCTTCGATCGCCTGTTTTGCCAGTTTTCCCATGTCTGTGATGATGTCTTCCATCGGACGGTCCGCATTCGTCTTGATGCTGACCTTGTTCAGAAGCTCACCCTTATCCGATACTACACCGGCTTTGATGTTTGTGCCGCCAAGATCGATTCCTACATAATAAGCCATTTCAAACTCTCCTCATCTTTGAAAATCATCTGTCTGTTTAATCCGGATCCCTTCCTCCGGAATCACGCGTCATGCGCGAATCATTTTACTTCAAATTCTGCAATAAATCTACCGCCAGCGGAATAAATGCCACTACGACAAGAATAAGTGTCCACAGAACATCCGACCCTTTCAGGCGGAGCGGATGGAGCTTGGTCTTTCCCTTTCCTCCCTGGTAGCATCTGGCGTCCATTGCCACTGCCAGTTCTTCCGCTCTTTTAAAAGCACTTACAAACAGCGGTACCAGCACCGCCACATATCCTTTGGCGCGCTGGAATATGTTTCCCGTGTCATACTCTGCGCCTCGTGATGACTGGGCTTTCATGATCTTATCCGTCTCTTCCACCAGTGTCGGGATAAAACGCAGTGCGATCGAGATCGTCATCGCCATCTCACTTACCGGGACCTTGATCACCTTCAGCGGGGATCCGAGGGATTCCATCGCATCCGCCAGTTTCAGCGGCGTCGTGGTAAGGGATAGAAGGATACTTGTTGCCACGATCAGGAACACCAGGCGTACTGCCATGAATATCGCCTTTTTCAGACCTCCCGTCGTGATCTTGATGGCCCACCAGCTCCATAGCGTATCCCCTGACCGTATCGTCAGGATATTGATCACGAAGATAAATATCATGATGAACAGGATAGGCTTCAGGGACTTTAAGATCTCCACCGGATTGACCTGCGACAGAAGTGTCAGGAACAGTATCACGCCCAGCGTCGCCACCATCGCGAGCGCCGAGTGCGCCAGGAAGATCGTGACCATATAAAGAATGAAAAGCAGTATCTTGCATCGCGGGTCGAGACGGTGGAGGACCGACTCCCCCTGGACATAACGGCCGATCGAAACATCTTTCATCTTAGATGTTCACCTCCCCGTCATTTCCATATACGACTGACTGCGCCGCTTCTTTCACATCGAAAAGCACTTCATCCACATACGGCAGTTCTTTTTTCAGTTCGTGCAGTGTCTGCATCAGGCACGGGCGGTCCAGCCGCATGCTGATATAGTCGGAACCTTCGGAGAAGAGATCCTTCGGTTTTCCGAAGAATACCTGTTCGCCTTTTTTCAGGACCAGGACACGGTCCGCAATCCTTGCAGCCTCGTCCATATCATGGGAAACGAGCACGATCGATTTACCGCGGGCACGTAATGTCTCAATATAACCGAAGATCTCCTTTTGGCCGGCAGGATCAAGTCCCGCAGCCGGTTCATCGAGGATAAGCACATCCGGATCCATCGCCAGGATACCGGCAAATGCAACTCTTCGCTTCTGTCCGCCGGACAGTTCGAACGGAGATCTCTTTAAGATATCCTCCGTAAGGCCTACCAGAGGCAGTGCTTCTTTTGTCAGCTTCTTGCAGGTCTCCTCGTCATAGCCCATCTTCTTCGGTCCGAACTGGATATCTTTCTCGACCGTTTCCTCGAAGAGCTGATACTCCGGGTACTGGAACAGGAGTCCCACGTGCCGGCGGATCATCTTGATCTCCTTATTCTTGTCTGTGGAAAGATATTTCTTATCTTCTTCGTTCCAGACTTCCACGGATCCTTCGAGCGGACGGAGGATACCGTTCAGATGCGAGATCAGGGTCGTCTTTCCGGAGCCGCTATGGCCGATGACTGTGACGATCTCGCCTTTTCGGACATCAAAAGAGACGTTCGAGAGTGCATTCTTTTCTTTCTTTTCATATCTGTGAGAAAGATTGCTGACACGAAGGACTACCTGATCCGATACCTCACGCGCAGGCTTTTCTTCTCTTTTTTCCGGATCCGCCTTCTTCGTTTTCACGATCTCGCAGATCTTTCTTACCGCATTTTCTTCCGAGGTAAAATCACTCTGATCGGGAGTAACACCGCAGAGTCTTGCAACTTCACACAGCAGTTCCGCCCACTTCGGGAGCTCGAGTCCCAGGGAACGGATCGTCTCCACCTGGGAGAAGACCTCTGACGGGGTTCCGCTTAGGCGCATCTTTCCCTTTTCGAGCACGATCACGCGCTCGGCCAGATAGGCTTCGTGCATATCATGGGTGATGTGGATGACTGTGATCTTCTTATCCTGACGCATCCTTCGTACCAGATGCAGGAACTCATCCCTGGCCTTCGGGTCGAGCATAGATGTACTCTCATCGAGGATAAGGAGCTGTGGCTCCATCGCCAGTACGCCTGCGATCGCCAGTTTCTGTTTCTGTCCGCCGGACAGCGAGGACGGCTGTTTCTCCGCCTTTTCCAGAAGGCCGACATAGCCCAGTGCTTTTTCCACACGCTGCGCAAGTTCCGGAAGTGGCACGGAGAGATTCTCCGGTCCGAAGGCGACATCCTCTTCGACCGTCGTTCCGACGATCTGGTTGTCCGGATTCTGAAATACCATGCCGCAGTGCGAGCGGATCTTCCAGAAGTTTTCATCCTTTCCTGCATCCAGTTCAAAGACGGACAGTTTGCCTTTATCCGGGACTTCCAGAAGATTGATCATCTTCGCAAGCGTGGATTTACCGGAGCCGTTTCTGCCTAAGATGGCGAGATAACCGCCCTTTTCGACAGATAAAGAAACATGGTTCACCGCCACGACATTCTGTCCGGAATTCGTCGCGTAAGAGAACAGAATATCTTCTGCCTGTACCGCCTGTTCATATTCCGCAATGTCTCTTGAATTGGGATCCATGCTTCATTCATCTCCGTGTTTTTCATAATATAGAAAGTGACGGAAGGGAACCTGCCCATCCGTCACCTTAAATCATCTCAAGATTTTCTTGGGCTTCTTACTCAGCGAATGTGAGGAGAGCCATCTCAGAAGCGTCACCGCGACGAGCGCCGAGCTTCACGATCTTGGTGTAACCACCCTTATGGTTGATGAGAGCCGGTGCGATCTCATCGTAGAGGATGTTTACCGGATCAACAGCGTGACCCTCAGCATCGTGACTCTTTCTGAGCCAGTAAGCAGCGTTCTTTCTTGCTGCGAGACGGGAAGGAGCATCAACCTGAACAGTCTTCTTAGAGACTTCACGGTCAACGACCTCGTACTTCTTGCCGTTCTTGGAAGTCTTGGAAACCAGGACCTTCATGCCCTTGCTGTCAAGCTTAGCTGTGGAAACAGTAACTTCTTTTGTTGTGAAGTTATCCTTTTCACGAATGGCATCTGCGATCAGCTTATCCATGATCTTAGAAACTTCCTTGGCACGTGCCAGTGTTGTTACCACGTGCTTTCTGTTCTCGGAAAGTGCCTTTCCGTCTTCTTTTACCGGGCAAACAACAAGGGATGTTGCCAGATTTCTTAAAATTGCAATACGCTGATTGCTAACTCTTCCTAATTTTCTGTAACCTGCCATGGGTTAATACCTCCTGTATATTTACAAATATCCTAGCGTGCCCGCGAGCTCGCTATTTAGTCCTCGACATCTGCGAGAGACAGATCCATATCCTCGAGCTTCTGGATAACTTCTTCCAGAGACTTCTTACCGAGGTTACGGACTTTCATCATTTCATCCTCAGACTTGGCAACGAGATCACCGATCGTGTTGATACCTGCTCTCTTGAGGCAGTTATATGTACGAACGGAGAAGTCGAGGTCTTCGATGACGATGTCATGTGTGGAATTCTTGCTGGAGCTGTCATCCGAATCACGGAAGCTCGGTCCGTTGGTCACATCTGTAAGAGCTGTGAACAGACCCAGGTGCTCACGAAGAATTGCTGCTGCGGAAGAAAGGGCTTCGTCAACCTTGATGGTAGAATCTGTCCAGACTTCCAGAGTCAGGCTGTCAAAGTCGGTACGCTCACCAACACGTGTGTTCTCGATTCTGTAGTTCGCCTTCTTTACCGGAGTAAAGATGGAGTCGATAGCGATAACACCGATCGTCTGTGTAGCCGGCTTATTCTGATCGGCCGTTGCATAGCCGCGGCCCTTGCTGATCGTAAGCTCGATGAAGAGACGACCTGCACCGTTCATTGTCGCGATGACATGATCCGGATTCATGATCTCTACTTCTTCATCATGAACGATATCGCCTGCTGTAACCACACCGGTCTTGCCTTCATCCATGCTGATGTAGACAGTCTTCGGTGTATCAGTGTGGAGCTTCGCGCGGATGCCCTTTACGTTGAGGATGATCTCTGTCATATCCTCGATAACGCCCGGGATCGTGGAAAACTCATGATATACACCCTCGACACGGATGGATGTTACAGCTGCACCAGACAAGGAAGACAGAAGTACACGACGAAGGGAGTTTCCGAGGGTCGTACCGTAGCCGCGCTCGAGAGGAGCGATGACGTACTTGCCATAGGAGCTGTCTTCGTTTACTTCTACGCACTCAATTGTTGGTTTCATGATTTCAATCATATTTATCCTCCTAGCTTTTTATGCAAAGCGAAAGGTTCCGATTACTTCGAGTACAACTCGACGATCAGCGTCTCCTTAACCTCGAGATCAACATCCTCACGTGCCGGCTCTCTTACGATAGAACCAGTCAGTGTCTCTTCATTGAAGGACAGCCATGCCGGTACCGGACGGTTGTTGGAAAGTGTCTCGAACTTCGGGGACTTTCTCGATGTTTCCTTTACAGCAATTGTGTCACCTGTCTTCAGTGTCATGGAAGGAATGTTTGCCTTCTTGCCGTTTACTGTGAAGTGACCATGTGTAACGAGCTGACGAGCTTCATTTCTGGAAGAAGCCAGACCGAGACGATATACGACATTGTCGAAACGGAGTTCGAGGAGCTCAAGGAGCTTCTCACCGGTCTTACCCTGCTTACGCTCAGCGCGTGCATAAGTAAGTCTGAACTGCTTCTCGAGTACGCCGTAGAAACGCTTTGTCTTCTGCTTCTCACGAAGCTGTACGCCATATTCTGAAATCTTTTTTCTGCCCTGACCATGCTGACCCGGAGCGGCGCTCTTCTTTGCAAGTGCACACTTCGCGGAATAGCATCTCTCACCCTTGAGGAAGAGCTTGTCTCCTTCTCTGCGGCAGAGACGGCAGGTTCCTTCTGTATATCTAGCCATTCTCTATACCTCCGAACTCAGACTCTTCTTCTCTTAGGCGGTCTGCAACCATTGTGCGGAACCGGAGTAACGTCTTTGATCATGGTTACTTCAAGTCCTGCTGTCTGCAAAGCACGGATCGCAGATTCACGACCCGGTCCAGGTCCCTTAACGTAAACCTCAACGGTACGCATACCGTGATCAGCTGCCTTCTTACCAGCATCCTCAGATGCCATCTGAGCAGCGAACGGTGTACCCTTACGGGAGCCCTTCATGCCCATCTCACCGGCGGAAGCCCAGGAGATTGCATTACCCTGCATATCAGTAATAGTAACGATTGTGTTGTTGAATGTAGCGTGAATATGTGCCTGACCTTTGTCAATATTCTTACGCTCTCTTCTCTTCGGTCTTACGGCCGTTTTCTTAACTGCTTTTGCTGCCATGGGTTCGCCTCCTTACTTCTTCTTACCAGCGATCGTACGCTTCGGTCCCTTACGGGTACGAGCATTCGTCTTGGTGCGCTGGCCACGAACAGGCAGACCCATTCTGTGACGGCGGCCGCGATAGCATCCGATTTCTGTCAATCTCTTGATGTTCAGGGAAACTTCTCTTCTCAGGTCACCCTCAACGTTGTAATTGTTCTCGATCTGATCACGAATCTTAGCGATGTCATCCTCAGAAAGATCCTTGACACGAGTGTCAGGATTGATCTGGGTCTCTTTAAGAATACGATCAGAACTTGTCTTACCAATGCCATAAATGTACGTAAGAGCGATTTCTACTCTTTTGTCATTCGGCAAATCTACACCGGCAATACGAGCCATTCTGTGTACCTCCATGAATGAATCAATAAATGTTTTGTTTCGTATATATATGACATGCTGATGCTAAGATCCTCTTTTCGTAAAAAGAGGCAGCCGCCTTGGCATATGGTGCATGTAATATCCTAACTAAAACTGACTGTCCTGTTTTCTGCAGACAATGACGAGGCCTGCAAACAGAAGATTAACCCTGCTTCTGCTTGTGCTTAGGATCGGAGCAGATGATCATCACGCGTCCGTTGCGACGAATGACTTTGCACTTCTCGCACATGGGTTTAACTGATGGTCTAACTTTCATGACGCAAACCTCCCTGTCTACTAAAAAAACAATACAAAACTAACATACGCTATGCGCGCACGCTAAAATATTATACCAAAAACTCTTGGCGATGCAAGAGGTTTTTAGATTATTTCAGACGATTTTTTTCACGCCCCTGCCAATCGGGCAGGAAGCACGTTCCCTGCTTCTTATTTCGCACGCCAGGTGATGCGGCCACGGGACAGATCATATGGAGAAAGCTCCATAGTAACTCTATCTCCCGGCAGGATCTTGATGTAGTTCTGACGCAGCTTACCGGAAATGTGAGCCAGTACGATATGACCGTTCTCCAGTCTTACCTTAAATGTGGCATTCGGCAGTGCATCATCAACGATGCCTTCAACTTCGATTACATCCTCTTTAGACATTCTTTCCCTCCGTTAATGTAATGATTTCTGGTCCGTTTTCTGTAACGATGATCGTATTTTCATAATGTGCCGCGTATTTTCTGTCACGCGTAATGACCGTCCACTCGTCTCCGAGTACGGCAATCTCTCTTCTTCCCATCGAGATCATGGGCTCGATGCAAAAGGCCATGCCCTTTACGATACGCGGTCCATGTCCGAATCTTCCGTAGTTCGGAACATCCGGATCCTCGTGAAGCTGATGACCGATTCCATGACCGGTCAGTTCACGGATCACTCCGTAGCCGAAGCTTTCTGCGTGGGTCTGAACAGCAGATGAGATATCTCCGATACGGTTCTCGGTCGTTACTTTTTCGAATCCTTTCCAAAAGCACTCTTCCGTAACACGTACGAGTTTCGCCGCTTCTTCGGATATCTTTCCTACTGCGAACGTTCTGGCAGCATCGGCATGCATGCCATCCAGAGAACAGCAGACATCGCATGTGACGATATCGCCCTCTTTCAGCACCAGATCTTTTCTCGGAATGCCGTGAACGATCACTTCATTCGGAGATACACAGATCTGACCCGGGAACGGCGGATCACCATAATGATACGACGAGGAGATCGCGCCATATTTGTCAAAGACTTTCTTAGCGATTTCATCGAGTTCCCAGGTAGTAATACCCGGCTCCACTGCATTTCCTAAGGTAAGGAGCGCTTCTTCCACGACCTTACCGGCTTCACGCATTTTGGCAAATTCAGCTTCTGTTTTGATCTGAATCATTTCATTACGCCTTTCTAAAGCCCATAGCGGCCAGTGCTTCGCTTGCCTGAGCGAATGCGACATCCGGACTCTTGGAATTGTCCGCAGAAATAACGATGCCCTTCTTCTCATAGAAGTCGATGAGAGGCTTCGTATTCTTCTCATAAGTTACGAGTCTCTGCTTTACGGTCTCCGGCTTGTCGTCATCACGCTGGATAACTTCTTTTCCGCAGACATCGCATACACCCTCGACCTTGGTCGGACGGGATACTACGTTGTAGCTTTCGCCGCAGGATGTGCAGACTCTTCTGTTTACGACACGCTCCATGATCACTTCTGCCGGAACGTCAACTTTGATCACGGCATCGATCTTTGAGCCTGTCTTTGCGAGCATCTCATCAAGTTTCTCTGCCTGAGCGATCGTTCTCGGGAATCCATCGAGAAGATATCCGTTCTTGCAGTCGTCCTGGCTGAGACGGTCCTCGACCATAGAGATCGTGAGTTCGTCCGGAACCAGTGCACCCTGGTCGATGTACTTCTTCGCTTCGACTCCGAGAGGTGTCTGCTCCTTGATGTTTGCACGGAAAATATCTCCGGTGGAGATGTGCGTGATCGCAT
Organism: Clostridiales bacterium; assembly: GCA_017961235.1. GTDB lineage: Bacteria > Bacillota > Clostridia > Saccharofermentanales > Saccharofermentanaceae > Scatonaster. The sequence goes on along the minus strand of JAGCXQ010000033.1, from coordinate 3,384 downwards.
ATTCATTTTTCAAAACTGCCGCCATCGTTCCTTTTCCGGATCCCGGTGCGCCTAAAAGAATAAGTTTCATATCGATACTCCTCTTTTCTAATTACAAGCACATACAGCCCCGCGTGAAAAACACGCGAGGCTGCAAAATGCATTTTATTTTATGGTTTGTGCATTACCGCTTCTCAGCATAACATGCGACCTGCTTTTTCATTACACAAGGAATCCCTTGTAGTTATGAGTAACCATCTGCGATTCGATCTGATCTACCAGGTCGTTAGCAACACCTGTCATGATGAGAACAGATGTACCTGCGAACCATACGCCTTCCATACCGGTCAGCTTGCCGAGCAGTGTCGGAACAAGAACTACGATGCAAAGGAAGCATGCATCACACCAGTTGAGGCGGTTTGCAACCTTGGCAATAAACTCGGATGTCGGACGGCCCGGACGAACACCCGGGATAAATCCGCCGTTCTTCTGCAGATTCTGCGAGATCTCGATCGGGTTGAACTGGATCAGAGAATAGAAGAACACGAATGCAAAGATGCAGATGAAATATGCTACGTAGTAGAACGGACTTCCGCCGAAATCACGGAACCACTTGACCACGATATTGTTGCTGTTCGGGAAGAAGAAAGTAACGATCGTGGAAGGCAGTGCCAGGAAAGACATGGTGAAGATAACCGGCATAACGCTGGACTGATTGACCTTCAGCGGGATGTAGGTGTTCTGTCCACCATAGACTTTTCTTCCGATGACCTTCTTACTGTACTGGACCGGAATTCTTCTTTCAGCGTTCTGAACATAGATACAGAAGATGATCGTTGCGATAGAGATCAGGGAAACGATCGCGAAAGCGGAGATACCAGCTGCGTTTCCGAGAGCGGCATTCTCGAACTTACCTGCGATGTTCAGAGCATCGTAGTAGAGAGTTTTGATCATATCCGGGATTCTGGTTACGATACCGGCGAAGATGATCAGGGATACACCGTTACCGATACCCTTCTCATTGATACGCTCGCCGAGGAACACGACGAAACATGTACCAGCGGTGAATGTAAGAATGATCAGTGCAGCAGCGAGCGGCTTCGGAATCTGGTTTGTCATCGCGGATCTTGTTGCGTAGCAGAAGAAGGAAGCCTGCATTACAGCCAGACCGACCGTAAGGTAACGGGTGATCTTCTGAAGTTTCTTCTGTCCTTCTTCTCCCTCTTTGGCCATATTCTCCAAAGCAGGGATAGCAACTGTCAGGAGCTGGATGATGATGGAAGAGTTGATGTAAGGTGTAATACCCATAGCGAAGATGGTTGCTGCATACAGACCACCACCTGCGATAATATCCATCAAGCTACCGATCTGACCCCAGTTCTGAACGATACTGGAAAACTCAGTACGGTCGATACCCGGACACGGGATCAGGCCACCGACCATATAAATACCGAGGATGAACAGTACAAACAGTAACTTTTTGCGCAGATCCGGCAAACGGAATGCATTAACTAAGGTGTCAAATACGCCCTTCATGTTATACCTCCAGTGCCGAGCCACCAGCCTTTTCGATTTTCTCTTTTGCAGAAGCAGAGAACTTCTTGGCCTTAACAGTCAGCTTCTTTGTCAGGTCACCGTTACCGAGAACCTTAACACCATCGTTGACCTTGCCGAGTGTGATGATACCGGCATCAGCGAGGATCGTTGCATCGACCTCAGCACCGTTATCAAACTTCTCCAGGTCGGAGACATTGATCTCGACATATTCAGCAGCGAAACGCTTGTTGTTGAAGCCACGCTTCGGCAGACGTCTGTAAAGAGGCATCTGACCACCCTCGAAACCAGGACGGACACCGCCACCGGAACGAGCATTCTGACCCTTGTGTCCTCTACCGGCAGTCTTACCGTTACCGGATCCGGCACCACGGCCCTTACGATATGCTTTCTCGTTTCCGCAGGAAGACATTTCATTAAGTTTCATGTTTCCTATACCTCCATTACACTTCTTCGCAAGTAACAAGATGTGCTACTGTGCGAACCATACCGCGAATTGCTTCATTGTCAGCCTTCTCAACAGACTGGCCGATCTTGTGCAGACCGAGAGCTTTTACTGTAGCAGCCTGGTTTTTCTTGGATTTGTTGGTGCTTCTCACCAATGTAATCTTCAAGTTTGCCATGTTAGCACACCTCCATTACCTAATTTCTTCAGCAGACTTTCCGCGCAGGCGGGCAACTTCTTCAAGAGAACGCATGCTCTTCAAGCCTTCCAGTGTTGCGTTAACAACGTTGTTCGGGTTGTTTGTACCCAGAGACTTTGTACGGATATCCTTGATACCGCAAAGCTCACATACCGCACGGACCGGGCCGCCGGCGATGATACCTGTACCACTTGCAGCCGGCTTCATAACGATCTTACCTGCGCCGAAAACACCGAATGCCTCGTGCGGGATCGTGTTGCCGTCCAGCGGAACGGAGATCATGTTCTTCTTGGCATCTTCGATACCTTTTCTGATCGCGTCCGGAATTTCAGCAGCCTTACCCAGGCCCTTACCAACGTGACCATTCTCGTCACCTACAATTACGAGGGCTGCGAAACGGAAATTTCTACCACCCTTAACCGTCTTGGAAACACGTCCGATATGGATGACTTTTTCTTTTAATTCGGTTGAATTTGGTTCAAAACCCATCTTGTTTCCCTCCTGATTAGAATTTCAGGCCAGCTTCACGAGCGGCCTCTGCCAAAGCTTCTACACGACCATGGAAAATGTATCCGCCTCTGTCGAACACAACTTCGTTGATGTTCGCAGCCAGAGCGCGCTCTGCAATCTTCTTACCAACTGCAGCTGCACCTTCCTTGTTGCTTCCGTTATCGATAGAAGCTTTCACTTCTTTATCCAATGTGGAGGCACTTACCAGTGTCTTTCCAGCTTCATCGTCGATGATCTGGGCATAGATGTTTGTGTTACTTCTGAAAACGCACAGACGCGGACGTGCAGCAGTACCGGAGATCTTTTTTCTCACACGGATGTGCTTTCTGCGGCGAATAGCGTTCTTGTCAATCTTATTAATCATGCTTGTTCACCCCTTCACTTACTTCTTAGCGCCTGTCTTACCTTCCTTGATGCGGACATATTCACCGACATATCTGATACCTTTGCCCTTATATGCATCCGGAAGTCTGAAGGAACGGATCTTAGCGGCGGTTTCGCCAACTAACTGCTTATCTGCACCCTTAACGATGATCTGGTTCTGAGCCGGAACATCAATAGTGATGCCTTCCGGTTCTTCCATCTCGATCGGGTGGGAGTAACCGAGGTTGAACACAACCTTCTTACCCTGCTTTGCGGCCTTGTAACCAACACCCTGGATCTCGAGTTCCTTCTTGAAACCTTCGGAACAACCGAT
>JAGCXQ010000032.1 GCA_017961235.1 Clostridiales bacterium | reverse complement strand
TCGCATCAAGCTCTTCCTTCTTAATCATATCGGGCTTAAAGTTTCTGCAGGATCTTCTGGATTCTAATACTTTCAATGTTTCGTTCATGGGGAGCCTCCTATAATTGTTTTCGTTAGTTTCATTTTAGCAGATAGCGGCAGGATCGCGCGGCACGATAATTAGCGTACAGAGATGCTTCGCGCAGATCCGGGGATCGCTTACGGCAGGAACTTGCCGGATGCAAGGTAGAGCTGGTACCACTCGTTGTGGGTCAGATCGACCTTTGTCGCTTCACAGATATCTTTCAGGTGATCGGGGTTCATAGTGCCGGCGATGACCTGCATTTTCGCGGGGTGACGGAGGATCCATGCAATCGCGATCGCAGTCTTCGGCACACCGTACTTCTCCCCGAGTTCAGAAAGCTTCGCATTCAATTCCGGGAAGTCCGGGTGATCGACGAAGCAGCCCTTGAACATGCCGATCTGAAGCGGAGACCAGGCCTGGATCGTAATATCGTGGAGACGGCAGTAATCGAGGACGCCGTTATCTCTGTCGATGGACATATTCGTGGTCTTGTTATTGAGATACAGCGCCTGATCGATGATCTGGGACTGGTCGAGGGAAAGCTGCAGCTGGTTAAACACGAGCGGCTGCTTGACGTACTTCTTCAGAAGCTCGATCTGCATCGGTGTCGTGTTACTGATACCAAAGTGACGAACCTTACCGGATGCGGCCAGAATGTCAAAAGCTTCCGCGATCTCTTCCGGATTGTAAAGGAGGTCCGGGCGGTGCAGGAGCAGCGCGTCGAGGTAGTCGGTCTTCAGGCGCTGGAGGATCCCGTCCGTGCTGGCAAGGATATCTTCTTTGCTCCAGTTGAACTCCATCGTGTCAAAGTGCAGACCGACCTTGCTCTGAAGGTAGATATCTTCTCTCTTAATGCCGGTCAGCGGGAGCGCATCGCCGAAACGCGTCTCGGCATCACCGGCGCCGTAGCAGGTTGCGTGGTCAAAGTAGTTGATCCCGATTTCCACAGAAGTCTCAATCATCTTCGCCGCTTCTTCTGTCGAGAGCGCCGGCATACGCATGCAGCCGAGAACGATGCGGGAGACATTCTTCGGACCGTTCTTAACATCGATCATTTTCATAGGGGGTTCCTCCTATCGCGGATGTGGTGATGCATCCATATTTTTGAATTTTCCATTTTTGGCTTACCGATCAGAACACCGATATCATCCATATTTGTTGTTTTGGCATTTTTGGCTTACGTCGTTGTAAGCCAAATTAACGTTTTTCTAAATTATGGATGCATAGCAGTTTCTTAATCGTCAGCCATTTTTTGCCAAAACTCTGTTTTGGCTTACCTTCTCATAATCCATAAAATCGTTTTTTGCGATTTTGGCTGAATCTACCTCTTCAAACCATAAGCCAAAATCTCTTTTTTATAGAATATAGCTTACCTTTTCGCAATTTTGGATCGTCAAATCCAAAATTCGATAATCCATAATTTCAAATTTGAAGCTTTTGGCTTAGCTGCGGCCGCGACAGACTCGCGTCGTCCGATTTAGAAATTTGCTTTTGCTTTTTCGATGGTATCGATGACCTTATCACAGAAGGCATCGAACTCGGGATCTTCGACCTGGCACTCCGGATGAGACAGGATGTAGTCGATCGTGATCTTCGCGCCGGTATCGAAGCGGACATTGGTGGTCATCTGCGGGACGATCTTCTTAATCTTACTGTTATCGAAGACGACCGAGACGGACTTATCGCCGAGCAGTGCTCCGGTGAAGTCGAAGCCGAGCGGATCGCCGACAGCGCGCAGGAAATCAGTAGATACGTGGTATGCCTTCAGCTCGACACCGAGGATATCGGCAACGGTAGCGTAGATCTGATTCCATGTGAGCGTCTCGTCCGAGGTGATCTGGAATGCTTCGCCGATCGCATGGCGGTTACCCATAAGACCGGTGTAACCGATAGCAAAGTCTGCGTTCCAGGTAACTGTCCAGAGACTCGAACCGTCGCCCTGGATGATGACCGGTTTTCCTTCCATCATGCGCTTAACGACCTGCCACGGGCCCTTATTGCCATGTGCGCCGAGCGGGAGATTTCTCTCGTCGTAAGTGTGGCTCGGACGTACGATCGTGACCGGGAATCCTTCTTCTCTATACTTCTTCATGAGGAACTCTTCGCAGGCGATCTTATTTCTGGAATATTCCCAGTAAGGATTCGCAAGCGTCGTTCCTTCGGTGATCACATAGGATGCCGCCGGCTTATGGTATGCGGAGGCGGAACTGATGTAGATGTACTGCTTTGTTTTGCCGTTGAACAGGCGGTAGTCGCGCTCGACCTGATCGACAGTGAATCCGATAAATTCACCGATGCAGTCGAAGGTCGTGTCGCCGATCTTGGAAAGAACGTCGGCTTCGTCATTGATGTCTGCCGTGATAAGCTTAACACCCTCCGGAAGAACATCCGAACGGTTACCTCTGTTCAGGACCCAGACCTCCCAACCAAGATCGTTTACCAGTCTTTTTACGATGGCGGTACTGATCGTGCCGGTGCCGCCGATGAATAATGCTTTCTTTTTCATACTATGGTTCTCCTTATTGGGATTGATGCTGTTTGTCTAAGAGCTCCCGCCTGCGCAGGGGCGAGGCGCGTCTTCCTTATCGTCCTAAGATGCCGGCGGCTTCCTTCAGAAGCTCGATGATCGGCAGGTGCTGCGGGCAGACACTCTCACACTGGCCGCATCCGATACAGTCGGATGCTTTTCCCGAACGGCCGATCAGACCGGAATAAAAGTTCTTCGATCTCCAGTCATCGGGATAGCGGCGGAGTGTATTGATCGTTCTGAAGATATCCGGGATGGAGATGCTCATCGGGCAGCCGTCACAGCAGTATTTGCAGGCAGTGCAGCCGATCTGCGGCATGCTCAGGATATCTGCGGTCACTTCATCTACGGCTTTCGTCTCTTCTTCGGAAAGCGGCTCGAAGTTCGTAAATGTGCCGATGTTATCGTCCATCTGCTCTTCGGTGGACATACCCGAGAGGATCGTCATAACAGCCGGCTGGGATCCGACGAAACGGAGCGCCCAGGATGCGATGGATTTGTCCGGACAGATCGCCTTGAACTTCGACTCGATCTGCGGGTCAAAACCGGCGAGCATACCGCCGCGGATCGGTTCCATGATGATGATCGGGATATTTCTCTCGGCGAGGATATCGTAGAGTTCCTGTGATCTTACGACCGGGTTCGTGCGGTCGAGGTAGTTGTACTGGATCTGGACAAACTCAACATCCGGGTGTTTGTCGAGGATCTCGGAAAGAAGCTCCGGAGATCCGTGATAGGAGAATCCTAAGTGGCGGATCTTCCCTTCTTCTTTCTTCTTCCAGCCCCAGTTGAAGCAGTCATACTTCTCGTAGGTGTCGTAGTTATTTCCGTCTTCGATCGAGTGCAGCAGATAAAGGTCGAAGTAATCGACACCGCAGCGCTCGAGCTGCTCATTAAAGATGCGCTCGATATCGGACTCGGCCTTGATCTCCCATGCCGGGAGCTTGGTAGCGATCATGAAGGAATCTCTGGGATAGCGCTTCACGAGGGCTTCTCTGGCGGCAACTTCCGACTTTCCGCCGTGATATACATAAGCGGTGTCGAAGTAATTCATGCCGGCACTCATGTACTTATCTACCATGCGGCAGACATGCTCGTGGTCGATAACGCCGTCTTTCTCGGGAAGGCGCATCATGCCAAATCCCAGCTTCGGCATCTTGGAAAGGTCAATACTCATCGCGGTGTCCTCCATTTATTCTTTTTTCGTTTTCAGATGTTGTAACGGGGCGGGTGCTTCTTACAAAGTAACGGAAAGATCGGTGTCGTCGGTAAGTGTCGCGGCGGCTTCTTTTCCATCGCAGGAGAGTACGTATTCTCCCTTAAAAGCACTTACTGTGGCGTAGCCTTCGGCGTCGGTCGTGACTTCTTCGTCGGTCCACCACTCTTCCTTCACGAGCTTCTTGAGCATGTTGAAGGATGGCTTTCTGCTGTTGTCGAGACGGAGGAATCCGCTCGGGGCCTTCAGCCATGCGCCGTCCTTAAAGTCCCAGGTCGTGATCGCTTCAACCAGCGGATGGGAGAAAAGGATACGGTACATCTCTTCGATCTCGCGGGCCTGGCGCTCCTCACCCTCCGGAGTGGTCGGCCATTCCGGCACCTGCCAGTCGTTGAGGTCCTCAATATATGCCGGCATGATATCGCCGGAAATAAGGGTATTCTCGGTAAAGTGGATCGGCAGGCCGAAGTGGTCGAATCTTGCGAGGACCTCCTCCAGCTTCTCTCTGCCCCAGTAGCCCTGATGCTGGTGGGACTGGATGCCGATCGCGCTGATCGGAACGCCCGCATTCAGGCATCCGTCGATCAGGATCTCGTAGTTTGTCGAGGTATTAAAATCGTTAAGAAGGAGAACGGCCTCCGGGTTATCGGCATGTGCGCGGTCAAAGACTTCCTTGATGAGTTTGACTCTGCCCTTCTCTTTGCAGAGGCGGGTGACCGCATTATCGTACTTGTCGAAGATCGGCATGATGACGACTTCGTTGATGACGTCCCACATATCGATGACGCCCTTAAAGCCCTTGACCTCGCGGTCGATGCGGGCGAGCTGCTTCTCCATGATGGTCTTATTATCGTACTTCATGAGCCAGTCGGCGCAGACCGTGTGCCAGCAGAGCGGATGGCCCTTGACCTTGACGTTCTTGCTCTGAAGGAACGCGGCGGTCTTCATGAGCTGCTCAGTCTGCGGCTTTCCTTCTTCGGGCTCGAATCTTCCCCAGTAGAAAGGAAGTGTACCGTAGTTAAAGATCTCGAGCCAGCTGGAGGTAAGCTCTTCGAGCTGTTCTCTGGAGGCAAAAGGACCGCCGCCCGGGACGTCCATGTTCTCGTCCTGGCTCATCACATACGGCAGGAATTCAAATGCACCGCATCCGAAGAGGAACTTGTGATTGGTCTGTGTGACCTTTACGTTTTTATTCGCGATCGGGGCGCCGGAAGCGTCCAGAAAACGGATCTTCTTACTTACTTTTCTGTGGGAAATATCCATAGTCTTTTTCTCCTTTGGGGTGGATGTAGTGTTTGAAATTTCTAGTCTGGATCGTAGTATTCGGGATGTTCTTTTTGGATGAAGAGTCGGGGAAAACTAAGCCGCGGGCAAGTGCTTTTCAAGCATTATCAGTCGACTTCAGGAAAAGATTTCTGTATTCGCCGGGCGCCATGCCCTTCTCGTCGAAGAACACGCGGTTGAAACTGGAGATGCTCCGGAAACCCGAGAGCATCGCGACCTCGGTCAGCGACATGTCCTTCTGGGACAGAAGCTCGATCGCCTTTTCCATGCGGATCATGTTCAGCCACTTGCTGTAGTTCGTGCCGGTGACACTCTTAAAAATACGGGAAAAATAGTCTTTGCTGATCCCGGCCTTGTCCGCCATCGTCTGCTGCGAAAGGTCTTCCGCCGTAAGGTTGTTCTTGATGTAGTCGGTCACCATGATCATCCTTCGCATGACATCGTCTGTGCAGACATTTTTCTGGTTTTCCGAATTCAGCTCCTCGGCGAACTCGCTTCTGTGCTCGTCGAGTGCGAGGATGAATTCCATCAGGAGCATGCAGCAGGTAAGCTCACGGTTTCTATCTTCAGAGAGGAAAATATCCTTCATCCTGTACGAGATCGTCGTCAGCTTCGCACAGAGCTGCGGATGTTTCTTTCTCTCAATTACGTGGAGATTCCGATAGAAATGCATGATCCTCTGTAAATCGAGCAGGGAATTCATGAACGAATTGCTGAACTGGATGACTAGAGCTTTCTCCCTGTCCGCATCGATGATCGCATGCATTTCCATCGGCCACACCAACACGAAATCACCTTCGCTGAGTTGATATGTATTCTGATTAACCTTGTAGATGTTCGTCTCGCCTTCACCCACGAGGAGGATCTCGCCGTAAGAATGCCAGTGCATCCTAAATGATCTCCCCTTATATCCCGTAGATAGATTAAAGGCACTTATGCTGTCGAAATCGAAGGTTTCGTATTGGCTATAATCCATATAACTTACACCATCATCTTATAGATCTCAGTGCAGCTATCTTCGTCAAGGGTGACGAAACCGGAGATCTTTCCGGATCCACCATCCCCGTAAAGAAGAACCTGAACAAGCTTCGGAATATCTTCCTCTTTTGCTCCGAGTTCTTCAAAGTTTTTCGGCATACCGATCGAGATCAGGTAGTTACGGAAAGCTTCGATACCTGCTTTCGCAGTAACTTCCGGATGCGCAAAGTCCATCTGGCAGCCCCAGATACGGACAGCTGCCTGGGCAAAACGCATCACGTTATGCTTCATCTCGTAGGTAAATACCGCCGGCATCGTTACTGCCAGGCCGGCGCCGTGGGCACAGTCATAAAGAGCGGAGAGCTCGTGCTCGATCATGTGGGAAAGCCAGTCCTGGGATCTTCCGACGCCGCAGGAATTGTTGTGGCCCATCATGCCCGCCCACATGATATTCGCTCTTGCTTCATAGTTATTCGGATCCGCGATAACGCGGGGACCTTCGTGGATCATGGTAAGAAGAAGTGCTTCGAGGAGACGGTCGGTAACCTCTACTTCTTCCGAATTTGTCAGGTAGCGCTCATAAAGGTGCGCCATGATGTCAGTAATACCGGCAGCTGTCTGGAAAGGCGGAAGTGTCTGTGTCAGCGCCGGATTCAGGATACTGAACTTCGGGCGGATCGCATCACCGCTCGCACCGCGCTTAAACATACCGTCTTCTTTCGTGATTACAGAATCGGCGCTGCCCTCGGAGCCGGCTGCCGCGATCGTCAGGATCGTGCCGACCGGAAGTGCTTTTTCAATACGCTTACCCTGGTAAAAATCCCAGAAGTCGCCGTCATAGATCGTACCTGCTGCGATCGCCTTACTGGAGTCGATCGTGCTTCCGCCGCCGACAGCGAGAATGAAGTCCACGTTTTCCTTGCGGCAAAGATCGATACCTTCGTAAACGAGGCCGGATCTCGGGTTCGGCTGTACGCCGCCGAGCTCGACGAACGGGATGCCTTCCTTCTCAAGAGAAGTCTTCACGCGATCGAGAAGTCCGGATCTTACGACACTTCCGCCGCCATAATGGATCAGGACTTTGCTGCCGCCGAAGCGCTTTACCAGCTCGCCTGCGCGGTTTTCTGTGTCTTTACCAAATGCGAAATACGTGGGAGAGTAAAAGTCAAAGTTTTGCATTATTTGTCATCCTTTCTGCCTGCGGCCTTCCTCTTGTTTCAGAATTTTTACCGGCCTCAGACTGCAACCCGTTCATGTTCATCCAACGTCATAATATCATTCATTATTTGTCATTACTTCTCATATGTTGACCAGTTTATAACCAGATTTTGTCTTGTTTTGATAGTTTGATAATCAAAATGTAGGAAGAGTTCTTTTCGCGTCGAAGCAAAAAATGAGAATCGCGGGGCGCTCACCTAATCGCTCACCTAATTTCGGATTTAGGTGAGCATATTGCGAAAGAAAGTGCTTTTCGATGAAAATGCCAGGCTTATTCACCTAATTGCTCACCTATTTTGCGTTTTAGGTGAGCATATTGCGAAAGAAAGTGCTTTTCGATGAAAATGGCGGTCTCATTCACCTAATCCCTCACCTATTTTGCGTTTTAGGTGAGCATATGGTGAATGGAATTCAATTTTTTAAACTTTCTTTGTATATGGCCGCAAACCATTTCCAAACGCCGCCGTTCACCATATAATGAAATCATGGAAAGTAAAAATACTGAAATTAATTCAAATACTGCAAAAGCACTCACCGACGCTGCTCGTGATATGATCTCCGCAAATCGCGCGAACGACGCGGCGCAGGCAGCCCCTTCTTCCGCTTCTCCCCGCTCGGCGCTGGTGATGGAGGGCGGCGCGATGCGCGGGATGTTTACCTGCGGCGTGATCGATGTTCTGATGGAAAACGGGATCACCTTCGATGCGGCATCCGGCATCTCCGCGGGCGCAGTCTTCGGCTGCAACTACAAGTCGCACCAGATCGGCCGCGCGATCCGCTATAACAAGAAATACTGTAAAGACCCGCGCTACAGCAGTTTCCGCTCACTTATGAAAACCGGGGACTTCTTCGGCGCAGACTTCTGCTACCGGGAGATCCCAGACGAACTGGACATCTTTGACCGGGAGACATTTGCGAAAGAACCGATGGAGTTTTATATCGGCGCGACCGACGTCCTGACTGGCGAGATCCGCTACCACCGCTGCATCGACGGCGGCATGAAGGACATCGAGTGGATGCGGGCTTCCGCCTCGATGCCGATCTTATCTAAAGTTGTAAGGATCGACGGACATCAGCTCCTCGACGGCGGCATCTCCGACGCCATCCCCTACTCCTACATGGAGGAGCTCGGCTACCGCAAAAACGTCATCGTACTCACCCAGCCCGAAGGCTACGAAAAAAAGAAAAGTTCAAAAGTGCTTTTCAAGATGTTCCTTCGGAAATACCCGGCGATCGTGGAAGCGATGGGCAAACGTCACATCATGTACAACCGCCAGCTGGAAGAAGTTAGAAAAAAGGAAGCATCCGGCGAGAGTCTCGTGATCCGGCCGCCGGAAGATCTGAAGATCGGGCGCGCCTGCAAGAAGCCGGAAGAGCTCGAGCGTGTCTATCAGATCGGGCGCGCGGAGGCGAAGCGGAGACTTCCCGAGATCCGGAAGTTTCTCGGACAGCAGACAGCACAATAGAAGCTAACGGACAGACACAGACAAACAAACACAAAAAACAAACAGACACAAACAAACAGACACACTGGCACAGACGGACATGAAATAGCGAAAGAGGAGTGATAGTATGCAGCAGCGAAATGGTTTACCGGTACTGGGATTCGGATGTATGCGTTTTGCCACGAAGGGCAGATCGATCGACATGGAGAAGACGGAGGCGCAGGTCCTGCGGGCGATCGAGCTCGGGGTGACTTATTTCGACACGGCCTACATCTATCCGGGCTCAGAAGACGCACTCGGAAAAATCATCGAGAAAAATGACCTCCGCTCCAAAATCACTCTTACCACGAAGCTGCCGCAGTATCTCGTCAAGAAGAGAGCCGACCTGGACAAATATCTCGACGAGGAGCTCAAGCGCCTCCGTACAGACCATCTCGACTACTATCTTTTCCATCACATGACGGACATCGCACAGTGGGAAAAGCTCGAAGAACTCGGCGTCCGGGACTGGATCTCTGAGCAGAAAAAAGCCGGCCGCGTGCATCACTTCGGCTTCTCATTCCACGGGAACACGGAGATGTATAAGAAGATCCTCGCCGCTTTTGACTGGGAGCTCAGCCTCGTGCAGTACAACTACATGGACGAGAACTCGCAGGCCGGGCGCGACGGTATCGCCGCCGCTTACGAAAAGGGCGTACCGGTATTTATCATGGAGCCTCTGCGCGGCGGAAAGCTCGTCGATCTTCTTCCCGAAAAGGCAAAAAAAGAGATCGCGAAAGATCCGCACGGCTGGAGTCCGGCCGAATGGGCGTTCCGGTGGCTCTGGAACCAGAAGGAGATCACCTGTGTCCTGTCGGGCATGAATTCCCTCGAGATGCTCGAGGAGAACGCCCGCATCGCAAGCGACGCGGAAGCGGGCGCCTGGGGACAGGATGAATTCGCCATGATCGAGAAGATCAAGGGCTACATAAACGAGAACACGAAGGTCGGCTGCACAGGCTGTAAGTACTGTCTCCCCTGCCCCAGAGGCGTCGATATCCCGGGCATTTTCTCGTGCTACAACCATATGTATTCCGAGAAAAAAGGCACCGGCAGAAAAGAGTATTTCCAAACCATCGCGCTCCGGCTCGAGCCGGCAGATGCTTCGCGCTGCATCGAGTGTGGCAAGTGCGAGAAACACTGTCCGCAGAGCATCCCGATCCGTGAGAAGCTGAAGGAAGCTCGAAAAGCACTCCAGCCTATGCCTTACCGGGTCGCCGCGAAGCTTGCGCGCCGCATCCTGGTCGGTAAGAAAAAAAAGAAAGCCTGAGCGGCCGCGCTCATGCGCGCCTGCCCGGCGTACCGGATAATCCGAAGAACATCTCTCTACCCTCCTATTTTCGCATCCGCTATTTCGCGCGGCGCGAATAATTAGGATGTGCCAATTATGCGCGGTGAAACTACTCTCCTTTCAGCATTATTGATATAATGAGTCATGAAAATAAACGGCCGGACAAGTGCTTTTCGCGCGGAACGGTCAAAACGGAGCAAACACATGCGCATCTCAAAAAACTATTCTTCCTCCGGGAAGAAGTCACTTCTCATCATATTCATTATCATGTTCATCGCTATATTCGGAGCCATGATCTTCGGGGCGCAGCATGAGAATAAAGCGGCGGCAAACATCGAAGAAAGCCGTTCCGAGATCGAGCTGGTACATGATGAAAACGGAAGGACCGTGCTGACCGACGCACTTCTTAGATCTGACTACAGCGTCTACGTCAAGAATGCAAAGACGAACATCAAGGTCTTGAACATCGTCATGATTGCTCTGTTATCCTCGCTTGTGGGCTGGTTTATCGTCACGCTGGTCGGATTCATCCGGGGCCGGATGCGCGGAGAAGCGACCAATATAATTCAGATCATATCGCTCGTGTTGCCGCTATGCACTGTTATCATCCTCGGCTTGTTGTTCTATAACGGTGCGAAACAGACCTATGAAAAAAAGCCGGAAGATCCTGAAAGCGCGACGATCTCCCTCGAATACGCACAGGTCGTCCGCAAAGACACAAGAAAGGTCACCAGCGGAAGAGGAAAACATAAAACAAGTCATACGGAATACAACATCTATCTTTCTGACGGCCGCGAACTCTCCGTTGTAAAATATGTGTACAATGAAGTCGATGGCGCAGGATATTACTATATTGGAAAAAACGAAGCAGGCTCGATCTTCGGCATGTATCCGGAGAGTAGCTACTGTATGGAGGAGATTTAATATGTTAGGCAGATCATTACTACGTTCACTCGCAAGAGATGTCACCGGCGGAATCGTCGGCGGTCTCGCTTTTGGCGCAGGCACAGCGCTCATCGATAGTCTTCTCGGCGGAAGCCAGCCTGCTCCGGCCGGAAACTACATTCCGCAGAGCGTTCCAAACCCGGGCAACACCGGTACCACTGTCGCTAACATCGCACTCGCACGTATCGCCCTCTGCTACTACATCGCAAAGGCCGACGGCGTCATCTCGCCCGAAGAGCAGATGGATCTCGACTACATGTGCTCGAGCCTGATGAATAATCCGAATGCCTCTGCTTCTTTCCGAAATGAACTGCAGCAGATCGTGACGGACCGCTCGTCGAACTTCATGACTGTCGAAAAGTACTTGAACCGTCTCGACGTCAACACCCTCACCACACTTCAGGGCGACGCTCAGCGCATCGCGGAGCTCACAGACGGTGTCACCGAGAACGAGCGAAAAGCCATGTCGGTCTTCCAGAACTACGTCTATGGCAAGCAGGGCTTCCCGGGATCGAATATGAATGCGCAGTTCGCCGGAAGAGCTCAGATTGTTACACTGAAGTGCTCTGCCTGCGGCGCCGATCTTCAGATCAACACCAGCCACACAGAGACCTTCTGCCCGTACTGCGGAACCAGACAGATGATCATGCACTGAATTACACTTCGGCGGCACGATTCTTCAGCAGGCGCGGTTACACTTCAGGTTGCATGATTACACTTCCGGTTGCTTGATTTTGCATCCGTACATCGAAAACGCATGATAAACCCGCTACGCTCCGTGGCGGATTTCTATCAAATGCACAACGAATTATCTAACCTCGTTTCCCATCCGTTATGGTAGTATTTCTGCTATGACAGGGTGGGAAATGATTTATGCACTTAAATTCAGAACGGAAAACAGGACCTCAGAAGCTTCATGCCATTGGTTTGAAGGGTTCCCGTTCGGGCAAAAAGAGCCATGACATCGACATGATCAATGGCGGCGTTCTCGTACCCTTGATTCTTTACAGCGTGCCGATCGTTCTGACACAGGTCCTGCAGCTTCTCTTCAATGCAGCGGACATCGTCGTTGTCGGACAGTTCGTCGGTGACACGGCGGTCGCGGCAGTCGGCGCCTGCGCCCCTCTGATCAACCTCATCATCAATCTGTTTATCGGTATTTCTCTCGGCGCGACTGTCGTTCTCGCATCGACGCTCGGCGCGAAAAAGATGGAAAAAGTCCACGACCTGACCCACACGATCTTCTCTCTCGGCATCATCTTCGGTGTCATCACGGGGATCGTCGGCTGCGTGTTCGCGAGAACTTTTCTCGAGTGGATGGGCACGACCTCCGACGCGATCGACCAGGCGACTCTATATCTCCGCATCTACTTTCTCGGCGCACCTGCCTTCATGATCTACACCTTCGGCCGTGCGATCATCGTGGCCCGAGGCGACACTCGGCGCCCGCTGGTCTATCTCACGATCTCCGGCGTGCTGAATGTCGTGCTGAATCTCATTCTCGTCGCAGGTTTCGGACTCGGCGTCGCAGGTGTCGCGATCGCAACAGTCGCGTCACAAGTGCTTTCCGCGATTCTAATGAGTAATTCACTTTTCCATCTTGATGGTGAGTGCCGGATTTTCATCTTCGAGCTCCGCATCCATAAAAAGCCGCTCGCAAAGATCCTGAAACTCGGCCTGCCGGTGGGATTTCAGAACACACTGTTCTCCTTTTCGAACGTCATCATCCAGTCGAGCGTCAACTCGCTCGGCACAGCCTGCATGGCGGGTAATTCCGCGTGCATGAATATCGATTCGTTCATCTACGCCGGTATGAATTCTTTCACACAGGGCTGCATGACCTTCGCGGGCCAGAACTACGGCGCGAAGCGCTACGACCGTCTGAATGCGATCTACCGGTCGGCGCTCCTGTCGATCACTTTCATCGGTCTCTCGCTCGGCGCGCTCTCGTACATTTTCGGTGAACCGCTGCTCCTTCTGTATCTTCCGGATTCCCCCGAAGGCGTGACTTTCGGACTCGCGCGCATGCTCTGCGTCGTCGTGCCCGACTTCCTCTGCGGTCTCATGGACTGCGGCTCCGGCATGCTCCGCGGCATCAAGCACTCCGTCTTCCCGATGGTCGCGACCGTCGTCGGCAGCTGCGGTCTGCGTCTCGCCTGGGTGTACACCGCCTTCAACCACTTCAAGCAGAGCGCCGCGCCGATCAGCGCCTACAAGATCCTGCTGGTCTCCTACCCTGTTTCCTGGGCGCTGACCTTCATCGTGCTTTTCGGCTACTACGTCCATGTGAAGAAAAAGATCGGCAACTCCGGCGCCCCGGCTGCCGCTGCTTCTGTCGCTGCTGCTGTTGAATAAAACAGCTTCCCCACCGGACTTGGGTGTTGGGTGAGAACACTTTTCCGATGGGGAAGTTTTCTTATATCGTTACCCGCGCCTTTCGTTTAACGGAGGGGGCGGCGCAAGGAAACGGCTGGATTATATGGCGCAAAGCATTATCAACTGTGCTTCTCTCGATGCTGTTGCAGTTGGCTAACTGAACTCTCGCATCGGTTTGTATTCAACAGATCAGCTACGCGCACCGGCACTGGCGAGATTCATGTTCATGATCTTTTCGCGCATGCTCTTGATCGAAGCGGCCGCGTCGCCGGATCCGGAACCATAGCCGGAGTTTCCGCCGCTGACATGCATATCTGCATCCACGTTTACTGTGCGGCCATTCTCAAGAACGACGGTACGTGTGCCGTACATCGCGCACTTCTGGGAGTGGGTGACCTGAAGGATAGTGATGCCCTTCTCCTGATTGATGCGGCGGAAGAGCTCCATGATTTCTGCGCCGGACTTGCTGTCGAGGTTACCTGTCGCTTCGTCTGCGAGAATGATCTCCGGATTGCTGATGATCGCACGGGCAATCGCGACACGCTGCTGCTGGCCGCCGCTGAGCTTACTCGGCATGAACTTTCTCTTCTCGGTAAGACCGGTGATCTCAAGGATCTCGTCGAGTTCTTTTTTCAAAGAAGCGCGGGACCGGCCGGCAACCAGCGACGGCAGAAGGATGTTATCCTCGACGTTCAGGTTCTGCACCAGATTGTAGAACTGGAAGATAAAGCCGATCTTGCCGAGGCGGATCTTGCTGAGTTCCTTTTCCTTCATCTTGCTGATGCTCTTCCCGCAAAGGCGGATGTCGCCGGTAAAATCACGGTCAAGGCCGCCGATGAGATAAAGGAGAGTGCTTTTGCCGGAGCCGGAAGCTCCCATGAGGGAGACAAACTCACCCTTCTGCACTGTCAGCTCTGCGCCGTTTAAAACCTGCGTCTTCACGCTGCCTTTCTTACCAAATGTCTTATTTACGCTTCTTACTTCGATCATGTTTTCCATAGTTGTTACCTCATTTCTTTCTCGGGCGGGGCGCCCTGCGTCTGTTACTATCGGGCGGAGCCCATCATCTGTTGTCATCGGGCGGGGCGCCCACTCACTTTATTTCGGGCAATCGATCGCCCGCATCGCATCTTATTCCGTCCCGGCGTGGGTCCTTCTCGCCCCCCGCCTCGCGGATCGTGTCTTAATTGATTACTCGTACTTCAGCTGCTCGGCGATCTTCATCTTACGGATGTTCTTGACCGGCATGAGGACCGTGGACAGGAACAGCAGGAAGAGTGCTCCGAGGAAGATCGCTGTGGACGGGATGTCGATCGACAGATCGAAGTTCATCTCGATCATGACCATGGCTTTGTTGAAGAGCCCTGCGATCACTGCGGAGAAAGGAACTGCTACTGCCATCGCCAGGATGCAGGAGAAGAAATTCTCTGCAAGGAATGCTTTCTTAAGTTTGCCTCTGTTCATCGCTGTGGAGGCCAGGACCGCGCACTCTCTTCTTCTTCCGGAGAAGCCGATGATCTGGTTGCTGACGACTGCGATGAAGGTCAGCAGTACGCCCATGCCGATCAGCATGTAAAGGATCGTGTTCATGCCGGCATTACTGTTCTTCATATCTTCCATATACTCGTCCATCGTCTGGCAGGTATCGAACATGCTGAAAGATTCTTCCTTGATCGTCGCGATCGTTACTTCCGGATCCGTTGTGCGGATATATGCACGCACCGGATGATCCTCGAAGATCTCGTTATAAGTATTCAGGCTGACCACATATACTGCCGAGCCGCCGGAGAAGCGGATCGTATCGCAGTAACCGCCAAGTTTCATCGTTCTGTTGACGGACTTTGTGCGGTTCGGAGCGATCAGCATCGGGATCTCATCGCCGACTTTGTAGCCGAGTTTTTCCGCCACAGACTTATCCATGTAGATCTCATCGTCTGCGATCGTTTCCGGAAGATCCTTGATCGCGGTATTGATCTTGAAGCTGCCGGGAGTACCCATCAGAACGACGTTGTGATACATCTCTTTCATGCGCTTGCTGTTAGCGCTCGCATACTCTTTCACATCATCTTCGCCGACGACACAGTCCACGCCCCAGTTGAAGTTGAAGAACTCGACTTCCGTGACTCCGTCGATATCGTTAAAGTAGCTGTACCTGCTTCCCTGCTCGGTCAGTCCGTTGACAACGACATCCGCTTCGGCCGGCTTCGAATTCACGAAGGAGATATAGGAGTAGGACATTACGAAGAGTGTCAGGCCCATGGTGACCGCCATGACGAAGAGTCTGGAGATACCGACGGATGCTTTCTTGGTTCTTGCCTGTACGCAGGAAAAAGCAGCTACCGGGCAGTTCGCTTTATTGAAGATCTTCTCGAAGATCTTGCTGAACATTCTGAGGATAAAGGGATATCCCAGGAAGAGTCCCGCCACCAGAAGTACGATCGTCAGGAAGATAAAGCCGAGGCTTTCCATCGTCTTGCTGAGCACCAGGCTGAGGCACACGCCACCGGCAATGGTGAAAAGGATCGCTGCGACGAGTGTTTTTCGCGTATATTTATAATCTGCATCTTTGTTGTCGAAGATCAGGTCTCTGATCGATGTTCTGGTCGCCTTAAGAAGCTCCTTGATCGGGCAAAGGCACTCGATCACGACGGCTCCGACGATGACACCGATCCATGCAGCGATGGAGACTTTTCCGAGATTCATCTCCAGCTCGATGTCCGATCCGGAGTTAAGGGAGAACACATTGTTGAAGATCGCGTCTCTGGTCAGTACGTAGAGTGTTGATCCGATCGCGCCGCCGATCAGTCCGTACAGCGCGTTCTCGAAAAGCACTATCTTTGCGGTCGTGTTCGGTGTGACTCCGAGGCTTCTCAAGGTGCCGACCGTGCCCATTCTCTCGACCATGATGCGCTCCGAGAGCGAGATTGTGACGAAGATGACGAGCATCAGGCAGATCAGGAAAAGGATCGCAAATACGCTTGTTACGCCATTTACATTCTGCTGCACCAGTTCGCCGTTGATCAGATCCTCGACCTCGACGCCCTGGGTCTTTTCCTGAATAAGGTCACAGAACTCGCCGACCTTGCTTCTGTCGTGAACGCGGACATACGCGCCCTGGAATGTGATCTCCTCTCCGAAAAGATCGGAGAAGCCATCGAGCGGCATCACGACATTATACTTTTCCGAGAGCAGACCCTTATACGAAAGCACTGCCTTTACTGTGTATTCGTGTGGCTGATCGTTCTCGTCGTAGAACTCGATCTTATCGCCTTCCTTCAGCTTCAGGTCTTCGGAGAGCGACTTCGGGATCGCGATCTCATTTCTCGCAAGATCGGTCTCTGCTGCCAGAAGGCTCAGCTTGTTGGCGTCATCAATATCCGTGGTGTAGATTAGGATGCTCTTCTCATGAAAGTAAGCATACTCTGTATTTCCCGGGATATTGAAGGTTGTCATATCTGCGGTCATCAGTGCCTTATCGTGTTCCGGCAGGCCCTCGAAGTCCGCATCCTTCAGGCCGCCGTTACCGGTGACCATTACGTTACTGTCGCCGAACATCGTGAGGAACGCGGATTCGAGAACATTTCTCACGGAGTTGCTCATATCAAATGTCATCATCGCTGCGAAGGAACAGATCAGGATACAGAGTACCAGCATGATCGTCCGGAACGGCTTTGAGAACATATTCTTAAGTGTGTGTTTAAAAATGACTCCCATTTTTTCTCCTTCTTGTATTGCTGTGTTTCAGTGTGTTTTTGAATGTGTTTTTATGATTTTTTAATGTGTTTTTCTATGTGTTTCTCAGTTTCTTTTTCTTATCGTTTTTCTTTTCCATTCCCTGTTTTTGAGCGCACCAGTGGTTCACCGCCTCTTTTCGGTCGGGATCACCGCTTTAGGAAGCGGCGGATCCTCGACTAAAAAGAAGGGTTAAAGAGGGGGTATTATGAAAAGTGGGTCATGCGATATTATTTGTTCGTGATATCGATGGATCCGGCGGACATATCAGCGGTGAGGACGATGTCATATCCATCCTTCATCGTGAACTCGTCTCCGCGCTTTTCTCCGTTGATCTTGGCAGATCCTGCAGAGAGATCCAGGTCGTATCCGATCTTCTGTCCATCGACAAGCTCGATCGTTGCCGAGCCTGCCGACATATCGATATCAAAGCTGGCCGTCAGGGTAAGTGCTTTTGCATCAAAATCACCTGCAGACATATCCAGTTCACCACCTGCTACGGTGCAGTTTGTAAGGTCCACATCACCGGCGGAAAGGTCGAATACCGATCTTCCGAACTTGCAGTTTGTCGCTTCAAAATCACCTGCGGACATATCTACATCGAGCTCGCCATTTACGTTGTTGATCTTGACATCACCTGCAGAAAGATCGAAGGAGATCTTATTGCAGTTAAAGCCTTTTTCGATATCGACGTCGCCGGCGGAGGTGTCGATCATGACATCCTTGAAGTCAGCTCCCTTCGGATAATAAACATATACGTAATAGTCTTCACTGTCGAAATTGAACCAGTTGATGTGGATATCAAATTTCTTCTTGTGAGTGCTAACTGTCAGCATATCGTCCTTTGATTCTGCGGTAACCGAGGCCGCCTGGAGCTTATACTCGATGGCGTACTCATCACTCTCGATAAACTTGATATCCGCTGCGCTTACATCGATATTGATATCGGAAAAATCATCCACAACTGTCTTCGGCATCTCGAGAACTTTTCCTTCAGAATCGAGGTGGAAACCATGGTCATAATACATGTGGATCGTCCTGCCCCTGGTGGCGACCGCGCCGACAACAGTCAGTGCGATTCCGGCGGCCATTGAAATTCCTGCAGTAATCAGTGCTACTTTAGTAAACGTCTTCATTTCTTTATTCTCCTCACTATTATGCTACTGCCTGGGCAGCTTTGTTCTTTCTGTTTTTCTTATGAACGATGCGCCCGAATCCCTTGGCAAGGCCGTGTGCAACCAGTCTGATCAGCGCGAGCGATCCCATGATGAAGAAGATTCCTAATCCGAAGCAGACCAGACCGCTTCCAAGGATCACCATCGCAGCGACAGGATTTAAGAAGAATGCAACGATTCCGAAAACACTCGTTCCAACGCCGGCTACGAGGATCGAAAAACCGGCGATAAGAAAGCTGATCAGGACGATAAATGCGACGAAGATCATGACACATGCTACGATCAGGAGTGCGAAGATCACCGGAGAAAGCGGCAGTGCGAAGATTGCTGCAAGTACGATCCAGAGTGTCTTCAGCGCGGAAGGCTGACCATCTTTCTTCGACTTCTTATCATCAGCAGGCTGTGCATTGAAAGCCTGCTCGTAATTCGGGTTCGCCTGTGCGCCCTGCGGTGCATATCCCGCTGCGCCCTGAGCCTGTGCGTACTGCGCGCTGTTTACCGGATCGCCAGAAGCACCTGCAGCACCATAAACCGGACTTCCCTGTGTCTGTCCGTACTGTGCCTGCGGGATCTCATTTCCCTGCGGTAAAGCGGCAGAGGCGCCGGCACCTGCAACGATTGGCGAAGGAACAACGGCAAGTGCATTTCCAGAGGAAGCGGCCATCGTCTCTTCATACTTACGATCAACGACATCGACCAGGATCTTCTTGGCAAGGATCTTCGGTTCACCTAACTCCTCGATCACTTTTGCCTCGTTCTCAACTCCGGCCTCGTCGAAGTACTCCTCATAAAACTCGATCGCTTCTTCACGATCATACTGCGGCAGGATCTTAAGTCCTTTTCTCAGCTCCTGCAGATATGTTTCCTTATTCATTTCTTATCCCCTCCCAGTAATGAATCAACTGACTCTTTGTATTTATTCCATTCTTCTAAGTAGTATTTGTGGAGCTCACGCCCTCGATCTGTAATTCTGTAATATCTTCGGTTACGACCCTGATACGGTTCGTCGTAAGTTTCAAGTGCAAAGTCTTTCTGGAGTCTGCGCAGGACCGGATAAAGCGTCGACTCAGAAATATCCAGTACCGTTTTGACCTGCTGCGTAAGTGTATACCCGTACGCGTCACCCTGGGACAAAACCGAAAGTACGCAAGCGTCCAATAATGTGGAACCTAATTGGAAGACCATACTATTTCTCCTTTCATATTGTATCGTTGGCTATATTATACGGCGTATAATATTGTTCTGTCAACACTGTTTGCGTACTTTTTTCTATTCTTCTCGAAAAGCACTCGCAACGCCTCATACTGCGCCCTTTCCGCCTCTCTTCATGATCTAATTCTATTCTTTTCCCGCGAAAAAAACTTGAATTATCCCTTATGTAATCCTTAATTCTTTCTTAATTGAAACCATCAACCGGCGCTTCTTCGCACTTAACCTGGAGCCTCATCCAGCGAAGATCGCCCCCGTTTCCACAACTAAATTCAGATCCTCTCTCCTCATTTTCTTCATGCCTTCCTTCATTCACCTCTACACTCACCCAAAAACGAAATTAGGTGAGCTATTTGCGAAAAAACGGCTCAACAGCCTCTTTATCGTCCAGCATTCACCCACACACTCACCTAAAACCAAAAACAGGTGAGCATTTTGCGAAAAAAAAGGCTCACCGGCCTCTTTATCGTCCAACATTCACCCATACACTCACCTAAAACCAAAAACAGGTGAGCATTTTGCGAATAGAAATAAACCAAACAAAGAAATCATCGAAATATAAGTAAATCCAATAAAAATAGGCATATATCATACAGACAAACGCAAGGCGAAAATCTATTATATGTAAAAGAACTCAAAAGAGGTGCACTATGACTTTCTCATACAACTATTTAGCGCTCAAACTTAACTATCTAATGAACTATCTTGAAAACACCCCAAAAGTTTTCAAGGTTGAACGCAAGAATCAAGATAAATACGTTTTGTGTTACAGATATACTGATAAGAATGGGAAACGTCACGAATACTGTGCCTGTACGCCCATGGGACAAAAGATGGAACATATCTTTAATTTGCGTGCATCAACAGAGACCGATCTTCTGAAATGGAAAAGCGTATGGAAAAACTCTTCTCTTTCCCCCGTCCCCACCCTCGACCTCCCTGCGATGCGCCGCAACCGCCGCTCCATCATCACCAAGGAGTTCTACGACAGCCTCATCCCATGTCAGAACCCGAAGCCGATCGTCCGCCCGAACCCATACAAAGGCATCGTCTTCCGGTCGAAGTCCGAGCGTGAGATCGCCGAGATCCTGGACGATCTCGGCATCGAGTACAAATATGAACCCAGCATCCCCGTGAACAACTATGAAATCTACGGCGACTTCGTCTGCTTCATCCGCGAGCTTGGCTTCGGCTTCATCATCGAGCACTGCGGCATGATGGACGCTCCCGCCTACGTCGACAAGACGGTCAGGACATTCCGCGACTACAACAGCCTCGGCTTTCTTCCCGGCTTCAACCTCTTATACACCTACGAGCGAAACGACTGCCCGCCGCCCCTGAACTACTTCCGCGTTCAGATCAGCGCCCTCCTCGACACCTTCTGCGCCCCCTGATCCTCCTCCCTCGCGAAAAGCACTTTTCTCCGAAATTTAGCTTTTCAGTCTATTGTCGCCTTCACTCTTTTCTGTTACAATTCTCGAACGTACGCGAAATTACATATATATTCTTCTTGTATATAATTGGACAATTAGAAAATGACATCTTTAATGACAGATAAAAAGTCTCAAGAGAGACAATATATAAAGAGACTGATGATGATCGCCATCCCGATGATGGTGCAAAACGGTATCTCTAATTTCGTCAACCTGCTCGACAACCTCATGATCGGCCAGGTCGGCACAAATGCACTTTCCGGTGTTGCGATTGCGAACCAGCTGATTTTTATCTTCTACCTGCTGATCTTCGGCGCGACCGCCGGCGTCGGCATCTTCACCGCACAGTACCACGGTAAAGGCGACACAGAAGGCATCCGTAATACCTTCCGTTTCAAGATCGTCTTTAACACGATCCTCGCTTCGATCAGCGTCCTGGTCTTTGCTTTCTGCTCGCCATTTCTTATCGAGTTGTTCCTTAAGGGCGAAGGCAATCCTGCCGACGCCGCCGAAACCCTGGAGATCGGTGTTGATTACATGAAGATCATCCTCATCAGCCTGATCCCGATTGGTTTGACACAGGCCTATGCCGGAACTCTCAAGGATCTTGGCCGCACAAAAGTCCCGATGGTCGCATCGATCTGCGCGATCTTCGTCAACCTCGTCGGCAACTTCCTGCTGATCTACGGTTACTTCGGTCTCCCGGAGCTCGGTGCCGTCGGCGCCGCGATCGCAACCGTCATCTCGAGATTCGTTGAGCTCGGCATCCTGATCGTTTATACCGGCAAGCACCCGAATCTCTTCCCGTTCATCCGCGGCGCCTTCAAGAACTTCCGCCTCCCAAAGGGCCTTGCCATGAAGTTCTTCCTCAAGGCTCTCCCGCTGATGTCAAACGAGACCTTCTGGTCCCTTGGCATGACGACGATCAACCAGAGCTATTCTTACAGAAGCCTCGATTCCGTCGCTGCGATGAACATCGAGTCAACGCTCTGGAATCTCATGGGCGTTGCCTTCATTGCGATGGGTGAAGCCGTCGGCATCATGATGGGGCACATCCTCGGCGCCGGCGAACTGAAGGAAGCGAAGAAAACCGCCAACAAAATGCGTATGGTCACCGTCCTCTGCGGTTTGGTGTTCGGCGTGATCATGGTGGGCATCTCCCCCGTTTTCCCGCTGCTTTACAACACCTCGTCCTACGTCCGCCACCTCGCATCGAGATTCATCCTGATCGCTGCCGTCACGATGCCGTTCTGCGCCTACACGCACGCATCATACTTCATCATCAGATCCGGCGGAAACGCATTCATCACCGTTCTTTTCGACAGTGTATATACTTGGGCGCTCGTCGTCCCGATGGCCTTCTGCCTGAGCCACTTCACCTCCGTCCCCATCACATGGATGGTCGCGATCGTAAGAGGCATGGAGATCATCAAATGCCTGATCGGTTACATCCTCGTCCGATCCGGCATCTGGGTCAAGAACATCGTCGACCAGGCCCCTTCAGACAAACAGGAGCCCGCGCCCTCCACCGAAACCGCCTAACCGCATTACAGTATAACCACATCAACGCATCAATTCACATATGCATTAAAGCGGCACCGTATTCCCGCAATCAAAAAGCACCGAGCCTTCCCGCCCGGTGCTTTCTTGTTTCATATTCATTCGCCTGTTCCGCAGGCCCTCGCCCATCGGACCTCAAACCGCCAGCCCTCAGCCCTCGGTCTTCTTCATCTCCCAGAGCTTCTCAAGATTATAATTCTCGCGGTCTTCCGGATGGAACACATGCACGACGACATCCTTGTAGTCCAGCAGGATCCAGCGTCCGGAATCCCTGCCCTCGATGTGGTCCGGCGTAATATCGTAATCGCGCTTCAGCATATACTCGACCTCATCGGCCAGCGCCTTAATGTGCGTGGACGAAGTACCGGAGCAGATCACGAAATAGTCCGCCAGCACCGTCTTCTCCGCCACCGGAATCAGTTCAATATCAACAGCTTTCTTGTTATCCAGGATCGAAACGATCTTATCAGCAAGCTCTTTAATCTCCATTTGCACCCTCCAAAGTGAAATATGTTAATTCAATTATACACAATTATTCTTTTACGCGAAAAGCACTTTTCTTTAAATATTCTGCGAACTCCGCCGCATCTTCCGCTCCGGCTTCCATCGACTCCCCGGCCGCTCCGCCTGCCATCTTCCCGGCGCCGTCAGCTCCGGCTTCACGCCTTACTTTTCCCGCTGCGCCAGCAGATATGCCAGTGACTTTTTCGTATCATCATGGATCACCTGCCCCTTAGTAGCGAAGCTCTCCTGGATCGCAAGATAGCACTCGATCAGCGCGCCATCGAGGTCGTTTTCCGCCAGACGCCGGATTTCCGAAAGGTCGTCATAGTGCCGCGCCGGCTCGATCTTATCCGCCAGATACACGATCTTGTCCGTGATCGTCATCACTTCGCGCCCGATGGTATGGAACTGGATCGCATCAAGGACCTCCTGATCCTCGACGCCGTAATGCTCCTTCGCATAGACCGCACCCGCCGGCGAATGCAAGATCTGCTTGCCAGGGATGTACCCGTGGATGATCTTCGCCGAAAGCTCGATCTGCTGCTTCTCGGGGAGTTCTTTTGCACAGTCATGAAGAAGACCGGCAAGTGCGCATTTGTCGGGGTCCGCGCCAAAACGCATCGCATATCGGGTCGCCACCACGCAGACATTCATGCTGTGCAGCAGCCGCTTCCCGCTCATCTCGTGAAACAGCGTAAAACAGTGCTTCATGAGGGTCTTGTACATATCGTCGGACACATTCATCAGCGGAGAATCCTCGGAGTACAGGTCGTGGTCCGCGATAAACGTCTTCACCACGTCGGAAACGTCGTCATAGTCGTTCTCCCGGCGGATCTGGCTGGACGCGACCTCCACGCCGTCGATCTTGAAAAAGCGGATCTTCGTCCCGAATTTCTCCTCGAGGTGCGCCGCCTCATTTCTGGCCTGCCCCTCGTCGATCCCCGGACGGAGCGCACATAGCAGCGACGCCTGTTTCAGGATCTCCTCCGGCTTATACCAGGACTCAAATTCGAAAAGGATATCCGACCCGCACATGAAGAAAAGCTCGTCCTTTTCGGACACGACCTTCTGCTTGCGGAGATTCGCAAGCGTCGTCACCGTGTAGCTCGGCTCGCCGAACACCTGCTCGATGTCGCACACCTCACACTTCGGCTCGTCCTTGAGCGCCGCCTTCACCATGTAAAAACGGTAGGGCGACAGCGTCACCTTGCGCGCCGGCTTGAAACAAGGCATCCCCGTCGGGATCACAAGCACGCGGTCGACCTTCTTGCTTCTAATCGCGCCGCGGATCATGGACAGATGTCCGTTGTGGAACGGGTCGAACGCCCCGCCGTAAATGCCTATCTTCAAGTTCTTTTCTCCCTTCATCGGGTCTTCCATATAATCTACTCCCAATATTATACTACAAATTTCCTCCGCAAAAGCACTTGCCCCCCGCTCCCTCCTCCCCCTTCACAAATCACCTGTACGCTCACCTATTTTTCATTTTAGGTGAGCATATTGCGAATATCAGACGAAAAAAACTCCTTCCGCCCGAAAATCACCTGTACGCTCACCTATTTTTCATTTTAGGTGAGCATATTGCGAATATCGGACGAAAAAATCTCCTTTCTCTCGAAAATCACATGTACGCTCACCTATTTTTCATTTTAGGTGAGCATATTGCGAATATCAGACGAAAAAACCACCTTCCGCCCGAAAATCACCTGTGCGCTCACCTATTTCCCGTTTTAGGTGAGCATATTGCGAATGACTGCCGCAGACAACAAAAAAAGCTGCCCCCGTTTCCAGAGGCAGCTTCTCAAAGTCGTAAAATCAATCGATCAGCCCAGCGTTCTTCCGATATCTGTTCTGTAGTGCGCTTTTTCAAAGGAGATCTTCTTGACGCCTTCGTACGCGGAGTCGATTGCCTCGTCCATCGTCGCGCCGTCTGCATAGACACAGAGCACGCGTCCGCCGGATGTTACGAGTTTTCCGTCCTTCAGCGCGGTGCCGGCCTGGAACACGAGATGTCCGCAGTCCGCGATACCGGTGATCTCATAGCCCTTGTCGTACTTCTCCGGATATCCGCCCGACGCCATAACAACGACGCAGGAGCAGCCCGGCTTCCACTTCAGATCGACCTGATCGAGAGTGCCGTCGATGCAGGCATCCACGAGCTCCATGAGGTCGTTCTCCATACGCGGCAGGATCGCCTGGCACTCCGGATCACCGAAGCGGGCATTGTACTCGACGACCTTCGCGCCGTCCTTGGTCAGCATCAGGCCGAAGTAGATAACGCCCTTGAACGGACGGCCCTCTGCCGCAAGCGCCTTGATCGTCGGCTCGACGATCGTATCGTAGATCTTCTTCTCCTCTTCCGCCGTTAGATCCGCGCCCGGTGTGACTGCGCCCATGCCGCCGGTGTTGAGACCTTCGTCATGGTCATATGCGCGCTTGTGGTCGCGGGAGGTGATCATCGGGATGACGGTCTTTCCGTCGGCAAACGCCAGGAGCGTCATCTCCGGACCGACCATGCACTCCTCAATAACGACCGTACTTCCGGACTTTCCGAAAACACCTTCGCTCATCATGGAGATAACTGCCTTTTTCGCTTCGTCCAGTGTCTGGGCAATGATAACGCCCTTACCGAGCGCGAGTCCGTCCGCCTTGATGACGATCGGCATCTCCTGTGTCTCGAGGTAAGCGAGCGCCTCCTCCTGCGAAGTAAATGTCTGGTACTTCGCGGTCGGGATATTGTATTTCTTCATCAGCTCTTTGGAAAAAGCCTTAGATGCTTCGACGATCGCTGCATTTGCGTGCGGTCCGAAAGCACGGAGCCCCGCTGCTTCCATCGCGTCGACCATGCCGAGTGCGAGCGGGTCATCCGGTGCTACAAATACCAGATCGAACTGTTCCTTCTTCGCGTACTCAACCATAGCAGAAACGTCTGTCGCCTTGATCGGCTCGCAGTGCGCGATCTCCGCGATTCCTCCGTTACCCGGTGCACAGTAGAGCTCCGTAACTCTCGGGCTCTGCTTCAGCTTCCAGCAAATTGCATGTTCACGGCCACCGCCGCCTACGACTAAAACTTTCATGAATCGACCTCCGGGTATTATAATCATTCCTTCGGCGGGAAAAGCACTCCTCACCGACAAATTATTATACCAAATTCCATTCCAAAACGCACGGTCCATGCAGGGTTTGAATTTCTTGAAATTTCCACATCGCAGCATATAGAAAACATATTCATATTCAAAAGAAAAAGAAGCAGAATGTTCTGATCATGATCAGGAGACACCCGGCTCCAGCGTGATCAGGAGATGCTCGTTGGCGATATCGTTATAGACCTTGCCATGGCACCCTTTGAGATCATAGACATGCACGATCTCCGACAGATCCAGTTCTTTTTCAAAGGAGGAGATCAGATCCGGAAGAGTCTCGAGCTTTTCGGGATGGAAATGGATCGTCTTGGCATCATGGAAGATGGCCGTGTAGAGGATCTGCGCTTCGACGAGGTCCTGGAAGATATGGCTTCCGTACGAAAGTTCCGGGTTATAGCCGGCCCGCGATTCTTCCGTCTCGCATATTATTTCAAAAGCACTGATATCCGAAAAAGCCGTGGGCACCCCCAGTTCCGGCGATGTCGTCCCGACACGTCCAGGTACGATGAGCATCATGTGCTTTCCTGTATCTCTGAAATGCCAGTTCAGTTTTCCGATCAAGCGGGCTACAGCAGGCTTGTCACGATAAGGCATTTCATAGTACCTGACCGGATCCACATAGACGATCAGGTCCAGTTCCGAAGTCTTACACATGCCCATCGATGCGCCCTTACTTTCCAGGAATATCTTCTTTTCCGGGATCCCTTCGGGGATCACGGTTCCGGACGAAGCTTTCTGGATCTGAAGCGGACGGCACTGCAGAAGATCGATCGAATAATCACCGTCGTCGGAAATATTGATCGTAAACTCCGTATCGACCGGGTATTCATACTCGTCCTGGATACACCGGAGCATCCTTCTCATCTGCTCCATGAGCTGTTTATTGGAAACCAGCCCTTTGCAGGAGATGAACTTGATCTCCCGGGGTCTTCCCATCTCACGGAAAGTTCTTTCTGCATCGACGTCATGCTCGAGAAGTACCCTCTCCAGATACGGCGGCACATCTTCCTGGAGTTTTTCATACGGTAGCTTCTCCAGTTCATGCGAGTTCATGTTGATGACTTCTGCTTTTCCTTGCGAGAAGCGGTGCTTATCGGCCGAGGACGAGTAGGAGGTGCGTTCCGGAGAATCCAGGTTGACGATCCTCGGATATGAGCCTTCCGTGCGGTCGACGGCTGATGTGCCGAGTCCCATAACAAGGCGCAGCATGCCTGCGGAAGGATCCACGTCTTTCATGACCCGGTACGGACTATAGGAGTATCCGACGCCCGCGGCACATGGCATGTAATACTGTCCGTAGTACGAGCCCGATACCCGCTGGATCAGAAGCGCCATCTGTTCATCTCTCTTATCGAGGCCCCTTCTCTTTCTGTAATCCAGCGCGGAAAGGCTCATCGAGCTGGCATAGACCGTCTTGATCGCACGCTCGAACTCGGCGAGGCGCTCCTCAGATGTCCCGCGGTTGGCGCAGAATACCGATTCATATTTTCCGGCAAATGCATTTCCGAATCCGTCTTCGAGGATACTGCTGGACCTTATGATATACGGATCCTGCCCGTAGTACTCGATGATACGGACGAACTGTTCCTCCATCTCTTTGGAAAAAGCACCTTCCATGAGCTTGTCTGCGAATTCCTGCGCCAGAGGGAAATACCCCTCTTCGGTGCGCTGGCGGATCCGAAGATCCCAGAGATTATTATCGACGATATAGGTATAGTAGAGATCGGACCCGACATAGAAAGAATCATGTGGCTCCAGATATTCCGCGATATCCGGCTCTTTATTCCGGATGATCGCCCGCGCCAGAAGCATGCCGCAGGACTTTCCTCCGATCATACCCGTCCCGATCATGTGATCCCTGACGGCAAAATAATCCTCCGCCGTAAAGTTCTTCTTGACCATCTCGCGCATCTTACTGTCGCGCGTCATCATGATATTGCACATCCGGCTCATGTTCTCCGTGATATCCACCTGATTCTCATGAAGGATCTTCGTCTGGTTGAAAAAACGGTCCCAAGAATCCGAGAACTGGTCCGATGAAGATCGCTGGGCCTGCCCCAGCGTCTGATAGAAGCGGCTGGAGCGGACACCATCCAGTATCGGCTGGAACTTTCCTGCCGAAGGCTCATACGTGTGCGGCAGGAACATCGTATCGGAATTCCTGTTCCATACTTTCTCTGGCCGGACATAGATATTCCTGCTGTCCGAATACACATCGATAAAAAGCTGCGTGGTATTCAGGATCTTGTTGATCGCATGCACCGAGTGCTTTCCGCGTATGATCGGGAAAAAGGCGACCGTATCGAGGATAAAAAGGAACGGGCAGGTCACGCGGAAGAAGTTGCCCATCATGAGGTCCGTCGCCCAGGCGGTCTGAAGTTCGGACAGGCAGTCAAATACGTAAAAAGCATCCTTCCCTTCTTTTTCGATGACATTATGTATATCGACAGTAAACGTCTCGAACCGGTGCGAAAGAGCGATCGGCACCGTCTTTACTTCCGGCCTTTCCTCTATCAGAGGATCGTGGCTGGCAAAGCGGAAATAGATGATGTTTCTTCCGTCTTTGATGGCCTGCTCGACATATGGCTCCATAAACAGCCGGAACTGCTGTAGATCCGACACGCGCCAGACAACATTATCCCCGAGCCTTATATTGTCAAATGCCTTATCCATCTCAGGGATGCCGCTCAAGATCCTGTCAAATGCCGCCATACTGCCCTCCCGTCCGGATACAAAAAGGCGCTTCATCAAAATAGATGAAACGCCTTTGTTCCTAAATGGTCGATTCTGTTTATGAATTCAGATTACGCTTCAGGAAAACAATTGTCAATGACGACCCGCGCCGATCAATGTCTGAAGTGACGTACGCCGGTGAAGAGCATTGCGATGCCGTACTTATCACAAGCGTCGATGGACTCCTGGTCACGGATGGATCCGCCCGGCTGAACGATCGCGGTGATGCCGTACTCGTGTGCTGTCTCTACGCAGTCAGAGAACGGGAAGAACGCGTCGGAACCGAGGATCGCGCCCTTTGCCTTCTCGCCTGCGAAATCCAGAGCGATCTTGGCAGCGCCGATACGGTTGGTCTGTCCGGGGCCTACACCCAGTGTCTGCTTATTCTTAACAACGACGATACCGTTGGACTTCACGTGCTTAACGACCTTCATCGCGAAGAGCATGTCGTCCTTAAGAGCCGGATCGATCTCGGTCTTGGTAACGGTCTTGAGCTCAGCTTCATCATAGATGCCGTGGTCGTGATCCTGAACCAGAAGACCGCCGTTCACGCGCTTGTAGTTCAGCTCGGAATCCGGGATCGGAGCTGCGATATCCGGCAGAACGAGAACGCGGAGGTTCTTCTTTGCGCAGAGGATATCGAGCGCTTCCTGTGTGTAGGACGGAGCAACGATAACTTCGAGGAAGATCTTTGCCATCTCTTCTGCTGTCTTACCGTCGATCTCGCGGTTTGCAGCAACGATACCACCGAAGATGGATACGGAGTCAGCCTCATAAGCCTTTACCCATGCATCGTAGATGTTGTCCGCAGAACCGACGCCGCACGGATTTGCGTGCTTAACAGCAACAACTGTCGGCTCGTCGAATTCCTTGAGGCAGTTGATGGTAGCATCTGTATCGGAAATGTTGTTGTAGGAAAGTTCTTTTCCGTTGAGCTGCTTGGCTTCTGCGAGAGAACCCTTGACCGGCAGAGCATTCTGGAAGAATGTTGCCTTCTGGTGCGGGTTTTCGCCGTAACGCATTTCAGCTACCTTATCAAAAGTAACGGTGTACTGCTTCGGAAGTGTCTTGTCTTCAGCAACGGACAGGAAGTAGTTGGCGATCAGAGCGTCGTAAGCAGCGGTGTGCTCGAAGACCTTCTTTGCGAGCTTGAAACGTGTCTCGTATGTCGTGTCGCCGGTTGCCTTCATCTCGGAGAGGACCTGCTCGTAGTCATCCGGATCGGTGATTACGGTAACGTCCTTATGGTTCTTCGCAGCGGCACGCAGCATGGACGGACCGCCGATGTCGATGTTCTCGACGCACTCTTCAAAAGCCACGCCCGGCTTCTGGATGGTTGCTTTGAAAGGATAGAGGTTAACGACGATCATGTCGATCAGGCCGATGCCCAGCTCTTCTACTCTCTTCATGTGCTCCGGATTACCGCGCATAGCGAGGATACCGCCGTGGATGAGAGGATGAAGTGTCTTTACACGTCCGTCGAGGCACTCCGGGAAGCCGGTGATCTCGGAAACTTCCTTACAGGGGATGCCTTCCTTCTCCAGAAGTTTTGCAGTTCCGCCGGTAGAGAGGATCTCCACGTTCAGTTCCACGAGTTTTCTGGCAAAATCGGCGATGCCTGTTTTGTCGGATACACTGATAATCGCTCTTTTAATCATAATGTTTTCCTTTCCGAGTCTTAAGGCTTGACTCTAACCAAATTGTTGACTACTTCTATTCTTCCGTCTGCGATGAGCTGGATCGCCTGCGGGAGGATCACTTGTTCACATTCCTTCATGATGCGCTTCTGAAGGGTCTCGGGAGTGTCGTCCGGGAGTACATCGACCGCTTTCTGAAGGATGATCGGGCCTTCGTCGTAGTGTTCATTGACGAAGTGCACCGTCGCGCCGGACACTTTTACGCCCTTTGCGAGGACCGCCTCGTGCGGCCTTATGCCGTACATTCCCTGTCCGCAGAATGCCGGGATCAGGGCCGGGTGGATATTGATGATGCGGTTTGCATACGCTGCCACCGTCTTCGGTCCGAGCATCGAGAGGAATCCTGCCAGTACGACCAGTTCCACGCCGAGGCTGTTAAGCTCGGTAAGTGTCGCTTCGTCGTAGGCCTCCGCGCCAAGGACCTTCTTACTGATGACCTTGCTCGGGATCCCCGCCTTCTTTGCTCTTTCTATGGCAAAAGCACTTTCATTACTGGCGATGACTTCGGAGATCTCGACATTCTTGATCTCGCCGCTTGCGATCTTATCGATGATCGCCTGCAGGTTCGTGCCGCCGCCACTGACAAATACTGCAATCTTCATGCAAACTCCTTCTTCGCGCTATGACGGGGAAAGCGGATCGTCTTTCTCCGGAAGCGCTGTCATTCTCAGATCTTATGCGGAGAATCTTCTCCTGCTTCTGCCGGAACGCCTGCCGGGAAGATGCCGTCGAAGCATGCGGAGCAGTGGCCGCAGAGTGCGCCTGCGGTCGATGCCTTCAGGCCGTCGAGGCTGACATAGCCGAGAGAATCGGCACCGAGCATATCGCGGATCTCCTCTACGCTCATGGAACGTGCCGGGAGCATCTCTGCCTCAGAAGCGGAAACGCCGTAGTAGCACGGATACTTAACCGGCGGAGATGCGACGCGGAGATGTACTTCTTTCGCGCCCTCCTCACGCAGGAAGGAGATGATATGTTTGGTCGTGGTACCGCGGACGACGGAGTCATCGACGATAACGATCTTCTTACCCTTTACGGCAGTTTTCAGAACGGAGAACTTCAGACGAACAGCCATCTCACGGGCTGCCTGTGTACCCTCGATGAAGGTTCTTCCGACGTAGCGGTTCTTAAGAAGCGCCTGTCCGTAGGTGATTCCGCTCTCCTGCGCATATCCGATCGCCGCTGCGATACCGGAGTCAGGTGCGGCAACGACGAGGTCTGCATCGCAGGGGCACTCACGGGCCAGTGCGCGTCCGGTCTGGACACGGGATTCATATACGCTCGTTCCATCGATGAAGCTGTCCGGTCTTGCGAGATAAACGAACTCGAAGATGCAGAGCTTGCCGTTCTTATGGGCATCGCACTCCGGAACGGTGAAGATGGAAGTATATCCGCTTTCCGTGATCGTGATGATCTCGCCCGGGAGAACGTCGCGGATGGTCTCGGCGCCGATCGCGTCAAATGCGCAGTTCTCGGAAGCCAGAAGGTACATATCGTCTTTCTTTCCGAGTACCAGCGGACGAAGGCCCAGCGGGTCACGGACACCGATGATACGGTCTTCGCTCATGACCAGGAGAGCATACGCGCCCTTGATCTCACCCATCATCTTCTGGATCGCGCCCTCGAGCGTGTCGGTTGATACGCGGTTTCTAGCGATAAGAGAAAGCAGGACTTCGAAGTCTGCGGTGGTCTGGAAGATCGCGCCGATCTCTTTAAGAGAATCGCGGAGCTCGTTCGCATTCAGGATCGAGCCGTTAATGGAGATCGCGATCTGTCCGCTGTGGGACTTGATCTGCATCGGCTGAACGACATCGTAGCCGCTCTCATTCGGTGCAGGTGTTCTGACGTGGCCGATCGCCGCGTGTCCGGTCAGTGTTCCCAGGTGCAGATCGTCAAAGACATCCGCTACCAGTCCGTGTGCCTTGTGGCAAAGGAACTGACCGTCGTGATTCACTACGATACCGGCGGAAGCCTGTCCGCGGTGCTGCAGTGAGAAGATTCCGTAGTACGTGAGTTTGCTGATGTCGGGATTCGTCTTCTTGGTGTCAAGAATACCGAAAACGCCGCACTCTTCCTGCCATTTCTTACTCATACCTTTTACTCCCCTATATTTGCGATTTTTTCCTGAAGGCGTGCATCGCGCTCGGCAACCGAAGCCGCAAGGCCTGCCTTATATTCCACGAGTTTCTGGGAAAGCGCTTCGTCAGAGAGCGCCAGCATCTGCGCGGCCAGGATCGCGGCATTGGATCCGCCGTCGATCGCTACCGTCGCTACCGGAATACCTGTCGGCATCTGAACGACCGCATAGAGCGCATCCACGCCGTGAAGCGCGCCGCCCTTACACGGGACACCGATGACCGGTAAAACAGTATGGGCAGCGATCACGCCGGCCAGATGAGCCGCCAGTCCTGCTGCCGCAATAATTACACTATATCCGTCTTCTTTCGCCGAACTTGCGATTTTCGCTGCCAGATCCGGCGTTCTGTGTGCCGAGCACACCTTCGCATCAAAGGTGATACCGAATTTCTTCAGGAGCTTGAAACACCCCTCCATAACGGGAAAATCCGAGTCACTGCCCATGACGACAAGAACTTTTGCCATGATATCATCCTCCTAAAATAAAACAACAGACCTATTATAAAACAAAATGCCTCCCGATGGGATATGCATTTTTTGATTTTTCGGCAAAAGCACCCGTCTTTTTTTCTATTCGTTTTTCCCGGCAGCCGAGGTGCGCCTCTGCCGCCCCGGATGCTATTCGTTCTCGTCCGACCAGCGGAGTTTTTTCATGACGCGGTCATACTCCTCCGAGCCCTTTTCATAAGGCATCGGGCAGTAATCGTTACCATCGGAGCTCGATCTCATGGAGAACGGGATGCACTCCATACGGTTTCCGACGACTTTTCCGTCCATGACGGAGAATGTGCACTGGAAGATCGCCGTATCCGGGTCCGAGAGCCACGGCTGGCCGCCGAAGCAGAAGTTCGACTCGCTGTAGATGATGTATTTTCCGTTATAGAACTCGACCGGCTGGAGTCTGTGCGGATGCGATCCGACATAGATATCCGCGCCGTAGTCGATAATGTCATGGGCCAGGTCGATCGCCGCCTGTTCCGGCTCGTACATCCTCTCCACACCGATATGGCAGGAGATAATGACGATATCGCAGCCCTTATTGCGCAGGACATCGATCGCGTTATAGTAGAGGGATCTTTCATAGGTGAAATTAAATCCGGCCATGCCGATCTTCACACCTTTTACTTCATATACATTGTAGTAACTGTTGTCGCTCCAGACGATACCGGCCTCTTCCAGGACTTTTCTGGTCTCAAGATGGCCCTCTTCCGTATAGTCGAGCATGTGGTTATTGGCGAGGTTACAGCACTCAATGCTGGCTTCTTTTAAGACCTCGACATATTTCGGGTTCATCTTCAGGTAGATCTCGCGCTCCGGACGAAGCGAGGTCGAGTTCGTCATCGGGCCTTCGAGATTACAGAGCGTCATATCATCGGCCTGAAGATAAGGAAGTGCTTTTGAAAAAGGATACGAGTAGTTATCGCCCACTCTCGAGCTGAAGCAGTACGACATGCCTGCGTGATCTCTTTGCTCGCCGAGGGTCGTATCTCCGATAAAGCTTATAAGGATCTCGGTCGGCGTCGGGACCGGAGATGGCGTCGGCGTAGGGGTATCCGTCGGAAGCGGCGTCGGTGTCGGAGTCGGTGTAGCGGAAGTTTCCGTGGCCCAGGACTGCTGGGACGGAGTAAGCGAGGTCTCAGTCCCTTCCGGCTTCTTACAGGAGCAGCAGCAGGAACAGAATAGCGAAACCGCCAGAAACAGTACGAAAAAACGGGTTTTTCTCTCCAAAATCGATCACCTCTAATGAAATACTTTATCAGTTTACCAAACCTTTTTTTAATAAGAAACACTTTTTTATTCTATAAATTCTGCTAATATATAAATAAGTTTTAAGATATCGATGGTCTCATTCACAAATTCGAAACAAATTTTTTCAAACTTTTTAGTAAATACTACTAGCGTAATTGACGATTTAAGTGCATAATCATTATAGAAACTACTTGTAAACTTGAAAGGAAAGGGGCGATCCGGATGGCAAAGATTGATAGACTGACTGAAAAGATCGAAAAACTCGGTAAAAAGCAGAATCTGGGTGCTCTGTTAAAGATGGCTGATGATCCAGAAGATGAAGTTCGTGTAGCGATAGCTAAGGCGATGGGACAGATTAGCACATATGAATCAGGAATGCATTTGATTCCGTTGTTCCGTGATCCGTCCCCGATGGTTCGAGCAGCTGCAGCAGAGTCTGCCGGTTTGATTAATGCGAAGCACTGCGAGGAGTATCTCAAGAAGCTCGCATTTGCAGATTCTGATCCGAGCGTACGCGCAGTCGCAAGAGAAGCTTACGATAAGATGAAGACACGCGTCGTATAAAAGTATCGATTAGTTAAAAAGCGTGGGGATCGCTGCAAAAAGCAACGATCCCCATTTTTTTACTAAAGAAAGTGCCGGCGGGCTCACTTCCCTGCCCCCTTTCGGGCTGAAAAGAGATTCCCGGAACAAAAAACCACAAGGAGGATACCTATGAAGATCGAACTGAACCCCGATGAGAAAGTCGTAGACACGATCAAGGAAGGCCTGAAGCAGAAAGGCGGCTACTGTCCTTGCCGTCTCGAGAAGACCGAAGACACCAAGTGCATGTGCAAAGAGTTCAGAGACCAGATCGCCGATCCGGACTTTGAAGGATTCTGCCACTGCATGCTATACTATAAGAGAAAAGAAGCCTGATAGTGCTTTTCAAAAAAAGCATAAAGCTATTCCGGCGCGCCTTTTAAGGTGCGCTTTCGGATGGAAGGAGAAAGAAAATGGCGGAAATCGTTTTAACAACTGAGAATTTTGAGCAGGAAGTACTGAAGTCTTCCCTTCCTGTAGTCGTTGACTTCTGGGCAACATGGTGCGGCCCGTGCCAGATGCTGGCGCCGGTCCTCGAGGAAGTTGCCGAAGAGCTCGACGGCAAAGTAAAAGTCGGTAAGGTAAACGTCGATGATCAGGCGGTACTGGCGATGGAGTATAAGATCTCCAGCATCCCTACCCTCCTTCTCTTCGAGAACGGCGAGATCAAGAATAAGGGCCTGGGCTTCATCCCGAAGGACAAGCTCCTGGAGTTCATCAATAACTGATCAAGGAGCGCTGATCCATGTCTGAGCAGGAAGAGAATAAGAATAAAAGCCTTGCCGCCGCGAAAAAAGAACTAGCCGCCGCCAAGGCTGCTCCGGTCGTGCCGAAGAAAGTGGCACCGCCGGTTACCACGAAGAAGAAAAATCCGCTGAAGATCCTGACGATCGTCGAGTGCATCGTGTTCGCCGTATTTGCGATCGCGAATGCGATCTTCGTTTACCGTCTCGCGCAGCACGATTCTTACTATAAACTTTATTACTTCTTCACGATCACCGGATTTCTGATGTGCGGTCTGATGATCATCGCTTATTTCAGAAAATGGCTGGCAGTACAGCTGATATCCATCATCCTCGCCCTCCTGTGGGTCACCTACACGGCGGGATCTATTTACAGCTGCATCTTAACTACCCGCGTCATCGAGCGCGAGGAGCCGTACCGTAACTCCGAGATGTGCGTCATGTTTAATGGCAAGGTCTATGAGTGGAAGAAAGATAACACGGTCATGTACGGTCTTCCGGCGGACTGGGAGAAGCTCGATCTCCGCGCGACGATCGTTGCACGTGATGACTCAAAAGAGCCGACCGAAGAGCTCCATGCCAAGGGCGTCGATGCCGGTTCCATGATTTTCTATCAGGATAACTGCAAGTACATCCTCGTCGAAGTCGTCACCGGTTCCCTCTTCGAGTTCGTCGATCCCGATGACCTCCCTGAGGACACAATCACCACCGCCACCACGACGCTTGGCATCGGGTGATCCGGCCGCCGATTCTGAAAAACAAAACACGAAACAACAAAGGGGCTTCACTTCAAAAGTGAGGCCCCTTTACTCTATCTACAACACTTACTTTGCCCGATACTTCACATACTTCTTTACGTCAGAAACATTTGGTTTTCCTGTCGGATCAGAGGTAGCATCCTCAACCACACGCTTATAGTGATAGGAATAAATCGGATCCTGATAATACCAAACATCAAGCCACTCCATTCGCCATTGCTCAAAATTTACATACCAATGATTTGAATCACCACAAACTGGGCAAGCTGGACCTTTATAACACTTAAATCCTCCTTTGTTATATCCACCTTCAAAACGAGTATCCAATCCAACATATTCAAATTCTTCATACACACGCAATAAAGTCTGTATATCATGTGCATAATCCGGATCAGGAGACATAGCGTATGCATCATAAGGTCCTACACATTGATATTCTCTAACAGGTTGACCATTATAGAATCCTTCATAACGCCCGTGCATATGGTAATACTCAATATAATGAACTTCCACTCCTTCGTGACGCGGCCCATACACCTTACGATCACCCTGCGTCGGATCTTTTAATACCGGTCCTTCTTCCGGCTTGTATCCTGAGATTTCTTTTTCCTCTAGGGTCCAGCCATCTAAGTCCGCTTCTTCGCTCTCTTTAGTCTCCGTATACGTCCACTTCGTGTCAACGATCTGGGCGTTGGTGGGGGCTTTGTCTGCGAGGATCCAGTCGGAGATGGGGTTTTCTGTCCAGTGAGCATAGACGGTAGTCGGTGCGCTGATTGTTGTGGATGAACTGATCTGTGTGCCACCGTTTGCTGAAGTGTACCAGCCGTCAAAGTGATAGTAATCTCTTGTCGCTGATGGGAGCTGACCGCAAGCCACATTCGAAGCGACCTGACGTTCTTTCTCCGTGGACGTGCCACCATTCGCATTGAATGTAAGTTTATAGATCGGACCATTGCCCGGAGCCGGATTCACTCCAGGAGCCAATGTAACTCCCGGAACCGGAGTTATTACTGCACCTGGAGTTGTGCCCGGTGCCGGGGTCGGAGTCGGCTCCGGTCCC
This sequence comes from Clostridiales bacterium, assembly GCA_017961235.1. Lineage (GTDB taxonomy): Bacteria > Bacillota > Clostridia > Saccharofermentanales > Saccharofermentanaceae > Scatonaster. The sequence goes on along the minus strand of JAGCXQ010000032.1, from coordinate 75,840 downwards.
TTACTTACAATAATCGTTACCCTTACGCCCTTCTTCTGGGAAGAATCTGCCTTCGGATCCTGGTTGATAACATAGCCAAGCGGAACAGACGGGTCGAAGCTCTGGATCACATTCACTTCGAAAGACAGTTCCTTTAGCGTATCCTCAGCATCTTTTTGTGGATGGCCGACTACATTGGGAACCTTTACGAGTTCTTCCTTTGTAGCAATCACGATCGTTACCTGTTCACCTCTGGTGATCGGGGTATTTGCAGCAATACTCTGGCTTATAACGTGATCCTCTTCCACCGTATCGCTGAGCGCATACTCCACACTCACCATAAGACCGGCATCGGACAGCATTTGCTGTGCAGCGGAAAGATCTTTTCCAACAACATCCGGCATCGGGAAAGATTCCTGACCTTTGGAGATACGGATCGTGATCGGCGATCCTTCAGCCACCTCTTCTCCACCGTCCGGCGTAGAGGAGATGACGAGCCCTGCCATCACATTCTCGTCATAGACTTCTTCAAATTTTGTCTCGCCGAGGCCGGCTTTCTTACACTTCTCAATGGCTGCCTCACGGGTATCACCAACCAGATACGGAACTGTGGATATTCCGTTATAAGGGGCGATCACGCCATTTCCGGAGCTGACTACCAGATATACAGCGCCATTTCTTTCAACAAACGCGCCGCCGACAGGAGTTTGTGTCATGATCTTTCCGGGTGAAATATAGTCTGACTCGATATTTCCGCTGATCGACGCATTGAGAGACGCAGCTTTCACAGCTTCCAGAGCCTCCTGCTGGCGCATACCTTCAACGTCCGGCGCAATAACAATACTGTCCGGAACGATCACTTCTTTCGAATATTTCGAAAAGTCGATAACACCGACCAAGAGCAGGATACCGAATGTCAGCAGAGCCACAAGCACTGTCGGGATCAGGATCTTCACCCACATCGGCCAGGCATAAAGATCGATCTTCTTGATCTTTCCATAGATGCGTTTAGCCGGCGGATCGGCGTTCAGTTCCTTGATAAAAGTACTGATATCCGGGGTTCTATCTTCAATACGAACATTCAGTGCATTCAAGATCGCGATTTCGTGAGCGCGTGAGATATCGTCAGTCAACTTATGGGGCTCGATGAGAATATCCTTACTCTTCCTCTCATACTTCGCACGGCGCTCCATCGCATCCGGCGGAGTTTTACCGGTGATCATCTTATAAAGCGTGGCAGCAAGCGCATATACATCAGTGTGCTTTCCCTGGTCTCCACGGCTCCTGTACTGCTCTTCCGGGGAATAGCCCTGCTTGATAATGACCGTCAAACTACGGCTATAAGATGTCGTTGCAAATCTCGAGGCACCAAAGTCAATGAGTTTTACCTCGCCTGAATTGGTGATGAAGATATTCTCCGGGGCGATATCGCGGTGCAGGATCCCCTCTTCGTGAACCGCTTTTAGGGACAGCATCACCGGCATCAGAAGCTCGACCGCTTCATCTTCCGGGATCGTCTTTTCCCTCTTCAAACGAGCTGCAAGTGTCTCTCCCTCGAGATACTCCATCACATTATATGCTGTGTTATTCTCTTCGAATGTATCGAAGATCTTGATGATGCCCGGCTCATTCTGGAAAAGGCCGAGGCGGTTCGCTTCTTCGGTAAACTTGTTCATGCCGGCAGTGAACTGCTCGCTCTTTTCTCCTGCGAAAACAGTTACCTCTGTCTTACCAACAACGCGAGTCGAGAACTCGGACGGAAGGTATTCCTTGATAGCGACTTTTCTCTCGAGAAGCTCATCCCAGGCAAGATATGTTGCACCAAAACCACCAAAGCCGAGTACTTTTCCAATGATATAACGGTCATGCAGCAGCGTTCCCGGATTCATGTGGATCGGTTCTTCCGCCGGCTGTCCCGCAACAAAACCACACTTCGGGCATACTTCGAAGTCGTCCTCAAATATCTCCATGCATCCTAAACACCGCTTACTCACGTCTCATCCTCCTTCTGGAAAACGAAGTTCTTATAGATCTCCGTGATCGGCTCTAAGTTCTTCAGATACTGCATCTTCGTCTTGAAACACTCTTCGTTGACTGGAATCTCCGGGATCTGCGAATTGGTTCCGGAGTTGACCATCAGGGTCCTCTGATAGACATTTCCGAGCATCCAGGACAGGAGCACCTCCGCCGCCCGCTGCTGGTCCTTTTCACATGGCGTGATGCTCCACTCATACGTGAAGCGGCACTTCAGATCCGCATTATTGCAATAGACATATTTCTTCTCATACGGCAGGTTTCTGACCTCGTTGATGATCATTGACGATGACAGAAGCACCGCGCTGGAGTTTTCCGATGCGTCTAGAAAAGCACTCTGGTCCGCGTATCCTGCGATCTCGAAATTATCATCGAGGAAATGCGCATATCGCGTATCCACCGCAAGATTGGCAGCCGCGTCAAAGTCGGACAGCTGCGAGAAATACGCTCCTTCATAGGTGGTTTCAAAATAGCCGGAAGTGATCACGTATGCCACCGGGATCTCGATCGCAAGCGGCACCTGCTTCTTTGTCGTGTAGTATTTACTGTACTGGTTGAGGAACAGGCATTCTTCGAACTGCTCGGAACCGATGACCTTGTCGAGATCCGCTGCGCTCTCGAGGACAGATTCCGGAAGACCGGTGCTCTCATACAGCATCGGCATATTCCCGGACGCCTTGGCCGCATTGATCTCATTGAGATAATCGCCCTCCGGGATCGCCCGGTAATCGATATTGACTCTATTAAACTTCGACTTAAAGTCGGAGAAAACTTCCTTCATGGCCTCCTCTTCGGAAGATCCGTCTTTCACAGAGAACCATACCGTGATCGTCGCTTCCTCGAGGTCTTCTTCGGCGATCTTCTTATCAAATGCACGCTGCACGATAAAGGTCGATGCTGCAAGAAGAATACTGGCGGTAAGGATTCCCACCAGACGCCTTACTCTTCTGTTTCGGCGCTCTTTCTTCAAGGTAATGACTTTCTTCTTGCCGTTGATCGCCGCAACAAAATCCGAAACATTCTTAAAACGCATGTGACGCTCGACCGCCATAGCTTTCATGACGGCATTGTTGAGGTTCGTTGAGATCTCCGGATTCAGAGTATTCGGATCGGCAAGCTTATCTTCGATCTTACGGTTCGTCGCTTCTTCCGGCTTCACACCGGTGAGCATCACATAAAGCGTCGCACCCAGCGAGTAAATGTCCGACCAGGTTCCGATATTCTTATTTCCTTCATACTGCTCCGCCGGAGAATATCCCGGTTTTAGAATAATATCGATAACGTCGTCGGTCGTATCTGCAAGTTTTGCCGCGCCGAGGTCCGTCAGAAGGATGCGGATCTCCGAACCGGAGCTGATATAGATATTATCCGGAGCGATATCCCTGTGGATAATATGCTTCTCATGAAGTGATTTGAGCGCATTGCACACTTCATTGGTGATCAGGAGCGCAAACTCCTGATCGATCTTAAAGTTGTTTTTCTCAAGATATTCACTCAGCGTACAGCCGGTCAGAAGTTCCATCACGATATATGCCGTGTCGTTTTCTTCGAAGAATTCGAAAACGTTCGGTATATTCTTATGTGATCCGAACTGCGCCATGTTACGCGCTTCTGCTAAGAAACGCTCTTTTCTGTACTCATATTCCGCCTTGGATTTCTTACTGACGATAACGTCCTTGCTTCCGCCGGCACGCGCCATCAGACGTGACACATAGAATTCTTTTACCGCAACGATCGAGTCGAGTTTGCTGTCCCATGCTTTATACACGATTCCGAAACCGCCGGCTCCCACAGCAAGTCCGATGATATAGCGGTCCGCAAGAACCGTCCCCGGAAAGAGCTGATTCTCAACAAGCGGCTTCGTAACGACCTTCTCCCCGCAAAAAGGACAGACTTCCGAATCATCGTCTATTTCTTTAAAGCAAAAACAGCATCGTTTCATATCGTCTTCTCACTTTACTTCAAAACCTTCGTCATAGACTACGGTTCCATGAGGGTCTTTCTTTATGACCAATCTATATTTTCCAACCTTGAGATCGGGTATTTTCGGCCCTGCTTTTCTTTGATTAGCATGAACTACAGTTTGCCCAAGAAATGCTCCTCCACCAAATGTCACAAGTCCTCCTGTTTCCGCATTGTAGATATAAGTTTTGAGCGTGTATTCCGCATCGGGATACGACTTATTCTCGACAAAGTACTCTTGTTTTCCTATGATGTTTTCACAACACACAGTTACTACAAAATGGTCCCTTGGCCATGCTTCCTTAAACATCAGCTCAACTAAGGCCTCTCTTGAATTCGCTTGAACATATGCCTCTTTGCTACTTTGTTCTTCATCATCAGCAGGCTGCCAATAAAATGTTAGAAGAACGCGATAAACAAACTCACTATCAGTGTAATTCTTACTTTCAAACTCGTTCGAATTCAACAGTTCTCGAATAAGAAAATCAGTGGCACTATGTGCTCTGCGGATATCTGAAAAAGCTTTTTCTTTCTCAGCAGACGAAGGTTCTCTTCCGAGCAAAGCATCATAGTAGTGCTCGACCGTAGGTCCGTACAATTCTTCATCTATATGTGCATTTGCCGCATCAATCAAAGTAGCATTAACACTGGGCTTTGAGGTTTCTATGTGAGGTGTTTGATCAGTAGTTGTTTGTTTAGGAATAGATACTTTACTGGTCTCCTTCTTGGTGGTAGTTGCTCCCGTGTACCATATATCTTTGTTGCTATATTGCGGAAGGCTATTCAATACAGTGGTCGTTTGATTATTCTTTTTCGGAGTTTCAAAGCCTATGTAGTTGATTCCGGCTACAACACAAGCTACCACTACCACACCTGCTATCAAACCGATAATGACTTTCTTCTTTTTGGATTTTCTGGGAGGACCCTGAAGTGAGTCCGGCATACCCGGTGTCGTTGCTTTTGATTGATTTGTCTGCACATATGCGCCTCGTACAGGCGTTTTATTAACCGGCTTCTTCGTCGGAGACGGAAGCTGCTGGTCAATCAGATGGCTTACAGCAACTGTTCCCTGCTGAGCATTCTTGTTGACAGGTGTGTTCGCAGGTGCAGCTTTCGCCGGTGCAGGTTTTTGCGGAGTTTTCTGCGCGGGCACATATGGAGTCTTGTTGCCCTGCATCTGCGGACCTCTTTGTACAGGCATCTGCTGTGCTCTCAGAGCCGGTGTCTGCTGCGCTCTTGGAGCCGGCTGCTGAAGTCTCTGTACAGGCATTGTCTGCTGCATCGGAGAGACCTGCGGACGGGCTACATATCCTGCCGGATGATTCATCGGCTGAGCAGCTGGAGGCGGCGTTACCGCAACCCTGTTTGAAGCATATGCCGCCAGCTGTTTCATTCTGTCGCAGTAAAGGAAATCATTCGTGTTCAGGTGAAGCAGATCATACTCCATCTCGGCAGCGCTCTGATAGCGGCGGTGCGGGTCCTTTTCGCATGCACAAAGAATGATCTTCGAAAGGCGCTCACTTACTCCGCTCGGCGCAGGAATAACTTCGCTGTTCCAGCGTTTCATATTCATTTCATCACGCTTATCCGCATACATCATGTCGTTCGCTGTTTCGACAAACGGGAGACGGTTCTGATTGGCATACACATAAAGTGTGATACCCAGCGAGTAAATATCGACCGTATCCGGAGAAACATCCGGGTAGGCCTCCTGCCTGATGATTTCAGGTGCCATGTAATCGTAGGTGCCGCGAAGCGACAGGCTGGACTGGGTATTCGCCATCTTACTGACACCGAAGTCGGCAAGCACATATGAATCTCCCTTCTGGAGAATGTTTTCCGGCTTGATATCGCGGTGCACGATCTTCCTGGCATGGCAGGATTTCAGGGCATTACACATATCGAGAGCCATGCGGACGATCTGCTGCTCATTTAACCTTTTTGTCTCGATGAGCGGTGGGAGATATTCCATATCGAAGCAGACTACCCAGCCGATCCGCTCTTTCCTTCTGATCTCCCGGTATCCGAAAATATTGATAACATTATCGTTCGTGCGAAGCTGGATGATATTGAGGACCTCATCGAGCACACGGTTTTTCACGCCGGTATAGTCTTTCTCGATCTCGCTCTCGGGGTATCCGCGCACCAGTCTTCTGTCGATCTCCGAATCATCATGCGGGATTGGGATAACCTTGAGCGCGCGCTTCTCACCGTTATCGCGGTTCACCATCTGGAATACCACGCCAAAAGAACCGTTTCCCAATGGTTTCGGATCGATCTCCCAGTTACTGTACTCTTTCGAAACGAGCTCCAAAATCTCTGCGCGTTCCATATATTCCCCCCACGCATACCGGACCTCCTCCGGTATGACTTATATATTTGTTCAGCCGGTAATCCCGGCAACGATTAGCGTTATATTATCCACCCCGCCGTTTTCCAGTGCTTTTGCCAATAAAGACTCGGCAATATCCTTCGGACTTCCGCTCTTGCAGGTTTCCCCGATCTCCTCGTATGAGACCATATCCGTCAGCCCGTCGGAGCAGATGATGTACTTATCTCCCGGCACCCACTCGCTCTGAAGAAAGTACGGCCGCAGGATGCGCTCGTCCTCCGGGATCCCGAGATGCTGGGACAGCGTAGCCTTGCTCATATTGCCGACCTGAAGGACGTGATTCTTGGATACTTGTAGAAAATCACTTCCCGTCATGCGGAAGATGCGGCTGTCGCCGATATTTCCGGATAGGATCATGTCCGGAGTAAAGACCAGGACCGCCGCCGTGGCGCCGACCGAGCCTGTCGCGTGCTCATCTCTGAACTCGCAGATGCGCCGGTTGGCGGTGTTAAACATATCTTCGATCGATTGCGGGATATCCGGGCCGAAGGTCATCTCCGATGCCGCCTGTGAGGAAAGAAGCGATGCGACCTCGCCGTATTCGCCCCCACCCATGCCGTCAAAAACGCCGAGCATCACGGGCTCTGAGACGCTAAAAGCACTGTTACATCGGGTGATCGGAGTATTCTTCGCATCTGTGTTGTACGCTTTTTCGCAGATGAAATTATCCTGGTTTTCAGACCTTGTACAACCAATATGACTTACGCAGTAATACTCAACTCTGTTCATCTCGAAACCGGCCATGTCCTCAGATAATTTGCAGCAGAAAAACTCCGCTTAAATCTTAGGAATATTTTACCATAGATAGAAGCGGAGAGAACTCGATGAAATGTTTCGAAATTGTATACGTTTTCAGAAGATTTATGGTGTGACGAAGCCTTCCATCATCCAGGCTTCGAAATCCGGTTCATCCTCAGTGTGGCTCTCGGCGGTCATGTCGGAGATGTACTTCACGGCAGTGACGAAATCTCTCGGGGAATACTCTTTCAAAACGTCACCGCAAGTCTTTCCGACGCCGTTTCCGCGCTGGACGATCGCGAGCTTGATGGCGGTCTCACCGTCTGCAGGAGTACCGTCCGCGTTATATCTGTAATTCTGCGGAAGACCTAAGAGCTTACCGCGGATCTTATCTCTGGAAGTTGCGCCGTCCATCATATTCGCATACGGATCGATTCCTTCCTTCTCAATAAGCTGGACCTGATGCATGTTGTACGGAAGGAGCGTCGAAGACTGGAATACGTAGTCCGCATAAACTTCCGTATAGCCGTCATTTGCGTAATACTCGACTACCTGCGATACCGGGATCCCGGCGAAGGTCTTCGGCATCTGATAGGATCCCTGCTCGCCGAAATACGCATATGCGCAGAGTGTCTTATCCGCCAGGGCCTTATAGTAGAAGCCGCTGCCGTTCTTATCTTTGAATGCAGTCAGGAAGCCCGTGCTGCCATATCCGTACGGGAGCACGATCGTCTTATCAGCGCATCCTTCACCTACCCGGACGATATTCTTTCCGAGCTTCACCGTCTTTACGGAGTCCTTAAAGGCATTGTCGGAGATCTCATCGACGCGGACGCCCCAGATCGAATCCGGAACAGTCACTTCGGAGGAGCCCTTCGAGCAGGAGTCGATCACGATATGCGCAGGCGTAAAATCCTGTTTCTGATAGATCGTGTAGGAATAACCGTGGATCGGGTCGAACTTCACGTGCCAGGCTTTTTCAGAGAAGCTGTAGCTGGCGATGCAGGTGAAAAAGATCGTGACCAGAACAGCGATCACCGCCACGATGATGGCAATGATCTTGATGCGGTGCTCGATCATACGGCGCTTGGCCGACTTTTTCTTCTTTGATCCGGAAGTCTCTGCCGTTTTTTCAGTTTTTGCTTCGGCTGCATCTTTCACTTTCGCTGCCTTCTCAGCAACAGTTTCTTCTGTTTTTTCAGCGGCCGCCTCTACTTCTTCCTCGACGGCTTCTGTTATCTTTTTCTCTTCGTCTGCCACGTTTTCTATTTCCTTTTCTCTTTAATCATCTAGCATATATTTATACTACAAAATCGATCTTCTTTCCATCTACGGCGGCCTCGGTGAGTTCATCGTGGATGTAGGTGAGCTTCAGCGAAAAGACATCCTCCCTCTCGGACAGGAGCTGGAAAAAGATCTTGTCGCCCGGCCAGATGGGCAGTTCTTCGATCCTCTCAGGTGCGATCCAGACGAGCTCGCCCTCATCGCAGGAAGCGGCCGGGGCAAGTGCTTTTGCATCAGAAGAACAGGCAGTTGGCGCAAGTGCTTTTGCATCAGAGGAAGCGGCCGGACCAGATTCACCGCCAAGTTCGCCCTCCCAGGCGTCACAGGTATAAAGGAACGTGATCTCATCGATGTCATCGATCACAAAGGTCAGAATGCCGCGAAGGCGGAACGACGTCATCAGAAGCCCGGTCTCCTCCTTCACCTCGCGAAGGACACACTCCTCGGGCGACTCGCCATGCTCGAGATGACCGCCGACACCGATGTACTTATCCTTGTTGATGTCGTTTTCCTTCTTCGTTCTGTGAAGCATCAGGACGCCCTGCTCCCCGTAAAGATAGCAGAGAGTAGTCTCGTAACGTTTTGCGCTATTCGCCTCGGACATTTTCTTTTCCTTTCATTTCTATCATTTTCACACGAAATGAAAATCATAGTGAAAATCACTTTGCCGTTTTCATTGTCGTCTTGCAAGGTGTTTATAGGATAGCACATTTTTTTCTTGTACAAATAACGAATGAAAGCAAAAGTCCATTTCGAGAGCTATAATGATATACTCTTTTGCGGAAAAAGAGTAAAAAAAGGAGATAAAACACATGACAAATTATTTTGACTTTAAGGGACAAGTTGCAATCGTTACCGGATGCTCCACCGGTCTTGGTGTTCAGATGGCAAAAGCACTGGCAAGTCAGGGCTGTGCTATCGTTGCTGTTGCCCGCCGTCAGGAAATGATCGATGCTGTATGCGCTGACCTTTCTAAGGAATTCGGCGTGGAGACACTGGCTCTCCGCTGCGACATCACAGACACAGACGCTGTCAACGCCATGGTCGATAAGGTGATCGAGAAGTTCGGCCGTGTAGATATCCTCGTGAATAACGCAGGTACCGGCGCTGTTGCTCCTGCAGAGGACATCACTGATGATCAGTTCAATAACGAAATGAACATCGACCTGTTCGGTTCCTTCAGAGTCGCAAGAGCAGTTGCGAAGAAGTACATGATCGGCGCAAAGTACGGCCGTATCATCAACATCGCTTCTATGTACGGTCTTGTCGGAAATAAGATCTGTGGTTCTGCTCCTTACCACGCGGCGAAGGGCGGTGTCGTAAACATGACACGTGCACTGGCTGCCGAGTGGGGTAAATATGGCATCACCGTCAACTCCATCTGCCCGGGTTACTTCTACACAGACCTGACCCGCGACACATTGAACAGCGATTTCTTCCAGCAGAACGCGAAGACTATGATCCCGGAAGAGCGTTATGGCGAAGAGGGCGAGCTCGATACAGCAACACTCTTCCTCGCTTCGAAGAACTCTGCATACGTTACAGGTGTCAATCTCCCAGTCGATGGCGGATACACAGCAATGTGATCCTCCTGCGACGCCCCTGATATATACCCCCGAAAAGGACTGTCCATCCACCCCATACCTAGGACGGTCCTTTTCATTTTTTTACGCTGTCTGCTATAATTTCAGGTAACAAAAGGCATGACGATCCACCTCGCGGGGGTCATATGCAAGGCCCCTGCGAGGCACTTGAGAAGCACCTGGGAAACCGCTATGGAGACGCGTCCGAGAAAACTGAATAAAGATGTTTTATTCCCGTCGATCATCATTTTCTCCATCCTGATCCTGCTTCTTTTCGTCTGTCCTTTTTCCCCCATCTACCGCTACTGTTTCGAGACCGATGAGATCTCTTACAGGCTCGTGGCCAAAGGGCTACTGAAAGGAAACATCCCTTACCGTGATATCTTCGACCACAAGGGTCCTCTTCTCTATTTCGTCTATGCCCTCGGGCTTCTTATCTCCGGCGGTCACAGCTTCGGGATCTGGATCGTGTTCTCGCTGATCAATGCCGCTTCCTTCTATCTTCTCTACAAGACTGCGCGGCTCTTCTTCGATGCAGGAAGCTCCTTCTGCGGCGTCATGCTCACGATCGCGCTTCTCTTTCTTCACCGGAATTCTCTCTTCGACTCGGGTTCGAAGCCCGAGCACGTCATTCTGCTTCTCCTTATCGCGTCGGAATATCTATTCCTGCGCCGGTTTCAGCAGCACAAGCACACGTTGTACCCTGCATCCAAGACTGATCTTCAAGGTGAAAAGAACAGCGCACAAACAGAGACCTCCTCACTCCCGCAGATCTTCTCCGGGAAGGACATGCTGGTGCTGGGACTCTTCTGCGGAGCAGTGTTCCTTCTGAAAGCAAATTACTGCATCTACTACCTCTCTTTTCTCGGGATGTTCTTCCTCTATCTTCTCGCGAAGAAGCATTTCCAGATCTTCCTGAAAGATGCCGCTTTTTTCCTTCTCGGGATCGCACTTATTCTTCTTCCGTTTGCCCTGTTTTTCCTCGTCCACGGCGCTCTCAGCAATCTGATCCGCGACTACTTCATCTTCAATCTGCGCTACACCCGCGAGGCCGGCTTCAAGCTCTTTTATTTCCGCCGCTGGATCCAGTTTCCCGCCAAGCTCGCAGTCAACATACTCTTCGCACTCGCCATCGCCGCGTTTACAAGTGCTTTTCTAAAGGCAAAAGAAGGAAGTCCTATGCGAAAAGCACTCTTCGCTTGTCTTTTGTGCGCGCTTGTTACTGTCGGCTGTATCACACTGCCGCTGATCTACCGCTACGCGCTGGCCACGCTCGTCCCGATCCTGGTATTCGGGCCTTGCGCGCTCGCCTCTGCGCTGAAGAAACGACTTCCGAAATGGCATCTGACGGCGGTCATTCCGTGTCTTTGCGCTGTACTTCTTCTAAACTTTCTCATCCGGATCACGGCAGTCTCTGCTCTCATCCCGAGGGAGAAGCCGCCGCTGGAGATCGCGATGGACCGGTACTCCGAGGCCTTCCCGGACGCCACATATATGTATTACGGCAACCTCTGCCACTCTTTCTTCTATGATCTGACGAGCGCGGTGCCGGACTTCAAGTACTTCTATGCGCCGAACTTTAACCGCGGGGAGATCATCGAACAGCAGGCGGAATCGATTCGCGCGGGGCAGCCGGACGTACTGGCATATCTTCGCACCGAGGACATGGACGATATTTTTATGGAAGAATTGCGGGAATCATTTGCCACATGCGGCTATGAGTTCTACACTAATAGTAACAGCAATAATGGCAGCAGCGTATATGTCTATATTCGAAAAGCACACTTCGACAAGCTTTTGAGCAGCTGATAAAGGAGGCGGATCTTATGAATTTTCTTCTAGTCGCCATCAACGCAAAATATATCCATTCCAATCCCGCGGTCTATTCGCTCCGCGCTTACGCGGACCGCGTCTATCCGGGGATGACCTCGATTTACGAGACGACGATCAATACTCCGATCCACACTATCCTCTCATCGATCTGTGACCTGAAGCCCGATGCTATCGGGATCTCCACCTATATCTGGAATATCGACGCTGTCAGAAAACTTCTGTCGGATCTCCCGAAGGTCCTGCCGGACATCGACATCTGGCTCGGCGGACCCGAGGTCTCCTACCATTACGAGAAATTCTTCGAAGAATACAGAAATGTCCGAGGGATATTCATCGGCGAAGGCGAGAGTGCTTTTACCAGAGTCGTCGGACAATACTGCCGCGCGATGCAGATCGTGCAGGACGAACTGGACGACACGAAAAACATCTCGAAGCCCACTCTCGGGGAACCTGATTTCTCGGAGATCCCGAACGTCGCGTTGCGCGAGCGTCCGAGCGTCCTTAAGTCAGATCTGGTTAGTCTCGATTCTCTTCCCTTCATCTATGAAGAAGACATGTCTGACTTCGAGCACCGGATCGTCTATTACGAGTCCTCCAGAGGATGCCCGTTCCGTTGCAGCTACTGTCTTTCCTCGATCGACAAGACCGTCCGTTACAGGAGCCTGCCGTTCGTCTTTAAGGAGCTGCAGTTCTTCTTCGACGAGGACATCCCGCTGGTCAAGTTCATCGACCGGACTTTTAACAGCGACAAAGACCGCACGAAGGCCATCTGGAACTACATCCTCGAGCACGATAACGGCACGACGAACTTCCACTTCGAGATCGCTGCCGAGCTGATGGATAAAGAGGAGATCGATATTCTCCGGAAGATGCGGCCGGGCTCGGTGCAGCTTGAGATCGGTGTGCAGACCACCAATCAGGATACGCTTCTTGCGATCAACCGGCCGTCGAAGATCCATAAGATCGAGAAAGTCGTGCAGGAACTGACGCAAACGAAGACGATCCCGATCCATCTGGACCTGATCGCCGGCCTTCCCTACGAGGGCTACCGGAGTTTCCGGAACTCCTTTAACGATGTATATGCCCTCGCCCCGACGCAGCTCGCGCTGGGATTTCTGAAAGTACTGAAGGGTACGCCGATCGAAGCAGACTGCGAGAAGTTCGGCATCGTCCACTCCGATGATTCGCCATATGAAGTTCTATCTACCAGATGGCTGCGCTTCGATGAGCTCTGCCACCTAAAGAACATGGAAGAGATGGTCGAGCTTTTCTATAACAGTCATCAGTTCGATGTGACCATGCCGCTTCTTCTCACCGCCTTTGAGACGGCATTTGATATGTATAGCGCGCTCGCCGACTTCTTTAAGGAAAAGAACTATTTCGTGATGACGCCTGCGAGATCCCGCCGCTACGAGATCCTTCTGGAGTTCGCCGAAGAAAAGACGATGCTCTATGAGGAGGAAGTCCGGGAAGCGCTGACGCTGGACTATTATCTGCGCGAGGTACCGAAGAGCCGCCCCGACTTCGTAAAACAAGTCCCGGCAAAAGGCCGCATCGACACGTCGGTGCGCGATCCTCTCACCGGGAACTTCCGTCTAGTGGAATAACTCTTACCTAAAAGTCACCAAAGTGGTCACTGTAAATACCCTCTACAGTGACCATTACATAGAATTTCCCTAAAAGTCACCAAAGTGGTCACTGTAAATACCCTTTACAGTGACCACTTCATAGAATTTCATTATCAGTTAGAGCTTGTAAGCAACTGCTGCCGCACAAGTGCTTTTCGCGAAGTTTACGCCTTGGTCAGTTCTTCTTTCAGATCTGCTTTGCACTCCGCTTTTACAGCTTCGAAGGTCTCTCCGATCTCTTTCTCCGGAGCCTTGGTGATCAGGCTGACCACTACGATGAGGATGCAGGCGATGATGAATGCCGGCAGGAGCTCATAGATATCCAGGATCGTGCCTGCGCAAGCCTTACGGACAGCGAACTTCCATACGAAGATCGTGATACCGCCGGAAAGCATGCCGGCGAGTGCGCCCCACTTATTTGTGCGCTTCCAGAAAAGTCCGAAGAGAACCATCGGTCCGAAGACAGCACCGAATCCTGCCCATGCGAAGGATACGATACGGAATACGGAGCTGCTCGGGTCGAGCGCCAGGAATACCGCGATGATAGAGATCACGATAACGCAGATACGGGCGAGCCACATGGCCTTTTTCTCAGAGAGTTTCTTACCAAATGTCTCCTGAACGAGGTTCTGGGAGACGGAAGAGGCTGCCGCCAGGAGCTGGGAGTCCGCAGTGGACATCGTGGATGCGAGGATACCCGCGAGGATAACACCACCGACAAACGCCGGGATGTAGCCGTGCGATGCGATCCACTTCGCGACATCTACGATGACGGTCTCCGCGGAAGATGCATCTGCATATGCCGGGACGATACCATTCTTCATCAGAGAATATCCGACGATACCGATCAGGACTGCGATACCCATGGAGATCACTACCCAGATGGAAGCGATACGGCGGGACAGCTTCAGTTTCTTCTTATCTTCGATCGCCATGAAGCGAAGGAGGATGTGCGGCATACCGAAGTAGCCGAGGCCCCAAGCGAGCGTCGAAGCCACCGTCAGCGCGCCGTAGCTTCCGACAGTGCTTTTCGCGACGTCAAAGCCCTTAAAGACATCGAGGTAGCCGTCCATATTCTGTACATTGCTGAAAACATTGCCCATGCCGTTTGTCACTGCTTCGCCGACACCGAGAACGACCAGAAGTGCGACCGTCATGATGATGGACTGGATGAAGTCCGTGGTCGATGCCGCGAGGAATCCGCCGAGCGTGCAGTAGAGCACGATGACGACCGCGCTGGCGATCATGGCGTAGGTGTAGGAAACATCGAACAGCGAGGAAAAGAGCTTACCGCAGGCGGCGAATCCCGACGCGGTGTATGGTACGAAGAAAATGACGATGAAGACTGCGGCAACAAATGTGATGATGTGATGCTTGTCGCCGAAGCGCTTACTAAAGAAATCAGGGAGCGTGACCGCATCGACTTTCTGCGTATAGACACGGAGTCTTTTCGCAACGAAGAGCCAGTTCAGGTATGTACCCATCGCCAGGCCGAGCGCCGTCCAGAATGCCTCCGGGATACCCGTCATCAGGGCAACCGCCGGAAGTCCCATCAGGAGCCAGGAGCTCATGTCGGAAGCCTCTGCACTCATCGCGGTAACGATCGGGCCGAGCTTTCTGCCGCCCAGGTAGAAATCGTCTGTGTTCTTGTTCTTTCTGCTGAAGATAGCGCCGATCGCAATCATCATGAGAAGATACGCGCCGATCGCAATCAGAATAACGATATTAGTCGTAGACATAACTTACCCCCCTCTACTTTTCAACAAGTTAATAGTAGCAGAGAAACGGGGGATTTTCTAGCGGTTGCAAACCCCATCCTGAGAATCATTCAACGTTTTGTTTTACACTAGCCCTATGAATGTCAAACAATTTGTCGAACAACTCATCGAATCTCGAGCCGCACGACCTCCCCGTCGCGCCACTCAAGCACCTCCACGATCTTACCGCCGCGCAGCCTGAGCCCCTCGACGATACCGTGCTTCGCCCACGCTTCCGGCAGTGCCGGCAAGAAAGCCACATCCTCCTCATGGCTCTGCACCAGCATCTCCGCGATGCCGGCCGTCGCGCCGAAGTTCCCGTCGATCTGAAACGGCGGATGATTATCGAAAAGATTCGGCAGCGTCTGCTCCCGGATCAGGTGCATCAGGTTCTCGCAGGCCTTCTCCCCTTCCCCGAGCCGCGCATACATGTTGATGATCCATGCCCGGCTCCATCCGGAATGCCCGCCGCCGTATGACAAACGTCGTTCGATCGTTTTCTTTGCCGCCTCGAAAAGCACTTGTTCCGATCGTGTGATCTGCGATCCGGGGTAGAGTGCGAACAGCTGGGAGATATGCCGGTGTCCCGTCTCGGCTTCTTCGTAGTCTTCGTTCCATTCCATGATCTGACCATGCTTGCCGACGCGGATCGGCGCGATGCGAGTAAGCACCTCCGCAGCACGCTTGGCGATCGACGCAGAGTCATTAGTGGCGAGTACTTCTTCCGCAGAAATGCAGGCCTTTAGAAGCTCAGTGATGATCTGATTATCCATCGACGCGCCCTTGCAGATCACGCCTTTTTCGCCATTAGGAAGGATGTAGGTATTCTCTGGTGAGAGCGTCGGACATGTCACGAGGTACTCCCCATCTTCGATGAGGTAGTCCATCACGAACTCGGCCGCCTCGCGCATGATGTCATAGTGCTCCCGCAGGAAATCAAGATCCATCGTGAAGAGATACTGCTCCCAGATATGCAGCGCCAGCCACGCTCCGCCCATGACCCAGTAACTCGAGCTGATGCAGACGTCCTGCGGCGCGGTATCGCCCCAGATGTCCGTGTTATGGTGCGCCATGAAGCCGCCGCAGCCATACATCTCCCGCGCCGTTACGCGGCCGTTCTTGCGCACCCTCTTGATCAGCTCGATCAGAGGCTCCTGGCACTCGGCAAGGTTCGTCACCATCGCCGGCCAGTAATTCATCTCAGCATTGATATTGATCGTGAACCGGCTGCCCCAGATCGGCGCGAAGTCCTGATTCCAGATGCCCTGGAGGTTCAGCGGCAGCGATCCCGGACGCGAGCCGGCGATCATGAGGTAGCGTCCGAACTGGAAGAAGCGCTCGACTTCCTCCTGCCCGTCGATATGTAGTTTCACGCGGTCAAAGAGCGATCTGTAGTCAGCGACATGTTCCTGATAGAGGTCTTCCCATGCCTTGCTCAGTTCTTCGCATCCCAGAGATTTCTCTTCACCCGCAAAAGCACTTACCTTCTGAAGTCTTGCCAGCACCGCACCTACCGGGTCCTCCTCGCGGAAAGACGTATCCGCGCAGAGGATGATCAGTGCCTCATCCGCGTTATGAATGCGTGTAGTGTTCCCGATCAGTTCAGCACTTCCGCCCTTGGCGATGACCTTGATCCCGCAGGCCATATGCACACCGTTTCCTCCGGATGTTGCTTCCATGATCTGGATGCCGCCGGCTTTTCCGACAATGCTGTCGCAGAAACCGTTATAGCACTGTCTTCGTATCGTCTGCTTCTGATATGGGATCTCTTCCCAGGGTTTTCCGGCACCGCGTCCGAGCTGCGCATGGAAGTTCAGCGCCCCGGGACGATCAGCCGTCAGATGGATAAGCATCGCATTTTGCGGGTAGCTCGCGATGACTTCACGGGTGTACTTTACATCACAAAGCTCGCCACCGATCGTGCGCTTCATCGTAAAGGAGGTCGTGACGGTTGCCGTTGCAAGATCAAGCTCACGGGAATAATCCGAGAAATCCATCTCTGTCCCGTCAAACTCAATATATAAATTCCCGAGAGGCTCGTAGTGGCGCTGTTCCTCCGGAAGTCCGGACAGCGCAAATGTGCAGAGTTCCTGCGCCTCGCGGATGCGTCCCTCCATGATGAGCGAGCGGATCTTCGGAAGGTTTTCCAGAGCGGACGGGTTATTTCTGTTCTGCGGTCCGCCGAACCAGACGCTGTCCTCATTGAGCTGGATCCGCTCCGAATATGGAAGTCCGAACGCCATGCCGCCAAGTCTTCCGTTTCCGACCGGCAGCGCCTCTTCCCAGCACTTCGCCGGCGCGTCAAAAGAAATATGCATCGCATCGATTTTTCCGTTCATCATTTTCTAACCTCGTGCCAAATCCTCATGACAGATCATCTAATGGATTAACTTTATCATATTCCCGCTTCGTTTAATACCCGTCCTTTTTATACGCGCGCACACCTGCCCGCACGCATGCACGCACACATACCCACGCTCCCGCGCCTACGCATGTACACACGCCCACGCGCGCCCGCACTCGCGCACACATATATACGCACGCGCGCATTAATAGTTGAGATACTTACTATGTCATGCTATAATCTTTTCTGTTCGTCCAAGTGCTTTTGCCATGGAAAAAGCCCGCGCAGCTCCCGGACAGGAAACCGTTTAACATGCGCGGACCGGATCCCGGCCACCTGCAAACGGACACAAAAAAAGGAAAAAGAAAATTGAAGGAAGTCTGATTCTATGTCTTTTGGATCAATCATGTACCAACTCTTTCTGTCGCCGCTGACCTTGATTTTTGAAGCGGTGTACAGTACTGCGTTCGAGCTTCTGAGATCGAGCGGCGCGGCGATCTTCCCGCTGTCTCTCGTGGTCAATCTCCTGCTTCTGCCGTTCTATAACCGTGCAGATAAGATCCAGGAAGAGGAGCGCGAAAGAGAAAAGAAAATGGCTCCATTTGTCGAGCATATCAAGAAAACCTTTAAGGGCGATGAGCGCTTCATGATGCTCCAGGCCCTCTATAAAGAGCACAACTACAAGCCGATCTACGCGGTAAGATCCTCGATCGCGCTTGTCCTCGAAGTTCCGTTCTTCATCGCAGCGTATAACTTCCTGTCGAAGCTTCCGGACCTTCAGGGTGCGAAGTTCCTGTGCTTCAGTGACCTTTCCAAGCCGGACGGCCTTATCGTCATCGGCGGCATCACGATCAATGTCCTGCCGATCCTGATGACGCTGATCAATGTCGTTTCCTCGGAGATCTACACCAAGGGTCTGAAGTTCAAGGACAAGATCATGCTCCACGGCATGGCCCTGATCTTCCTCGTACTCCTCTACGATTCCCCGTCCGGACTGGTTCTGTACTGGACGCTCAACAACATCTTCTCGCTTCTTAAGAACGTCGTTAACGGCACGAAGAACAAGGTCCGCACAGCTGGTATCCTCTTCGGTATCGGCGGTCTGGCAGTCCTGGTTTACGGCTTCGGATTCTTCCACGGTCTTCCGAACTACCGCCTCGGCGTCCTCGCCTTTGGCGCACTGATGCTGATCCCGCTCCTTATCGGTCTTCTTCCCCGCCGTAAGGCAAAAGCACTTGTCTCCGCGGCCGAGGAGAAAAAGCCGGATCACCGTCTCTTCTTCGGCGCTGCTGCATTCCTGACGATCCTTCTGGGCGGCCTGATCCCTTCTGCGATCATCAAGTCCTCCCCGCTTGAGTTCGTCATCACTTCGGACGTACATTCTCCGAACCGCTATGTATTCTTCGCCTTCCTCACAGCGGCCGGTTTCTTCCTTGTATGGAGCGGACTTTTCTACTATCTTGCAAGCAATAAAGCGAAGCGCATCTTTACCGGCGCGATGTGGGTCTGCGCGATCACCGGCGTGGCAAACTATATGGTCTTCGGTCAGAACAGTAACTCCCTGACGACCGACCTTCGCTTCGATGTCGCACTGGATATCGCGAAGAATAAGGTCTTTCTGGATCTTCTGATGATCGCCGCACTTACGGCCCTGATCATCGTGGTCTATAAGAAAAAAGCACAGGTCATCAAGTTCATCTCTCCGATCCTTCTTGTGGCGATCGGCGCGATGACCATCTATAACTGCTATGACATCCAGAAAGCGATGCCGAATATCCGCAGAGTTATTGAAGAGAATTCCGCTTCCGAGCGTCCGACACTGACCTTCAGCAAAGACGGAAAGAACGTCGTCGTTCTCATGATCGACCGTGCCGTCTCTTCCTACATTCCGTATATGTTCAATGAGAACCCGAAGCTTGCCGAGCAGTTCAGAGGCTTCACCTACTACCCGAATACTCTCTCCTACGGAACGAGAACACTCGTCGGCGCACCGGCGCTTTTCGGCGGGTATGATTTTACTCCGAGAGCAACAAACGAACGGCCGGAGTTCTCCCTCAAGGAGAAGCACGATCAGGCGATCCTCACGATGCCGATCCTCTTCTCGGAGGCAGGTTACGACGTTACCGTTATGGATCCGCCGTATGCAGGCTACAGCCTGATCCCGGATCTGTCGCTCTTCGAGGATTATCCGCAGATCAAGGCTTATAACACCGAGTTCGGCCAGTTCCGTGATTCTTCGGACATCGCCGGCAATATGAAATCGATCTGGAAGCGTAACTTCTTCTGCTACTCGGTAATGAAAGTCGCGCCGCTCTTCATGCAGCCGGCCGTCTATTCCACGGGTATCTACTTCCAGCCGGGTACATCCAGCACAGCCCTGATCCAGGGCGGCGCCATCGAGCAGTATTCTGTACCGCCGGCGCTGATGGATTCCTTCATGAATTCCTACGAGGTCATGCGTGCGCTTCCGTCCATCACAGTCGCGAAGGACACCGGCAAGAACCATTTCTTCATGATGCAGAACAGTGCCACCCATAACATCATCCCTCTGCAGGAGCCGGATTACGAACCGGCCGATGTGGTTAAGAACGGTGAATATGACCGCACGCATACGGACCGATTCTCTCTGAACGGTGTCACGATGCATATGGATACTACCTATCAGATGGCGCATTACCAGTGCGATATGGCCGTCATGAACCGTCTCGGCGAGTGGATGGATCACCTGCGCGAACTGGGCGTTTATGAGAATACCAGAATCATCATCGTATCCGACCACGCCTGGGGTCTCGGAAGCTTCGACGACCTGCTCTTCGGCGACGGCGATCCGGATACGCTCTATAATGCGGAAGATGCCATGGGTTATAACCCGCTTCTGTTCTATAAGGACTTCGGAGATTCCGGAGAGTTTAAGACAGACTACACCTTCATGACCAATGCGGATACTCCGACACTTGCGATGAGCAGTCTTCTGGATAACCCGCTCAACCCGTTCACCGGAAATCCGATCTATCAGCCGGATGCGAAGAAAGGCCCGATGTATGTCCTTTACACGGACAACTGGTCTGCCGAGTCCAATGCCGGCAACAAATTCACCAACACCATCTGGTACGAGCTTATGAACCAGAACGTACTGGATAAGAAGAACTGGAAAAAAGAGGAGAATTGATGATGAATATCGTACGACTTTATATCGACCCGGGTACGGGTTCCATGCTCTTTGCGATCCTGATCGGTCTTCTCGGCGTAGCGAGATTTGCTTTCAAAGGCCTGTGGGTCAAGATCCGTTTTCTCTTGAGCGGCGGTAAAGCGAAGGATGATTCCGATAAGGCGATCAAGCTCGCGATCTTTTCCGATGACAAGCGTTACTGGTCGGTCTTCGAGCCGATCCTGAAGGAGATGGATAAGAGAGGTTTTGACTGCGTCTATATGACCGCCTCCGAGGATGATCCGGGCCTGAAATCCGAGATGGAGCACGTCAAGACCGAGTGCATCGGTCCCGGTAACAAGGCATTTGCGAAGCTCAACTTCGTCAAGGCAACGATCGTTCTCTCCACTACTCCGGGCGTGGATGTCTATCAGTGGAAGCGTAGCAAGGACGCCAAGTACTACGTCCACATCCCGCACTCCCCTGCCGAGATGACGACTTACAGAATGTTCGGTATCGACTTCTACGATGCGGTCCTCTGCTCCGGCCAGTTCCAGATCGATGACACGCGTGACCTCGAGGAGGTCCGCCATCTGAAGGCAAAAGAACTTGTCCTGACGGGCTCGCCTTTTATGGATGAAAAGAAGAGAAAATTCGAGGAGAGAAAAGCAGCTGCTTCTGACAGTTCTTCCTCTGATTCCGATTCGGAAAAAGCACCCTCCGCTGATTCTTCCAGAAAGACCCGTACTGTGCTTCTCGCTCCTTCCTGGGGCGCGAGCGCGATCCTTTCCCGCTATGGTGAAGAATTCATCCGCGATCTTCTCGCGACCGGATATCACATCATCGTCCGTCCGCACCCGCAGTCCTTTACTTCGGAAAAAGAACTGATGGATAAGCTGATGGCGGAGTTCCCGGATGGTGATCAGATCGAGTGGAACAGAGATACCGATAACTTCGATGCCCTGAACCGCTCCGATATCCTGATCTCCGACTTCAGTGGTGTTATCTTCGACTTCTCGCTCGTATTCGATAAGCCGGTCATCTGCGCAGACACCGAGTTCGATGCATCTCCTTATGATGCATGGTGGCTCAAGCGTCTCCCGTGGGGCTTAAGCGTTATCCCGAGACTGGGCGCCAAGCTCACGAAGGAAAACAGAGGCGACTTAAAGAAGATGATCGATGACTGCCTCGAGGACAGTTCTTTTGCCGAGAGCCGTCATCAGGTAAGAGACGAAGCCTGGGCATATCAGGGCGAAGGCACCACCCGTGTCTGCGACTACCTCGTCTCCAAGTATGAGGAACTGACGAAGAAAACCGAAGAAGTATCCGAAAAGGATTCGAAGAAGAAATCGAAAAAGAAAGGGTAAGAAGTGTCGTTCGGGAGTATCCTATATCAACTATTACTCTCACCTCTAACGCTGATCCTGGAGGCGGTCTATGCGGCCGCGTACCATTTTCTGCGAAGCTACGGCGCGGCGATCTTCCCCTTAAGTCTCGTCGTGAATCTCCTGCTTCTCCCCTTCTATAACCGGGCGGATGCGATCCAGGCGCAGGAGAAAGACCGGCAGACACGCATGGAGCCCTTCGTCGATCACATCAAGAAGACCTTTAAGGGCGACGAGCGTTACATGATGCTCCAGGCCTTCTATAAAGAGAACAACTATAAGCCGATCTACGCGCTGAGATCCTCGATCGCACTTCTTCTGCAGATCCCGTTCTTCATCGCGGCATATAATTTCCTTTCGGACCTGCCGGTCCTCCGCGGCACGAGCTTCTGGATCATTAAGGACCTCGGCCAGCCGGACAAGCTTCTTACGATCGGCGGCCTTACGATCAACGTTCTTCCTGTCCTGATGACCCTGATCAATGTCGTCTCTTCGGAGATCTATACGAAGGGCCTGAAGTTCAAGGACAAGATCCAGCTCCACGGTATGGCACTGATCTTCCTCGTGCTTCTTTATAACTCCCCGTCGGGACTGGTCCTCTACTGGACGCTGAACAACATCTTCTCACTGATCAAGAACATCGTGAACAGGAAGCCGAAAAAGGCGGAGAAGCCTTCCGTCGAGAAAGATCCTTCGACCAACAGGCTTTTCCTTCTCGGCGCGATCTTCCTGAGTGTTTTCCTCGGTGCACTGATCCCGTCCTTCGTCATCTCGTCCTCGACCTCCGAGTTCGTCCTGATGACCTCCGTCCACTCACCGGTACGATACATCATCTACTCGCTTCTCACCGCAACAGGTGCATTTGTGATCTGGGGCGGACTTTTCTACTACCTCGCGGGTCCGAAGAACCGTAAGCGCGCGGCCTGCGCCATCTGGTGCCTCGCCTTCATCGGGACAGCGAACTTCCTTCTCTTCGGCAAAAGCGAGAGTATCCTCTCATCCGACCTTCAGTTCGACACAGGACTCGTGCACGATGCCGCATCAGCGATGCTGAACCTGCTTCTTGTAGCTGTCATTATCGCTGCCGTTATTTTCCTCTTCGTCAAAAGCACTGCCATCGTCCGTTTCCTGGCGCCGATCCTCGTGATCGTAGCCACCGCCATCTCCTGCTATAACATCTATCAGATCAGCTCTGAGATGCCGAAGATCCGCCGCGTGATGGAGAGCACCACGAAGGATCTTCCTACCGTAGAACTCAGTAAAGACGGCAAGAACGTAGTCGTCGTCATGGTGGACCGCGCGATCTCCGCCTATATCCCATATATGTTCCAGGAGCGTCCGGAACTGGTTTCCCAGTTCTCGGGATTTACCTGGTATCCCAATACTCTTTCCTTCGGTATGCGCACCGTCATCGCGGCGCCGGCGCTTTTCGGAGGGTATGACTATACGCCGGATGCGATCAACAGCAGATCCGATGTCTCCCTCGTTCAGAAGCACGACGAAGCCCTGCTCACGATGCCGGTGCTTTTTTCTGAGAACGGATATGATGTCACGGTATTTGACCCGCCGTTTGCCGGCTATAGCGCGATCCCGGATCTGTCGATCTACGATCCGTATCCGGGAATAAAGGCCTATAACACCGAGCTCGGACTTTTCCGTGATTCGGATGCGTCGGATAAGCAGATCATGTCCACCTGGAAGAGAAACTTCTTCTGCTACAGCCTCATGAAGGCGTCCCCGCTGATTTTCCAGCCGGTCGTCTATACGGATGGCACCTACTTCGCGCCCGATAACAGTAAGCTCTCGATGCAGACTTTCGGCGACGATGAAGCACACTACATCATCTCGCCGGCATATATGAATCTTTTCCGTGATTCCTACGAATCTCTGCATGCGCTGCCTTCCCTGACGAAGGCAGATACCTCCGGCAAGAACCATTTCTTCCTGATCCAGAACGGCACGGCACATAACACGATGCCGCTCCAGGAGCCGGAATATGCGCCACAGTATGAAGTCGATAACACGGAGTTTGATAAGACGCACACCGACCGCTTCACCTGCGATGGCAGGACCCTTGCGATGGAGCCCCGCACCCGCTATAAGCTCACGCACTACCAGTGCAATATGGCGGCATGGCTGCAGCTTGGCCGGTGGATGGATCATCTCAAGGAGATCGGTGTCTATGACAACACCAGGATCATCATCGTATCCGACCACGGCTGGCCGCTGGAGCACTATGAGGACATGCTCTTCCTCGATGGTGCGAATGCCGGCGCGGAATATAACCCCGAGGACGCAATGGCGTATAACCCGGTGCTTTTCGTAAAGGACTTCGGTGCGACGGGCGACTTTAAGACGGACTACACCTTCATGACAAACGCCGATACTCCGTATCTTGCGATGAACGGCCTGATCGACGATCCGGTCAATCCCTTCACTTCCCGCCCGATCTTCCAGCCCGAAGCGAAGGATGCCGACAAACTCCTGATCATGTACACAGACCGCTGGGATCTCCAGAAGGACGCCGGCAATGTCTTTACCGACACGATCTGGTATTCTCTCAACGGTCCGGATATCTTTGATAAGAAGAACTGGAAACAGGAAGAAAAGTGATCCTGTTTTCCCATACCTGAATTATAAAGGGGATCTCTGATCCTAATCAGATAACACCTGACATCGCGCTTTGTTCACGCATGTTATCGATATCGTAGATCTCGCGGCCTTTCGCCTCTAGTTCCTGTTTTAAGGAATTGATCGCCTGCGGATCTTTACTGTACTCTCTCGTCTTTGCCCAGTACCGTTCATGCAGATCGATCATTTCATCGCACTTTTGGAAATACTCCGCATCATAGGGAGTAGCCGCATGCTCCTTCGCTTCATTAAGCCGCGCCAGCACGCTCTTTTTCCGGATCGATGTCAGCGTCTTCTGGGCGACAAGATCACTCATCATTTTCCATTTCCCGGCACACAGGACGCGTCTTTGCAGCGCATAGAAATTATGCGGCTGCGTCGTCAGTGCACAGCGGCACCACAGATCCGCCTCATTAAACTCTCCGTCAAGGATCGACTTTTTCGCGTTCTCTACAGCATTTTCGTCAAAGAGGATCGTATTTCCGAATGCGACTCCGCAGGACGTACACCGGTATGCTCGATTTGTTTTATCCGGCAGAAGCTTCCCTCCGCACTGCGAGCAGCTCAAGGCGCCTTCCGAATCTTCTGAAATAAGATCTTTTACTAACGAAGAATTGTAGGCAGGTGCAGCAGAGGCGTCCTGCTTCTCAGGTCTTAGGCTCTCGAGCTTCTGATACAGTTCCGCATAGTCCTTTTCCAGTGCTTTTTGATTCAGGACACTGGTATCCTTGGCATTATGAAGCTTAGATAACTCCTTATGCGTGTCTCTTTTCAGAAATGGTTTTAAGAACAGATTATCCACGATAAAAGAAACGACCAATAATCCCACCAGGATCAGGACGATCGTGAGCATTAATTTCGCGTCCTCAGGAACTTGTGTCCATACACGAATAGTAACACCGATCAGAGTGCAGATCAGAGTATAATAGGCGGTCCTGACAACATCCTGGAGCGCGAATCTATGGAATTTTTCAGAGGAAGCTTCCGAAAGAGAATCTATCCTTTTATCAGTAAGCTGGTGATTCTTCGCAAGTTCGG
Organism: Clostridiales bacterium; assembly: GCA_017961235.1. Taxonomy (GTDB): domain Bacteria; phylum Bacillota; class Clostridia; order Saccharofermentanales; family Saccharofermentanaceae; genus Scatonaster. The sequence goes on along the minus strand of JAGCXQ010000032.1, from coordinate 50,104 downwards.
TGAGCTGATGGAGCACGGAGAAATATTCCGCATGCTCCGGGGCGGCTCTCTTCTTCGCATCATCTGCCGCCGCCATCATCTCATCAAATGCACGGTCTTTCATTTTTCCCGGCGTACGGAGTTCTTTTTCGGACTGGACCTTACCGGAACACAATACAAGTCCCTGGAGCGCGTCAAAATTCTGCGGGTCTTTACTTAAGACCGTTTCATACTTTTCCTTTGCCGCATGAAATTCCATCTGCTGCATATTGACCTGGGCACGGGACAGATATTCGTCACTGTGCATTCTTACAAGGTCATATGCATTTCCGCAAAAAGGACATTCGAGTACCTCCTGCATCTGGTCCTTGATCAGGACGCCTCCGCAGTTTCTGCACGAATACGTCGTCAGATGAGCCATACCCGAACCTCCTTTTTCATTGGAAGCTTATAGCATTTTTGAAGCTTACTTTGTTTTCGAAGCTTATATCATTTTGTAGCTTACAGCGTTGCGATATACTCCATGAAATTCTGCTTATTCTCAAGAGCTGTCGTGGTCGGACGGCCGAGGTCGTCACGTGCACCGATACTGCACATGACTTCGATCAGACAGAGTTCATTTAATCCCTTGGCAAGATTCAGCTCGCGGTCAAGTTCCTCAAAATCATTGACGCGGACAGCATACGGATAACCGCAGGCCTTGGCCACGCCGACGAGATCGACATCACCCATGACTGTAGGCATGCCGCCGACGGTCTCATGTGCGCCGTTATTGATCACGATATGTACGAGATTCTTCGGCTGGTTGGAACCAAGGAGCGCCATGGAACCCATGTGCATCAGCACCGCGCCGTCACCATCGACACACCAGATCTTCTGGTTCGGCTTATTGATCGCGACACCCAGTGCGATCGAGGAGCTGTGGCCCATCGATCCGACAGTCAGGAAGTCATACTTATGGCTCTGGCCGTTTGCTACACGCGTCTCGAAAAGCTCTCGTGACGCCTTACCTGTGGTGGAGATGATCGGGTCTTCTTCACTGACGGCCACGATGTGCTGGATGATCTCTTCTCTGACCATGGTGTTATCGTTCTCATAGACGACTTTCTCATCGTAGGAGAGAGCGCCCTTTCGGATAACAAATGCGACATCCTTACCTTCCGCAAGGATCTTTCTGAACTCGTCCATCTTCGCTTCCACTTCCTCATCGGTCGTGTCTTTTCCGATCGCAAAGCTTGCGATACCCATATCGTCCAGAAGCTTGATCGTAACCTCACCCTGATAGATATGCTGCGGTTCATCGTGGATGCCGGGCTCGCCGCGCCAGCCGATGATGAAGATAGTCGGGATCGCATATACCTTATCATTCAGAAGGCTGGCGACCGGGTTGATGATGTTTCCCTCACCGCTGTTCTGCATATAGACGACCGGGACCTTGCCTGTGGCGAGGTGGTATCCTGCCGCCAGAGCCGTGCAGTTACCCTCGTTTGCCGCGATCACATGGTGATGCGCATCGATGCCATAGGTATGCATCAGGTAATTGCACAGTGCTTTTAGCTGGGAATCCGGAACACCGGTATAAAAATCTGCTCCAATGATATCAACAAGTTTTTCAACTTTCATATTCTTCTCCTATTCTTCAGGCATGCCGCACCTGTCTTATGTTTTTCAGAGGCCCGTCACAGGCGCAACGCTGATCAGATCTCGTCGATCAGCGTGATGATGTTCTTGATGGACATGAGTCTGTCATCGACTTCTTTTGCACGGTGATACTTCAGGATATCTTCCGCGGTCTGCTGCATCGCCGGGAATGCGGATCTTGTCAGCTGGTTGGCGTAGATGACGATGTTGACGCCATGAGCAGCAAGTTCATCTTCCGTGATGGTATTAAAGCTTGTCGGAACGACGACGATCGGTGTCTTCGGATCCACGGCACGGAACTTGTCGCAGAACTCGCAGATCTCAGCCGGATCTTTCTTTCTGCTGTGGATCATGATGCCGTCGGCGCCTGCTTTTACAAAGGCAAAAGCACGCTCAAGTGCATCTTCCATGCCCTGCTCGAGGATAAGGCTCTCGATACGGGCGATGATCATGAAGTCGTCGGTAAGCTGTGCTTTTTTACCGGCAGCGATCTTCTCGGAGAACTCCTCGATCGTTGCCTGTGTCTGCTTGACTTCATTTCCGAAGAGGGAGTTCTTCTTAAGGCCCTTCTTATCCTCGATGATAACGGCAGAAACGCCGAGTCTCTCGAGAGATCTTACTGTATATACGAAGTGCTCGGTCAGTCCGCCGGTATCACCGTCAAAGATGATCGGCTTCGTGGTAACTTCCGTGATATCTTCGATCGTTCTGAAACGGGAGGTCATATCGACGAGCTCGATGTCCGGCTTACCCTTCGCAGTACTGTCGCAGAGGGAGCTGACCCACATCGCGTCGAACTGGTCGAGCTTTCCTTCGTGCTCAACGACTGTCTTCTCAACGATAAGGCCTGTCAGGCCGCTGTGTGCCTCCATCGCCTTCACGATCGGTGTCATCTCGATGAGCTGTCTTAATCTCTTTCTTCTATATTCCGGCATCGCCAGCTTCTCACGGAGCTGCAGGTCGATCTTTCTGACCTTGTCATTGAAGGTATAAGGAACATCGACGAGCTCACCGCCATATGCGGAAAGGAGTTCCTGAACATGTGCGCGCAGCGTGCTCTCCGGGCCCTCTTTCCAGTTATCGCCATGAACGACATAATCCGGGTGAATGAGTTCGATCACGTCATCGTACTGCATCTGCTCCTGCAGAACGACCTGATCCACGCCCGGGATCGTCTTATAAAGACGCATACGCTCATCCTGCGAGATCGTCGGGAACTTGTTATAGCGGATCAGGACCTGATCGGAAAGGCATCCGATGATGACTTTACCGAGTTTTTTTGCTTCGTTGATGATGTTCATGTGTCCTTCATGGATCACGTCTGTACAGAAACATGTATATGCTGTTTTCATTATGATTCTCCTTGCTTGACCTTATCTAAAAGCACTGCTCGTGCGGGTTTACTTGTACTGTACCGGGATCTTCACGCCGGTCGTCTCAAGTGCCTCGCGGAACACCTTAAAGAAATCCTTGATATCCGGTGCATCGATCGCACCAAGTGCGCAGAGGCGGAATGTATTCGTCGTCGAGATCTTTCCGGGATAGATGGTGAAACCGCGCTCATAGCAGTAGTCATGCACCTTCTCGAAGCTCCAGTTCGGATCGTCCGGATAGATTGCGGAAGAGACTAGGCCTGTCCTCCATTCCGGCTTGATGACCTGACGGAAACCAAGTTCTTCCAGTCCTTCGTTTATCGCATCAAAGACACGGGTATGACGTGCCCACTTCGCTTCTTCACCTTCTGCCCAGTATTCCTTCAAGGCCTGGATCGTCGCATAGATCGTCTGGACCGGCGGAGTGAAGTGCATCTCACCTGTCTTCTCGAAGCAGTCATACTGCAGGAAGAGATTACAGTAGTAGCTTCTCTTCGGGTTATTCGCAGAAGCTTCCAGGATCGCGCGGTTACCGATCACGAAAGAAAGACCGGTCATCGCCATGAGTCCTTTTTGCGCGGAAGCCATCAGGAAATCGACGTTATCTTCCTTGATATTGATCGGGCGCATCGCATAGGTGCTTGTCGTATCGACTGTGAAGATCGCGCCGTATTTATGGACCAGCGCACCGATCTCACGGATCGGATTCAGGATACCTGTTCCCGTCTCGTTATGTGTCGTATGGACAAGTCCAATGTCCGGGTTGTTCTTCATCGTCTCCTCGACCACCGAGAGGTCCGGACGCTGATCTACCGGGAACTTCAGATCGATATGCGGAAGTCCGTAGTACTGGCAGATCTCGACCGCACGGGAAGAGTATGCGCCGTTATTGATCACCAGGACCTTCTTTCCTTCCGGAAGAAGCGAGTTGATGCAGACATCGATATTGATCGTGCCCGAGCCGCAGAACAAAACGGAAGTGTATTCCTGAAGGTCACCGTGAACAACTTTTACGAGATCCTCACGAAGGCTCTTCATCAGGCCGGCAAATTCTTTCTCACGCGGGCAGATATCCGGTACGACCTGCGCATACTTTACTGTATCGGTCGTCGTGGACGGACCCGGATTTAACAGGATATTTCTTTTTACTGGTTCCATAGTATTTCTTCTTTCTTATTGGATTTAATCTTATTGATTATTATTTTGTTCGTAGTGATTCAGCACCCAGTCGGCTTATACATCATAGGCCGGGTCGAGTTCTTTTAGCTCACGGAAAGTATCGATCTCGATGATGTCATCTTCCTTGCACTCGCGGACCTCGACTTTATAGTTCTCTTTCTTATATACGAGCGGCACCTGCTCCCAGTAGCGTTCTTTTCCGCCCGGACCGGAGAATACAGCCGGAACATCTTCTGCCAGTTTCTCACCGTCTTCTTTGTTCCAGAAAGAGATGCCGACCATCTGCCAGCAGTTTTCACCGCCGACTTTTTCTTCCTTGATCACGCCGTCTTTGACAACGAAGCACCAGTCATCCGTTCTGTCCTTCGGGATCGCAAGGAAGTCGGAAGTATAGTGGTACCTGGTGATGATCTTCGGATTAGAGAGCACCAGATCCGCCTCGAAAACATAAGAGCTTGAGAACAGATTCCTTGCCACCATCGCGCTACTGATGTTATTGGCTTCGTTATACACAGGATTATCCAGAAGATGAATCATCGGATACTTATACAGGAGCTGGTCGAACTGCTCGCCGAGATACCCTCTGACGATATAGATCTCCTCGATCCCCGCCTCAAGACATGCATCCAGAAGCGTATCGATGATCCTCTTGCCCTTCACACGCACCAGCGGCTTCGGCGTATTGAGCGTGATCGGTACCATTCTGGATCCGAAACCCGCCGCAATGAACACTGCCCGCTTCGCCCGATACGGTTCCAGCGCCTCGATTCCTTTGTCGGTGATTCTGCCTGCATCGACCAGTCCATCCGTCACGAGTTCACGATAGACTTTGTTGATCGTCCCTAGAGAATACTCAGTAATCTTCTCCAGATCGCGCTGCGTCAGCGCTTCCTTTGACTCGGCCAGAGCAACCAGAATATCGAAATGTTTTCTTTGAAGGCTCATAGTCACACATCCGTTCATTTTTTCGTTTATTCGTTCAAATATTGAACAAATTCATTATACTCTATTTACCGCAACGTGCAAGATAAATTTACATCCTTCCAACTCTAGATAAGTCAGCAAAAAATGAAGGCTATAGACGAAAAAAGAATATAGATACAAAAAAGGAGGCTGCCCGGTGGACAGCCTCCTTGAAATAATCTGATTATTGATCCTAGGAATCCATTAAAGTGTCGGGTTCTGCGGAATGTCATTCGACGGAGCCTGCGGAGCAGCCGGAGCCTGAGGTGCAACTGGTGCAGCCGGAGCCTGCGGAGCTACTGGTGCCTGCGGTGCTACAGGTGCAACCGGAGCCTGAGGAGCTACCGGAGCTACAGGAGCCTGAGGAGCTACTGGAGCTACAGGAGCCTGAGGTGCTACCGGAGCAACCGGAGCCTGAGGTGCTACAGGTGCATAAGCCTGATTTACCGGAGCCTGCGGAGCTACTGGAGCCTGCGGGATAACACCGGAATAATCATTTTCCGGAGCTGTCGGAGGAGTGTTCTTCTTTTTCTTCATAACAAGAACGATAACTACTGCGATGATAGCAACAGCTACAACACCACCGACGATAGCGAGGATCAGACCGATCGGAGCGCCGCTGCCGGAAGACTTGAGGTTAAATTCAGCATGGATGCCATCCTCATCAACTTCCATCAGATTCCATTCAACGACCTTACCGCCCTTGGACTCTGTACCATTAGACTCGATAACCTTACCCGGAAGTTCGAGTACGAACTTCATGTAACCATCGTACTGCTCGAGCGTATCTTTAGAAATATTTTGAGACTTAGCCTCGCTTGTTACAGAAGAAGTTTCCCAGTCAAGTGTGTAAGTCTCGGAATCCTCATCATATTCGAGGGAGAATTTCTTAAAGTTGCCGGTTGCATCGAGCTCATCTGCGAGATCCTCAAGAGCAACATCACTCAGAGTAGCTGTAAAGCCCTTAAATTTGCCATCGGAATACTCTTCAACATCCCAGGCACTTTCACTTTCATCGAAAGCCTTCTGAGCCTCTTCAGTTCCGGTACCGGAACCAGTGTCACCGGTCATACTTGTATCAATAGCATAGGTAAAGCTGAAATCGCATGTTCCATCTGTCTTTACAGATGCTTTTGCTTCATAACGAAGACATCCGGTAAGACAGAAGATAATAGCGAAAACCAGCATCACTGCCGATAATTTCTTAAATCTTTGAACTTTTCTCTTCTCCATTTTTTACCTCCAAATTGCGTAAAACGCATTTTCCAAGTTCTAAATACATTATGATTTTATAATGAAAAACAGTAAATTACAACAAGACCATATTCCGAACAATAGACACATATTTTTCCATTTTTCGGGCAATACGACGATTAAACATGAAAACCGGCTTGATTAGATCTAAAAGATCATCTCAAACCGGTCTTCTGGTCGAGGTGACAGGGTTCGAACCTGCGACCCCATGCTCCCAAAGCACGTACGCTACCAACTGCGCTACACCTCGATTTTGCATACTTGACAATTATATCATGAATTTTCCGAATTACAAGTGGATTCCCCTTCGAAGAACCGGATCTTTCTTTCCGCCATCGCCGTGACATCCGTAATGTACTGTGTCGGCTCCTTGATACACGGGCATCTCTCGATCCTCACATTCGCTCCTTGAGATCCGTCATTCTCCGCGGGATTCAGAAATACCCTCTTGCTCATACCGCCGGCCCCAAATGACAGCACCGACCGAAGATCGCTCATCATGGCGACATTGTAGATGCATTCGGTGCCATCCAGGCAGTATCCGATATTCTCGTGCCCGCCGATCGTATCCTTCTGTTTATACATATAATATGGAGAATATCCCGCCGCAAGAAGCTTCTGCGAAGCGAAGGAGAGCATGTTCTCGACCCGCTTTGTGCCGTTATCCTCTGCTTGGACGACCTCTTCCCGCCGAAGTGATGATCGGCGCTTCTTTGACAGCGCATGCACCGTGACATTTTCCGGCCGCAGTGCGATGATCCTCATGAGCGATTCACAGAATTCTTCCGTTGTTTCACCGGGAAGCCCTGCGATCAGGTCGGTATTGATCACCGAAAAGCCCATTTCCCTCGCCATTTCAAAGGCATCCGTAAAGTCCTTGGCACTGTGCTTTCTTCCGACTCTCTGAAGCGTCGCATCGCACAGCGTCTGCGGGTTGATGCATATCCGGTTTACCCCGAGCTCCGCGAGAACCTCCAGTTTCCGCTTGGTGATCGTATCCGGGCGCCCCGCCTCGACGCAGACTTCCCTGACACTTCTAAATTCCGGGTGCGACAGCACGCCTCTTATAAACTTCTCGAAAAGCACTTCCGGCAGTACCGTCGGTGTTCCTCCTCCGACATAGAGCGTCTCGATCTTCGAGGTGATCTTCGGAAGGACCAGATCCAGTTCCGTAAGAACCGCATCGACATATCCCGGAAGGATTTCCGTCTTTCTCGGGGCTTCCTGGGAAATAAACGAACAGTACGAGCAGCGGCTCGGGCAGAACGGAATACCGATATAGACATGCAGCACATCGGGAGAAGATCCCGAGAGTACGGCATTTTCACGGTCTCTGGTCAGAAATGCCAGATGTGCCTTGTCTGATCTTACTGCGTAGATCTCCTGCATATCTTCTTCGGAATCAAGTTCTCTGGCGACCTGCGTCGGACGGATCCCCGTAAGCGATCCCCACGGGAAGCTTATTTTCAGGATCCTCGAAAGCAGGAAATACAGCTGTCTTTTGACTTCTCTATTGATCGGAAGATCCAGATCTTCTCGATCGATAAAGATCTGTGGGGCACTCTGAACGACAATAGCAGAAGCATCTCCGCTTACATCACTTTCTGAATCGTCATCTTTTTCGACCACTGTCTCGACCCATTCCTCCGTGACCCGGCTTCGGATGGTAAGTGCTTTTTCATCCGAAAAGAGTTCTTCTCTTCCCGGAAAGATCGCGGTCGCATCACATACCACTTTCCCATCTTCTTCCTTCGGGATCGCGCCGGTAAAGAGCCGCAGGACATCACTTACCGGATAATAGAAGGCATGACCTTCGAGCCGGACGACGATGCGCGCTAAGGGTTCCTGTCCTGAGGAAAGCTCTGCGTTCTTCTCTTTTGCACTTTCCTTATCGCGCATCACACTTCTCCCTTCACGAAGATAAAATAGTAATCCGCCACGATCGATGTCGGCATATTGTAGCTCTTGACGCCTTCTTTCTGCTGATTGGCCTTGAGGTAGGCGTCGTTGGCGGCATTGGATACCTTTTCGACGATCTCCGGCGGATCGATCGAGAGCCAGTACGCTTCGACATCCTGAAAGTCGCGGAAATACCCGCCCACAGCCGGATACTGGGACATGAACTTCTGAAGATTCTTATTGTCCTTGTTATATGCGATCACCAGATCCTTGACGATCAGCTTGACCGACTCGTAGTATCCGCAGTAGCGGAGCTCCGGGCAGTCACTGGACAGTGCGATCAGAAGAGCTGCGAGGTTCGCATCGTTTTCGACAGCATACCCGTGAAGGTGCGACATCTCATGGCAGGCATTGTACATCATTTCCACAAACGGTACATCTGTGTTGATATTCGGCTCGGCAAAGAACGGGAAAAACATTCCGACGATATACGTATATGACCAGTAATGCGAGACCATGACCGGTTTCGGTCTGGCGGAATTCCCCTTGATCATCGGGAATTTCTTCGCCGATTCCTCATATAGATCCGGGAGGTCGGATAAGAAGGCATATTTTCCGCCGGGATAGGCGACGACGCCTCTTTCGTCTTCCGTGCACGCCTCTCTCGACTCGTTCAGCCCCGAGATGACCCAGGCAAAGACTTCCTGAAGCTCTTCTACAGTGTATTTTCTTCTTCCGAAACCGAGCTTCTCATCGAGTGAATAACGCGTAAAGTTCAGGCCATGCAGCAGCATGAACAGAAAATAGATCGAGAACAGGATCCATGCCGCGGCGCTTCCGATATTGAAAAAGCACTTTTTCCCGCGCTTCTGCTTGACGGCCCGGCGGATGCGGATGACCAGCCAGGCGATCAGGAGCGGCAAAGATAGAATGAATGTGATGACAAAGACCTCCGAGAGCGAGATCGGAACGAGCGAGGAGATCTTCGCGGGAAGATACGAAAAGAATACAAAGCCTGTCTTGGCGTAGGTCTCGCCAACGCTCGGGAAATGAATCAGTATCCTCTGGAGCACATATAGGAGAAGCACCAGGCAAAGAGGCAGCACGATCCGGAAAAACCAGCGTCTCCAGGTAGGTTTGCCCGTCTCTTTACTGAACCGCTTCATCAGACTACCCCCAGGTAATGCAGTCCGTACAGGATCGCAAGAATGATCGGCTGATGGAGGATATATACCAGAAGCGAGTTTCTGCCGATCCACTCAAATGGCTTGGATATGGACTTGACGGCTTCCGGTGCTTTTGGAAAAAGCGTCTCTTTTTTCTTATAGATAAACCGACCGATCAGAACGCCCAGGAAGAATACGCCGACCCACGGGATCAGGCCCATCTCATCGCCGGGATCCCAGTAATACTCCGGGTGCGGCTCGATGCCGAGGATGGATACCCATCCGCTCTTGATCTTGTAGTTATAATACGGCAGCGCCTGAAGAAGGAAGATAAACAGCAGCACGATGGAAAAGAGGATCATATCGCCGCCGCGGCTCTCTCTTCCACCTGTCTTCTTCTGCTCGAAGTGATCGAAGATCGCGAAAAGAAATGTCGATACGGTAAGGACGTGAAGGACATTAAAGTAGATCTCACAGTCAAGGTCGAAACAGCGGTCCGCCGCGATCGTCACTGCGGAAAAAGCAACCGACACGATCAGCAGTTTCAACCCGCGCTTGAAGTTGTTTCTCGAGAACTGGCAGCAGATACCGGAGATCCCGACGAATATGCATAGAAAGAACGGATGCAGAAATGCCCAGAACCAGTCGGAATCGATGAATGCGAAGACATTATGCTCGAAGATATGCCGGAGATCATAGGCGAAATGATGTAGGATCATCATGAAGATCGCGAATCCGCGAAGAAGATCCAGTTCAAATGCTCGGGTATGACGCATTTTCACGGTCTTTTCCGTATTCTCCATGGTGTGCCTCACACGTTCTCGGCGATACACGCTCCGATGGCTGTAGCAAACTCCGACATCTGCGGTACGACGAAATTGATATTATAAAGCTCCGAGAACTTCCCGTAGATCGTATTACACATCTGCGCCTTGGTCGCCTGTCCGGTAATAACAACATCCTTGATACCGGCATTTCTCGCGGCTAAGACCGCCATGGTTCCGATCGACTGGAATACCATATTGAAAAGGCCGTATGCGATATCGGACTTCGTCGCATCGTCCTGCATCTTACCGAAGTTCGAAGCAGTCGTATCCATGGTAAGACCGGGGATCGCCGCATGGGAGATGTCTCCAATCGTCAGATCAACGTGGTTCAGGTTACCATCCTTGGCAAGATCGGCGATCATATCAAAATCACGGATATTCAGCGCACAGTTCGCCAGTCCGACAAGCGCACCGCCGCCGACACCGGAACCGATGATGTGACGGACTTCCTTTTTCGTCGCCTCTACAAATGCGGTACCTGTTCCCATGCTGACTACGATCGCGTGCTCCAGTCCGGAAAGGAACAGTCCTCCCTGACCGGTTGCGAAGAATTCGGAGATACGTACTGTCGGGATCCCCAGGAGATTTCCATTCGGGAAAGAAGCACCGACACCGGTGATCTTCAGCTGCTCGATATCGGAGATCTTAAGGTCATAGGAATCCATGAATTTTCCCAGAGCACCGAAGGCAGATGTGACCGGATCGTCCGCTTTGACGATCTTGTTTCCGATGATCTTTTCGCCGTCCATTCCGACGACTTTGGTGGTGCTGCCACCGACATCCAGTCCTACGATTATACTCATTACTATTCTCCTCTTTATGCGTCAGGATCCGCGGGTCACGATCTCAGACGCCTCATGATCGCCCAGATGGAATACCGCATGTGATCCGGATTCATACTCGACTTCGTCCTTCGTGATCGGGAGACGGTACACGTAGTTTCCCGTAGTGATCACATCGACATATGTCTCATTATCTGTTCTGCACCAGTAGAAGGAAGTAGTCTTCCGAAGTGTGCAGTTCTGTCCTTGTAAGTTCTTGCACTGGATATCAAAATCCAGAATGTATGTATAAGAAGTTTTCTCCACGTTGGTGTCGGCGAAGAAATAGTCGGTCTGCGGCTTCAGGAAATCCTCGTCGGAAGTGATGTCATAGGTTCTGTAGAGCTTATGTACTCCGTAGATCTCATCAAAGAATGAGAACTGCGCCGTGCCGGCATTAGAAACTGCGCTGAGCACTCCCGGAATGACCGAAGCGTGGATTTTCGATCCGTCGTAGCGGACCATGATCGTCTTATAATCTTCCCAAGAGTCACGGGTAAGCTCGATAAATACTTCCGTATAAGGATCGTTACTGTCCAGATCGACAGAACAGCCGCGGATAGCGCCTTTGCAGGCTTTCGCCTGATACTCTTCGCGGAAAGCGAACTCCGTTCCCGGAATAACATAATCAGTAAGAACACCCTGATCGTTGACGAGCACATAGAAAGACTCACTATGGTCATCGAGTGAGATGCTGACAGACTCGAGCTCCCCGTCACCGTCCAGATCGAGATCCAGTTCCGAACGGTAAGCCGTATAGTACTTCCCGTCCGATGTCAGCGCCGATTCTTCACGCATACCGATAAGAGACGGTGTCGTATGGACCAGCTTCATCTTATCGAAGTCGAGATCATTGATGCTTGAGATCGGATTATTCTCATCCCGAGTCGTCACAGAGGCTGTCGTCGGATCCGTATCCGGAGCCACCTTCGTCTTAAACGGATTGTGTATGATCAGCACAAACAGGATGATCAGTACAGCCACCGCATCAAAGATCAGAAAACCGATGATAAATTTCTTATTCCGCATGAGTTCTTTTCCCGTATTATCTGTTACTTCTTCGGTACCAGCTTGTCCTTACCGCCCATGTACATGCGCAGCGGCTCCGGAATGCTTACCGTACCGTCGGCATTGAGATTGTTCTCCAGGAAAGCGATCAGCATACGCGGCGGAGCAACGACAGTGTTGTTCAGAGTGTGTGCGAGATAATTGCCCTTCTCTTTGTTTCTGATGCGGATGCCCAGACGTCTTGCCTGTGCGTCGCCCAGATTACTGCAGGAACCTACCTCGAAATACTTCTTCTGACGCGGGGACCATGCCTCGACATCGCAGGACTTGACCTTCAGATCGGCAAGGTCACCACTGCAGCACTCGAGCGTTCTGACCGGGATATCCAGGCTTCTGAAGAAGTCAACAGAGTTCTTCCACAGCTTGTTATACCAGTCCATGCTGTCTTCCGGCTTGCAGACGACGATCATCTCCTGCTTCTCGAACTGGTGGATACGGTAAACGCCTCTCTCCTCGATGCCGTGTGCACCGACTTCCTTACGGAAGCACGGAGAGTAAGAGGTCAGGGTCTGCGGCAGAGACTCTTCGTCGAGGATCGAGTCGATGAACTTACCGATCATGGAGTGCTCGGAAGTGCCGATCAGGTAGAGGTCTTCGCCCTCTATCTTATACATCATGTTCTCCATCTCGGCGAAGCTCATAACACCGGTTACGACGGAAGAACGGATCATGAACGGCGGCACGTAGTAAGTGAAGCCACGGTCGATCATGAAGTCTCTTGCATAGGAAAGGATCGCGGAGTGAAGTCTCGCGATATCGCCCTTCAGGTAGTAGAAACCGTTACCACTGGTCTTTCTTGCAGCATCGAGGTCGATACCATCAAAGCTCTCCATAATATCCACATGGTACGGGATCTCATAGTCCGGAACGACCGGCTCGCCGAATTTCTCGTTCTCGACATTCTCGCTGTCGTCTTTTCCGACCGGAACGGAAGGATCGATGATGTTCGGGATGACGAGCATGATCTTTCTGACCTTTTCCGTCAGCTCCTGCTCCTTGACATCCAGCGCAGCCATCTCGTCTGCCATAGCAGCGACCTGCTTCTTCGCTTCCTCGGCCTCTTCCTTCTTGCCCTGACCCATGAGCACACCGATCTGCTTACTGATAGTGTTTCTCTGAGATCGCAGATACTCGACGCGGGTCTTGGCCTCGCGGAGCTCCTTATCATATTCGATGACTTCATCTACCAGCGGGAGCTTGTCATCCTGAAACTTCTTCTTGATGTTCTCTTTGACGATGTCCGGATTGGCACGGACGAATTTAATATCCAGCATTTTTCTGCCTCCAAATGAAACATATAACTTTATGATTTTATCACAATTACGCGCGCTCAACCATATCCATCATGGTCAGATCGAGTTTTAAGACCACATTCGGATTGAAATTGATCGAGTCGAAGCGCTTCTGAAGACGTTCGCAGGCGATCTTGGCGCCGCTTTCGGCCTTGGCGGACGGCAGCATGATGATGTACTGGGCGCCGCTGAACTTCGTAAATACATCGCCTTTTCGAAGCGTGTCCTGGATCGCGGTAAAGAGCACGTCCATCGAGGGCTCCAAGATATTCGGGTCGAGCATATTCCCCTCCCCGTCCAGAAGCGTGGCAAGCATCACGCAGAAGGTCTGCTCGGATCTGGCCATCATTCGCTCGATAAAGCGGAAGATCGCAAGGAAAGGCTCATAGTCCTGCCAGTAGGCGCCGCGGATCGTGCCCGGTTCTTTGAGCTGCTGCATAAGAGTACGGATATTCATCTCGATCGCTTCGGGACGATCGACCTTCGCCTGCTTGGACGGCAGTGTCGAGTCGTAGAAGCGGAAGTTGTTTCTTCCTTCTTTCTTAACTACGTAGAGGGCGCGGTCCGCCTTATCGTAGAGCGTATCCATGTTGTTGCCGTCCTGCGGTGCGAGGGCGATACCGATGGACAGCGAAGCGATACCATTCGTCGCTTCCTTAAGATCGGCATTTACCGCCGCTTGAAAAGCACTGAGCCGCTCCGACAGTCTGTCATTTGACGGCGGGTTTTCCATGAAGATAACGAATTCGTCTCCGCCGAGACGGCCGACGCTGTCATCCGGGAAGTATTCCATCATCATATGTGCCAGGCGGTTCAGCACCTGGTCACCGACAATATGGCCGAGCTTATCGTTGACGCTCTTGAAGTGGTCCACATCGACGATCATATAGGCAGCGCTTGTGCCCTGCGCAAGGCTTACCTCGATCTTCTGGGTAAGATAGGATCTGTTCCAAAGTCCGGTCATCGGGTCCTTGGAAGCGATGCTCTCAAATCTCTTCGCTCTCTTCTCGGCAAGTCTTCGGAATTCTTCGAGCTCCAGTGTTCTTGCGATACGTGAACGCATGACCTGCGGAACGAATGGCTTTCCGATAAAGTCGGCGGCACCGAGCTTCAGGCACTCGACCTCTGTTTCCGGATCTGTTTTCGCAGTAAGGAAGATGACCGGCACATCTTTATAATCATGGTTGGCGCGGATCTGACGGAGTGTCTCCAGACCATCCATCTCAGGCATATTAATGTCGAGAAGGATCAGATCCGGCACTCTTTTCTCGAGGAATCGGAGCGCCATCTGTCCGGATGTGACCAGACTGACCTGATAATACTCGTCAAGCGCCTGCTTCGCGAGTGTCAGATTTGCTTTGCTATCATCCACGACGAGGATCGTCTTTGTATTCTCCACGATGTCATTCTCCTAACAGATTATTCAAGTTTTCAGTCGCTTCGTCATACTGGAAGTCGTTGAGGTAATTTCTGGTTCTCTTTAATGCCAGTACCGTATCTGCTCCGACTTCAAAGTTAAGGAGCCACTCCAGCTTCTGAAGTGCGGAATCCTGATCGAAGTCCTCGATACTGTTTCTGATATTGATGACCGCCTGCTTGAGTTCCGCCTCCGTGATCGGGAGCTTCGGCTCTTCATCTGTACCCATAACTTCTTCCGACGATTGCAGCACGCCGCGGGCACGGAGCTCGAGGCCGATATCGTCGAGCAGGGACTGATAGAATGACAGAAGGTCACTATAGTTCGCATCGATAAACTCATAACGGCCGTCATAGTTGGCAAATTCATGTTTCTTCGCCATTTCCGAGAGCTCCATCGCACCGATGGAAGCCGCGACACTCTTCAGTGCGTGCGCCTCGATGCCGTAACCGGCATAGTCTTTTGCCTCTGCCAGTTCACGCAGACGGTCGATCTTGATGATACCATCCTCATAGACGACCTTGAGGAGGCTGATGTAGTTATCCATGCTGTTTCCGCAGTTCAGAAGACCACGGGCACAGTCCACGCCACGAAGCTGTACTTCACCTTCTCCGAAGTGCGGTGCACTGGCAACGGCATGCTGTTTGCGGATGATCAGCTCCGCCGGCAGGTTGCTCTTTAAGGATTTTTCCAGCTGGGCAAGCTCGATCGGCTTACTTACATAGTCCTGGAAGCCTTCTTTATAGAACATCTCACGGACACCGCTGACCGCATTCGCCGTAAGCGCAACGACCGGGACCTTCTGGAAGTACTCGCCTTCCATCTTCCGGATGATACGGAGCGTATCGATACCGTCGAGATCCGGCATCATGTGGTCCATATAGATGATATCAAACTGCTGGCCTTCTCTTAATATCTCGATACACTGCTTACCGGAGCTTGCCGTAAATACATGCATCTGGTACGGTTCGAGAAGTCCTTTTACGACCTTGAGGTTAACGGCATTATCATCGACAACGAGGATCTTTGCCTCCGGCGCGATGAAGCTCTCCTGGAACTCATCGGACTCGAGCGACTCGATCGGTTTTTCCGTAAGAACGGACGCGAATACGGCCGAATATACCGGACGGCGGATCACAAGGACATCTTTATATCCCGTGGACAGTTCATTTTTATCAAACATCAGCACGATCTTCGGATTGCCATGAGAGCTGCAGAATTCGCGGATCTCATGTGAATACTCGTCAAATGCTGTCTTACTGACAAAGAAATAGGAGTAGTTCGCATTGGATGCGGGATCCAGTTCACTCGGAGATGCGGCAAATCTGCCGGAAACGCCGAGACGCTGGAGGTCGTTTCTCGCCTGATCTCTGAAGATCGCCTTCTCATCGAGGTAGAGAACGTGCTCTTTCTTATTTGCCATTACGCTCGCCATCGGCTTCTGCTTCGCAATATACTGATGCAGTTCAAAGGAGAATGTACTTCCTCTTCCGTATTCACTCTCAACAGAGATCGTGCCGCCCATGAGGTCCATGAGGCGCTTACAGATCGAAAGACCGAGGCCGGTTCCCTCGACCGAACGGTTCTGGCGGGTATCAAGACGCTGGAAAGAGCCGAACAGTCTCTGCTTATCCTCCGGGCGGATACCCATACCTGTATCGGAAACATCGAAGTGCAGCAGGCACATGTCACTCGATACCGGCTGGTAGGCGACCTTCAGCGTGATATGTCCATTGGACGTAAACTTCACCGCATTGTTCAGAAGATTCAGAAGTACCTGACGGATACGGATCTCATCGCCGACGAGCTCTGACGGAATCTTCGGATCGATGTTGACGACCAGATCAAGATTCTTATCCTGCATACGCACGGTGATGATATTGATAATGTCGTTGATAACGGAGGTCAGCTGATAGCGGACATTGATGATCTCCATCTTACCGGACTCGATCTTACTGAAGTCGAGGATATCGTTAACGATCGAAAGGAGTGCATTACCTGCGCTCTTGATATTTCTGGCATTTTCACGGACGGCCGGATTGATATCATCACGGAGGATCATCTCGGTCATACCAACGATCGCATTCATCGGCGTTCTGATCTCATGGGACATGCTCGCCAGGAAGTCTGCCTTCGTCTGGGAAGCGGCAACTGCCTCTTTCTTCTTGATCTCAACGATCTGCAGAAGATCCTCGGTACTCTGGGACTTCTGGATCAGGGTCTGCTTCGAGCGGTTGATAAAGGATACCAGCGCCATGAGGAATACCTGCGCGATGATAAGAAGGATGATACGTACCATCAGTTCCTGCGGTGTCTTTAAGAAGATCAGAAGCGGATAGTCATAGACCATCCAGAAGGAATAATAGAACGCGGTAAAGATCAGACAGTACAGGTTCGCCGAGAAATCAAAGTACAAAGAGATAACGCAGGCGACCGTGATAAAGCCGTCCTGAAGAGATCCCGGGTTCTTATAGTATATTCCGTACAAAACGACGATCGACAGATATAGCGTCGTCATCATATACATCTGGAATTTGTAGTTATCCTTGGAGATCCTGGTAAGAAGGATCGCGACGATCGGTGTCGTGATACAGAAGATATTGAAGAATTCCGGATATTCTTCCGCATTGGCCGACAGGAGCATGAAGAACACACATGTGACAAAATATATGAGAAGGAGGATCCTCTGTGCATCTTTTTTCTCAAGCAGCATGGTTATTCTCCTTCTCTGCACTGTTCTTTCAGAGCGACCCCTGAAGGAACGACGAATTTCAGCGTCGTCGGTAGAACACGGACGGAGAGCGAATTATTCTGCTCATCCATGTTATAGGTCTCGCCATCTGCAGTAAAATACATTTTTCTTTTCTCTGAATACTTGATCGAGAGCTCGGAAATATCCATCACACGTACGGACTTGCCGAGCTTATCAAGCTGGCCGTGCTTATACTCTTTCATATTCGGAATGACCGTAAAAAGTGAAGATGTATCCCGAAGGAGAAGCTTCATCCTTCCGTTCACCGGACTGGCATTTCCCACCGGCGAGTACGATCCGCCATATACAATGCCGTTAAACGCCGTGATCGATGCTCTTTTCCCTGTGAGCTCCTGACCGTCGGCCACCACGGAATACTGTGAATTGACGAAGAAAATAGAGTTCTTCAGCACGGAGAACTTATACGGGAGCTTCGTTCCAACGATAGAAACACGTCCCAGATTGTTGACCTCTTCCGCCACACGGGCCTCGAAGCCGACGGAGCAGAAGTTGAGTGCTTTTCCAAAACCGAAATCCAAAAGATCAAGATACATCGGTGTTCCGGAGACCAGATTATTGAGATTAAAGAACGGCTCTGCTTCCCCTTCGAAGACCTTCAGGATGTCGTTAGTAATGCCGCACGGATAAAATGCGACCTCGACCATAGAGAAATTCGGGATGCCGCTGATCGCACGGCACAGCGTGCCGGAACCGCCGCAGATATAGAGGCGGACCGTCTCATCTTCAAAGATGTGGCAGAGTCTTCCGACAAGGACGGTCTCATGACCGACATACTCGGTATTAAAGACAAGTGCGCCCATCTCCGGATGCGCCGAGATATACTCACGCACACGCACAGAGATATTCTCTTTTTCTTTGCCCGCTCGCGGATTGATGATAAAGATGTGTTTCATGAATCCCTTTGAACCTGACGAAGCCGGAAAAGGCCACGCATTCTCCCCGAAAAACTATGAATAGGATACCACAGATATCTATATAAATAAAGATAAACTTACTTTTCGGAGTTCACTTCGGAGATCGCTGCCATCTCAGCGTCAGTGCTTACAAGAGAAGCACAACCGGCGTCGGCATTTACGATCGGCGTCATGGAAGGATCCGTCGGATCGACGATGACCGCCACACTCTCTTCCTGCTCTTCCAAAACCTCGCCGGAAGAGGCTGTACCCGATGCTTTTTTCTGGAACGGGATCAGTTTCACGATATTATCGAAGGCCGATTTACCGGTCTCACCGACGTTCAGATAGACATTGCGGAGCACTCGGAGTTCCGGTGCTTTAAAAGTCTTCACGACAGCGGAGACACGTGACACGATCGCTTCCTTCGGTTTGATCTGCGAAGGACGGATCCTCGGCATAAGGGTGCTGAAAAGTGCTTTTTCCTCGGCACGGTGACGGCGGATGAGCTCCTTTTCCTCCTTGCGGTTGATGATGCGCAGCTCACGCCAGGCGCTGTACTTCTTTCTCGTCGGCTCGCTCTTCGTCATCACGGCATCCACTCGGCCGTAGATGCTTCCGCCGACCTTATCCGAGATCACTTTCATCTCGCCGGAGATGCCGGAGAGGATACCCAGACGCCGCTTCACGCCGAAGATCGTCGTTACGGTCACGATCAGGTCGCAGATCAGCACCACCGTGAGGATAGAAAGGATCACGACCTTCGCGGTGTCATAGGTGTGATGCAGTGCCCACAGCACAGTCGGGTGAAGCACGTAAATACCAAACGAGCACGCGATGCCCCAGTACATCGAGAACTTCGGGCAGATGAATCCCATGAAGTTATACTTCTCGTTTCTGTAGTCCCACCAGCGCATCTCGAATATCTGGTAGAGGATAAATCCGGCCCAGAACTCGACAAATGTACAGATGAACGCCGATCCGAAAAACAGAAGGAAGAAATTGTAAGACAAAGGTTTCAGAAGAAGGACAACGCCGTAAAAGCCGATACCATAGACCGGACATAAGGGACCGTTCAGGAATCCTCTGTTGATAAAGCGGCCTTCATCATATCCGTAATACACGACCTCCAGGACCCAGCCGGTGATCGCGTAGATGAAGAACATACAGTACGAATCCAAAAACGGATAAAAGTGCATACGAATTTCCCTTCTTGCAGATATATCGATTATACATTTCTTTCTAAAGATTTGCTATAATAGTTTCGTTATCAATCCATCTAGTACGAGAATCGGGGATTTCCGCAGTCTTTCAGTGCTTTTCCCGATCATGAAAGGAAGTATCTCATGGCCAATCCATACTTACCCATGTGGGAACACATTCCGGACGGCGAACCCAGAGTTTTCGGCGACCGCATCTACATCTACGGATCACACGACAACGCAGACACTGACGAATTCTGCGATTTCTGTCTGAAAGTATGGTCCGCACCTGTCAGTGATCCGACGAACTGGACCTCTCACGGCATCGCCTTTGCAACCCGTGATTTCCCGGGACATCCTTCCGATACCGACTGGACAGACGGACGCCTCTTCGCACCGGATGTCGTTGAAAAGGACGGCAAATACTATCTTTACGCGTACATCCAGAACGCCCTCGGCTGTGTGGCTGTCTCCGACAAGCCGGAAGGACCTTTCAAGCTCGTATCCCGCTATAAGCACAATATCGAGAACCACCCGGACGGCGGCATCTTCATCGATCCGGGCACGCTTGTCGATGACGACGGACGTGTATATGTTTACTGCGGCTTCCTGCGCTCCTACATGTTCGAGGTGAATCCGGACAACATGTATGAGGTCATCGACGGCAGTTTCAAGATGGACATCATCCCGAATACCGCACCGTTTAACTTCTTCGAGGCTTGCTCTCCCCGTAAGATCAACGGCAAGTACTATATGATCTATTCTTCCGCTGAGCCGACCAGCCAGCTGGTCTATGCAGTATCCGACTCCCCGACGGGTCCTTTTGAATACAAGGGCACGCTCGTGGATTCCGGCTGTGACTATCCGGGCGGAAATGACCACGGTTCTGTCGCAAAGGTCGGCGACCAGTGGTACATCTTCTATCACAAGATGACCAACGGCTCCATCATGAGCCGCGTCGGCTGCGTGGATAAGCTTGAACTTAAGGAAGACGGCACCTTCACACAAGCAGAGATGACCTCCCAGGGATTCGAGGATATCCTCAATCCGTACCGTGTGACGAACCCGCAGATGGCATGCGTCCTGACTAACGGCGCCACGATCACCGAGAGAACACCTTTTGACCAGTGCATCACGAAAATCACGGACGGATCCGTCATCGGCTTTAAGTACTATGACTTCGGAACGCACTCCGGATCCGAGATGAAGTGCACGATCAAGCTCGATAACTGCTATATGAGCGGAAAGATCCATATCTTCGCGGACGGCGTTCCGCAGGAAGCCATCGAGAAGTACGCCCGTCCGATCTTCGATGACGAGCCTTCCGCCGAAGAGAAAAAAGCCAAGAGATCGGACTCTTCTTCTAAGGTATATGGCTTTAGCGGTAAAGTCCTCGAGCAGTTCTGTACCCCTGAATATACAGGTAAGTTCGGTCTTTCCCGTGAAGGACGCGAGATCGGATGCGTCGAGTTCTCTTCCAATGCAAGCGTGGTAAGCGCGACCGTGGAAGGACTTACCGGCAAGCACGCGATCTATTTTCTCTTCGAAGGCCGCTACAAGGGCTGGGGCGGACATTATATGGACGGCAGAAATCTCCTGGATTTCTACGGATTCGTATTCCAGGTCTGATACAGCGCCTACACGCAGGAAAGCTGCGTACAAGTGCTTTTGCCAGAGAAGCACACCGGGCAGGCACGACTGCCAAAGAAACATAACAGGAATGAAGGTATGAAAAATGAGTGAGATCTATGTAGTAGGTCACAAGAATCCGGATACCGATACCGTGGTATCTGCGATGGCATATGCGGCGCTGAAGCACGCGCTTGGCGAGAAGGACTACATCGCCGCACGGCTTGATCACTTAAGCGACGAGACCAAAAGAATGCTCGCACGATTCGGTTTTGAGACGCCGCTTCGCATCCGCGATGTAAGAACGCAGGTGCAGGATCTTGACTTCGATACACCGCCGGCGCTGAATGCCCAGGTCACGCTGGACAAAGCCTGGAGAACCATGTCCGAGGGCAAGATCTCCGTTATCCCCGTCATAAACGAAGACGGAACTCTGTACGGCACACTTTCTTCCGGCGACATCGCCTCTTACAACATGGAGACGATCAACAACCCGCATATCGATAACTTGCCGCTCTTCAACCTCTTAAGCGTTCTGGAAGGACGGATCGTCAACGAATGCGACACCACGACGGATTCCATCTCCGGTGATATCTGCATCGCGCTTCCGCAGAACAATGAGAACCTCCTGTTCTCTTCCAAAGACAGTATCGTCTTCTGCGGCAACCAGCCGGACATGGTCAGGCGCGCTCTTGAGATCGGCGTCAACTGCCTGATCCTCTGTCAGACCGATGTCGATCCTGCATGGTTTTCCGAAAAGACAAATACCTGCGTGATCTCCACGCCGCTTGACGCCAGCAAGGCCGCCAAGCTCATCTACCAGGCGCTCCCGATCTCCCGTGCATGCTACACCGGCGAGATCCAGTGTTTCCACCTCGATAACTACATCGACGATGTTAAAGAAGTCGTCTTAAAGAGCCGTTTCAGAAGCTACCCGGTACTCGATGAAAACAACAAGGTCATCGGTACTCTCGCAAGATTCCACCTCCTCCGTCCGAGAAGGAAAAAGGTAGTTCTCGTGGACCACAATGAACTCGCACAGTCCGTGCCGGGTCTTGAACAGGCAGAGATCCTGGGCATCATCGACCACCATCGTCTTGCGGATATCCAGACCACACAGCCGATTGCGATGCGCAATGAGCCCGTCGGCAGCACCAATACGATCATCACGGAGCTGTATCAGGAAAACGGTGTCATGCCGTCCCCGAAGATGGCCGGCCTGATGTGCGCCGCGATCCTTTCCGATACCGTTATGTTCAAGTCTCCGACCTGCACACAGAGGGATATCGCGATGGCAGAGCGTCTCGCCCGTATCGCCGGTGTAAGTATTGACGAACTCGGACACGACCTCTTTAATGCTTCCTTCGACACCAAGTCTGTCGAAGATCTGATGAAGTCCGACTTCAAGGAATTCCACATCGCCGAGCACACCCTCGGTGTCGCACAGATTGTCTGCATCGATTCTTTCAAGATGCTCGACCGGAAAGACGAGTTCATCGCTCACATGAATACGCTCCGCTCCGAGCACGGCTATAACTTCGTGATCCTGATGCTCACCGATGTCCTGCAGGAAGGCACCGAGCTCCTCTATGTCGGCGACGATGATACCATCCGCTTCGCCTTCAACGTCGAGCCGAAAGACAATCACGTATTCCTTCCGGGCGTCATGTCCAGAAAGAAACAGATCATCCCGATGCTCACCGCATTGTGGGGCTGATCCGGCAGGTGCTTTTCGCGCGAGAAAAAAGACAACAAGAGAAACTGCAAGAGGAAAAACATAAGAAACCCAATTCGTTTTTTACAGAAGTGGCACGATTTCGACGAATCGTGTCACTTTTGTCAGTATTTGTCGAAAATATACCGACCAATTAAAACGCGATCTCCTGTAAAATCCTATCAATCTACTTTCTGATGGGAGGACAAGATCCATGATCGCAGCCAAATTATACAAACTCGCAGTACTTATAAGGATGCTAAATCTGAGTTATATACACGATCCCAAGGTCTGCTCCCCTACCATCAAAATTGGGAAGCATGGACGGCGCAATAATCCAGCACCGGTGATCCGTGTCTATGTAGACGAAACCAAAAACACTCGTAATGAATACTTGCTGACTTCACCCAAAGCTGAGAAGTGGAAAAGCCTTCTTGAAGAGCAGGTCCGCCGCTCTGACATTGAGAATCACTTGGAATTCCGTTCAGAACTGGAAAAGATAGACTCTCCATGCAAAATGCCAGTTATCTCAAAAGAGACTTCCTATTCCAGAAAAGTATTTGATACTCTCATCGAGCGAAACGATCCGGACATCAAAAAAGAACATGTCTTTGACGGACATCGTTTCCGCTCCAAATCTGAAATGCTAATCGCACAGCTTCTAAAGTCACTTGGTCTGGAATACAAGTATGATGTCGTTGTATCTTTTGACAATGAGGTCTTCTACATAGATTTCGCGATCTATTGTCATGAGACCGGGCGTTTTTTCTTCATGGAGCACTTTGGTGACATGGGTTCTGAACGCTATCGTCTGCGTACATTTCACAAAATAACCGTTTACACAGAGCACGGATTAGTTGAGGGTTCAGATATCCTGTACACATATGAAAACAATGAAAATGACTTTGATCTGAATGTTTATGAATGCAAGTTACTCTCTATAATCGCTGCCCACGCTCAATACCATACCAAGTAGTGGTCACTGTTATGGTCACTGTAAACACCTTCTACAGTGACCACTTCATAGACTTTTTCCATTATTCACTGTTATGGTCACTGTAAATACCTTCTACAGTGACTGCTTCATAGACTTTTTCCCAAAGCACTTACAAAGTCTCTTCCGCCCTTATTCCTCCGTCACTTCGCACTTTCTGACCTTGCGCCAGTTCAGCAGAATGATCGTCACAACAACCGCGACTTCCGTGATCAAGGTGCCAAGCACGGCAGACTTCGTCACGCGGTAGAAGTGATAGCCGCTGGACCACATGCACTGATTGAGGACAAGGATCAGTCCCACGTTCACGAGCATACCGAAGATGAATGCGCCTAAGTTCAGGATCAGTACTTCAGATGCCACTTTTCGGAAGATCTGTCTTTTTGTGAATCCCATTGCCTTGTAGATCGCAAACTCATGCTTTCTCTTGTCATATGCTGCGGTGAATACTGCGTTGATCGTTACCAGAAGAACGATGGCTACAAGTATGACAACTACCGCAAAAACGTAGAACATAAATCCCATCTGCTCTTCTACTTCCTGGACATAGGTGCTGGCTGTCTCGAACTTCACATGCGGGTATTTTCTGGAGAGCTCCGCTGCGCAACGGCGAAGATCATCATGAAGTTTCTGATCACAGACACCATCGT
Source organism: Clostridiales bacterium (assembly GCA_017961235.1). Classification (GTDB taxonomy): domain Bacteria; phylum Bacillota; class Clostridia; order Saccharofermentanales; family Saccharofermentanaceae; genus Scatonaster. Next base: position 25,370 of record JAGCXQ010000032.1, on the reverse strand, counting down.
TACTCACTACGAGCATTTCGTCGGTCGCGCCTACATTGGCCACACCATACGCGCGCATGCCCTCACCCTTGAAAGTCTTCGCAATCTTAAGTTTCTTGGCGGAGCCGAGCGGATCACCGATCTTAAGATCTTCACTTTCCGCCAGCTGCTCGCTCGTTACTACCTCAAAGTCATTCAGAACGATATCATCAGGCACGAGATGTGTTCTCTGTTTAAAGATCTCGAAGTCCTCAGGCGTCTGGAAAATAAACCCGTCGATCTGGCAGTCAAAGAGCATGATGGTCTCAAAACTGAAATATCTTGTGTTGATATATAAGATCTCTCTTGCTTCTTCCGGAAGCTGATCCGCCAGCTCCTCCTGCATCTGATGGTATTCTTCTATCGAATCATTACTGGTTCCGTTTACATAGATATGCATGTACCTGTCGGATTCAGACTTTGATACGCGAAAGGTATCGATCGGATTATCCACATACATACCACCGATGAAGCAGATCGTGATAAATGACATCATCAGAAGAAGCACCAGTGATCTGCTTTTGTTATTCCGGATATATGTCCAGGCAGAAAAAGGTCTGATACTCATGTCCTTCATGCTCCCTTCACCGAAACTTCCGAGACGCTTCCGTCCCAGATCTTCACGATCATGTCCGCATCGGAGATGATACTCGTATCATGTGTGATCACAATGACCAGTCTGTCCTTCGCATATTCTTTCAGTCTATCCATGACAAGGAACGCATTCTCATGGTCAAGCGATGCCGTCGGCTCATCCGCGAAAAGCACTTTCGGGTCATTCATCATCGCTCTGGCGATGGCCACTCTCTGGCGCTGTCCGCCGGAGAGCTTCGTCGGGCGGTGGTTCAGTTCACTCTTCTTCAGTCCGATCTCCAGAAGAAGCTTCTCTGCTTTCGTACGGGCTTCAGCTACCGGGATCGTCGATGCGATCGTCGCGTTATCCAGTGCGGTCATGTAGTTGATAAGATAATGTCTTTGGAATACAAATCCGAACTCATATCTTCTTAAGTGCTGCTTATCTCCCTCACTGATGTTCGACAGGGATTTCCCGTTATAGATCACGTCACCGGATGTCAGTTTCTTCAGCGTGGACATGGTGTACATCAGCGTGGATTTACCGGAGCCGGAAGGTCCGATAATGCCTACCAGGCCTTTATCCGGGAAGGTAATGTTCATGCTCTTCATGGCATAGACCTTCTCTTCTTTATCCATATCGTAGATCATGGTGGCATCTTTTAATTCAAACATCTTGTTTCTCCTTTATCTCTTGCCAAATATCATCAGGACTCGATCGCATCGATCGTCTTTATCTTTCTCATTCCGGTGAAGATCGGTATCTGGGCGACCCCAATCAGGACCAGGAACACTGCCAGGATCCTCGGGATCGCATCCCCTCTCCACAGCTTGATCGCGACGCCGATCGGCTCATATAAGAATGAATGAAGTCCGAAAACAGCAGCTGCCGAGAGGATCGATCCGGCCACCACTGATATGGCGACACAGATCAGTATTTCTTTTAATGCCATGACATAGATCTCTCCCGTGGAAAAACCGATCGAATGCAGGAGGCACCACTCATTATGTCTATCCATGATGTGAAGCGACAGCACCACGGAAACACAGATCAGAAGAAGTGCGCCGGAGACCGTTGTCAGGAGAGTCTGTACGGTATCCATAGCACCGATGCTCTCTTCGTGATTTTTCACCGCACTCGTCTTGTTCCGGACCCACGATGCTTCATAGCCTGTCTTTTTAAAGGTTTCCCAGGCGTCCACAGTTTTGCCGTCTTCGATCAGCAAAAGCTCATTAATATCATTCTCGCCGGGCTGGGCAATACCAAAGGCCAGATAATAATCTGACTTCACCGTGCCGACGACCTCATAACTGACTCCCATATACTTCATGAGATCATTATCATTTTTATGGTTATTGATCAGTCTTTTCTCCAGGACGATCTCGCCCGCTTTTTCCGGCATTCTTCCGGATACAAGTTTCGCATCCATGTGAGCAAGATAATCTTCGCAATCCTTGGCACCCTCGAACAGATAACAATCAACAGAAGTCGATCCGATTACTGAATTCAGGGGCACATACTGCCATGCAAATGCTTTCGCATCGACGACTCCGTCCTCCCGGGGAACATTCGCACAGGCACTTCTCGCCCGTTTCCATGCCTCCATCAGATATTCTTCATCCGTCGCGTAATCAGATCCGACCATTCCCAACTGCGAAGAGATGATCAGCTGCCGGTCGAAGGGCGCCACATCACTCTGATAGAACGGCTCACCGATGCCGCCGATCACATAATTCACCGTATAGATCATCAGCATGAAGACAGATAAGCTGATGATGAGCACCGTCGTACGCACCCGGTTATTACGGATGTACGGCCATGGCGAAAGCTTTGATCTTGCCTTGTTCATTTCTTTTTTCATTTCTCCTTTTGATTTCATGCGTCAGGCGCATTTGCAACTACACCCACTTTACTAAACCTTCCCCGGGCAAAAAAGTGACCGCGGTCATATCTTTCAACATGACCACGGTCATATTCAGTTTCATTCATTTTATCCCGGTCGAAAAGCACCTGACCGGCCGTGCTGATCTTATCAGACTGCCACGAAGAACTTCAGGATAAAGATCACAGACAGTAAATAGGTCAGCCAAGTAACGTCCTTTGCCTTACCAGTGGTGAGCTTGATCACTGTATAAGTGATCAGTGCAAGACCGATACCATGTCCGATCGAGCCGGAGATCGGCATCGCCAGGAGCATGACTGCAACCGGTGCCAGCTGGGAGATATCATCAAACTTGATCTCCTTGAGGTTCCCGAGCATCAGGATACCAACATAGATCAGCGCCGAAGAAGTTGCGGCGGTAGGAATGATTGCTGCAAGGGGTGCGAGGAACATGCACAGCAGGAACATCATACCGGCTACCAGCGCGGAAAGACCGGTACGTCCGCCCGCTTCCACACCGGATGCAGACTCGACAAATGTTGTTACCGTGGAAGTACCCGTGACAGATCCGGCAACGGTACCGATTGCGTCGGAAAGGAGTGCTTCCTTCATCTTCGGCATGTTACCTTTATCATCGAGCATCTTCGCACGGGAGGCTGTACCAACGAGAGTTCCGATGGTATCAAACATATCGATCAGGCAGAAGGTGATGATCAGGGTAATAATCGTGAACCACCCTATCTCCATAAAGCCCTTGAAGTTGAGGCGGAAAAGCGTGGTATCTGCCATCTCCCTAAAAGGCGGAATAAAAGTTGCTTTTTTCAGGGGCTCGAAAGGATTCGTATCAAAGAAGATCGCTTCTCCAGCCCAGAAGATCGCGGAGGCGATCATCATTCCGTAAAGTACAGCGCCCTTTACCTTCTTATGATTCAGCGCAATGATCGCGAACAGACCGATAAAAATCGTCACGACCGTAAGGATCATCATATTATAGTTATCACCGAGTTTATCTCTTGCCGACGATGCAGTGAGAGAACTGAAGAAGTCACGCATGGCCTGAAATGATGTTGTTACCGTTACTTCAGTTTGTTTCTCATCCGGAAGCCTTGCTATTGTTGTTCCATTAAGAGGCGCATTGGAACCAAAACCGATATTCATCAGCATAAGACCGATCGCCGGGCCGATGCCGAGACGCACACCCAGAGGGATCGCATGAACGATCTTTTCCCGGATATTCAATATCGAAAGAACGATGAAGATAATACCCTCGATAAATACGATGACAAGTGCACTCTGAAAAGACTGCGTAAACGTCATTCCGGTAATTGCCGCAATATTAAGAACGACCGCATTAAAGAAACTGTTCAGGCCCATGCCAGGTGCCATCACAAACGGCTTATTCGCAAGGAAAGCCATACAGATCGTACCGATTGCGGAAGCGATACAGGTGGCTAAGAAAACACCTTTCCAAAGCGGATCACTCTGCTTATCGAATCCGACAAGGATGTTCGGATTCAGCGCGATAATGTACGCCATCGTCATAAAGGTCGTTAATCCGGCGACGATCTCAGTACGAACGGTCGTACCATTCTTCTTAAGCTGAAAAAACTTATCCATCGAACTATCTCCTATTAATTTATTACCAGTAATAGCTTCGTCTAACAATAGAATCCGCAGCTAATAAAGCAATCAAAACCAGCACCATGAAAGTAATGCTGATTACAAGACCTGCTATACCAAGTCCGCGCCCCCTTTTATTGTTTTTAGCACAATCGTTCATACCGACAGCGGACAGAACAAGTGCCAAGAGTTCTCCAATATAGAAAAGAGCTATTATAGGGAAAAACAAGCAAACCAATGAGATAACAAAACCGGCTATTGCTGTTCCGCTATACTGACGGTTATCGACAAAGCCTTGCGGTGGATATCCCGGGTAATACGGCTGTTGCGGATAGTAAGACTGTTGCTGCGGATAATAGGGCTGCTGCTGATTCATAAATCCGCAACTGCTGCAGTACGGATTATTCTGCTGCAAAGGAGCACCACAGCGTGCACACTGGAAAAATCCCTGTTGCGGCATTTGATTATACGACATCTATATCACCCTCCTACACCGAGTAAGTCTCGGTCCTTCACTATATAATCAGTATATCATTTCTTCTTATTCCCGCACCGGATTATTTCTCTCGATACGTTACATACTTCTGTACATTCGAGATCTCACCGCCCGCAGTTACAGCAGTAGTGGAAACCTCGTTAGTTACCTTCACGTACTTGTACATCTTCTTATAGTCTGTATATCTGCTAACATAATAATCGAATCTCAGCATACGCGGAGTGCCCCTACCATCTGTATTACTATCTCCAACACCTGTTCCCATATATCCGGAACAATTGTATGTGGGAGGTGCACTTGCTGCCGGATAAGAAGCAACATAGCCCTGTGATCCTCTAGGATAATCTGTGGAAGATTTGAATGCATAAAAGTATCCATACCAGTATCCTGCAGATCCATAATTGCCCTTTTTATCGCATATTGCTCTCTCCATAGTATTACGGTAAACACAATTATACATCCAGTGCCAATATACATATCCGGCCCACGAGTTTGTTACCTCTCGCTTAGTGCTTCCATTGTCGTAGCTCGAATAGCCGGAGCTGTTAAAACTCATATACCCAGTATTAAATCCACTCGGAACACTTGCATATTCGCATGATCCACTTCCGGTTTGTTTCCAGTAAGAACCATCAGATGTCCAGCCGCTCAAACTGGAGCTTTCGCTCTCAGTTCTTTGCGTACGAGTATAGTGCCACTCTTCACTTACAACCTGTGCACCAGAAGGAACACTGCTCGCAAGAACCGGTCCCTTAACCGGCTTTTGTGACCAACGTGCATACAGTGTCGTGTCTGATGTGATCTCAACCTTTGTGCCCGATGTTATCTTCGTACCACCACTTGCTGAAGTATACCAACCAGCGAAACTATAGTAGTTTCGAGTCGGAGTAGGAAGATCACCATATGTTGCATCGTAGGTAACACCCTTGGACGCAGTGGATACCGAGCCGGAGTTTGCGTTAAACGTAACTGTATAGTTGTTCGCCGTCCATTGCGCATAGAGCGTGTGATCCACAGTCATCGTTACCGCTGTAGAACCCGTAATCTGAGTTCCACCCGTTGGTTCAGTAAACCAGCCAACGAACGCGTAGCCTGTCCTTGACGCAGACGGCATCGTACCATATGTTGAACCTTGCTGAAGTTCAACAGGTTCTGCGGATACGGATCCGCCATTTCCATCGTATGAAACTAATACTATTTTAGGAGTATCCTGCTGTTTGCTCGGTTCAGGTGTCGTCTCCTTTGGCGCAGGTGTTGTTTCCTTCGGTGCCGGTGTCGTCGCCTTCGGCGCAGGCGTTGTTTCCTTCGGTGCCGGTGTCGTCGCCTTTGGCGCCGGGGTCGTCTCTCTGGAGTTCGTAGAGGTTTCTTTCGATGTCGGCGGAGTATTCTCCGGAACACCGGTAGAAATCGTCAGCACGACACTTTCACCAGGTCTTGAAGTTGTTCCCGGTGCAATGCTCTGCGATATGACATTTCCCGCGACGATATCAGAACTCTCGCTTTCCTCTAAAGATACGTTCAGGCCCAGATTCTGTAACAGCGTGACTGCGCCGTCTTTTTCCGTGTCGATAACACTGGGCATGACAAACGTTTCCGGTCCGAGAGAGACGGTTATTCTTATCTTTGTGCCTTCTTCCAGTTTGGTTCCATATTCCACATCCTGGGAGATGATTCTTCCGGATTCGACATTCGGATCATGGACCTCAATGATCTCAGGCTCTCCAAGCCCTGCTTTTTTCAGTTTCTCGATTGCATCTTCTTTCGTATCCCACACAACATATGGAACAGTAGAGATGCCGTCCTTTGCCTCTTCTACACCTTTTCCGGAACTGATCGTCAGATATACCGTGCCATACTCATACACATAAGACTGGGCATTCGGTTTCTGAAGCACGACTTTTCCCGGTTCGACATATTCCGATTCCACATTACCGGCAGTCGATGCCATAATTTTCAGTGATCTCAGCGTTTCTATCGCTGTATCTTTATCCATAGATTCGATATCCGGAACAACCACCATGTCGTCAGGAACAGATACCTTTGAGGAGAACAAGGAGCGGAAATTAATCACGCCGGTTGCCAGTAGTACGCCGAAAGTGATCAGCGCAAGTAGAACACTTGCCAGCGAGACCTTCAGCCACAAAGGCCACTTGAAAAGATCAACCTTCTTGATCGTTCCATATCTTCTCTTGGCCGGCGGATCCGCATTCAGCTCTTTCATAAAAGCTGCTACGTCTTCCGTACGGTCTTCGATACGGACATTCATTGCATTTAAAATAGCATTTTCCCTATTACGGGAAAGATCTTTCACCAGCTTGTGCGGCTCTTCAAGGATCTCCTTTTTCTGGGATTCGACCTTCGCACGGCGCTCCATCGCATCCGGCGGAGTCTTGCCGGTGATCATCTTATAAAGAACAGCGCCCATCGCATAGACGTCTGTATGCGGTCCCTGATCGCCACGGCTTCTATACTGTTCTTCCGGAGAATAACCGGGCTTAATAATGACTGTAAGACTTCGGCTATGCGATGTCGTCGCAAATCTCGAAGCACCGAAATCGATCAGTTTGATCTGACCGTCAGATGTAAGGAAAATATTGTCCGGTGCAATATCTCTGTGGATAATTCCTTCCGCATGCACGACTTTCAAAGACTCCAGAAGCGGCCAGATCAGCTTAACTGCCTCGTCTTCCGGGATCTTTCCCTCTCTCTTTAACCTTGCGGATAACGTCTCACCCTCAAGATATTCCATAATGATATACGCAGTTCTGTTTTCTCCGAAACTGTCGAAGATCTTTACGATACCGGGCTCATTCTGGAATTTGGCAAGTCTTTTTGCCTCATCGATAAACTTCAGAAGTCCGTCATTAAACTGCTCTTGCTTATCGCCGCTGAAGATAGTCACGATAGACTGTCCGGGCATTCTCGTAGAAAACTCATTCGGCAGATATTCCTTGATCGCTACTTTCTGCTCAAGAGTCTGATCCCAGGCAATGTACGTCACACCAAAGCCACCGAAACCAAGTACTTTTCCGATGATATATCTATCATGAAGAATAGTCCCCGGAATAAGATGCACCGCTTCTTCCGCAGGTGTACCTTCCTGATATCCGCACTTCGGACATACCGAGATTCCATTCTCAAGGATCTCCATGCACCCCAAACATCTTCTAATCATATCGTTCCCCCCAATAATTTAAAACGAATAGTCTTTATAAATCTCTCGCAAAGGCTCGTAATCTTTTGTCTCCGTCTTACTGTTAAAGCACTCGCTATTAACCGGAATCTGGCCATCCGAACATCTCGAGATCATCAGTATATCCTGGTATTTATTTCCAAGCATCCAGGACAGAAGACGCTTCGCCGCTGCCATCTCACTCTTGTTCCCGTCGCCGATGCTCCACTCGTAGGTAAACATTGCAACAGCATCCTTGCCGGAAAAATAAACATACTCCTTCTCATAATTTGTCAGTTCGCTCTTGATCTTATTCAGTGCCATCGATGAGGAAATCATGACTGCGCACTCATTGGACGTATCGTTCATAAATTGTGCCTTGGCTGCAGATGCCTCTTTATCGAAATTCTTTTTCACAAGATCAATATAATCATCATCATAAGCTATCTTCGCATCGCCAAAATCATTCAGACCGGTAAAAGTTCTTTCACTATAATCCATACTCGTATATCCGCTTGTGATCACGTAAGCGACAGGAACTTCTATACCCAGCGGCACACATTTTTTGTCCTGGTAATACTCTTCGTAATACTCCAGGAAATGGCAGTCCTTCGCCTGATCGGATTTCAGGATAGACGAAATATCTTCTGCCTCCTCCAAAACAGATTCCGAGACTCCCGTACTTTCAAAAAGAGTCGGAAGCTCACCGTTTTCCGCGGCGTCTTCCAATTTCTTGTAATACTCCGATTCGGGATAGCATTCGGCATCGATCTTCACATTGGGATACACTTCCGTAAAATCATCGATGACCGCCTGCATCGCGACTTCTTCATCCGAACCGCTCTCTGCGCAGTACCAGATCGTGATGTCCGCATCGTCGAGATACTGGACCGAACGCTTATCCTGATAATACTTATAGATCAGAAATCCACCGGCAGCCAGTATGAGAATCGCTGCCACGATACCGATGAGCCTTCTTCTGAACCGTCTTTTCTTCTCTTTTTTGATCGGAATGACCTTCCGGTTCTTATCGATAGCCGAAATAAAATCATTGACTGAGGAAAAACGCATATGCTTCTCTACAGCCATCGCTTTCATCACGGCATTGCTCAGATTCTCACTGATGGTAGGATCAAGTTCTCTGGGATAAGGAACCGTATCACTGATCTTTCGGTTCGTCGATTCTTCCGGTTTTGTACCGGTAAGCATGACATAAAGAGTCGCACCAAGCGCATAAATATCTGTCCACGGCCCGATATTATTCGTATTCTCATACTGCTCAGCAGGAGAATAACCCGGTTTAAGAATGATATCGACCACTTTATCTGTACTGTCGGCAAGTTTTGCAGCACCGAGGTCAAGAAGCTTGATCTTCAGTTCATTTCCGGAACAAAGATAAATATTGTCCGGAGCAACATCTCGATGGATGATTCCTGCCTGATGAAGAGAGGTAAGTGCTTTTCCGACTTCACGGGTAACCATGATGGCAAACTCTTTATCGACAACACCGCCCTTTTCGATCATATACTCTTTGAGCGTCTGGCCTTCCAGAAGCTCCATGACGATATATGCCGTGGAATTTTCCTCGAAAAACTCGAAAACATTCGGGATATTCCTGTGCGTGCCGAACTTGGCCATCGTTCTCGCTTCTGCCAGAAATCTCTCTTTTCTATATTCATATTCCTGGTGGGACTTCCTGTTAACGATGACTTCCTTCTGCCCTTGCGCACGGGTCATGATACGGCTGACGAAGAACTCCTTCACCGCCACGATCGTCTCAAGCTTATAGTCCCATGCCCTGTAAATGATACCGAATCCGCCGGAGCCGACTGCTTTTCCGATGTAATATCTGTTGGCAAGAATAGAACCCGGCAGAAGGTGGATAGGTTCTACCGGGGTATAATCGACTACTGTTCCGCAATGCGGACACACTTCAAATTCATCCGTGAATTCTTTGAAACAGGAGAAACACCTACGCATTTTCGGACTCCTAAAAAATGATTATTTAATGTATGTCTCCCATGTAAAGTCGTCTCCGCAGAGCGGCACAAGAATATACTTTCCTTCGCCAAGTTCAAGGGTATCTCTTGCAGCTACTTTCTTGGTCTCTGTGATGATATCCTCATTCAGATAGGAAAGACCGCTGCCTTCTCCCGGCTGGACGAAAAACTCTCTCTTCTTCGGCTCATAGATCATCCACAGATGCTTCTCTCTGGAAACAGTCTTATCCTTGGAGATCACGATACGGTTGGAGGAACCTCTTCCGATGGAGTTCTTGCCTGCAAAGATATTGAAGGCATCACCTACATGTTTACCACCGATACATACGAGCCAGCCAACGACAGGATCTGCAGAATCTTCTTTGTCCGTTCCGGCGCTGAAGAATCCGACTGTCTTTCCATCTGTTCCAGCCAAGGCCTTCTTGACCTGATCCTGGAGAGACTCTTTTCCGTCGTCCGTTCCCGGGTCATCCGGAAGTTCCACTTCGTTGGAATCCGGAAGCTCTACAGTCTCATTAAAAGAAGAAACATCCTGAGCAGGGGCCGGTGCAGGTGCTGGCGCCGGAGCCGGAACTGGGGCAGGAGCGGGTGCCGGCATTGGAGCCGGAGCAGGCATAGGCATCGGTACAACTACCGGCATAGGCATCGGAGCCGGAGCAGGAGCAGGTGCCGGTACTGGTGCAGGTACCGGTGCCATATTGGAAACCGGTGTTCCGCAGAATCGGCAGAATCTTGCGCCCGCAACAAGCGGTTTACCACAAGAAGGACAAGCATTTGCAGGTGCCTGTGCAGGAGCCGGAGCAGGATTATTGAAACCGGGTACAGGAGCAGCCATCGCCGGTGAAGGCTGCGGGGCTCTCATCTCCTGAGGAGCCGCCATAGGCTTTTCTTCAGGCTCCGAATGCTGATTGTTCGGCAGCGAAGCTCCACAATGCGGGCAGGACATATACTTGTCTGCATCGTAAAAGTGGCCATTCTCACATTTTTGTACGTTCATTTCAAAATCCTCCTACGTTATTTGATTCTCACCATAGCTATCGTTGTATTATCTCTGTTCGTATATCTTCCATTTGTTTGCGCCATCGTCTCCAGGGCCGAAACCGTGTCGCGGATATTGCTGAAGCTCAGCAGGACCGCGCGGATGCTCTCATCCGATACCAGTTTATAGAGCCCATCAGACATGAGAAGCAGCTTATCTCCCGACTCCAGTTCGAACGGAAAATCATTGGCATCGATATAAGGTAATTCACCTCTTCCAAGAAAACTAACCAGTGCCTCCCCGTTCGTCACTCTTTCATTATACTCCATTTCGCTGATTCTTCCATTTCTCATTTGCTCATCCAGCATATATTTATACGTATGATCCTCCGTGATCTTGACCAGCTCGTCTCCCCGAAGGATATATACTCTGCTATCTCCGACGGACAGCCAGTAAAGGATATTCTTACGGACAAAGACACTTACGATCGTAGATCCGGCCTTCATCGGCTCTCCTTCCGATGTTTTCAAGGCCCTGATCTCCGTATCACTTTCGTGAGCAAGATCCACAAGCAGTGCATGTGGATCTTCACAAGGGTACGCGTCATTATATTCATTCAGGATGTGCTCGATTGCTGTCGTACTTGCCAGCTTCCCGCCTTCGTGTCCGCCCATGCCATCACAAAGGACCACGATCCCTTCATTTTCTTTCAGTTCATATCCGAAACTATCCTGCTGGTCATTTCGGTTTCCGATCACGGATATCGCAGCGATCTCCATGATCTCATTTTCATCATATAGGCTGTAATTGTCTCTATGATCGATCACTTGTGCTTATTCCTTCTCATTCCATACAGCAATTGCTGAGTAGTTATCCATGTTTTTCCCGAGTCCATTCGCTTTCACGACGCACTCCATCTCCGCGAGCCACTCCTCCGGAGTTGTTGCCTTCTTCAGAAGCGAGCACATCTCGTCTTCTTCGATCAGTTCCCAGAACCCGTCCGAGCAGAGCAGAAAAGCCTGGCACTTCTTAAGATCCATCGGAGCCATCAGTTCATACATCGGCTCTTCCCATTCTACTCCCATTACCCGCAGAAGGATATTCCTATCTTTGTGAAAACGAATCTCTTTTTCCTTTATCTGCTTGGAAAGCACTAGCATTTGGGGGATACTGTGGTCGATCGTTCTGGTCTTGACCTTATTTTTCGAGAATACATATAGTCTGGAATCACCTACATGACAGATATAGGCATGTTTTTCATCCGTTACAAGCGCCACTGCCGTGGTCTTCATCTTGTTTCCGGCGCGTCTCTTCTCCTGTTCTTCCATAAGGATCTGCTGCGCCGTAATAAAAGTCTGGCCCAGGAAATTGACCATGTCATCCGCTTTATGGAACTGGTCATCAAAAGTATCCCTCACGCACTGCGAAGCAAGGTCCCCCATACCATGACCGCCCAGACCGTCACAGACGATAAAGCCGAAGTTTCCGTCTTTTTCATAAGCGCCCAGAGAATCCTCATTCACATCTCTCGAACCGTTATTTGTAATTGTTGCGTACTTTAACATATGCCCTTAGTCTCTTTTTGTCTCCATTTTATCTTTCAAGTCACATTTTGCGACCCACGAGAAGATTTATACCACAAAAACATTTTACTCTTATATGCGTAGTCTATTCATTAACAAATAGAAAACTTTGCCGGATCCGGCCGATCAAGAAACTCTCGTTCCCATCTTTTCGGACAAAAGAAAAAGCTGTCTCCGGGAGACAGCCATTTCTACGGGTAATAAGGTGGGAGTTGTTATGAAATCTATATGCTTCACGATTTCATTATGTACCCCGAACTTTAAGTGAAGTTTAAATTAATAATGAAATTCTTTCTTAACTTCCGTTCCGTCATCATTCAGAATCGTGTATCGGATCAGGTCATGATCATAATCCACTTCGAAGGAGGAAGCTTCCCACAGTTCACTGTATTTTCTGCTCGTGATCTGTAAACTGTTCTCATCATATACCGGCGCGTCAGTGTAATCGATACCTTCACTGAATTCGGTACCGTTTTGCGTTCTCTGATCTGTATCCATCAGGAAATAGCGGAGGCTCTTGTCGCTAAGTGCCCAGGTCGTATCCACGAAGTAGTATTCCCCGTCCAGTCGTACGATATTCCACCGGTGCCCGATGCTCCCGTCGTTTATATTTCCGCAGGCAAAGTCCACTTCCACGCCGACCTGATGAAGCAGGAATGCATAGGCGCCGGAAAACTCATTACAGACGCCGGTCTTCTTCATCAGCGGAAGATAGACCTCTCTGTACCCGTCGATCACATGATTCATATCATAGTCATACACATAGTTGTTCGCGAAATACTGATACAGCGCGATCATTTTTTCAAAATCACTATACTCTTGACGGAATACTTCAGAAACGATCTTCTCTGTGGCTTCTTTCAGCTCGTTATAGTGCTGCTGGCGCCATTCCTTCGTCTCCTCATAGCGGATCTTAGCCACACCGTCTTTAAAATCACTCTCCTCCGGACAGCATACCGCATCATATCCATATGGAAAAAAGCTTCTGGAAAGCAGGTAGTAGGTATCTGAATATCCTTCAAAGCTATGGCACGGGAAAGAGTCTTTTTCAGCGAGCACTGCTTCACAGAAATTATAGTAATCCTGGACCTTCTCTTCGCCCAGATAGTCCTTCATCACATCCGAGATCACATATGGCTGGAACTCTCCGAAGTAGGAAGCAGCTCTCGGCGTGACCGAAGGGATCGGTGTCGCAGACGGAAGCGGCGTTGCTGTCGGAGCAGCAGTACTCTCAGCAGCAGAGTCTGATGGTGCTTTTGCCGAGGTATCGGACGGATCTTTCCGATCTGAAGATTCCTCCGATACGGAGGTTTGTGTATTCTTACTGAGTTTTGCTTCTGAAACAGGTTCTTTCTTCTTCGAACATCCGGCGAAAGACAGAACGATCTCCGCGCAGAGTAAAACAGCTATCAGACGTTTCCTTCTCATCCTCATTCATCCCCTTTGTTTTTCAACGTCCTATACTTTAACACAAAAGAGGGGAAAGCAGAATGACAGATTTGTTATAGGTGTATCTTGGGGTGGACGGTCCCGAGGGGAAGGCTCCTTATGCCGGAACGAATCTCCACTTGCGGATCTTGCAGATCGGAAAATACGATTCCTTTGACTTGCGAAGGCCGGGAAGACCTAAGTCCTCTTCCCTGTTCACATAGCGGATCTCCGGGAATTCATTCTCGAGGACCAGCTTGTTGATGGCAGCGTAAAGCCCGTCGTACTGGATATCCGCCTTCTCGAAGTGGATGAATCCCACGTCTTTTTTCCCGACGCTTCCTATGGAAAAAGCAACGATCCTGCCGTCGATCCGGATGGCACCGCCTCTTGCGGATAGGTCATCCCACCGGTCAAAGATACGCTTGATCATGTAATAATCACTATCGGATGTATCTGCGATATCGATTCCCTTATCCGATGCCCAGAGGCGCACCAGCTTCAGGCACTCGTCAAAGATCTCCGGGGAGAGCGTCTCATACTGGTAATCCGGATACATTCTCAGGAATTTGCTCCAGTGATTTCTCTTCTTCGCATACTTCTTGCCGGCAAGCGTACGCAGAAGCTCCGCATCGTAGAAGTAATCCGAAGAATCCTCATCGTAGTCGAGTTTTGCCGGGATCCCGGTCTCCTCAAATATATGCTTTTGCGACTCTTCGATCCCCATGATCCGGAACCTCCACCCCTTCTCATCAAAAATCGGCCGCACGGCGCTGACGATCTTCTCGATTTTCGCGGGCGACAGTTTGCCGAGGGGCATGAGCATAAAAGGCGATGAATAGCCGCCTCCGTCAGAGATCTGTACAAGACAGTCCTCGAGAATGGTCCACTTTACATGAAAGACGTTATCCCAGGCATACCTGCAGTGAAATGTAAGGTCGGTCATTTTCGAATCGGTCATCGAGTAATACTTGTTATATGTCGGTAGATCTGCCGCAGTTAATGGATACCATGTCAGGTTCATTCTTTATCTCCTAACGGAAGTGGAGTTATGTCGTAATAAAGTGAGGTGCGGATCCCGCTTCGGGTCAGGCGGAAATCAAGATCCGCGCTTTCCGATAGAAGGACCGAAATAAGCCGCGTAGCGAGGTTATTTCCGCCCAGTGCCGATACATGAATGCTCCCCATCGCTCTCGGGTTGATCTCCAGAAGCTTGATATTCCCGTCCGCATCTTCTTTGAAGCTGATGCAGCAGAGATACTGAAGGCCCAGAACTCGGACGATTCTCTCGCAGGCCGTAAGGATACGGGTATCCTCCGCGGTTTCCGTGCAGGCGGAAAGTCCGCCGAACATATCGAGGTTTTTTCTGACCGTTGCGGATACGATCCGACCGTCGATCACCAGAAGGTCCGCATCCCATTCCTGTCCGGGAAGATACGGCATGACCAGCCGGGGCTCATCCATGCGCGATGATCCGTCCAACAGGTTCAGAAGGGACGGGCATAGTAGTCCTCCGCTTTTTCCTTCCAGAAAAGCACTTTTCCAGGCGTCATCGGTGACCACCCGGAAGAATCCTTCTTTATTCTCGCCGATAACGGGCTTCACGATGCACGGAACCGCCGCTTTTTCATGGAGTTCGCCCGCGGTTTCAGCTACATCAAATTCCGTGATATAACCGGAAGTGGATGGATCGTCTTTCAGTTTCTGAAAAAGCTCCGCTTTATTATTCGCGGTATGGATCGCAGAGGCGGAAGAAGTCACCACAATAGCGCCGGTCTTCTCCCGGATCTCCTGCGCTTTTTCCACCATCAGCTCCAGACTCTTCGTCACTACCGGGAAGATGAAGTCCACCTTTTCTTTTTCGGCGACATCAAGCAGGAACGGGATATATTCCGGATCGTCCCACGAGGGCGCGATGTACCACTGGTCCAGCATCGTCCGGTGCGCCGCATTCTCCGAGAAAAGAAAGCCGATGATCCGAACCTCCGGCCTCTCGCGCAAAGATCGGATCATCCCCGTAAATTCACCATCTGTCAGAAGGATCGTGACCATGCGTTCTCTCCTTCTTACTTAATCACACTTTGCCGGTGCCTGCGGTCTGCCGGAACCGATCTCGAAATGACATCTGACGATACCGATATCCACTTTGCTGAAAGGTCCGCCCTTGTCGATATATTCTACTTTTTCGTCCTGTCCCAGACGGATCAGGAACTTTTGCTGGTTGATCGCTGTCGGTGCAAGAAGCGCCATCTCGATCCCTTTCGAGAACCACTCGGGCGCAGTTCCTGATGCTTCACTAACCTGTTCTGCACTCTTTGACTTATGGGGCTTTCCAAAATCTTTTCCATAGCCGATCGCTATAGAGATCACGAGACGTTCTCCGTCTTTTACCTCGGCGCCGATATTCTTTTTATTGAAGGTTCCTGCCCAACAGGTATTCAGTCCCAGCTTCTGCGCCATCAGGACGAGCTTCTGGCCATAGTAGCCGACTCTTTCCTCAAGTGTCGCATCGTCTTTTCCGACACATGCGATCACACTCGGGGCCGAGCCCAGACCCATCGCTTTATTGAGAAGTTTATTATAGGTATTTCCCGCATCTTCGATCAGCTGAAGATGGAGATCGCCTTCTTTATTCAGGGAATCGATCAGTTCATTCAGAATAGAGATCTTCTCAGATCCGATCTTCTCCTCTTTATAATGGCGAACAGAGTGTCTCTCGCGGATTGCTTCCAGATCTGTCATGCTAACTGTGTTCATCCCGATTCCTCCTGTTTTGAATCAAGTTTTATACAATTATATTGCACAAAATATATTCTGTCAACGCGACTTGCTATTGATTTTGCTTATACCTCTTCCGATGCTTTCCCGGAATGCTTAGAAGCGCTCTCTGCTTCCGTCTCCGAATCTTCTTTTCCTTCAGATATTTCCTCTTTCACATACTCATACTTTGAAGAGCGGAAGCAGAATCCCATCGCAAGGCCCATCATGAACCCGACAAATATGCCGGCCGGGCTCTTAAGTGATATCGTGAAAGCCGTACCATACAAAATAGCGAAAGTTATCGCCCAGTACCAGCTGTACGGTCCCTGCTTCGAATTAAGCTTCGGAACCCTCGTTCCCTGGAAGATTGCGCTTCCATCCTGATGGTAGGAAGCTCTCTGGGCCATCAGGAACACTACCTGCTGATTCATCAGATCCGTGACCGGCTCCCCTTCGATTTCCGAAGAGAAGTATACTTCATCACAGGAATAAAGATGACCATCCGCAGTAACCACATACAGTGCTTTTAGCGCGCCTTTACGGGTATATCCATAGACTTTGCCGCTGTTTTCAAGAACTTTCAGAAGGTGCTCCGCATCCACGGTAAAATCCGCGGTAGCAAGAAGTTTTCCTTTCTTCACTTTTCCCTTACTGACCTCGATGATCGAGAATCCCTGTACATTCAGTCCCTCTGTCGAAAAAGGCGTATCAATAAAAAGATTTCTAAGCTGCTGTTCCATTATAATTCCCTCGTTTCCCGTATAGCCGCTTACGCTTTATCTTATGCTCCCATTGTACAGATCGGAATTAAAGACATCGTCAACGAATTATAAAGATAATCTAAAGAGTATCTCACGAATGTATAAAGTCGGAAAATCCTGCTTTTACTTCGCTGATGTCGTATGAGATGAGACTGTTCAGATCATCTGTCTGAAGAAGGAATCGGACGAAGCGCGCACCCAGATAGTACCCTGTATCGCCATGTCCATCGAACCGTACCCAGTCACCGAAATAGCGCTGGTTCTCGCGTGTCATGCTCTTCAGGTCGGAAGAAAACGAATCCCGTATCCGCGCCGCGTTTTCGTCGCACCAGTCTTTCCAGCCATCTTTATCCTGATGAAAATACTCTGGATCTCCGATGATCTCCTGTTCAAATACCATCGCGATCCCTTCGGTGAACAGCTGCCAGAGAAATCTCTCCCCCGGCGTTTCGGTCGTTATTCTGAAAACCCCGTACTGCGCCTGATAGACGTGTCCCAGTTCGTGTACGATCAGGCCGTTCATCGCATCGATATCGCAGAAATCCAGTTCCATGATCTTCTCGATCCCGAGAAGGACGGTCGTTCTTCCATTGACCTCGGTGACCCAGCCGGCACCGTTACAGAGTCCCAGGTAGAGGATCACATCGGCGTCGAGTTCTTTTCCGAAACGATCACGGATCTTCTTCTCCAGACCCTCCGTCACCGCTACGAAGGACCGCACCGCTTCTTCCCGCTTCTTCGCATCGCACACAACCGCATCTAATACCGGCTGAAAAGCACTTTCCCACGAATATCCTGCAGAAATACAGTCTCTCATGTCCTGTAGGCACAGTTCTTTTGCACCGGGAACATACGCGTCCATGTATGCTTCCCAGCGCTTCAGATCAAATGTATTATCTTCGAAGGCAGTCAAGAGTTCTGCCGATGTGTTAATGATGTTCAAGTTTCTTCCTCTGCTTCGTATGATTTCATCTAGTTCACCCAGATAAATTGTAACACACGGATGGTGCTTTCTTTGGGCATCTGTCAATTGACGAACGCCCACCTATATTTATATAATTCTTGAAGATTTAAAAAGAGGTGGGACATAGACTTCCGGTCTATGTGAAGAAGATTATGATATTTCTCTATATACTTGTCCTGATCGTGGGATTCGTGGGTCTTGTAAAAGGCGCGGACCTGTTCGTGGACGGGAGTGCAAAAATAGCCGGAAACCTCGGCGTATCGGGGCTGATCATCGGACTTACGATCGTGGCGCTGGGCACCAGTGCCCCGGAGCTTGCCGTAAGCACGACGGCGGCACTTCAGGGTTCAAACGAGATCGCACTGAGTAACGTCGTCGGCTCGAACATCTTTAATCTTCTGGGTGTTCTGGGATTCTGCGCGATCCTCTCTCCTCTTCCTGTCGATAAAAGCGCACTGAAGAGAGACTTTCCTATCTCGATCGCAAATACTATCCTCCTTCTGCTTCTCACCTGCAGCGGAGTTCTATTTAGCGGAGAATTCACCTCGCATGCCATGGCAGACAATGTCGGAGACGTAAACCGGCTCACCAGCGGCATCCTGCTAGTGCTTTTCCTGTGTTATATCCTGTATCTTATCCATACCGCGAGGAAGAACCCGGACGAAGATCCGGACCGTAAAAAGGAACCGATGAAAAAGTGCCTGCTCCTTCTTCTGATCGGTGTGGTACTCATCATCGGCGGCGGTCAGGCAGTCGTATATAGCGCAAAGAAGATCGCCCGTTTCTTCGGCATGACCGAGACCCTGATCGGACTTACGGTCGTCGCGCTCGGAACATCGCTTCCGGAGCTTGTGACTTCCCTTGTCGCCGCGAAGAAGGGCGAGACCGACCTTGCGATCGGAAACGCGATTGGATCGAACATCTTTAACCTGATGTTTATCTTAGGCATCTCTTCCATGATCCACCCGATCGGTGTCAATATGGCATCTCTGTGCGATATGTTTATCCTCATCGGCATTAGCGTCATGACCCTGATCTTCGCCTCAACCTCCAAGAAAATCGGACGGCTCGAGGGCGCAGTCATGGTACTCGTGTATGCTGCTGACGTCGTATTCGCGATCTTACGCTGATCTTATTTCTTTCTGAAACGAACCGCTAACAATACAGCGACTGCCGCGGTCAGGCTGATCGCGACACCTACCACGATGCCCCATACATGAAATCCGCCCTTCCCGGCGTTCGCGCCATCGAGCTGTGCCGCAGGAGTAGGCGATATGGTCGGGGTTACTTCCGGAGTCACGGAAATGCTGAGCGTCGATTCCTCTGAAGGATCTTCCGCCGTATCCGTTGGGAGCTCCGTTTCAGGAACCTCAGAAGGTTCGGCTTTCTCTTCATCATGACCTTTCGGCGCGGTCTTTTCATTATTCTCAACTTTTCCGAGCGTATATATAGGATCATTCATCGTTTTGTGATAGACCGGAAATGCCTTTTCGATACAGTCTGAGAAGTTTCCGTCCCTCGGATAGTCTTCCGGATCATCGATCGTTGTAAGCTGCAGGTACCAATATGTCCACATCTCCTCTTTATATTTTTCCGTGGTGGGATCTTCAACATCACTATCGAGCCACATCGGGTCCAGACCATACCAGGAATCCCCGATCCGGATCTCATTCCAGGCATGCGCTCCCGGCGCAGAACCGCTCCAGTCTGTCGCATATCCGCGGATCAGATAGGCATCGATTCCGACACACTTCAGAAGAGAATACTCGATCATAGCATAGTCGTGACACAGGCCTCCCTTTTTCAGAAGACAGGCATCCAGTGTCGTTCCGACAAAATCACTGTTATCGACGGATTCAGATCTCATATTGAGAAGTACAAATTCCGTGACTTTCCTGATCTTCTCCTCATCGGTATCCTGATCGGAAATGTCCAGCGATGCTACGATCTTATCCACTTTTTCCCGGACATCTCTGTCAAAGTCCGTGTACGCGATCTCATGCTCATCAAAGAAAGCGGTCAGTTCTTTATCCACGAAAAGCTCCGTATATGCTTCAAAAGAAACACATTCCAGATTCGGCATATCATAAAGGACAGAAAGATCGCTGACCCCCAGCGGAAGATCGATCATCCGAAGTTTGGGAAGATCCGGCAGGAAAGATATATCATCGACATAGGTACCAGCCAAAGAAAGTATCTCGAGCTCTTTCATATACTCTGTCAGATAACGGGCATCGCTATTTTGCATATTGCAGTATTGAAGGCCAATCTCAGGTATATGCTGTACGCTTTGGAAAAACTCTTGATAATCCTCGATTCTCTGTCCTGTAAGGATGAGGCAGTCAAGGTGAGAAAGCTTTGAATAGTCGGCCTGACAAAAACCATCGACTGTATCGATCATGAGCATATCCAGGTTTTCGAGATGTACGATCTCTTCATAGTGCTCCACTACATTCTCAGAAAGAATCATTCCCTTTATCTTCGGATTATTCACTCCCTTGAAGTCGATCGAGACCCACTGCAAAGACAGCGAAAGATCATACGCCGAAGTCGAGATCGAATTGAAGAAATCTTTATCCAGATGGATGTCTTCCGCACAGATATATATGTAATTAACATTCGGACAGTGCTTAATCGCTTCGACTGCTTTTTCTGTCTTTTCATCGTATTCATAGGCGATGATCGCCACTTGACGGACCTTTGCCAGTTCCGCAGGATCATCTGCGATCTGCAAGAGTTCATCCATCTCCACATAAGAATGATCCTCATCCGCCCGGTTCTTTTTCCCAAACAGGCCGGATCCGAAAAGGATCGTAATGATCAGCATAATAGATATCGTTTTTCTCATCGCGTTTCACCTCGTTTAGAGTACTTCATCTATTAGACGCATGAACGCGATGTTTTTTTCACGGGAATGCTTTAAGCAGAATAAAATGCCTCTCAGGGTTCTTCATCGGTATCCCTGGAAAAGATGAACTCCGACATAAAGTCATTGAACTTGCTCCACTCGAAATACACGATCTCGGTCTTATGTCCGTTCATTACACCGACCAGTTTCTTTCCCTCCGACTCTGCTGCATAAACACAGGCTGTCATATGGCCGACCTTAGGGCCCGCGCCCTCCGATCCCGCGGCAAATCCTAAAAGGCATGGATTCTTAGCTGATGCTTTCTTCACATCGGAAAACTTCGGATACCATTTATTCTTCACTTCCACCTGATAGGAAGTATAGGTATGAACATATTCTTCAACTGTTTCCGGAACATTATTATTGGCATATCCGCCCTTGCTGTTGATGATCGTATCGATCCTGCCTTCCAGCTCGACAAAATCGATCCCCTCGATCAGTTCCGGGAAACCGTTCTTTCCGTGATACCAAAGGATATTGCATGTCGCAGCGACGATGCAGTTACCGCTCTGAAGATGCGGTTCGAATCTGCTACTTATGTTTCCGTTTGTCATTGTCTTCAGCGCTGCCTTTCTGGTCGAGCGGCTCCTTCTGTCCTCCTGCACTTTTCGGATCACGAGAAAAGAAACCGCTGCCAGTACAGTGATCGTTTCAAGGATATAATAAGCATTTCCGCCGCCTGCTTTCATGTTCACCCCGATCGTATCATTTCTGAAGGTAATTGTTCGACTCACACCATTTTCCGAACTTCGTGAACACATCCTCACCGAAAAGTTCTTTCATCACATCAGCAAACTTCGTCATGGCGATTTTGTCATATATTCCATATTGGTAGTTTATTTTTTGCCCGATGATCGCATCATTAAACTTTTTGTAATAGTCATTCCCATAGTTCTCATCCAGGAACTGGCACAGATAGCGCCCGAATGTATATTCCGCACCTCGGTGGGCATGGTCGATATCACTATAGTCTTCGATAAAGATCCTCTCCGCATTTTCCGCATTCACCGCTTCCGGGATCCTCTCATCGTACAAATTCACATTCGCTCTGGCTTCTGCGATAGACGGATATGAATCCGCCAGTGCATCGAGGACCGTCCTGCCCATATAATCGGCAATACCTTCCGTCATGATCATCGACATATCATGATGTCTGCTCGTGATCGTATGTGTGAGCTCATGCGCGATCGTAGAATAGTCAACATAGTCATGCCGTCTCCAGGAATTATCCCGAAAACTCGGAACAGAATTCCAGAACTCTTCCGAAAACAGTTCATACATGACAAATATCGCAAAATCGGCAGTTGCACAAGAGATCAGGGCTTCATCGTTTCTGTCCACGTTAAGGAAGATCGGTATCTTCGATCCGATGTTCCAATCCTTCCACGGATTCGTACCATAATGATAAGACTCGTCCGGAACCGGCAAGTAGTAATAGGAATCCGGCGCATAAGATACACCCAGTTCCTTTTCGAGCTCATCAATAATGGCATCCACATTTACCACAAAATCACCGGGGATCTCGATATCTTTCTCCAGAAAGAGCACGAACTTATCCGACTCAATATAGCAGTAATCATCCGCGATAAAGTGATGCTCCTTGATGCCGTCGAGTGTGATCTCCTTATACGGCGTGATATCACGACCGTTCACGGTTGTTTCGGGAAGTTCGCTCTCCCATGTTTCCGTAGTCGTTTCTTCCGAAGACGAGGCAGTAGTTTCCGGTTCTGTAGTCGTGGTCACTTCTTCTGAAGAAGATGTGACCTCAGCTGATGTTGTCGTCTCACTGGAAGATGTCGCTTCTTCTGTTTTTTTAGAAGAACATCCGCACATAAGTACCTGGCTTAAAAGCAGGACCGTGGCAGTCAAACACGATAAAACACCTGAAGATCTTCTTTTCATGATAAGTCCCTTTCATGACGCGGCAGGAAGGATAGACACCGCACCACCCTGTAATAGAGACATTATATCAAACTCCGCATAATGGTGCTCGAAAAGCATCCGTTCATTCACCGAATCTTAACAATCGATTCGGATCCGCAGAATCATGTTCTATGGATCTCATCGATATTGCCGGCGATCATGTTGAACACATTCTTTGCAGAGATCCTGTCAGGAAATCCCACAAATGCACCTACATGTGTCTCAACGGTGATTTCCTTTCCATCCACAGTGATTTTCCCATGATCGTTTCTGATTGCATTGACCATCTCATCCGCATGCGTCCGATCGCTGCTATTGGTAAACACTACAAATTCATCGCCACCGATCCGAAGAAAAATATCGTCCTCGCTGCAGGCTTCTTCGATCCTCCTCATGGTCTCCAGGATCACCGCATCTCCGGCTTTTCTTCCGAGGTTATCATTCACCCACATCAGGTGCTTGATATCCGCACAAACATAAACGTTATCTTTTCGCTGGCGCAAAACATCGTATAATTCCGTAATGTCGTATTTCGTTCTACTCATAAAATCGCCCTCCGGATCGCTGATCATTTCTTTTGAGAGCTTAGGAGTATGACCGGTAAAGTGTCTTTTCTTCCGGTATTCGTTCGGCGTTATCATCCACACCTGGCGAAAACCGCGGGTGAAGCTTTCATGATTGGAGTATCCGTATTTGAGTGCAATCGTCAGGATGCTGTCCTCTGTATTGATCAGGTCTTTCGCCGCACAAGTAAATCTTCTTCTGAGGATATACTCTTTCACCGGCATGTGGAATATATACTTAAAACGCTTCTGCATACTCGATACAGAAATCCCACATTCCTTTGCGATCTCTTCGACAGAGATTTCTCCCGCTATATTCTTCTCAATATACTCAAGAACATCCATGAGTACTTCCACACTATTTGCCATGCATAAGCCCTCTGCTTCATGTGTCACTTATCGGTCCGATAATCTACTTATAGCATATTCGAAAAGCACTTTCTTGACTTTTTACGGAAATAATCGTAAAACATGGCGAAAAAACGAGGACGTCTTCTTCTTTGAAGACATCCCCGTTTCTTTTCTTCTCCTCATTCCTTTTAAGAAGGTCGGTAATGATAGGATTCTATGTTCTTCTTATTCCATTCTATGGCGTCTTCTCTTCTCCAGTACAAAAACACCAGCTGCTGATATAGCGGAGAGAATCAGGAAGAGTTTCGTCAACGAATGCTCAGACCCGGCAACATCACCTGTTTTAGGACGAAGGGTCAATCCATTATTCGCTCCTGTTTTGCCGTCTGTTTCCGCCTGCGGATCGACATTGAGCGTCATCTCGATCTTTCCATCGTCAAAAAGGATTTCTCACATCATCCGATCTTGATCCACATTACAGGGCGGATGCCGCTCTTGTACCAAACAAAGTCGCCTCTTTCTCCGTGGGCGAAGGAACCATCTTGATTGACTTTCATTACCATAGTTTGAGATTCACCCGGAGTTCTCAGCCAATACATGCTTTGTTCCGGATTTGCCGGAGCAAGTGCTTTTCGAGATTCATCGGTCTCGAAATACTTCATGGTCTCATCATACTCCAGGATATACAGCTTGTCCGTCGTGTCATTTCCGCCGGATATTCCGAATTTCGGATTCGCAGCTGTTACGACCTTTGTTTCCATGATCATGCCTTGTTCTTGTTCAGAAAAGCAGGAATAGAAGAAATCCTCATTAAGGAAGTTTCTCACAGCACTCTCCTCCCATGTGACCGGAAATTCCGGGTCTTGTTCCGGGAAAGATGCTCCCTTAGGCGAGTACGACAAGAACTCAACAATATCCTTGCTGATCACAAAGACTGAAGAATCTGTTTTCTCCAGAATGATCCATTCATATTTACCAAAAGGAATGGTATCTCCGACTTTGACAGAACCCCAATCGATACTTTGCGAAGTACCGCTTTCCACTGTTTCCGCACTTCCATCCGTTCCCATTCTTTCCCATACTTCTGAAACAACTGCATTCTGCGTTTCTTGAGAATCAGAAGCGACTGTTTCATCTTTCGTTGTATTCTTCTTTGTCTCTTCCTTCTTTTTACTACATCCGGAAAACGCCAGCAGACAGATACCTGCCAGAAGCCCTGCACCGATCCTTCTAAGCTTATGCATTTCCTGTTCCTCCTTGATAGGTTTCAAACTGAGTTAGGATGGTCTTGAAAAGAGCATCCTAACCTGTTATTCGTAGTGTAACAGGTTAGGATGGTCTTGAAAAGAGCATCCTAACCTGTTATTCGTAGTGTAACAGGTTAGGAT
>JAGCXQ010000031.1 GCA_017961235.1 Clostridiales bacterium | reverse complement strand
TATAAGAACGGAAGATTCAGCTTTAACGTCAAGGGCGGCCGCTGTGAGGCATGCTCGGGCGATGGCGTGAACCGTATCGAGATGCACTTCCTGCCGGATGTATATGTCAAGTGCGACGTATGTAAGGGAAAGCGGTATAACAGGGAGACGCTCCAGGTCAAGTATAAGGGCAAGAATATCGCAGATGTTCTCGCGATGACGGTAGATGAAGCACTCGAATTCTTCCAGAACGTGCCGAGGATCGCCTCGAAGCTCCAGACACTTTCGGAAGTAGGCCTCGGGTATATCCGCCTGGGACAGCCGGCGACCCAGCTGTCCGGAGGTGAGGCGCAGCGTGTAAAACTGGCGACGGAACTCTCTAAGAGAAGTACGGGCCGTACCTTCTACATCTTAGATGAGCCTACGACCGGTCTTCACATCGCGGACGTCCATAAGTTGGTTGACATTTTGAGCCGCCTGGCCGAAAATGGTAATACTGTTTTGGTGATCGAGCATAATCTGGACGTGATCAAGACGGCGGATTATATCATCGATCTCGGACCGGAAGGCGGAGATAAGGGAGGCACGATCGTTGCGTGCGGATCTCCGGAGGAAGTCTGTGAAGTTCCCGGATCTTATACAGGACAATTCCTAAAGCCGGTGCTGGAGAAGACCCTTTCTCTTATGGAGAAGGCAGGTCCGATCGATCAGACGGAGCAGAAAAGAAAGGTGGAGCGGGAAGCACTGGATATTGCGACCGGTCCGAAACCCAGGAGAAAGAGAAAGCCCCTGGAGGAAAAAGAATAGTTAAGGAATTAGAAAATGAGTCTTTGCACTATATGTAAAAAGAATGTGGCGGTCGTTTTCACCACGAGGTTTGAGAATAACGAACGCATCAACGAGGGCCTCTGCCTGAAGTGTGCCTTTGAGACCGGTATCGGCGGGATCGAGGAGATGTTCCACTCAGCCGGTATTAACGATGATAATATCGACGAAGTCACGGAGCGCCTGAACCGACTGATGGGCGGAGCAGAGACTGCTGACCCGCAGGAGCTTTTCCGTATGTTGGTAAATGACGCGTTCCCGGTCGATGGCGATCACTCGGAAGATATGGATGAGGACATCCCGGAAGAAGAGGATGCGGATATCGAGCTCCCGTTTGTGGAGATCGAGCAGGAAGATAAGCCGAACCGCAGAAGATTTCCTTTTGACATCTTCGGAAGACAGCAGAACGGGGAAGACGACGATGAGAATGAGTCGAACCTGGGCTATCTCCATCTGGGAAAAGATAAAGAGAAGCGCAAAGGGGAAAAGAAAGCCGGAAAGCCGAAGAAGAAATTCCTTGAGCAGTATGGCACGAACCTCACGAAGCTCGCCAGAGAAGGAAAGATCGACCGCCTGATCGGCCGTGAGAAGGAACTCGAGCGTGTGATCCAGATCCTGAACCGACGTTCGAAGAACAATCCTGCGCTCATCGGTGAACCGGGTGTCGGTAAGACTGCCGTTGCCGAAGGCCTTGCGGTAAAGATCGCAAACGGCGAAGTTCCGGCAAAGCTTCTGGATATGTCCGTGTATCTTCTCGATATGACGGCGATGGTGGCAGGAACCCAGTTCCGCGGTCAGTTTGAGAGCCGCATGAAGAATGTGGTTGATGAGGCGCGCCATAATCAGGATGTCATTCTCGTTATCGACGAGATGCATAACATCATGGGTGCCGGAGATGCGGAAGGTGCGATGAACGCTGCTAATATCCTGAAGCCGGCACTGGCAAAGGGTGAGATCCGTGTGATCGGATCGACTACTCTGGACGAGTACAGAAGACATATCGAGAAGGATTCCGCTCTGGAACGCCGTTTCCAGAAAGTCATTATCGAGGAGCCTTCGATCGAGGACAGTATCGAGATCCTGAAGGGAATCAAAGACTACTATGAGAAGCATCACTTCGTACAGTATCCCGATGATGTGATCGAGTATGCGGTACGGATGTCTTCCCGCTATATCACGGACCGTTTCCTGCCGGATAAGGCGATCGATATCCTGGATGAGGCCGGTTCCCGTGCAAATCTTGATGAGGTCCGTCTGGTCAAACTTCAGCAGCAGAAGGACGAATATGAGACCCTTGATAAAGAGGTAAAAGCACTGGAAGCCCGTATCGAGATGTCCGCGACGCCGGAAGAGATCGAGAACGAGCATCTCTATGAGAAGCAGGCCGAGAAGAAGTCGCAGGTCCTTCGTCTGGAGAAAGAGATCGCATCGCTGGAAGATGAACTCGTTCCGACGATCATTACCTTCGATGACGTTTCCCGCGTGATCGAGATGTGGACAGGTATCCCGGTACAGCGTATCTCCGAGTCGGAGTCCGAGCGCCTCCTGAAACTGGAGGAGCGTCTCCATGAGCGTGTGATCGGTCAGGAAAAGGCGGTCAGCGCACTTGCAAGAGCGATCCGGAGAAACCGTTCCGGATTCGGTAAGAAGCATAAGCCATCTTCATTTATCTTCGTCGGACCGACCGGTGTCGGTAAGACCGAGCTGGTAAAAACACTTGCCGAGGCAATGTTTGCCAGAGAAGATGCCCTGATCCGTGTAGATATGTCCGAGTTTATGGAAGCACATACAGTAAGTAAACTCATCGGTTCTCCGCCGGGCTATGTAGGCTATGATGACGGCGGCCAGCTGACCGAGCGTGTAAGAAGAAAGCCGTATTCGGTAGTGCTTTTCGATGAGATCGAGACTGCCCATCCGGATGTCTTTAACATGATGCTCCAGATCCTCGATGACGGACGTCTTACGGATAGCCACGGACGGGTCGTAAACTTCGAAAATACGATCATCATCATGACCAGTAACGCCGGAACATCGCTGAAGGCAAACGGCTTCGGATTCGGTGCAGAGGGACAGATCGCACTGGAGAACCGTGTAAATACGGCGCTGAAAGAACAGTTCCGTCCGGAATTCCTCAACCGCGTGGATGAGATCGTCATCTTCCAGGAACTCTCGAAGGAAGAGATCCGAAAGATCGTAGATCTGATGCTGAAGGAAGTTTCCGATCAGATGAAGGAAAAAGACGTTATCCTGTCTGTTTCCGAAGCGGCAAAAGATGAACTGGCGAAGGAAGGATACGATCCGAAGTATGGTGCAAGACCGCTTCGCAAGACGATCCAGAAGCGCCTGGAGGATCCGCTCGCAGATCTGTATCTGTCCGGAAAACTGAAAAATGCCCAGAAGGTTTCCGTCGGATATAGAAAAGACCAGTTTGTTTTCGATATCAAAGAGAAGAAAGACTGATAGATCTTTCGCGTGAATAAGATGGTAAAAGAAGAGGACCGTTCGTAAGGAACGGTCCTTTTGCATCTGTGATAATATCGCTTCCTGCCGGATGAATTCCGGAATCAGGAACGGTAGCTGGCGTTGATCTTTACATAGTCGTAAGTGAAGTCACAGGTCCACATACGATCGTTATATTCGCCGTCATTTAACTCGATGCGGATCAGGATATCGTGCTCGGAGAGCTTCTCCTTCGCAACATCCTCGTCGAAGGGAAGGGCAACGCCTTTCTCATAGACCGGAAGACCGGAGAGGAACATGCTGATCTTATCCGGATCGATATCCGCACCGGAATAACCGAGCGCTGTGATGAAACGTCCGCAGTTTGCATCCTGTCCGAAGATCGCTGTCTTACAGAGTGGGGAACGGCAGATCGCCAAAACGCAGAGATATGCGTCATTCGGAGTCTTCGCACCAACTACCTCGACCTCAACGAGCTTGCTGGCACCTTCTCCGTCCGAAGCGATCATCTTCGCAAGATCGAAGCACAGTGCATGGAAAGCTTCCTTGAAGGTGTCATATTCTTCCGTGCCCTTCTTAATCTCCGGGGTCTCGGAAGCGCCGTTGGCGAAGATGACGACCATGTCGCAAACGGAAGTGTCACCGTCAACGGAAACACGGTTGTATGTATCCTTGACGTTATCAGAGATCATCTCCTGCAGGACATCCTGGGAGATGTTCGCATCTGTGGTGAAAACACTGATCATGGTCGCAAGATTCGGATGGATCATACCGGAACCCTTTGCGATCGCCGCGATCGTGATCTCTTTACCGAAGATGCTGACGGTAGCGGCAACTTCCTTCGGCTGTGTATCTGTCGTCATGATGGCTCTCTCCGCGAGGTGACCGCACTCTTCGGAAGAAGATGCATTTTCGATCAGGCCCGGAATCGCAGCAGTAAGCTTGTCGAGCGGAAGACGTGATCCGATAACACCGGTAGATGCGGTCAGGATCTCATCGGCACTGACACCGAGGAGAGAAGCGGCTTTCTCTGCCATAGCGGTCGCATCGTTTTCACCGTCTGCTCCGACGCAGGCATTTGCATTACCGCTGTTGATCAGGATACCGCGAACGGAATCACGTGATTTGATCAGGGAGATCGAACGTGTCAGGGAATGACCCTTAACGAGATTCGATGTATATACGCCGGCGATCTGCGCGGGACGGTCAGATCCGATATAAGCCAGATCCGGATTGCCGTTCGGCTTAAGTCCTGCATGAACGCCGTTTGCGATAAATCCTTTAGGAAGAGTAATATATGCGTTTTCGATATCCATATTCCTACCTCGGTTCACTTTAGTACGTGCATTATACACCAAGGACAAGTGCTTTTCTATATGAATAAAAATAGATGTGTATACTGTCTATATAATCCGTGAAAATAAATGCTTGACATTTCCAGCCTGAAAACATTATAATTTCGTAGTGCCTTTTGGGAGAACCTTGGTGGGATTAGCTCAGTTGGTTAGAGCGCTTGTTTGTGGCACAAGAGGTCATGGGTTCGACTCCCATATCCCACCCCACATATTTCCCTAGGGGAGTCGATGGGGTATAGCCAAGCGGTAAGGCACGGGACTTTGACTCCCGCATTCGTAGGTCCGAATCCTGCTACCCCAGCCATACGGTTCACTAGCTCAGTAGGTAGAGCACTTGACTTTTAATCAAGGGGTCTGGAGTTCGAGCCTCCAGTGAGCCACCAGGATCTATGAGGGACTGCCTTCATTGTAAGGCGGTCCTTTTTTCTTTGGGTAAAAGGGCAGAAAAGGAGATCTGTTCATACCTGTAAAAGGAAACTGTGATATTACTGTAACGTGTCAAAAACATACATTTGATACGATAAAGTGGATTACATATATGAGGAAAAAGGTAACGTATATGTTTGCAAAAACACAAAACAGCGTGAAAAGAGCCTTTGTACGGATCTGTGCAACGGCGCTTTCGTGCGTCTGCCTGCTATATAGTTTCCCTGTGGAATCGATGTCGGGACGATCTATTGCGGATTCCGCTCCTATGGGAACGATCATAGTGGACAGTGCTAATGTCAGGAATAAACCGGGAACGGTCAATACGACGGTCATCGATGTCGTCCGAAACGGTACCCGGGTCACGTTAGGAGAAGTCGTTACGGTCTCCGGCGATCCATCCGGAAGCAATGTATGGTGTAAGATCGCTTATAAGAGAGACGGGGACGGCGCTTCGATCACAGGTTATGTCGTAGATTCTTTCATCGCCAAAGACGCGGATATCAATGCCGATCCGAATTTCGAGAATGAGATCGCCTCTTTCCCGGACAGCTATAAGACCTATCTTCGGACACTGCATAAGAATCACCCGAACTGGCACTTCACGCCGGTAAAAGCACTGAAGGACTTCGATTCTTCTGTATCCGTCCAGTCCCGTCTCGGTGTCAGCCTTATCGAGAACTCGGTAAACGATGCATGGAAATCCACAGAACCCGGAGCATATGACTGGAATACCGGAACATTTACTCCTTATGACGGTCAGAACTGGGTCAATGCTTCCAAGGCAGTAGTTATGTATTATCTCGATCCGAGAAACATGCTCACGGAAGATGGTGTTTTCCAGTTCCTTAACCTTTCTTATGATCCGAAGTATCAGACGATCGACTCCGTTAAAGGAATGCTGAAGGGCACCTTCATGGAGAATAAACCGCTGAATGACTGGGATGGTAATGCGATCACCTATGAACAGGCTTTTATGATCGCAGCGGAAAAGTGCAATGCGAATCCGGTATTCCTTGCCGCCAAGGTCCTTCAGGAAGTGTCGGCAAATGGCAGTAATTCCACGAGCGGTAACTACTATTCCTCTTACTACAAGAGACAGTACACGAATCTTTATAACTACTTCAACATCGGTGCTTCTTCCGACTCCGATCCTGTGGCAAAAGGACTTGCCTTTGCCCGTGACGGATATAAGAACGCCGATGGTTCTATTAATACGGCGAAAAATGAAGAATACTATCTCCCGTGGACAACTCCATATAGATCGATCCGCGGCGGCAGTAAGTTTATCGCGAATGCTTATCTTAACGCCGGACAGAACTCGATCTATCTTATGAAGTTTAACGTTATCCCGAAGGATGGCTCTCAGTTCGGCAACCATCAGTATATGACGAATGTCCGAGGCGCCGCTTCGGAAGGTAAGAAGATGTATAACGCATACGCGAAGGCGGGTATCCTGAATACAGAGCTGACCTTCGCGATCCCTGTTTATTCCGGCCTTCCGGAAAAGGCCTGCCTGCTTCCGAGAGAGAACGGTAACCCGAACTGCTATCTAAAAGATCTGTCGATCAACGGATTTGTTCTGACTCCGGTATTCGATCCGACAACTACGGAATATTCGCTTGTCGTACCGGCATCCTGCACATCGATCTCCATCGTGGCAACACCGGCATCCGATAAGGCGAAAGTTTCCGGTGCGGGTAATATCACACTCGGAAATGGCGTGAGTACGATCAAGATCAACTGTACGGCAGAAAACGGATCTTCGAAGGTTTATACCCTGGATGTAGCCAGAAATACGGATTCAACAGATAACTTCTTTACTACATCTCTTGCCGGTGATGGTTCTTTCTTCGGCGGTGTCGAACCCGGAACTACGGTAGGTGCGGTAAAGGCGATGTTCCAGATGACTGACGGATATACCTTGACGTATGTAAATATGAACGGTCAGTCAAAGGATGATTCTACTGCGGTATGTACCGGTGACCTGATCGAGATCAAGGATGCTAAATCCAAGACTGTATATATCGGCGCAATATTTATCCGTGGTGATGCGAACTGTGACGGAAATATAAGTGCAGCTGATTTGACTCTGATCTGCCGATATATTTTTGGAGTGGGAAGTATTAGTGAAGCTGGCAAACATGCAGCTGATTCAAATAAAGATGGTAATATCAGTGCTGCAGATCTTACCATAATTAGTAGACATATTCTGGGTGATAGTAAACTTACCCAGTAATCAAATTTCTATCCGGGAAAGGAAGAAAACATGAAAATGAGAATAAACAAAGTATTTGTGAAGGGTATATCGGTGCTTACGGCAGCGGTACTCGCGCTGGGCATGATCCATGCTGGAAAGGTCTATGCGGATCCATCGGCAAGTTTATCCAAGAGTGGAAGCGCCGAGGTTGGCAAGACAATAAGTGTAAATGTAAAAGTAAGTGGTGATGGACCTTATGCCGGTTATTCCGGTTCGCTATCTTATGATGATAGTTTCTTTCAACT
Source organism: Clostridiales bacterium (assembly GCA_017961235.1). Classification (GTDB taxonomy): domain Bacteria; phylum Bacillota; class Clostridia; order Saccharofermentanales; family Saccharofermentanaceae; genus Scatonaster. The sequence continues at coordinate 79,739 of JAGCXQ010000031.1, read as the reverse complement.
TGTCGATATCGCTCCGGGAAACTATGGAGCATCGAACTTTAAGAAAAGTGGTTCTGGATTCATGGATTACGATTCGAATATCCCATCCGGATCAACAATTGTAGTGATTAAGCTGAAATGTTTAAAAGAAGGAACTTCAAAAGTATCGGTAAGCGTAACACCGCATGATATGAGTGCAATTGATTTTCCGAGAACATCAACCTCTGCCGAGATCACGATCACCGCTCCGGTGCAGCTTTCCGGCAACAACTATCTGAGTTCTCTTTCTGTTGCTCCGGGAACTCTCAGCCCGTCCTTTTCCAAAAGCACTACCAACTATCATGTGACGGTTAGTGAGACACAGACATCGATTGCAGTATCTGCTACTGCAGAACACGGAAAAGCGAAGGTTTCCCTGAACGGTGTTCAGAAAGATCTCCAGATGGGTGATAACACTGTAAAAGTAACTGTTACCGCGGAAAACGGTGAGAAGCGCACCTATAAGATCAATGTTACCCGTGGCGTACCGACACCGACTCCGGAGCCGTATCCGGTAATCGTTACTAATGGCGAAAGCTACACGATCCTCGAGAAAGAATCACTGGAGACGATCCCGAGTGGTTTTACATGGTCTGAGACGACCTATAATACGAAGACAGTGCCCTGTCTTGTCGGACCGGACGGCACTCTTATGATGTGGCTTCTTTCGGATTCCGGAAACGGTCTTTATATCTATGACCTCAATACTCAGACAGTAGCTCCGTGCAGCGCCTATATCACGAGCTCTGAGACGATGCTCATTATTCCTTTCCCGGCGGATTTTAAGGCGCCTGCAGGTTATGAGAAGAGCACGATGAACTATAGCGGAAATGAGATCGAAGTGTTCATGAACTCCGAGTCGGATGAATTCCCGCTTCTGATGTATATGCTGGATAAAGACGGAAAAGCCGGTGCATATTATTTTGACCGTTCCACGGGAATGATCATGCCGTTCAGGGGAGACCTCGCCGCACTTATCGCGACACCTACTCCTGTTCCGACAGAGACGCCGACACCGACTCCCACTCCGACAAATTCACCGACACCTACACCGACTCCGGAAGCTGTTTCGAATAACTCGAATTCCGGACTGAAGACGGCAACGATCCTTCTCGGGATCTTAAGTGCGGCGCTTCTTGCAGCTGTGATCTTCCTGATCGTCATGAGACAGAAAGACAGAAATGATCCGACAGGACCGGATGATCCGGAGAATACGGATACCGATGAGGTAACAGAAGAGGAGAAGACGGAATCTCCTGAGAACGATGGAGATTACTACTATCAGTTCGGTGACGAAGATCCGCAGCCGCGCCGTCCGGGTGCCAAGCGCGCCGGTGAAGACGATATCGTGAAGGAAGAAGTGAAGAAGGAAGAGCCGCTTCCGGATTTCCCTGAATTCCCCGAAAAGAAACCGGAACCGGTGATCGAAGAGCCTTCCTTCCCGACACCTCTGATCACAGTAGTGGACTCTGACGCGGATAAAGATGATTCCGATGAAATTACGAAGCAGGATATTTCTGATTCGGATGAGGAACCGGAATCCGGCGATAATGCTTCTGATGAGCCATCGGATGCGGATGCTGATGATAGCGATGCTTCTGATGATTCGGACACTGAGGATAAGGAAGACGATGGCGAGATTTGAGATCATACCACCAGTTAAGGGATCAGTCCTTTCGATTCAAACGAAAAGGCTGATCCTTTCCGTATATAAGCCGTCTGCAGCCCAGGCGGTCACGGATTATATTGTCAGAAACCGTGATTTCCATAAGCCGTTTCAGCAGACGCACAGTAGCAGGTACTATACGCTTTCTGAGCAGAAGATGTATCTTAAATCGGATCTTTCGATGTTTAACCACAATTCTCAGGTGGCCTTCTGGCTGACGCTTCCTGATGAACCGGATCGGATCATCGGACGTCTGTCGTTCTATAGTCTGATCGGCGGTGCGATGAATTCCTGCTTTGTGGGATACCATCTGGATGAGAAGTGTCAAGGAAACGGGTATATGAGCGAGGCACTCCTTGCCGGATGTGATTTTATGTTCAAGTATTACCGCCTTCACAGGATCGAAGCGGATATTCTTCCTGCAAATGAACGATCCCTGTCCTGTGTGACGCGCTGCGGCTTCGAAAAAATGGGCTATAACGAGAGGTTCATGGAGATCGACGGGAAATACAGAGACCATGTGATGATGGTGAAACTGAATCCTTCGGTCGAAATGTAACGACAATGTAATAATCATTTGCAATTATTCAGAAAGAATGGTGTACTATTAAATTAAGTGAAATTATGAGCAAGAAGGAGCGTGTCCTATGAAGCGATCTTCCATTATTGTAAAAGCACTGGCCCTTGCCATGGTATGCTCCGTGGTATTTGTATCCGGTTGTGGCAAGAAAAAGAAGGCAGAAGAAACAACGGAGACCACAGAACAGACCACAGAGACTACTCCGATGGTCACTGTTCCGCCAACGACGACAGAGACTACGCTCAAGGAGTATGGCATGTCGATCGCTCCGAACGATATCCAGGTAACCTGGAAAGAAGATGCGATGGAAGAAAAAGTGATGTATGTTTCCGGTATCAAGAATTATCTTAAGGTTAGAAAAGGTCCGGGAACAGACGATGCGAAGTATCCTGTCGTTTCCAAGCTTCCGAACGGAGCTGAGGTACTGGTCGTTGCCAAGACGGATAACGGCTGGTATAAGACGCGTGAAGGTTTCTATGTATCTTCCGAATTCATCAAGGATACCAAACCGTCCTGACAGTTTTGAAATATCTTTTCACTTTTCAAAATTCGTTCTAGACAATCCGACTTTCGTGTAGTATTATATCAAGGCAAGTTTGATAAAGACTATGCGAAAGCACCGTGCGGGTGTAGTTCAATGGTAGAACTCCAGCCTTCCAAGCTGATCACGTGGGTTCGATTCCCATCACCCGCTCCATGAATGACGATCCTTGTGGTCGTCATTCTTACTAGCGTGGGTCCATAGCTCAGCTGGATAGAGCAACAGCCTTCTAAGCTGTGGGCCGGAGGTTCGAATCCCCCTGGGCTCACCACAATAAAGACCATCTCCGATAAGGATCGATGGTCTTTTTGTTTGTCCGGGTGCTTTTCCCGAGGATAAAACCTCCAAAAAACGACAAATATTCAAAATTTAGTAGGTTTTGTCGGTTGGTACCACATGATATTGTGGTATAATTTTATGGATTATAAATTGGAGAGGTTATATATATGCCAGGCAAGTCTTCGTATGGTAACGATACCATCACCGCGCTGAAGGGCGCAGATCGTGTGCGTAAACGCCCCGGTGTCATCTTTGGTTCAGATGGACTGGAAGGCTGTGAACACTCGTTTTTTGAGATCTTAAGTAACTCGATCGATGAGGCAAGAGAAGGATATGGTGATAAGATCGAGGTCGTTCGTTATAAGGACGGTTCGATCTCTGTTGAGGACTTCGGTCGTGGTATTCCTCTGGATTACAACTCCAAGGAACAGCGCTTTAACTGGGAACTGGTCTATTGTGAGCTTTATGCCGGCGGTAAGTATAATAACGACACCGGTGAGAGCTACGAGTTCAGCCTCGGCTTAAATGGTCTCGGTGCCTGCGCGACACAGTATTCGTCTGAGTATTTCGATGTTACTGTTTTCCGCGACGGCTTTAAGTATAGCCTCCACTTCGAAAAAGGCGAGAATATCGGCGGACTTCTGAAGGAGCCGACTCGCTTTAAGCGTACCGGTACGATCCAGAAGTGGAAGCCGGACAGAGAAGTATTCACAGATATCAATATCCCGCTCGATGCCTTCCTTCAGATCCTGAAGCGCCAGGCGGTCGTAAACAGCGGCGTTACCTTCCTTCTCAAGGATGAGGAGAGCGGCGAAGAGTTTACATTCTGCTATCCGTCGGGTATCGAAGGATATGTTGCCGAGTTCAGCGGTGAAAAGGGCCTTTCCTCTCCGGCGTCCTTCGATGGCATGGGAAGAGGTAAAGACAGAGCCGATAAGCCGGAATATAAGGTCAAGTGCCAGGTAGCATTCTGCTTCAATAACGAGGTCAATGTCCTCGAGTATTACCATAACAGTAGCTTCCTCGAACATGGCGGTGCACCGGATAAGGCCGTTAGAAGTGCTTTTACCGCGGAGATCGACCGACAGATCCGCGCCAGAGACAAGTATAAGGCGAATGAAAGTAAGATCGTATTCCAGGATATCGCGGACAGCCTGATCCTCGTGACCAGTTCTTTTTCCACACAGACCAGTTACGAGAACCAGACGAAGAAAGCAATCACGAACAAGTTTATCCAGGACTTTATGGCGGATCTGATCCGTCAGAAACTCGAAGTCTGGTTTATCGAGAATAAGCCCGAGGGTGACCGTGTCGTCGAGCAGATCCTGATCAATAAGAGATCCCGTGAGAATGCCGAGAAGACGCGTCTAAACGTCAAGAAGAAGCTCATGGGCAGCATCGATATCAATAACCGTGTAAAGAAGTTTGTCGATTGCAGAACGAAGGATGTCGAGCAAAGAGAGCTCTACATCGTAGAGGGTGATTCCGCTTTGGGTTCCTGTAAGATGGGACGAGACGCGGAGTTCCAGGCGATCATGCCGGTAAGAGGTAAGATCCTGAACTGTCTGAAGGCCGACTATCCGACGATCTTTAAGTCCGAGATCATTACGGATCTGGTAAAAGTACTCGGCTGCGGTGTCGAGATCCAGACGAAGCATAATAAGGACCTGTCGTCCTTTGACCTCTCGCTTCTTCGCTGGAACAAGGTCATCATCTGTACCGATGCCGATGTCGATGGATTCCATATCAGAACATTGATCCTGGCGATGATCTTCCGCCTGATGCCGACGCTGATAAGAGAAGGCAAGGTATTTATCGCGGAATCTCCGCTCTTTGAGATCACCTACAGAAATAAGGGCGAAGAGAAGACGATGTTTGCCTATAACGAGAAGGAGAAGGCGGAGATCCTGCAGAAGTATCCTGCGGATAAATGCACGCTCCAGCGCTCTAAGGGTCTCGGTGAGAACGAGCCGGAGATGATGTGGGAGACCACGATGAATCCTGTAACGAGGCGTCTGATCAAGGTCGTACCGGGTGATGAACAGGCTACGATGGATACATTTGAGCTGCTGCTGGGTGATAACCTTGCCGGCAGAAAGGAACATATCGAGCGCGACGGACATCTGTACTTAGAGATGCTGGATGTTGACTGATCCGACGGAAGTGTAACGCAGAAGATTAACGAGTGAAGGATATAGAGAATGGCTAGAAAAAGTAAAAATGACAGAAGCGAAGTACCGGAGAAGACTTCCCTGAAGAACCAGTCCCAGGGACTTCCGCCGTCACCGCCGACACTGCAGGTAATTAACGATACGCTGGAGACGAACTTCATGCCGTATGCGATGAGTATCATCGTATCACGTGCGATCCCGGAGATCGATGGTTTTAAGCCTTCGCACAGAAAGCTCCTCTACACGATGTATAAGATGGGTCTTCTGAAGGGCAACAGAACGAAGTCCAGTAACGTAGTCGGTCAGACGATGAAACTCAATCCGCACGGTGATATGGCGATCTACGAGACCATGGTCCGTCTCGCCAGGGGAAATGGTGCACTCCTTCATCCTTATGTTGACTCGAAGGGTAACTTCGGTAAGCAGTACAGCAGAGATATGCAGTACGCTGCTCCGAGATATACAGAAGTCCGTCTCGAGAAACTCTGTGAGGAGCTTTTCCGCGGACTGGATAAGAATGCAGTAGATTTCGTCGATAACTATGACGGAACAATGAAGGAACCGGTGCTTCTTCCTGCGACCTATCCGTCGATCCTCGTAAACAGCAACCAGGGTATCGCTGCCGGTATGGCATCGAATATCTGCTCTTTTAATATCAAAGAGGTCTGTGAAGCGACGATCGCTTACATGAAGGATCCGGCGGCGGATATCCTCGAGATCATGCCTGCTCCGGATTTCCCGGGCGGAGGTATCATCCTCTACGATGAGTCTGCGATGCGCACGATCTATGAATCGGGAAAAGGACCGGTACGTATCCGTTCGAAGTATTTTGCAGATAAGAAGAATAACCTCATCGAGGTTACGGAGATCCCTTATACCACGACGGCGGAAGCAGTCATCGATGAGATCACCGAGCTGGTTAAGTCCGGTAAAGTCAAGGAGATCAACGATGTCCGTGACGAGACGGACCTCGATGGCCTTAAGATCTGTATCGAGTGCAAGCGCGGCACGGATCTGGATGCCCTGATGACGAAGCTCTTCCGCTTTACTAAGCTCGAAGATGTCTTCTCCTGTAACTTCAATGTCCTGATCAACGGCTATCCGAGAGTCATGGGTGTGACGCAGCTCCTCGCCGAGTGGATCGTCTGGAGACGGACTTGCCAGAAGAGAGAAGTCGTCTATGAGATGGATAAGAAGAAAGATAAACTCCATCTTCTCGATGGTCTTGCCAAGATCCTTCTGGATATCGATAAGGCGATCGCCATCATCCGTAATACCGAGCTCGAGGCAGACGTTGTTCCGAACCTCATGAAAGGTTTCGATATCGACAGTCTTCAGGCCGAATATGTCGCGGAGATCAAACTCCGTAACATCAACCGCCAGTACATCATTAACCGTACGGCAGACAGAGAGAATCTCGAAAAAGAGATCAAAGATCTCGAAGATATCATTCGTAAGCCGGAGCGTCTGGATGCCCTGATCATCAAGGCTCTGGAGAATGTTGCGAAGAATTACGGCCAGGAAAGAAAGTCCGAACTTCTCCGTGCAGAAGAGGCTGCCACATTTAACGATTCCAACATGATCGAGGACTACCGCCTAAAGCTCTTCCTCTCCGATCATGGCTATATCAAGAAGATCGCATTGACGTCCCTTCGTAATGCCGGTGATCTTAAGATCAAGGAAGACGATGAGATCGTCATGGAGCTTGAAGGTACGAATAAGTCCGAGATCCTTTTCTTCTCGGATAAGGCGAACTGCTATAAGGTCAAGGGATTCGAGCTCCCGGATACCAAGCCGAGCGAATACGGTGGATATCTGCCGAACCTTCTCTCGATGGAAGATGGCGAGAAGATCATATTCATGCATGTGGCTGATGATTTCAAAGGAAATGTGCTTTTCGCGTTTGAGAACGGTAAGATCAGTAAGATCCCGATGTCTGCTTATGAGACCAAGCAGAACAGAAAGAAACTGATCCATGCGTACAGCGATCTTTCACCGATCGTAAGTATCCACTTCCTGCCGGAAGATATCACGATGGCGGCTTTTTCCAATCTGCGGAAAGCCATCGTCTTTGATACGTCCCTGATACCGCTGAAGACGACGCGTTCTTCCCAGGGCGTTCAGGTCCTGACCAGTAAGCGGGGAAGCGTCATGACGGAGGTCAAAAGACTCGAAGATACGGGCTTTACGGATCCGGAATACTATCGGGTAAGACGTCTTCCTGCCATCGGTTACTATCTCAAGGAAGAAACGATCGAGGATAGACAGTTGACACTTGGCGATCTGTGATTCATGATGGAGTGCAGCGAAGAAGGAGGAGAATCCTGACACATGATGGAATTCGGCGGACGCTCTGTCTCGGTGGAAAAACCCAGATCGATGGGTATGTGGATCATGATCGGACTTGGAATAGCAAGTCTGATAGCTATGTTCGCCATCATGGTGTTTGTTACCAAGGATTCCAAGCGGCTTGCCGGAGTCATGCCGGACTTTAATGAAGCGCTGGATAAGCATGATTATGCCAAGGCCCTTTCCTTATACAGAGATATGAATGACGCTATCATCAATCGAGATCCGAGCGATGACAGAGATTTTTCGGATGAATATGAGATCGTTACGCAGATGGAAGCTCGAGTAAATGACCGAGTCATCCAGATCGAGGAGAAGATTCGCAACGATCGATATACTCCGACAAACGACGATATCGCCTTTTTAGAGGGGTTAAGTGAACTGACCGGCGCCAGAATGACCAACTGGCTGACCGGACTTTGCGAGGAGTTCCTTCTGGGAACGATCGAGAAACCGACGCTGATGTTTATTTTTGATAAGCTTGAAGGGCTGAGCAATCTTTCTGCGGCGGCAAGGCCTCTTCGCGCAGAGATCGACCAGATCGAGCTTTCCCGAGGTGATGTGCAGAGTGCGGAAAGTCTTTTTGCCAATGAAGAGTATATCGAGGCAGTAAAATACTACGAATATGTAATTTCCTCGTCGGAAGGTTTTGTAAACGAATTTGCCAATAAACGTCTGGAAGACTGTAAGAAAGAGATGTATCAGCCGATGATGATGAAGGCGGATAAGATGATGGCGAATTTCCAGTACTATTCCGCGGAGACGCTTCTGTCGGATCTTGCCAGGATCTTCCCGGAGGATCAGGTGATCCAGTCGAACCTCTTTATGGCGACATCCAATACTTCGCCGGTAGTTCCTTATACAGGTTCGGTCGAAGTTGTCTGTGTAAAGCCGCTGATTGCCGATACGACGGTTGCCTTTGAAAAGAATTACAGTTCTTCTACGGATGCGTACTATATCACGGTGAATGAGTTTAAGGCCATACTGCAGAGCCTGTATGACAAGGGATATTGTCTGGTCGATCCGACATCGATGGCAGACCTGTCGAATACGGGATTTATCAATGCGAAGGATGTTGTTGTTCCGGAAGGGAAGAAGCCGCTCGTCATTATTCTGGAGGATTTTTCCTATACGGCAGCCAGAGAGAAGATAGGTATGTGCAGACGACTGGTACTGAACGATGTCGGCCAGGTCTGCGGTGAGTATATCAGTGCCAGCGGGCAGACTGTTGTGAGCAGAAACAGCGAAGCGATAGGCATTCTGGATGCTTTTGTAGAAGAACATCCTGATTTCTCATATAACGGTGTAAAGGGTGTTATTTCTCTTACCGGATATCAGTCCATCTTCGGATATGTAACGGATATGGACCAGGTAGATGACAGAAATGCTGCGCTTGATAGTGCGGGATTATCTTCGATCGATCCGACGGATAAGGAGATCGAGACAAACCGCGCTACAGCCATGTCTATCTCGGAGAAACTGAAAGAATCCGGATGGATCATGGCGTCTTCCACCTATGGCTTTATTAATGCCAATCACTGTGAGATCGACACGATCCGCAATGATACGGAAAAGTGGCTGACTCAGGTCGGTTCGATCACCGGCCCGGTTTCGATCCTGGTATATCCTAATGGTGACTTTATCCGTGGATCTGATCCGCGATGCGTTTACCTGAAGGACAAGGGTTTCCGTCTTTTCTTTGGCGCAGGTCCTTCTCCGTATTATACTTATGGAGACAATTATCTATATTTCGACCGCTGTATGCTGACAGGTGATACACTAAGAAATGTTGATTATTCGAGATTATTTAAGAAGGAGGACGTATATGATGGCAGCCGGAAGAAAAATGCGTAAAGCACTTTCCGTTCTCCTTTCTTTCATCCTGATCATTAGTGTTCTTGTGCCCGGGTGCTCCAAACTCATGCAGATGAACTCGGATAATCACGATTATACGCCTATATACAGTTCCCAAGATCTTTTTAATCAGATCTATAATGAGCTGTACCGGTTCGAAGAGGATGTTTATGTGGAGACATCTTCCTACGATGAGTTTATGTCGTACTGGAACGACCTTGACCACCAATTTGCCCTTCACTCCGCTTTCCGTGGGAGAGATATACAGATCTCCAGAATGGAAAAGAAAGATGTCTGCCGTGTAAAGATGCATATGCAGTTTAATCCCTGCGGTCAGGCGATGCAGTATCTCTATGCGAAAACTGTCAAAGATTATCCGAGCGAGGAGGCAAGAACTGTAGGCGAGGCTTTGCTGGCGATCAAAAATGAGATCATCACAGATGATATGACGGAAGATGAGAAAGTAAAGAAGATCCATGATTATTTGATTATGAACTGTGCATATGCTCTGGATATGGATGCTTACACATATAATGACGCAGGTTCCCTTGTCCAGGAAGGTCTGTCACAGTGCCAGGGGTATTCAGAAGCTTTTACGGCGCTCTGCCTCTTGTGTGGTATCGAAAGCCGCGTTATTTCCGGTAATTCTACCTTCGGCTTTGGTGAAGGTGCGCATGCCTGGTGCCAGGTGAAGGTCAACTATATCTGGTACCATATCGATGTTACCTGGGATGATCCCATTCCTGACCAGCCCGGCGTGGTCCGTTATGATTTCTACCTGAAAGGGGATTCCATGATGAGAATGACGCATCAGTGGTGCCCGTATTTTGAGGAGTGCTACGTCGATTACACGATGTAAAGTTTAAATATTGTATTACGAAAATGTGATATTTATTTTTTTTGCTAGACGAAAAAAAACTATAACACTATAATAACATTAGGTCATTATGGAGGTATCTGAGATGGCGAAAATTGATAAGTTAAACGACTTTATCGTAGAAGAACAGATCATTTGGCAGGATAAGAAGAGAATCCTCGGGATGCCAATCTCTTTTACAAAGTATTCTTTCAGCGAGAATCGTCTGTTTATCCAGAGAGGATTTTTTAAATCGGTAAAGGATGAGCTCCTAATGTACCGTATTCTGGATGTCCGTCTTAAGAAGTCTTTCGGACAGCGCATTTTCCGTGTAGGAACCATCGAGCTCTCCACTGCAGATAAGACGACTCCGATCATTCTCCTCGAGAATATTAAGAATCCGGACCGTACCCGTGATGCCCTCAGTGCGATCGCAGAGAAGGAACGTGATGAGAAGCGCGTTCTCGGTAAGGAAATGTTTGGTGCTATGAACGACGGTTCGATAGCTCACGATACTTTCATTGACTAATGAGATATCAGTATTAAACCCTGTGCAGCATCGGTATCCGCCGATGTTGCTTGTATAAGAGGATATAAAGTGGAAACCAGACTGGACAGATATGAAGGCGCTCGTGAGAAGAAACTCGAGCAGTTAAAACAGCTGATCAAGGAATCAAACTATATCGTATTCCTTGGTGGCGCCGGCGTGTCCACAGAAAGCGGTATTCCTGATTTCCGATCCGGCGAAGGTATCTTTAACCAGGAAAGCGGCCTTTCTTACCGACCTGTTGATATCATCAGCCACTCTTTCTTTGAAGCACATCCTGAGGAGTTCTACGACTTTTACAGAAGAAAGCTCTGTTATCCGAAGGCCCGTCCGAATAAGGCGCATCGCGCGCTCGTCCGTCTTGAGAAGCAGGGAAAACTCAAAGCGACGATCACCCAGAATATCGATAATCTGCATCAGATGGCCGGAAGCACCACGACGATCGAGCTTCACGGATCTGTTTTCCGTAATTACTGCACGGAGTGCGGTGAGAAATATGATTTGGATTTTATTCTGAAGTCGAAGGGCGTCCCGCATTGCACGAAGTGCGGTGGTATCGTCCGTCCGGATGTCGTGCTTTATGAAGAGCATCTCGAGCATGAGAACATCGATAATGCGGTAAAAGCTATTAAGAAAGCGGATCTTCTGATCATCGGAGGAACTTCGCTTACGGTATATCCGGCAGCGACATTCGCACAGTTCCTGAAGAGCGACCGCGTGGTCATTATCAATAAGAGCTCTACATATCTCGATCTTCAGGCGATGCTGACGATCCATGACAGTATCGGAACTGTATTAGATACAGTCATTTCCAAGTATATCCCGAAGAAAAAGCCCGAAGCTTCGAAGAAGACAGCTGCTGCTAAGAAGACGTCCTCAGCGAAGAAGACCGCTTCTGAAAAGAAAGCTGCTTCATCTAAGAGTGCTTCTTCAAAAGCAGCTTCTACAAAGAAACCTGCAGCAAAGAAGCCTACAGCTAAAAAGCCTGTGGCGAAGAAAACGGGAACTAAGAAGAAAGACTGATTCGAGTAAATGAGCGAAAAAACAGACAAAAGAAATGCTGATCTGGATCAGAGAAGCTCGGAACTTGATCAGGAACTTAAGATAATAAGTGAAAAAGCCGGACACCTTGCGAACCTTCGTGGTATCTCTTTTATAGGTGTGCTGGTTTTTATTATTCTTGTGTTTGCAAAAGATGAGAAACTTCCATTTTTGATCGGAACCGGTGTTTTCCTGATCATCTTCATCGCGCTTGTGATCCGTCACGGTAAGCTCAAAGCACAGGCGAATCGGGTGGCGATGCTACGAGAGATCCATGAACAGTATATCGCAAGAACGAAGCACGATTTTTCCAAACTGCCGGATGAAGGTGAGGATCTTAAGATCGAGAAGCACCCGTTTTCCGGAGATCTCGATCTTTTCGGTAAGAAGTCGCTCTTTCAGCTGATTTCCGTTGCTCATACTGGTTATGGAAGAAGACAGCTGCAGAAATGGCTTCTGACTGCATCCTCCGAAACGATGGATCTTTCTGAGATCAAGGACCGTCAAAAAGCGGTCGAGGAACTATCCGGACAGTTAAAGCTGGTCGAAGAACTGGAAGCCTGCACCAAACTGAATGTTAAGAAAAAAGCATCTCCGCAGGCGCTCCTGGCTTTTATCGCTTCAGAAGTCGCTACAGCAGGCAAAGCGATGCGTATGCTTCGTATCGTGAATACGGTGCTTCTTTGGATCACATTCATCATTGCACTATTTCTTAAGGGGTATGTTTTCTTTGTGCCGCTCTTTTTCCTTGCGGTGCAGCTCCTGCTTATGGTGTGCAGTTACAAAGCCAATGATCTTACATTTTCTCTGGTAGAAAAGTTTTATCCGGAACTGCGCGCTTATTCCAATATTTTTACATCGCTTGAAAATGTTGAAGTCAAAGCAGATTACCTGAAGACGATCAAAAAAAGACTATATGGTGAGACAGCAAATGCCGGTGAGGAAAGATCAGCATCCAATCAGCTCTATTCGCTTTACCGGATATGTCTCTTTATTCAGGCGAGGATGCAGCCGTTGCTTTATTTTGTTCTGAATATCATCGCCCCCTTTGACGAGATTTTGCTTGCTTTCCTTGAAAGATGGAGACAAAGATCCGGAAAGAGTATCCCGGATAAACTGATGGCGATCGGAGAGTGGGAGGCACTTATGAGTCTGGCCACCATGAAAACGATCTATCCGGAAGGTGCTTTTGCCGAGATAGAAGAATCGGAAACTCCATTCTTCGAAGCCAAGGGCATCGGGCATCCGCTTATTTCGGAAGAGACTCTGGTACGTAATGACTTCTCACTGGAAAAAGGATGTGCGATGATTACCGGATCGAATATGTCCGGTAAGACGACGCTTCTGCGTACTGTCGGAATCAATACTGTTCTGGCGTTCTCCGGAGCCGTATGCCCGGCAGCTTCACTGAGGCTTTCTCTTATGAATATCGGTGCTTCGATGAGGATCGAGGATAATCTGGGTGAAGGCGTATCTACTTTCTACGCGGAACTGGTCAAGATCGAGCGTATCGTGAAGATTGCAGAGAGCGGAAGACCGCTTCTGTTCCTGATCGATGAGATCTTCCGAGGAACTAACTCCAAGGACCGTACTGACGGAGCCTGGACAGTACTGAAAAAGCTTCACAAACCATCCATTATCGGGATGATGTCCACGCATGACTATGAGCTGTGCAAGATGAACGGAACCGGTGAAGTGGATCTCGTGTATTATCACTTTTCTGAATATTACGATGATGACGGCTTGCATTTTGATTATCTTTTGAAAAATGGCATGTCCACCGAGACAAATGCGAAATATCTAATGAAACTGGTCGGAATCACGGATTAAGATTATATCTCCGGTTGCTTGCAATTATGCAAGAAAATGATACAATGGTTGCAAAAATGATTGAGAAGAGGTACTGATATGGACTCCTATACGCAGAAGATGAACTTTTTTGGCAATACTGATCCGGAGGAATTGGTTGCTAAGTATGGGTCACCGCTTTTCGTTTATAACGAAGACATTCTGAGAAGACAGATGAGAAGAGTTGCGGGTCTTCTGCCGAATCACCGCTTTACCTCGAATTTCTCTATTAAGACGAATTCCAATCTTACGATCCTGAAGATGGCTTATGAAGAAGGCCTGAATGCGGATGCGATGAGCCCGGGAGAGATCTTTGCCCTGAAGAAGGCGGGTTTCCCGAGTGAGAGGATCTTCTATGTATCGAATAATGTCTCGGAAGAAGAGATGCAGTATGCGATCGATCAGGGAGTTATCGTAAGTGTGGATAGTCTTTCCCAGCTTGAGATGTTCGGACGGCTGAACCGTGGGGGTAAGCTCTCTGTACGTATTAATCCGGGTGTCGGCGCAGGTCATCATGATAAGGTCGTTACCGCCGGAAAGAAGACAAAGTTCGGCGTGGCTGCACAGGATATCGAGAAGATCCATGATATCGCGGCCAAGTACGATCTGCATATCATCGGCCTGAATCAGCATATCGGATCACTCTTTATGGATTATAAGCCCTTCCTCGAGGCATGCCATAACTTCCTGCATTATGCGGAAGAGTTTGATGAGCTGGAATTCCTCGACTTCGGTGGCGGCTTCGGAACTCCGTATCATAAGCTTGCCGATGAGCAGGAATTTGATATTGAGACCTTTAAGAAGGAACTTGACGCTCTTCTGACAGAATGGAAGAAGACAAGCGGCAAGGACGTGCTCTTTAAGACGGAGCCCGGCCGGTATATCGTTGCAGAGGGCGGAGTGCTCCTCGGACGCGTTCACTCGGTGAAGGAAAACTATGGCCATAAGTATGTCGGTACAGATATCGGCATGAATGTTCTGATGCGTCCGGAGCTCTATGATTCCTGGCACGACGTCGAGATCTACCGTGAAGGGAAACCGGTTACGGAAGGCGAGCGTGAGACCTATTCTGTGGTTGGAAATATCTGCGAAAGCGGTGATATCGTTGCAAAAGATCGTGAGCTTCCGGTAACTCATGAACATGATGTGGTATGTGTCCTGGATGCTGGTGCTTACGGCTTTTCGATGAGCTCGAACTATAATAACCGTCTTCGTCCTGCAGAGGTGCTGATCCACAGTGACGGAAGTGATTCGCTGATAAGAAGAAGAGAGACTCTGGATGATCTTATGAGGTGCTTTGACATCTGATTCGCGATTTTCTTTTATAAATCAACCTCAAAATCCCTTGTTACATTGCTTTTATTATTTTATAATAATTAAAGGCAAACTGTCTGGGGGTGTATATGGCTGATTTTGCTGAGATACTACAATCATATAGTTCACTAGCTGTGGACTATTCTGCATTCTTTGAATTAGGCGATCCGGGACTTCTGAATTCCCTGGTTGATTATATTGTCGAGCAGGAAAAGACTGTTTATGTCAGCAAGTCTTTTAAGATCTTGCACGAATGCGTTCAGCGCGCAAACAATCCGAATGAGAAAGCGATATATAGCGCTATGAAGAATGCGATGCGTTCTCTGGTAGAGGCGAAGCTTCTCCGTGCCAGTAGAAGTGCATCTTCTGTAGAATTTTTTCTCGAACACCTCGGAAATGAAGACGAGTGCCTCTTTATCGGCAGAAACGGAAACGCCTTTTCACGTCTCCGGAATATAAACGCCCAGGGCAAATGTGCGGTTTTTGTCGTAAACCGCGGCCGTATCAAGTTTTATTCTTCTCCGTCTGAATGTATGGCGGCAGAAGAGGCATATACTGTTAATCCGATATCCGGAAACAGTGATTTTATCGCAAGTGATAACTATTTCAGTGTGGGAGATATCCTCGTTACCGATGACGGAGAAGAGATCACTCTTACTTCTCTGATCAGCACCGGTGCCGAGGGCCTCGTATTCTGTACTCAGCACGAACAATGGGTCGCAAAAGTATATCATCGCGGAGGAATCACCCCACTCCGCTGGTATAAGCTGATGAAGATGAGATCCCTTGAGCTGGAGACCGATAATATCTGCTGGCCGTGCCGCCTTCTTTTCTCGCGAAATCATATTCCTGTCGGATATATGATGCGCAAGGCTTCCGGTACTACGATCAGCAGAGCCTTTGACGGCCCGGATGCGATGGAGAAGTATTTCCCGGCATGGACCAGACTTCAGGTCGTGGAATCCACGCTCTCTTTCCTGTATGTGATGAATTATCTGCATCTGCACGGCGTACTTGTCGGTGATATCCAGCTGAAAAATGCCATGATCGAAAACGAGGACCGCCTGTATCTGATCGATATGGATAGCGTCCAGTATCAGGACCTTCCGTGTCCTGTAGGAACAGAAGAATTTACCCGCCCGGAACTGTGGGGCAAGTCTTTCGTTACTTTCCTCCGCCGTCCACAGGATGAAGACTATTCCATCTCCATCTTAGTATTTTCCATGCTTTTCTGCGGCCAGCACCCCTATGCACAGAGAAACGGCCTGGAGATGTTAAGAGATGAGATGGAAGCGCATTCTTTCCCTTATACGGTGGATAATTCCCAGAACGAGAGGATCCCGTACGGCGGTTACGATAAGATCTGGGATGCGCTGACTCCGACACTCAAGGATATGTTTGTCAGAGCTTTTGCCGATGGAGAACTCTTTGATGCACTCGACTGGACTTGTGCGATCGCTGAATACAGAGATAAGCTCGAAGCCCATGAGTACAAGGATGAAGAGGTCTATCGCGTATTCCCGTATTATGTGAAGGAAATGGCGCCGCCTGTAAAGCGTACAGGTAAGATGAGTATCCGCGAAGCGGTCATGAATTCGAATATGAATTCAGAAGAAGCGCGCAATCAGTATGCGGCACAGATGCATCTCGATCAGGCGCCATCGGAACCGAAGAAGAAAGTGGAATCGAGTCATCCTTCCTTTAAGGGCTCCACACAGCCCCCGCCGGAGCGAGCGATCAAGCCGGCGACGAATAATCCGTCACAGGCAAGTGCGCTGGTGAACAGGATGAATGCGATGGCTTCGCCTAATTCAAATAAAAAACCGGAAGAAACCAAGACACCGGAAGAAGCGCCACAGGCACGAAAGTCCGGGTTCGGAAGATTTTTCGGAAATAGACATAAATGATCCGTATGAAGGGATCATCTTGGAGGATATAGTATGAGTAATGAAGTTGGTGGTTTTTCAAAATCGGATTTCGGAAGCAGCACAAGAAGAAGGCTGCCGATCTGTTTCTGCCTGGATATCAGCGGTT
Organism: Clostridiales bacterium; assembly: GCA_017961235.1. GTDB lineage: Bacteria > Bacillota > Clostridia > Saccharofermentanales > Saccharofermentanaceae > Scatonaster. The sequence continues at coordinate 62,641 of JAGCXQ010000031.1, read as the reverse complement.
CGATGACCGGATATCCGATCGAGCAGTTAAATGACGGTCTGCAGAGCTTTTTTGCTTCTATCCGTGATAATGAGGAGACGAGATCGTCTGCCGATATTGCTATCATCACATTCGGCGGTTCGGTAGATATTTTCCTTCCGTTCGGAAAAACCGGTAAAGATTCTTCGATCCCGCGTCTTCAGGCGACAACGAGCCTTACGCCGATCGGTGAAGGAATCCTTACGGCGCTCGAACTTCTGAATGCGAGAAAAGAAGGCTACAAGGAGATGGGCATCAAGTACTATCAGCCTTGGCTGGTTGTTATTACCGATGGTGCTCCGCAGGGCCCGAATGCCGTAGAGAATATGGAAAAGGCGATCGAAGCTGTCCGTGAGCTGGAAGATAACGATAAGCTCGTCGTGTTTAATATCGGCGTAGGCAGCAGTGCGGATTTCCCGATGCTCCAGCGTCTGTCCGGCAAAAGAGAAAAGCCGATCTCCATCAGCACCGCGCAGTTCGGAAAGCTCTTCGCATTCCTCGGCTCGAGTAGTTCTTCCGTCGTATCGAACAGCATGAGTAACGATGCTCTTTATAATCTCAATACAGAACCGGAAGGAAATGCCATGGCTATGGATGACTTCTTCAAAGCAATTCAGGAGAATCAGTAACCGATGGCAGAACCCGTACTCGTTAATGTTTCGCTTATTGGAAATAAGCATATAAACCGTGGCACACCCTGTGAAGATGCGTCCTGCACGCTTTCCCGCAATGGTGTTTCTGTTGTCTGTGTATCCGATGGCGCCGGCGGATCGAAATATACGCATGCACGTTTCGGCTCCAAGTGCGCAGTAGATTGTATCGCTAACCTTCTTTGTGACCACTTCGATGCATTCTATTTTGAAAACAGGGAGAGTCTGTCGAGAAGCCTTCTGGTAACAGCCGTGCATTCTTCGATGGCGGATCTTCTTGTGGAGCATCAGCTCGACGGACTGGAAAGACTTTCCTGTACGCTGCTTTTTGTTGCAGTCAAAGGAGACCTCGTACTTGCAGGTCATATCGGAGACGGACTGATCTGCCGCGTCTCATCGCACGGCGTATCTCCGCTGACGCTTCCGTCTAATGGTGAGAATGCGTCATCCACATACTTCATTACGTTCCCGAATGCCCAGGAATATCTCCGTTTCATTCGTTCGACAACGGATGAGACGCATGCTTTTGTACTGATGTCGGATGGCGTCGAGGAGATGGTCTATGACTCTTCCACGCAGCTTGTCCGTCCGGTCGTAGCACGTCTTGCGGAGCTTGCTTCCAAGGGAAAAGAACAGGCGGAAGAGGAGCTGGCTTCTACGATCAAGGAATTCGTGATCGGCGCAGGTCAGAATACCGATGATGCTTCCGTAGGTATTCTCTATCTGCCGGAGACAGCTGCTCCTGATTTCTCTTCGATGAAAGATGCGAAAGCAAAATTCCAGAGAAATCACGAGGATACGATCCGTGCTGTACAGATGGAGTGGATACCGAAAGTAAAACATGCGCAGGAGATCCTATCGGCATTAAGCAGCGGTAAACCGTTACCGCCGGCAGGAGCGGCGCCTTCCGAGGATGAACCGGAAGAGAAGAAAGAGACAGCGGCTCCTTCTACAGAAAATGTAGAAACGAGCGAGAAAAAGAATGAGGAAAAGAAGCAGATTCCGGCAGATAACGGGGAAAAAGCCGGAGCGCCTGAAGTGCAGAAACCATCATCTGATATAGCACCCAAGATGGTTCCGCTGTGGGCATTTCTGCTTATGACCGGTGCATTTTTAGTAACGGTCATCCTATTGATATTGAAACTGATCTGATTTGGGGGATGGATCATGAGTGAAGAGAAAAAAGAAAGAAAATATAAATTCGAGTCTATGATCAAACTGCCGGATATGCAGGAGATCCTGGATGCGGCTTCGGATTTTACTCCGCCATCGGCGAAAAAACTGGAAGTTACTGTATCCGTGCAGGAGAAGGAAAAGAAGAGTGTTATGGAACTGGCGCAGAAGCCTGCGCTTTCTCCTGAGCAGGAGGAACTTCAGAGACTCGGACTTGAGGTTGCTAATGAAGAGATCCGCCGTGCGAAAGAGAAAGAACGCCAGCGCGCTGAGGAGTTGAGACGCCTCTGCCGTGAGCGTGAAGAACTCGCAAAGAAGAAAGAAGAAGAAGAAAAGAAGATCGCTACCGAGGAAATGAAGAAAGCGATCCAGGCTGCGAAAGATAAGGCCCAGGCCAGAAAAGATGCTGCTTCGGCGGAAGAAGCGGAGAAAGAGGCTCAGAGACAGGCTGCACAGGCAGAAGAAGAGCTATCTATCGATGAGCAGATCGACCGCATGGCTTACCCGGATACCGGATTTAAGATGCCTCCGATCGGTGCTGATTCTGAATCAGAGAAAGAACAGGAAACATCTGTCCCTGCAGAAGCGTCTCAGTCTTCAGATGATGATACCATGGTGGATATTTCCGAGCTTGCAGTCAATCCGTTTGAAGACAGACCGCTCATGAAGCGGATCAAGGAAAAAGAGGAGTTTAAAGAGACTATCCTTGAAGATGACTATAAAGAGAAGATGGATCTTCGTGAAGATACATCCGAGTCGGTAGATGAGGATTTCCTGGATTTCTGATACTTCCCGGAATTAATAAAGAGAGAAATATAATAAGATAAGATACGCGCCCTCAATCATGATATGAATGAGGGTGAATCTTTCTGTGACCATCTGATTCGGCCAGCTCCACTCTTTTCTGCAGTGGTCGTGAAGAGGGGTTCTTATCTTACTCATGAACTTCTTTTTCGTCACGCGGCATACTGCCAGCTTAAAGAGGGAGGAACCGCCGTCGAGAACGAGCGGCAGGCAGATGATGATATACGACAGAGGATTACCTGTTGCCATCGCGAAGAAAGCAAGGAAGACGCCGATTGCCTGAGATCCGGAGTCACCCATAAGAAGTGTGCTCGGATGGCAGTTGTACCACAGATACACGAGAAGAACGATGCAAAGATAAAGCATGACATTGTTCATCATGGAGAAGCGCTTCGTCATGATACTCATGGCAAAGAACGTTACCGTGGAGACCATCGTGAGGTTTCCGCAGAGTCCATCGACACCGTCGGATGCATTGGCAAAATTGATCGATACCCATACGAGTACGGATGCCAGGAAGATATAAAGCGGCTGCGGGATCTCGATCGAGGTCTTAAGAAGGAATATGTCGATCTCAAGCGGGAACAGGAAAGATGCCAGAGTTCCGGAAGCGACAGCGATAATAACGTCTGTCAGTCCTTTTTTCGTCGCAGACCATGGGTTCTTGTCATCTAAGTATCCGCAGATCATTGCAGCCATCGCACAGGCATAAAGAAGTGCATACTGCCAGGTGACATGGGAGAAAAGACCGACACCTACGAACATGCAGGAGATGAAGATCACGCCGGCCGATGTCGGTTTTCCTTTGGCGGAGGCGCCATCTACGGCAAAAGCTCTTCCTCCGTCGGAAGGAAGTCTCTTATTCTGGTGGCGGATCGAGATAAACGTAAGCAGCAGGGTAAAAAACGGCCCGATCAAGTACATGTATCTGGTATCAAATATATAGGCAAACATAAAAAGCCCCCTGTTTACGTCATTTCAAATTAGAACCTATCATATCACAAATGCTGATTATATAGTATAATATACGGACGAATGTTATTGAAATGATAAGAATCAAGAAAGATAGGTGTTAAAAACATGGATTTTAGACTGGCTGTGGCGAAAAAAGTATCAGAATTGACGGAGATGGATCTGGAGAGCGTAAACCGTCTGATCGAGATACCTCCGCAGGAAGATATGGGTGATTTTGCCTTCCCGTGCTTCGCTCTGGCGAAGACGATGCGAAAAGCACCGAACATGATCGCTTCGGATCTTTCTTCCAGTGATAAGCTCAGTGAGCCATGGCTTTCTATGGTGGAAGCAAAAGGACCGTATCTTAATTTCTTCGTGGATAGAGGTGCTTTTGCCAAGGAAGTTCTGAGCGAGGTGATCGAGAAGGGCACATCTTTCGGCCAGTCGGAGGAAGGATCCGGCAAGACCGTTATCATCGAGTATTCCTCCCCGAACATCGCGAAGCCGTTCCATGTAGGCCACGCTTTTACCACGATCCTCGGCCACTCACTTTCCCGCATATATGAGAAGCTGGGTTATAAGGTCGTCCGTATGAACCATCTCGGCGATTACGGCACGCAGTTCGGTAAGCTGATCACGGCTTTCCGTCTCTGGGGCGACGAAGAAGCGCTTGAAAAGGACGCTATCGCCGAGCTTCTGCGTATCTACGTGAAGTTCCATGAAGAAGAGAAGAAAGACGAAAACCTTACCACCGTCGCCAGAGAGAACTTCAAAAAGCTCGAAGACGGCTGTGAGGAGGAAGTGGCGCTCTGGACACGTTTCCGTGACCTCTCCCTCAAAGAATTCAATAAGCTCTATGACAGAATGGGCGTATCCTTTGATAACTATAACGGTGAGAGCTACTACAGCAACCTCATCCCGGGAATCGTTGACATGCTCCGCGAAAAGGGCCTTCTCGTAGAGAGCGAAGGCGCTCAGGTCGTTATGCTCGACGAGAAGAAGCTTCCGCCGTGCATCATCTTAAAGTCTGACGGAACCACGATCTACGCGTCCCGTGACCTCGCGGCCGCCAAATACCGTTACGATACGTATCACTTCGACAAGAACATCTATGTTGTCGGTATGCCGCAGGCGCTTCATTTCCAGCAGGTCTTTGCCGTACTTGAGAAGGCGGGCATGCCTTTCGCGAAGAACTGCGAGCACGTCGGATTCGGCCTTGTTAAGTTCCAGAACATGAAGTTCAGTACACGTGAAGGAAATATCGTTACTCTCGAGGATCTTCTCAATGAGAGTGTCGCGAAGACATATGAGCTCATCAAGGCCAATGCCGAGCAGAGAAACTCGGATCTGTCCGATGATGAGCTGAAAGCGATCGCCGAGAAAGTCGGACTGGGTGCGGTCATCTACACCTACGTCAAGGCCGGAAGAGAAAGAGATATCGTATTCTCCTGGGATACGATGCTCGACTTCGAGGGAGATACCGCACCGTATCTTATCTACACATATGCACGTACACGCTCGATCCTGAGAAAAGCGAAAGAGCAGGGCTTCACACCGGCAGGATCGGGAAGTGATCTTCTGAATATGCTCAGTGGCGATGAGGAATTTGCCTGTGTGAAGATGATCGCAGATCTTCCGGAAGCAATAAAGAAGGCCGCCTCCAGCAATGAGCCGTTCATGGTATCCAGAGCCGTTGCCCAGATCGCAAGAAGCTTCAACCGCTTCTACAACAACTGCTCGATCTTAGGCGGAGACGATGCGGAGCTTAAGACTGCGAGACTTGCGCTCTGCGAGGCCGTTTGCGATGCTATCGAAGCCGGTACATACCTGCTGGGTATCCCGGTCGTTGAACAGATGTGATTCTCAGTTAGGGAATAATAGGAGAGAAGAAAAATGCCGGATGAAAATATGAAAATGCCGAAGTTCTCGGAGATCGAGTACGTCCGTCCCTCGGTGGAACAGTTCCGTGAATGTGCGATGAGCACGAGATTAAAGCTGATGGCGGCCCGTGAACCCGAAGCGGCTGAGACAGCCATCATGGCATTTCAGCGCGAAATGAGTGCTTTTGACACGGCATATACGATCTGCATGATCCGGCATGACTTAAATACAGCAGATCAGTTCTGGAATGATGAGATGGATTTCTTCGATGAGAACTATCCGGTCATCTCCGATCTGTCCGCGACTGTCTATACGGCACTCCTTCATTCGGAGATCAGAACGGAACTCGAAGAGAGATTCGGTGAGATGATCTTCCGAAAGACCCAGAACCAGCGTGAGATCGTTAATTCCGAGGTCCTCGAAGATCTTGCCGAGGAGAGTTCTCTCGAGAATGACTACAGCCAGATCCTTTCGGAAGCGGATATCGTCTTTAAGGGGACACATCATACGATCTCCACGATGACGCCATACCTCGAGTCAACAGACAGAGAGGTAAGAAAGAAGGCACATAAGGCTGTATCCGATTACTATGCCGGCCAGAAAGCGAAATTTGACGAGATCTATGACAACATGGTCCGCATCCGTACACAGATCGCCAGAAAACTTGGGTTTAAAGACTTTGTCGAGCTTGGCTATAAGCGTATGGAAAGATATGACTATGATCCGGCGAAAGTAAAAGAATTCCGGGATAATGTCGTGAAGTATATCGTGCCGATCACTTCCGAGATCAGACGGCTTCAGAAGAACCGTCTCGATCTGGATAAGCTTCTTTACTACGATCTGCCATGCCTCTTTGTAAACGGAAACCCGACTCCGGAGATCCCGCAGGAGGAATACTTTCAGACAGGATCAAAGATGTTCGCCAAGATGTTCGATAAGAAACCGAGTTTCTTCGAAGTGCTCGGAGACCATGACTTTATGGATCTTTTCTCCAGACAGAATAAGGCGACCGGCGGATACTGCGCGAGCCTTCTGGACTATGGTATTCCGTTTATTCTCATGAATGCCAATCATACAGCAGATGACGTGGCGACGATGGTACATGAGTCCGGACACGCCTATGCGGCGCTTCGAAGCATCGACTCGTCCCAGTTTATCGAGTGTCTGTCACCGACGCTTGAGGCCTGCGAGATCCACTCCACTGCGATGGAGTATATGACATATCCTTACATGGAGATGTTCTTCGGGGACAATGCGGATGCATACCGTCAGCAGCATATGACGCTGGCGATCCTGTTCCTTCCTTACGGATGTCTCGTGGATGAGTACCAGCATGTCGTATATAGCAATCCGGATATGACTCCGGCAGAGCGTCATACCGCATGGAGAGAACTGGAGAAGAAGTATCAGCCGGATATCGATTATGATGGCGATGAGTTCTATGAACTGGGCGGTGCCTGGATGAAGAAGGAACATATCTTTACCTCTCCGTTCTACTATATCGATTACTGTCTGGCGCAGGTATGTGCACTTCAGATCTGGAGCATCTCCAGAAAGAACAGAAAGAAAGCCATGACGATCTATGAGCATCTCTGCGCGGCAGGCGGCACCAAGACGCTGATCGACCTTGTGGAGTCCGCGGGTCTGGAGTCACCGTTCTCGCTGGATGTTATGAAGAAGATCGCATATCAGGTGTGTGATTATCTCGATCTATGAAACTGCCGGAAGCTTTTACATCCAGAATGCATACGTACTTTGAAGAGAAAGGCCGCCTTTCCGAGGAGGCCGATTTCTTTGCGTCCTATGAAAAAGCACCTGTCCACGGCATTAGGTGGAACCGGCTGAAGATCGGTTCTGATTCATATAACGACTACATGAAGGATATGGATCTTTCAGGAGATCCGGTTGCCTGGTGCGACGGGGGATTTTATACGCCGGATGTATCTTTGGGAAAAGATCCGTATTATCACGCGGGCGCCTATTATATCCAGGAACCGTCCGCAATGCTTCCCGCATCTGTACTAGGAACGAAGCCCGGAGAGTATATCCTCGATATGTGTGCTGCCCCCGGAGGTAAAGCGACCCGTATAGCGGAAGACCTGAAGGGCGAGGGGCTCCTGATCGCCAATGAGATCAATGCCGAGCGTTCCCGTGCGCTTCTTCGTAATCTGGAGAGGTGTGGCGCGGATAATGTCGTGATCTTAAATGAAGATCCGGCACATATGGTCAAGACATTCCGTTCCTTTTTTGACCGGATCATCATCGATGCACCATGCTCCGGCGAAGGAATGTTCCGAAGAGACCCATTTGCACCGAAGAGCTGGGAGAAGTTCGGTCCTTCGAGCTGCGTGCCGATCCAGAGCAATATTCTGGAATATGCGCATGAGATGCTTAAGCCCGGAGGATGTATCGTTTATTCGACCTGTACCTTTGGAGAAGCGGAGAATGAAGATCGTATCCATGCATTCCTGTCCAATCATCCGGAATACGAGATCATCCCGCATCGCGATCTTCCCGGCGTGACGCACGATGACGAGGGCATGATGCGTATCTGGCCGCATAAGACAGAGGGAGAAGGACATTTCTGTGTACACCTTCGAAAGAGTTCTTCAGAGGCCAGCGCTGAGGACGATCCGAGAAAGACCACGAAGAATCCGGGATCTTCCCAGTTCGTTTTCGTCAAAGCAAGAGAATGCTTCGAAGACTTCATGAAGGGCCTTCTTACAGAGGAATCGGCTTCTTCATATATTGACCGGATCCGTACGGACTTTATTCTACATAAGGATAAGGTACACATGCTCCCGCTGTCGGAAAAGCTCTTTTCCGGACTCAAAGTCGTAAAGATGGGTGATTTTCCGGGAGAGATCAAAGAGACGGCGAAAGGACGGACCTTTATCCCGTCGCAGGCGCTGGCTCTGGAACTTCCTGTAGAGAATATCCGTTCTTCAAGGTTCTTTTCCTTAGGAAGAGACGATGAGCGGCTTCTCCGGTATCTGCGCTGTGAGACGATCATGCTGGAAGATCAGGAGACGGAGATGCTCGATCAGGGAGAGTATATCGTTGTAGCGGTAGAGGGCCTTCCTCTAGGATTTGCGAAGGTCACCGGAGGGGTACTGAAGAATCTGTATCCGAAAGCCTGGAGATTAATGTAATAAGGAGAGAATATATGGAACGTTTTCTGGTAGCAAGTAAGAATAAGGATAAGATCCATGAGATCAAGGAGATCCTCGACGGATTTCCTTTCGAGATCGTCGGCATGGAGAGCATCGGCATCCATACGGATATCGTTGAGGATGCGGATTCTTTTGAAGGAAATGCCCTGATCAAAGCAAGTACGATCCAGAAGCAGGTCGGTGGCTATGTCATGGCGGATGATTCGGGTCTGTGCATCGATGCACTTGATGGCGCACCGGGCATCTATTCCTCCCGTTTCTGTGGAGAGGACTCCACCTATCAGGAGAAGTTTGAGAAGATCTGGGAGATGCTGAAAGATGTTCCGAAGGAGAATTGGACCGCGCACTTTGTCTGTGCGATCGCAGTGGTTCGCCCGGATGGATCCCATTTCGTCGTTAAAGAGCAGTGCGACGGAGTACTTCTTGATGCACCGAGAGGTGAGAATGGTTTCGGCTATGATCCGATCTTCTTTGTGCCGGAGATCGGGAAGACGACGGCCGAGATCTCCGACGAGGAGAAGAACGCGATCAGCCATCGTGGAAAGGCGCTGCGCTCGATGCTTGCCATTTTAAAGGAGTCGTGATATACTTTCTGTCATGCACAAGTGTTCGCGTGCTGTGGACACCTCGCTGCAAATAATCTACTCCGATACGAGGATGGTTATGTCTGAAAGTAACGATTATTTACTGGTAAAAGCAGACGTTTTGCCTGAAGTATTTGTAAAGGTAATGGAGGCCAAGAGGCTTCTGAATTCCGGTAAGGCTGTTTCGGTAAACGAAGCGGTCAAGATGGTCAGCCTTTCCAGATCCGCTTATTACAAGTATAAAGATGCGGTAATGCCGTTTTACGAGACCTCTCAGGGGAAGATCGTGACGCTTATCGTCGCTGTCGAGAATTTCCCGGGTATCCTTGCCGGTATTATCCAGTGCATCGCTTTTGCCAAGGGAAATATCCTTACGATCAATCAGAATATACCGATCAATGGACTCGCGGATGTTTCTGTCTCAATGGAGACGGACCGCATGACGTGTTCCATTGATGCGCTTATCAATGAAGTAGAGAAAATACCGGGAGTTCGATCCTGCAGAATCATGGCCAGGGAGTGATATATATGAAAAGCATTGCAATATTGGGATTTGGTGTTGTTGGCTGCGGTGTTGCCGAAGTCATCGAGATGAATAAAGATAGGATCGCAGAGCGTCTCGGAGAAGAACTCCACGTAAAGAAGATCCTTGATATCCGTGAATTCCCGGATAGTCCTTTTGCCGCACTGGTAACCAATAAGAAAGAAGAAGTTTTCGATGATCCGGAGATCTCTGTGGTGGTCGAGACCATCGGCGGCGCGAGGATCGCTTATGAATATACCAAGCAGGCGCTCTCTTCCGGAAAGACAGTAGTAACTTCAAATAAAGAACTGGTATCTACACATGGTGTCGAGCTGATGCAGCTGGCACATGCGAACCACTGCAATTATATCTTCGAAGCAGCTGTCGGCGGCGGTATCCCGATCATCCGTCCGATGCACAGATGCCTGGCAGGAAATAAGATCGAGCGTATCGCCGGTATCGTCAACGGTACCACAAACTATATCCTTTCCCAGATGGCGGAAAACGGCTCTGATTTTGATGCTGCTCTTAAAGAAGCGCAGTCGATGGGCTATGCGGAGCAGAATCCTTCTGCTGATGTCGATGGTATCGATGCCCAGAGAAAGATCGCGATCTTAAGTACTATCGCTCTTGACGGCGCATATGTCGATCCGACCAAGCTCTTTACTGTCGGTATCACATCGATCACCACAAAGGATATGGAATATGCGAAGGAAATGAATGCCTCGATCAAGCTTCTCGCTATTTTCGAAAACGGTGGAAGCGGCGCTTTTGCCTATGTGGCGCCGCATCTGGTTTCTAAGACTCATCCGCTCGCATGTGCAAACGATGTCTTTAACGCCATCATGGTAACAGGTAATGCGGTCGGTGATGTTATGTTCTACGGACAGGGTGCCGGTAAGCTTGCGACAGCATCTGCGGTCGTCGGAGATGTCATGGATGCGATCGAGCATCAGTCCAGAAATGCACATGTGGCTTCCTGGTACGAATCCGAGAAACCGGTTCTTGTTCCGATCGAAGAGCATAGAGTTTCCGTTCTTCTTCGTCTTCCGGATTCCGTATCTGATGATCAGATCGAAGAAGCATTCCCGGAGATCTCCTGCCAGCCCTGTGTCTATGAGGCGGAAGGTGAGAAGGCCGTGATCCTCGGAAAAGACGGTGATCTGAATGAAGCGAAGCTCGCGATCGGTCTTCAGAACTTCGATAATGTGCTGAGCGTGATCCGCATTTTCTGATCATTTTGTGACAATTCATTTAGAAATTCCGTCTGTCTTAATGATAGAATAATTAACTGTTGAGAGATCATTTTTTGATTCCAAGGAGGAGAAGAGTATGGACATGAATGATGCTATTGCGCAGTATCCGGCGATTGCGGCGAAGGTTGCGCAGATTGGTAAGATCAAGCAGGGTCATCTGAATAAGAAGGCATATGCGAGATCGATCGAAGAGTGGAACAGCTTTATGCCGGAAGAACTGGCAAAACTGAATCAGGAATTCGAGTCAGCTGAAATCGTGATGAAAAGAGCGGTATTTACTCCGACAGCGGTCTGCTATTTAAGTGAAGGATGCTTCCACTGTATTCCTGCCCGCGATATTATCTGGGTATATGCATATGTGATCAAGGAGAGCATGAATCTCATTCCGACCGGAAAAGAGCATCAGGTACGTATCATTGACAGATCCGGCGAGATGCATATCGTCTGCACATCGCGTACGGGTCCTTTTACAAAGAAGACTCCGGCTACAGATGCTATCGGTAACCTGAAGACGATGCTGGATGCTTCCCGTCCGGGTATTCTTTACGGGTATTCCAAGGAGCTTGAACAGTTCGTATTCGGCAACCTTCCGGCAGCTTGTGCGAAGGTCGATGAGGACTCCCAGCCTAAGTAATTGATAAATTTATACATATGAAAAAGGACCGGCTCAATATGGAACCGGTCCTTTTTGTATGTCTTGATTTGTGATCAGATCTGATTAGCACCGTACTCTGCATACAGGGTCGTCATCTTGTTCATCAGTTTGTTCATCTCCTGCTGGAGCTTGCTTAATTCCTTCAGGTTCTTCGCATCGATGGACAGGCGGATCTCCTTGAAGATGGAGACATATTCGGAATTATCTTTCGCGAGACGGTTACGGATCTCATCGATCTCTTTCCACAGAGCGACATCATAGCTGCAGTCCGGATCATGGAACGGAACGATATTTCTGATCTGGGACAGGTTCGTCGGGATGATACGCTCGGAGAGCTCCATCTGCCAGCGGTCAAGCATCGCATGTGCATAAGAGGAGATCAGCTGATCGCTGAAGACATCTCCTGCGCAGAGGATCGGAAGCATGTCATCTGCATGGAGCAGACGGCGCAGGGAATCATATACTGTCGCCGGCGGGGTACCGAAGAGACGGTCACGCTCCTCTGTGGTGTAACGTGTGAAGATATCTTCCTCACAGCGGTAGACTCTGTCTTTCTCCAGATAATCCGCGTCCTCGCCGTATCCCTTGCAGAACTCTTTTTCGAGTTCGGAAGTGGAATGACCGGAAGTGACGGCATATTCGATACCGTCGAGCATGCACTGGTATGCAGCAGACAGGCAAAGATATGTATTCGTGTGCGGGTTAGGGGAGCGGATCTCGAAACGTGTCTGAACGGCGCTGTCAGAGTTTCTGATCAGACCGAGGAGTACAGAACGGTTACGGGACGGAGTATTGATATCCTGGCCGAGGGATGCGACCGCATGGGTCGGTGCCTCGTAACCCGGCTGCAGACGAAGGAAAGCGTCTGTGGTTACCGAGATGAAAGGATTGATCAGTTCGTAGTGCTTCATGAAGCCCATAAGAGCACCCCAGCCGATCGTACCGAGGAAGTCTTTCTTCATGTCCTTTGGGCTGAAGAGGTTGACCTTATGTCCGTCTTTCAGGAAAGCAACGGCATTAACGTGCGTGTGCTCACCGGAACCGGCAACACCCGGGAGAGGCTTCGCGCAGAAGCTTACTTCCAGACCGTGCATACGGAAGATCTCTTTGATGAAGATACGGGCGAGAAGCTCATAGTCCGCCGCCTGGAGCGCATTGGAGTAGTGCCAGTCGATCTCGAGCTGCTCCATGATGTTGTGGAAATCACCTGCATCGGAAAGGTGTGCTTTTACACCGCCGACTTCCTTGTGGCCCATCTCCGGCTCAAATCCGTAAAGCTGCAGGAGCATGACGGACTGTTCGAGAGCGGTACGTACGACACCCTTCGTTCTCTTCCAGTACTGTTCTTTCAGACTCTGGGAAGTGGAGAGGACTCTTGTGTTGATCTTTTCTTCCGGGGAGCTTACCCAGAACTCGAGTTCTGTAGCTGTGGTGAGCTCGACGCGGTCAAGTTCATCGATAGTGAATCCCAGCTCTTCAGGAAGTGCGGGATATTCTCTTAAGTAGCGCTCCAGCTCGGATGCGAATCTGTCCGAGCAGCGCTTGAGGATCGAACGGGAACATACTTTGTCGCCGTTATGGATAAGGAAGGACGGGATACGGAGTGTTCCGATCGGAAGTCCGTTTTCCGGATCAAGATGTTCATAGTTATAATCGATGAACCACATGACTTTTAAGTCCGGTTCGAAATCGACGCGGCCGTCATTTAATGTGGCGATACCGGGAAGTTCAACGGAGGAACCATCGGTCTGTACTACGCATCCGCTTAAGTATCCCTGAAGGTTGTCGATAAAGTTGCTGATCGGGATCTTTTCGTCGGTGTCATTACCCGCAAGGTCGATGCCTACAAAGGATACGAACTTGATTTCAGGGTGCTCGCCGAGGGTGCGCTCGAGGTCTGCCGTATTATGTGTTTCAGGCGGCAGCAGGTACAGAAGATTCGGATAGATTCGAAAGTTCATCATGGTGGTTGCCCCTTCCATTTATAAAATCAGCGTTATTATACCATTAAATTCTTTTTCGACCGCACATCCGTTATAGAGAATTTACACGAAATTCTGTAGCACAAATACCTAGATAATAATATAATTAACATAATAGTTCATAAATACTGCGAGGCAGAGACGCCGAGGGCATGCTAGGATGTTCCCGTTCTGCTGCCCGTATGGTGTAGGAGGTCATTTATGAGAGTTTGTGATTGTGCAGATCTTCTTAATGCGAAGATCCTGGTAAAGACAGACAGTTTCGAGGAAGACCTGAAGATCGCCTGTGGTTCGGACCTGATGAGTGATGTTATGGCTTTCTCAAGTGATGACAGTCAGATCATGATCACCGGTCTTGTGAATCCGCAGACGATCCGTACCGCCGAGATGCTCGATGTAAAGGTGATCATCTTCGTGCGCGGCAAGGTCCCGGATGAGACGATGCAGGAATTGGCGGCGGAAAAAGGTATCGGACTGATGACATCTCCGCTTTCTATGTTTACATGCTGCGGACTTCTCTACGAGGCAGGTCTTCGTGGAAAGGAGGCTGCCGTATAGAACCGTTAGTACGCCAGTATGAGATAAGAGCCAACGATTTTACGCACGCCGGAGAGGCCAGCAGCTCGATGAAGAAATCGCTTTCGAGACTGGGCGTCAGGGCGGAGGACATCAAGCGAGCTTCAATTGCCATGTATGAGGCGGAGATCAATGCCGTTATCCATGGTCATGGCGGCATGGCCGAGGTCACCGTTCATCCGGATAAAGTCGTAATCGTGATCGAAGACCATGGCCCGGGTATTCCTGATATAGATCAGGCGATGGTAGCCGGCTGGTCCACCGCTCCCGATCTTGCTCGAGAGATGGGATTTGGCGCCGGTATGGGTCTTCCGAATATTAAGAAGAACTGTGATGACCTGAACATCAAGACGAAAGTCGGTGAAGGCACCTGCGTGACGATGGTCATCAACTTTACGTAATAGCAGGATGGCTTAAGCTGCCTTCCTCAGAATAACGGAGAAATAACCGTGAAGAAATTACACAGTGTTTCATTGATAGGGGATCTGTGTGTCGGATGTACCACCTGCAGTAAAGGGTGCCCGACGCAGGCGATCCGTGTGCGCGGCGGAAAAGCGACGATCTACGATATCCGCTGTATCGACTGCGCGCAGTGTATCCGTATATGCCCCTACCATGCCAAGATCGCCGTAACGGATACGCTGGAAGAGCGTCTTGCTGCTGCCAGCGGTAAAGTAAAGGTGGCGATCGTGAGTCCTGCGATATTCTCGCAGTTTGAAAACAGCGCATCCAGGATCGATGTTATGAAATGCGTGCGTCAGATGGGCTTTGACTATGTATTTGACGAGTCCATCGGGTATTCCGGATATGTATCTGCCGCCAGACAGATGCTCATAGAGAAACAGGCGGCAGCGGAGAAGATGACGGATGACGAGAAAAGCGAGATCTTCCCGATGATTTCTACGACATGCCCTGTCGTTGTTCGTCTGATCCAGATGAAGTACCGTGCCCTGATCTCGCATCTGGTCACGCTGGATTCTCCTTTGGAACTGACCGCGCAGTATGCGATCGATTATCTGTGCCAGAAACTGCAGATCAAGAAGTCCCTGATCTATATCTGCTATATCGCGCCATGCCCTGCAAGAGTTACCTCGGTCATTAATCCTCTGTGGAAAAAGAAGTCCCTGATCTCGACCTGTGTCGGTACGCATGATGTGTATCCGCAGCTCAGATCGCTTCTGAATAAGATCGAGCACCATGATACACTGACGCATGAAGAGGAGAGGGCGATCCGCATTTCCGAGCCGGAAGGACTCCAGTGCGCGGCAATCGGCGGTGAATCCACCGGCATGAAGATCGATAATTATCTGTCTGTCGATGGTATCGAAAACGTGATCGATATCCTCGAAGAGATCGACCGCGATAATATCAAGAAGATCGCATATGTCGAGGCGACCTGCTGCTTTGGCGGATGTATCGGCGGACCGCTTACGGTCATGAACCGCTTTGCTGCCGTGGCGAAGCTTCGTGAGCATGTCCACGATTTTTATCTGGAGAAGCAGCTGTTCCCGCAGCTGATCGTACGTGAAGAAGATATTATTCCGCAGGTATGGGAGCTTCCGCTTCCTGAGAACCACGCGATGCGCCTGTCGGAGAATATCGGTGAGGCGATGACGAAGTATGAACAGATCGATGAGATCTTAGCGACACTTCCGCAGCTGGACTGCGGAGCCTGTGGTGCACCATCATGTGCCGCTATGGCGGAGGATATCGTCCAGGGAAGAGCAAACATCAATAACTGTATTATCCGCCAGAAGAGAATGAAGAAGGAGTGATCCGGTAGTATATCCGGAAAAAAGATTTTTATGAGAACTGTATCTGAAATAATCGCAGCGATGGATCTTAAAGTGTTAACGGATGTTTTCCGCCCGGATGCCGAAGTGAAAAAGGGCTATGCCGGAGATATGCTGAGCCATGTTATGGCGCATCTTCAGAGCGATGAGTGCTGGTTTACGATCCTGAACAGCATGAATGTTATTGCCGTGGCTTCCCTAAATGAGTGCCCGCTGGTCATTCTGACCGAGGATGTCGTTCTTCAGGACGCTGTTCTTGATAAGGCAAAAGCAGAAGAGATCTGTGTCTGTACGACCGGGATGGATACATATACCGCCTGTGCTGTTCTTAACGGGATCTTTGATGCACAGGAGGTCTGATTCTTCGAAAAATGGCCATTTTTGTATGTGATCTTCATATGCATTCTGCCGTTTCCCCATGCGCCGAGAACGATATGACGCCGGGGAATATGGTTTCTATGGCCCTTTTGAACGGACTGGATGTTATCGCGATCACGGACCACTGCTCGGCCAGAAACTGTGAAGCGGCGATGAAGTGCGCCGAATTTCTGAAAAATGAGCATGGAAAAGCACCTCTTGTGATCCCCGGCATGGAAGTGGAGGTCGCCGAAGGTTTTCATGTTCTCTGTCTTTTCCCGGATCTTCCGACCGCTCAGGATTTTGAGTCATACTGGACGGAACACCGTCCGAAGATCAAAAACAGAGTCGAGATCTTTGGTAACCAGTATGTGATGAATGATGACGACGAGATCGTCGAGGAACTGCCGTATCTTCTTTCGACCGGATCGGATGTATCCATGATCGAGCTGTATGAGAAACTCGATCAGATGGGAGCGGCAGCGATCCCGGCTCACATCGACAAGGACTCCTACAGTATGGTCGCATCCCTTGGTACGGTCCCGGAAGAGTGGAAGGGACGTCTTCTCGAGGTCAGCCGCCGGTGTATCCTTCCGGAGTTCTGGGATAAGCATCCGGAACTTGCCGGTTATCACTATATTCAGGATTCTGATGCCCATCAGCTGCCTGATATTGCGGATCCCGGATACTCTCTGAAACTTCCTCTCGAAAAAAACCCGGATATGGATGCCAAGACATTTGTCAATGCATTGCGGGATTTGATGAGAAAGTGATATAATAGGCACGTTGACAATAACAAATATAGAACTGAAGTGCTTTTCCGGCTGTATTTCCAGTCGGTGACAGGGGAGAACTTTTGAGAGAATTATCACTTCATATTCTGGATATCCTTACGAATTCGACGAGAGCCGGCGCTTCGCTGGTAACTCTGAAGATCGACATGATATCGAAAGAAGACCGTCTGGTGATATCGTTTATTGATAACGGCTGCGGTATGAGTGATGAGTTCGTTGCGAAGGTTACAGATCCTTTTGCCACGACGAGAAGTACACGAAAAGTCGGACTGGGTATTCCGCTTCTGAAGGAATTGTGCGAGCTCACAGGTGGGAGTCTGGAGATCTCGAGCAAACTCGGTGAAGGAACTGAAGTTGTTGCAACTCTCGTGCCTTCGTCGATCGATTGTCTTCCTTTGGGAGATGTGGGAGAATCTCTGGCGGCTTTGGTCGGCTCCTGTGAAAAGACATGCGATTTTATCGTGATCTTTAAACATGATCTGAACGGAGAATCCGTGATCGACACCAGGGAGATCAAGGAAAAACTTGATGGGATGTCCCTTCAGGAACCGGAGATATATTTGTTTTTGTGTGATTATTATCGCGAACAACAAGAATTAATACTTGGAGGTTTATAAGTATGAAATCATTAGCAGAACTCGAAGCAATCAAGAACAAGGCAAAGTCTGATATGTCCGCCAGATCTGAAGCTGGCAAGCGTATCGTTGTCGGTATGGCTACATGCGGTATCGCAGCTGGTGCCCGTCCGGTTATGACAGCTATCGTTGAAGAGCTGAAGACCAGAGGTATCGAGGATGTTGCTGTTACGATGACAGGCTGCATCGGTCTTTGCAAGTATGAGCCGATCGTTGAAGTTGTTGAGGCTGACGGTTCCAAAGTTACATACATCAAGATGGATGCTAACAAGGCAAAGCGCATGGTTGCTGAGCATATCGTTAACGGTCAGGTTTGCGAAGATCTTACGATCGCTACAGCTAATCTGTAAGGTTTGGAGTTTGAGGGGCGTATATGATCCTCAATAAACCTTTTTCATCGTTTCAAGTGGACTCTCTGAGCAAAAGGTGGGCAGCAGTGCTGCTCCTCCTTTTCGCATGGGGAGTTTCTTTTATGTTTTTGAGATTTCCGCCCGGAGATCCTGATTTTTCCCAGTTTGCTTATTGGATGGACGATCTGAGCAAAGCCGAGGATTATGTTACCTATTACGATGCACATCCGCTCCGGACGGTCATTTCCGCGGACAATCTTATCTATGTCGGCTGCTTTTTCCTGTATATTGCATTCATGCATCTGGTCGGGCTTTTCTACTTCACGATGTATGTCTGCGATCTTAGAAAAGTGCCGTTCTCAAAAGCGCCGAAGATCTATTTTACCCGTATCTGGTGGCTGATCCTGTATTCGGCTACGCTCTGTATCCCGGGACTTCTGGCGCTCGGTATTTTCCCGTTCATTTATCTTTTTGCCATACCGGCATTCTATGCCCGTCCGGGACTGGTGCTCTTTGATAAGATGGATGTCTATAAAGCTTCGCTGATCAGCGCGCAGAAGACCAGGGGACATAAGTTCTCCATTTTCCTGGAACTGGTGATCATTTCGATGGTCTATACTGCGATCCATTTCATCATTGCCCAGACGCTTTCGGCAGGTTCGACCGGTATGTTCCTCGTGGAGGCGTTCTTACGGACCTATATCGTTCTTGCGATCTTCAGAAATATGGGTTCGAGGTTTCATATTCTCACTGCGATCAAGCACGAATAATTTTCATTTGCCGGCATCATATGACAAAATGCCGCTAATCTTTTCTATTTAATAGGTATCTTTGTTGAAATAAATAATTGCAATTTTGACAAGGATTCCCTATTATTGTTATGTTCTAGAAAAATCACTTGTGGAGGATTGAATTATGGATATTAAACAAGAAGCCATTCAGAAGCATGCTGAGTGGAAAGGTAAAATCGAAGTCATCACACGTGCTCCTGTTGCTTCCAAGCACGATCTGTCTGTTGCATATACACCTGGTGTTGCTGAACCGTGCCTCGAGATCTCCGAGAATGTCGATCTCTCCTATAAATATACACGCCGTCACAACCTCGTAGCTGTTGTTACCGATGGTACAGCAGTTCTCGGTCTGGGTGATATCGGACCGGAAGCCGGTATGCCGGTTATGGAAGGTAAGTGCGCACTGTTTAAGGCTTTCGGCGATGTTGATGCTTTCCCGCTGTGCATCCGTTCCAAGGATGTTGACGAGATCGTTAACACAGTAGCTCTTCTGGCTGGTTCTTTTGGCGGCGTTAACCTCGAGGATATCTCCGCTCCGAGATGCTTCGAGATCGAGAAGAAGCTGAAGGAAAGATGCGATATCCCGATCTTCCACGATGACCAGCACGGTACAGCTGTTATCACACTGGCTGGTCTTACCAACGCTCTTAAGATCGTAGGTAAGAAGATCGAAGAGATCTCTGTTGTTGTAAACGGCGCAGGTGCTGCTGCTACAGCTATCACCAAGCTCCTGATCTCCCGTGGCCTGAAGGACGTTGTTCTCTGCGACAGAACAGGTGCTATTTATCAGGGACGTGAGAAGCTCAACTCCGCGAAGGAAGAGATCGCTGCTATCACAAACCAGAAGATGAAGAAGGGTTCCCTCAAGGACGTTATCGTTGGTGCAGACGTATTCATCGGTGTTTCTGCTCCGGGCGTACTGACTGCTGAGATGGTAGCTACCATGGCAAAGGATCCGATCGTATTTGCTTGTGCAAACCCGACACCTGAGATCCTGCCGGATGAGGCAAAGAAGGCCGGTGTTGCTGTTATGGCTACAGGCCGTTCCGACTTCCCGAACCAGGTAAACAACGTACTTGCTTTCCCGGGTATCTTCCGTGGTGCTCTTGATGTACGTGCTTCTGATATCAACGATGAGATGAAGATCGCTGCTGCAAACGCTATCGCAGGTGTTGTTTCTGATGAAGAACTCAATCCTGAGTACATCCTCCCGGATGCTTTCGATCCGCGTGTTGGCAAGGCTGTTGCTGAGGCTGTTGCCGAGGCTGCAAGAAAGAGCGGCGTAGCTCGTATCTGAATACGTAAATAAAGATCCAAAGATGGGCCATCTTTACTTAAGGTGGCCCATCTTCTGTATTTTCTAATACTTGTAGTTTAGTTTATACGCATTATATAAATCGTTGTGGTAGAATAGCAGAAGTGATTTTGCTCGGAGGAAGCGAAGATGGTTAACCGTATTGAATTATTAAAACTGGTAGAACATAATGCAAGGATCAAAGTGGAAGATCTGGCCGTGATGCTCAATGCATCTGCAGAAGAGATCGTATCTGAACTGGAAGCCTGTAAGAAAGAGAACGTGATCCTTGGCTATAACACCATGATCAACTGGGAAAAGACGGAGAGAGAAGAAGTTACCGCGCTGATCGAGGTACGCATCACTCCGCAGAGAAACCAGGGCTTCGACAAGATCGCCAGCCAGTTCTACCGCTATCCGCAGGTTTCTTCCTGTTATCTGATGTCCGGCGGTTTCGATCTGATGCTGATCATTGAAGATTCCACACTCCGTGAAGTCGCAAACTTCGTATCCGAGAAGATCGCGCCTCTGGAAGGTGTGCTGTCCACATCGACGCATTTCATCCTGAAAAAGTATAAGAGCAACGGTACACTGTTTACACAGAAACAGACGGACGACCGTGAAGCGATCGTGCTGTGAGATATTGCTGAGAGGAAAGAGGATCCATGGAAATCGATTATCAAAGCAAAATATCGACAGTAGTCAACAATATAGCGCCGTCTGCGATCCGCCGGTTCTTTGATCTGGCGAATGAGATGAAAGGTGAGGTGATCTCCCTTTCCATCGGTGAACCGGACTTTGTTACTCCCTGGAATATCCGTGAAGCGGGTATTTTCTCGCTGGAAGACGGATATACGCACTACTCGCCGAATCAGGGATATATAGAAGTCCGTAAGGCGATCTCCGAATATCTGGAGAGAAGATTCGAACTGAAATATGATCCGAAGACACAGATCCTGGTAACAGTTGGCGGAAGTGAAGCACTTGATCTGATCGCCAGAGCCCTGATCGATCCGGGTGATGAGGTCATTATCCTGGAACCTTGCTTCGTAGCTTATAAAGCGACAGTTACTCTGGCACACGGTGTTCCCGTCGTGATCGAGACAAAAGAGGAAGATCAGTATAAGCTGACTCCGGAAGCCCTGGAAGCAGCGATCACAGATAAGACGAAGTATATTATCCTCGGTTATCCTGGGAATCCGACCGGTGCGACGATGTCATACGATGATCTTTCTAAGATCAAAGATGTACTTGTTCGTCATCCGGATGTCTTTGTCGTTTCGGATGAACTTTACTCCGAATTAAGCTATACAGGTGAGAAGCCGGCATCGATCGCCAACTTCCCGGAACTGTATGACAGAACGATCGTCGTCAACGGTTTTTCCAAATCTTTTGCGATGACAGGATGGCGTGTCGGCTATATGGCCGGCCCGGCTCCTCTGGTCGCTGCGATGAATAAAGTGCACCAGTACTGTATCATGTGCTCTCCGACGACTGCGCAGTATGCAGTTATTGAAGCATGTAGAAACGGCGATAAGGAAGTCGAAGAGATGCGTGCAGAGTATAACAGAAGAAGAAGAGTCATTATCAATGGCTTAAGGGAAGCGGGCCTGACCTGCTTTGAACCGACCGGTGCATTTTATGCTTTCCCGAGCATCGAAGGCCTGGGTCTTACCTGTGAAGAGTTCTGTGAGAAATTCCTCATGGAGAAAAAGGTAGCGATCGTACCGGGAAGTGCTTTTGGAAAATGCGGCGAAGGACATGTAAGAATCAGTTATGCGGCTTCTCTGGAGAATATTCAGGAAGCGATGAGAAGACTGAAAGAGTTTGTATCTGAGTTAAAAGATGGGAGTAAAGAGTAATGCTTGAATTCGACAATTTACGTCTGGAACTGGAAGGATATGAAGAGAAGATCGATCTTCTCCGTGATGCTCTGCACATCAAGCAGGTAAGCGATCAGGTATCTGAGCTGGAAGCCAGATCACAGGAGCCGGATTACTGGAATGATGTAGAACGTGCGCAGAAAGAGCAGACGAAGATGAAGAGACTGCAGAAGCGCATCAAGTCTTTCGAGGATCTTGCATCTTCCCGTGAAGATCTGCTTGTTCTCTGTGAACTCGGAAATGAGGCAGAGGATACCGATGTTCTTGCGGAAGCGACCGAAGGTGTCGAGAAGTTTAAGACATCTTTTGAAAAGATGCGTCTCGAGACACTTCTTACCGGTGAATATGATAAGAATAATGCGATCCTGACACTGCATGCCGGTGCCGGTGGAACAGAAGCTCAGGACTGGGTAAGCATGCTTTACAGAATGTACACGCACTGGGCGCAGGATCATGAATTTGAGATCAAAGAACTCGAGTATCTGGATGGCGATGAAGCCGGTATCAAGAGTGTTTCCATGATGATCACCGGTGAAAACGCATATGGTTTCCTACGATCTGAGATCGGAGTTCATCGTCTGGTACGTATTTCTCCTTTTGACTCTTCTGCAAGAAGACATACATCCTTTGCATCCTGCGAAGTTATGCCGGAACTCGATGATACGATCGATATCAAGATCGATATGGCAGATGTCCGTGTAGATACTTACCGTGCAACAGGTAAAGGTGGTCAGCACGTTAACCGTACCGACTCTGCTGTACGACTGACGCATATTCCGACAGGATGCGTTGTTGCTTGTCAGGCAGAGCGTTCCCAGATGCAGAATAAAGAGACTGCGATGAATATGCTCAAAGCAAAACTCTATGCTCTGGCGATGGCGGCACATATGGAGAAGATCGAAGACCTTAAGGGTGTTCAGATGGACATCGCTTGGGGCAGCCAGATCCGATCTTACGTATTCTGCCCGTACACGCTCGTAAAAGATCACCGTACAGGGTATGAAGAAGTAAATGTAGATGCTGTCATGAACGGCAACCTGGATGGTTTTATCAACGCGTTCCTTTCCGGGATGACGATTGAAAAGTAAGATTAATAGATATTCGATGAAATAAAAAAGCGCTGTCTTCTGAGACAGCGCTTTTTGCTATTCCGATATATCGATTATTTCTTGTTGTATTCGATATACACACCGTTGATCGTGAATGTCGAGATGTGAGATGTACCGGCGCCTTCGATAGAAGCGATGACGGATCCTTTCTTATCGATTGCTTCATCACTGTTCGGATACAGGACAAAGGTATTCTTTTTGCCTTCTTTCGGCACAACAGTAAAGTTTGTGCAAGTTACGTCAGTGATAGTAACAGAAGTATTGAACTTGATCGTGATCGATTTGATAGAAGCATTCAGAGAAGAAGTCTTCGAACCATTGTTGGTCAGTTTCAAATCAAATGAACAGTTATTTCCGGATACCTTCGCATTGGTGATCTTATAAGAGAAGGATGTCACCGGATACTCAGAAGGAACGACTGTCGGAATAGTCGGAGCCTCAGTTGTAGTAGTTTCAGTAGTTGTGGCCTCGGTCGTTGTCGTTGTCGGTTCTTCCGTAGTCGTAGTTGTCGGTTCTTCCGTAGTCGTAGTTGTCGGCTCTTCCGTGGTTGTCGTTGTCGGCTCTTCCGTCGTTGTGGTCGTAGGCTCCTCAGTCGTTTCAGAAGAATCATCCGATACGGTGATTACCTTAGTCTGCTTACTTGCTTCGGTCTCCTTCTCGGAATAAGTCGTTGCTTCCGACTTCTTGCCACCGGATTTCAGCGATTTTCCAAGATCGAAGTGGAACCAGCAGAATACAAGAGCACCCAGGCAGAGAAGACCGATGCAAACGAAGATCAGCGGCTTCAGGACACTGCGTTTTCTTTCGTTGGCATGGCCCTGCTGTTCAACCGGTGTGATCGAACCTCTCTGTGCAGCTGCAGTATATGTATGATGCTGTGTCTTTGCGATCTGTGCACTGGTGCTCATTCCCGGAACCGCTCCCGGTCTGGTCATAGCAGCACCCGGACGCTGGCTGTTGGAAGCAGCAGGAGCGGCTTTCTCGGGCTCTTTCTTGGCGGCAGGGGAAGCTTCTTTATTTGCTGCCGGACGGCCCTCCGTCTTATTTCCGTAAGAAGATCCCGGACGCAGATTGGAAGAGGTCGGGGTAACAGTGACCTCAGTTGCATTTGCAGCGGCAATAGCAGCTGCGGCAGCGGCCGCTTCCTTTTCTTTTTTATTCTTTTCCATCTCGGAAAGTTTTCTCTGATGGTATGCATTCTCATCTTCATCTCCGAAGAGAAGATGATTCTGCTTAACTTCCTTATCGTTTTCCTGCTCATTCTTAGCAGGTCGCTTCGGCTGATTATATACTCGGTCGATTGGTACCAGGTTAGTGGAAGCGATGGAAACATTCGGATGGACCTGAGGTGCAGAATATACAGGAGTATCTTCTACGACCTTTTCGCCCTCGCGGTAGATCGATGCATAGTCTTCCGTATTATCGTCGATAGATGGCTCTTCGATAGGAGCGGTATCGTATATTGAAGAAGTATCTTCGGATGCAGTTTCTTTTTTCTCTTCTGCTGTATCTGTACTATCAGTCATGGAGGCTACACTGATGACAGGTGAAGCTTCATTGGCGTAGATATCTTTAGAAGAGAACGTGCTGGTCTTATCACTTTCCTTAGATACCGAAGAATCATCAAGCAGGGAGGAAGCAGCCAATAGAGCAGATGGAGCGAAAGCATCGATATCTTCTTCCATATCTTTTCTATCCGATGTGGATTCTGTTGATGCTTCCTTCTGATCTGCAGCAGCTTCAGAAGTGGAGACGTCAGTTTTTTTGTCTTCTGTAGTTTCTGTCTCAGTTTTTGGTGTTTCAGTAGAAACTGCTTCCGCTGCATTTACCGGAACGACAGGAGTTTCAGTTTTGACTTCGTTCTCGATCTTGGTCTCTGCTACTGGCTCAGTTGCCGCGGGCGCTTCAACGGAAGATGGAGCGGCTGGAGTGGCTGGAGCGATTGGAGTGGCTGGAGCGGCTGGAACAGGTACGTTTTCCGAAGGTGCAGTGATCGGTTCAGCGGCAGTGTTTTCAGCAGGCTTTTGCTGAACTGCTTCCGCTTCTTTGGGCTCGATCGGTGCTGCTTTGACAGCTTCCTGTGTTTCAACGGGTTTAGTCTCGGTAACAGCTGCCGGAGTCTCAACAGGCTTTGTCTCGACAACAGGAGCAGGAGCTTCTGCGGGCTTTGTTTCAGCAACAGGTGCCGGAGTAACTGCAGGTGCCGGGGTAACTGCAGGTGTCGGTGTTACGACAGGCTTTGCCTCAGCTACCGGCTCCGGTTTTGTTTCCGGTTCCGGCTTGGGTTCTTCTTTCGGTTCAGCAGGACGGAAAGCGGCGAAAGGCTGGAAAGGCGAGAAATTCGCATCACCGAGACTTGCGTTGATTTCGTCCTCGAGAGAATTATCGACCTCATATTTCGGAATATTACTCAGATAATCCTCTTTGGCATACATGGTTTCCATGATGGAAGACTTCGGAGCAGAAGCAGCCGGAGAAGAATTCAGCGGGCTGTTGTCCGATGCTAGCGGATCATCTTCCGGGAAAGCATCAAAGTACTGATCTCCCGATGAGAGAGGATCAAAGATCTGTTCATCGGAAAGAGTTGGATCTTCCAGCGGAGCAGTATCTTCTATTGGTTCTGTATATGTATTATTCTGCTCACGCAGAGCCTCAGATACATTTGAAGCGGGATCATTTGCTTTAAAAGAGAGGAAGAGAGGCCGCTTAACCTCATCATCCGAAGAATCAGTATTCTCAGTGTTTCCCATATTGGAATATAAACGTTCCTGTGGTTCTTTGGTCTCTCCGTTAGAACGATAATAAGTTCCAAATACGGACGGCTCAGCAGAGTTGTCAAATTCCTCCTCGGGAGCATGAATCAGACGATCTCTTTCATTTCCGTCATTATCTCGATCACGAAGCATTAATAATTCCTCCGAAACTGTATTCGAGTACAACTCTTTTATATCTTATTTCAAATAGTAAAAATCCGCAAGAAAAAACCACAAAAGAAGATGGTATTTTCTTTCGGTTTTCCGTCAAAAAAGCAAAGGATAGGATGTTTTGTCGAGCGCAGATTTGAATTAAAAACCTATACTATTTGAAAAAGTCCGGACAAGAGGTGCAAATATGGATAAAAGGAGAATGTATATATCATCGGTACTCGTGATCCTGGGCATCGCCGTATGTGCCTGGACTTGCCTGAAACCTCGTGAAAAGAAGCTGGTCATCGAGTCGGAGGAGAGTAAAGAAACCGGTGTCTCTGAGATATCGGAAGAGACAGAAACGAAGAAGATCTATCCGGTCTATATCGGTGGCGCTGTGAAAGATCCCGGAGTGTTCCAAATTGAAGAATATATTTACCTTTATAAATTAATTGAAAAGGCCGGGGGCTTCACGGAAGATGCTGATTCGGAACATATAGATAGAGTGTATCTGGTCGATCGTCCGCAAAGTATATATATTCCGAGGATAGGTGAAGACTTAGATGACGCAGACCTCTCCGTTCCTTCCATTGGAGAGATATCGGCTCATGAGGATGTGAAGGGAGGGAACGGGGAGAGAGTTGATATAAATGATGCAGGTGTTTCTGAATTGTCACAGCTTCCGGGGATCGGACCAAAGACAGCTGAGAAAATAATCTCGTATCGTGAAACGAACGGAAGATTTGAAACAAAGGAAGACATTATGAAGGTTCCGGGCATAGGAGAGAGTAAGTTTGAAAAGATAAAAGATCTTATATTTACAGGCTAAAAAAGAGGGTTTGACAAATAAGAATATCAATGGTAGTCTTTATAGGCACTAAGGAATGACTTGCTCGTGTGGCGGAATAGGCAGACGCAACGGACTTAAAATCCGTCGGGGTAAAACCCGTACCGGTTCAAGTCCGGTCACGAGCACCACATACCTGGTTATATATCGCGGAGTGGAGCAGTTGGTAGCTTGTCGGGCTCATAACCCGAAGGTCGCGAGGTTCGAGTCCCGCCTCCGCAACCAAATAAGGAGTTGTCTTTTTGACAGCTCCTTTTATTTTGCATTTACGAAACAATGCGATATAATTAATATGTATTTTTATGCGCGAGGTGACAGGATGCCTGTTTCAGATAAGAATTCAACTGCGTCAAATGCAGCGGGAAAAGTGGCTAAGATCGTTTTTCTTTCCCTCTTTGCTCTTGTGCTGGTCGTAGTCTCGGTATCCTTTGCTGTCCATCATATGCGTATCGGATTTGAGAAAGAACATCAGAAAACTCTCATCCAGCGCATTCAGAATGATGCCGGTAATGCTGCACTTGTTGTTTCCGGTGAAGAAATCAAAACTGATTCTGCAAAGGCGGCTCAGAAATACAGCTCGGTTCTGCCTTATATGCTGATGGATATTAATGAGGATGATTACACGACGCAGGTCTTTGGTTTATATGAATATACAAATGGTTCTCTTAATATGCTTACCGGAAATGATTCAGATCTTCTGATCGCGAAATCGATCCCGGTATCCGAATGGCTGACTTCCGAGGGAACACCTTATGAAATGAACGATACGAATATTTACCACTATCTTGTTCCTATTAAGGATAAGGATGGAAAAGTTTCTGCGCTACTTGAGCTTTCCGCTCAGTATAAGCCGATGAAAACAATGGGAAACCAGCTTGAGTCGAAGATCCTTAAGACAGTTATTGTGGCTGTGATCGTAGCGCTTGCCGGATTCTCCCTGCAGTTTATCGTTCCGCCGATACTCCGTTTTGTATCAAAGAAGAATACGGAGGCGACACTATGAACGATTTCCTGATCGAGAATTTTACCAAAGCCCCTAAAGGGAAAAAATCTATTGCGAGTCAGATCGGATTCTGTCTGATCACTTCGCTGGTAGTTCTGTTTGTTGTTTCTTCCGTTGTAACGAATGTATATCGTTCGACTTTGCAGTCCCAGAGAAAGACGGCACTGACATCTTATGCGGCAGCATCTTCTGTGGCACTGTCATCCCAGGACTTATCCGATGGCATGGCCTTCCCGCTGGAGAACCCGAAATATGACGGGCAGAAGCAGTACACCGTCAATGTCTTTGTAAAAGCGGGAAATTCATTTCTCCGCGTTTATACTTCTGACCGTACTTATGATGAAGGAAAACAGTATGTGCTCTCCGGTGCAGGGGAAGAATATACAGAGTCTTTTGAACAGCAGCAAATGATCGTTACTCATAGAAGATATGAGAATGTTATGTATGTTGTTGCCGTAGCACCTGTACTCGGTCAGGATGGAACATCTTCCGGTATCGTGGAGGTTATGATCCCTCAGTCGGATTTTGTCATGACGGAGAATGGTATGTCTCTGTCGTGGATCTTTACTATGATATCGATTTCTGTGGCCATCGCGATCATCTACGGAGAGATGAGAAGACTCTTTGATACGTTGATCACTCCGCCGGATAAGAATGTTCCGAGAGCGGTAATGTATGGTATGTCCACTTTCCGCCTGATTGCATTTTTCTCCAGCGTCGGCTGCTCTATGCCGCTGATCGTTATCCCATCTTATCTGAAGGATTCTCTTTCTGAAACGCTGGATAATGCCGTTCTTCTTCAGGCATGGATCGTTCTGGCCTGCCTCTTATATCTTCTCGGTTTCTGGAGATTCGTCCATATGCGTGACATCATGATCCGTAAGCTGACTTCACGTCTTGCGGTGATCGTTTCTGTCGTGATCGCATTTGTGCTGCTCTTGCTCTGCGGTCTTATTGATAATGCATATGTTACGGTATTCATGCAGCTGCCGATCGGATTCCTCCTGGGAATGACATTCCAGTTCCAAAGAGAATACCGTCTTCAGGCATCGAGAACCGGTCAGACGGATTTCTCCGAGAGAAAAGTACATCAGTGCCAGTACACCGGTAATGTTCTCGGTATGTCTGTCGGCGCTGTTATCTGCGGTATCCTGTATGAGAGATTCGGACTGTTTACCGTTCTTATGGTTTCCGCATTCTTCCTGTTCGTTGATGCGATCCAGGTACTTTACTTCGTAAGACATTGTCCTCCGTCGAATGAACCGATCGTTCGTCTTCCGAACTTTTTCTATGCGCTTAAGAACTCCAAGTCAGGTACTTTTGCATGGAGTACTGTATTCCCGCTGGGCATTCAGCTTTCTTTCTTCCTGGTATTTATTCCGGATTATCTGGAAAAGGTACGTATTTCGCTTGCGACATGCGCCTTCTACTATATGCTCGCGGTCGTATGCGGTGAAGTGATCATGAAGATCCTGACCATCTGGTTTGAGGATTTCTTCTCCCATAAGGCAAGGATCACACTTTCCGCGATCCTCAGCTCCATCGGTTATCTGGTCTTTGCCCTCTCTCCGTCGGCAAAAGTACTTGTTATCGGTGTCGTATTCCTCGGTCTTTCCCAGGGTCTGCATCAATTCGGATATCTTGACTACTATAAGTCTCTTATCCGTCATGATAAACATCCGATCGCCCGTGTCATCCTTACACGTGCTTTTACCGGCGGAACCATGATCGGTGCGATCGCATTCGGCATGGCAAACGCATTTACCAACGTCCGTGTTCCGATGATCGCCATTTCACTGATCGTGTTTGTAATTTCGTCTTCCTATCCGCTTCTGATGCTGATGGATAACTCCTCCTCTCAGAAGCCTGCCGGCAGACGCAATCAGCGCCAGAGTATTTCCGGCAGAAACGGGGAGGTGTGATTTCATGGATATGTGGAATGAAAAACTGACTCGTGAGAATATTGAAACTTTCTACGATATGTATGCGGCCTTTGCTTACCGCTGTGCATACAAGAATCTCCGTGACACGACGCGTGCGGAGATGTGTGTAGTGGATGCATTTATCGATACATATCATAAACGTGCGAAACTGTCTGAAGAGAAGGTCATCTATTATTTTTCGGACGCACTTCAGTATCATGTAAATGAACTTGCCGGACGATTCCCGGTGATCAACGATTCTGCTCCTACGGAGAAGAATCTTGATGAATATACGGCATCTACCATGAAACACACTATCCTCGAGAAGATCGATTCTCCGAGATTCCGCATCGCGGAGTTCATGGCGGCATCCTCGGATAATAAGATCCGTAGAAATACTCCTCTTGCAGATTATTTCCAGAATTCCGGCATCACGATCATGCTTTTGATCAAGCTCGTTATTCTGGCGATCGTAATTGCGGTTACCACTTATTTCGGTGCAGTTACGTTCTTCCATGCCAATGACTTTATCCAGAGCCGGACGCAGAGAGGAACGTATAAGATGGAAGAATATATTGTCGGGATCCTGGATTATCTTCCTGTTTCGATCGGCGGAAATGATGCGGCGGCACCATCGGATCCTCCTACTTCGGAGACCACTGCAGAAACAGAGAACACGGAGTCTGCGTCCGATACGGAAGGTACTTCGGAGCCGTCTGCGACAGTTGGATGAGGTAGTGACAGAATCTGACAAAAGTGTAATTGTTTTTCTTGGGGATAGGATTATAATTCCTTCGTATATATTGAACTGGGATTAATAGTAAGGACAGATGAGATGAAAGAGCATAAGAACGAAAAAGGGGTCCGCAGGCCAAATAATAATCGTCCGGAACCATTACATGTCGAGCATATCAATGCAAAGGGTAAAGTCGTACATTCTAAGAATAAGAAGACTAAGAAGCCATGGACGTTTAAACGGGTCTTCCTTCGTATTATCCTTCCGATCCTTCTGGTAATTACTATTATTGTTGGTGGAATCGTTATCTGGTTATTACAGTGGGAGAACCATGTACTGGATCAGATCGAGTATATCCCGACGGATACGAACCCGACATTTATCAATGAGTCAAGCTCTGTAGTAGAGATATCCCAGTACACTTCGGAAACAAGCATACCGCCTGTAGAAGATGAAGATATCCATAATTTCTTACTGATCGGTATCGATAGCCGTTCCAGAAAATATACCGATGACGGTACCGGCAGCCTCGCGGATGTCATCATGGTCATGAGTGTGGATAACAATGAGGGAACGATCAAGCTCGTTACGATCCAGCGTGACTGTTATGTCTATATTCCCGGTCACTCGAAACCGCAGAAGATCAATGCGGCAATGAGTTATGGCGGACCGGAGCTGTTATCTGTCGTTATAGAGAACCATCTGAGGATCGATCTGGAAGGTTATGCGTACGTAAACTTCTATAATATGGAAAAAGTAATCGATGCTGTTGACGGTATCGATCTTGAAGTAACGAAATCTGAAGTATTCCATGAACCGGGCGGACTCAATGCCAATCTCGCAGAGCAGAACCAGATCCTTGGAGTTCCTGAAGATACATATAAAGTCACGACTTCCGGTATGATCCATCTGAACGGAAGACAGGCAGTTGCTTATAGCCGTATCCGTGAGGTGGGTAATGGTGTTTATGGCCGTTCTGAGCGTCAGGTCAAAGTCTTAAATGCTCTTCTGAAGAAGTTCTCGAATCTGAGTACGACATCTAAGATGTCTGCGATGGATGATATTGCTTCGATGATCGCAACGAATATTTCCAAGAAGGAAATTAAGCACTATGCTTTTGATTTCCTTCCGGAAGTCCGGAATATGGAGATCCAGCAGATGGGTATTCCGATCGAAGGATACTTCCGCTCAGGAATGTACTCGGATGTCCGCGCCAATGAATGGAGTATCCGTCCGGACTGGAATGGTATGATCCCGGTCGTTCAGGAGTTCCTATATGGTAAAACATCTGATTTTGACCCTGTAGAAGAGATCCCGAAGGCGCCTAAGAAAGAGAGTGGCGATTCATAATTTTTTTCGATTTTGTCTTTCTTTGATATTGACATCTTTTGACTTAATGATATAGTAGTAGTTGATTTAGCACTCGCATATGCTGAGTGCTAAATAAATTTACTGGAGGTGATTCACCATGACCATTAAGCCACTGGGTGACAGAGTAGTTATTAAAATGACAGAGGCCGAAGAAACGACCCATAGCGGAATCGTACTGGCAGGATCTGCAAAGGAAAAACCTCAGATTGCTGAGATCGTCGCGGTAGGACCGGGCGGAATCGTCGATGGAAAAGAAGTTAAGATGGAGCTTTCTGTAGGTCAGAAGGTTCTTGTCAGCAAATATGCCGGTACTCAGGTCAAGATCGATGGTACCGAATATACTATCCTCAGCCAGAGTGATGTACTGGCAATCGTTGAGTAATTGTCTTTTCAAAGGAGGTCATTAATATGGCAAAAGAACTGAAGTATTCCGAAGACGCAAGACGCGCCTTGGAAAGTGGTGTAGATAAGGTAGCGGATACTGTAAAGATCACGCTCGGACCAAAAGGAAGAAACGTCGTACTGGATAAGAAGTATGGTGCTCCTTTGATCACAAATGACGGTGTTACGATCGCAAAGGAGATCGAACTCGAAGACCGTTTCGAGAATGCCGGCGCCCAGCTTGTTAAGGAAGTTGCTTCTAAGACAAACGACGTTGCCGGTGATGGTACAACAACAGCTACACTTCTTGCACAGGCAATCATCCGTGAAGGTATGAAGAATGTTGCAGCAGGTGCAAATCCGATCATCCTGAGAAAAGGTATTCAGATTGCTGTAGATGAGGCAGTTAAGTCTCTCGGAAGCGCAGCAAAGAAGGTTGACGGTTCTAAGGATATCGCCCGTGTTGCTTCTATTTCCGCAGGTGATGACTATATCGGTGAACTGATCGCTCAGGCAATGGAAAAAGTATCCTCCGATGGTGTAATCACTGTTGAAGAATCCAAGACAATGGGTACTGATCTGGAAGTAGTTGAAGGTATGCAGTTCGACCGTGGATATCTTTCTTCTTATATGTGCACAGATATGGATAAGATGGAAGCTGTTCTGGATGATCCTTATATTCTTATTACTGATAAGAAGATCTCCAATATCCAGGATGTCCTGCCGCTTCTTGAGCAGGTCGTACAGCAGGGCAAGAAGCTCCTGATCATCGCAGAGGATGTTGACGGTGAAGCGCTTGCAACTCTTATCGTAAATAAGCTCCGTGGCACATTTACCTGTGTTGCTGTTAAGGCTCCGGGATTTGGTGACAGAAGAAAGGCGATGCTTCAGGATATCGCGATCCTTACCGGCGGTGAGGTCATCACTGATGATCTTGGTCTGGATCTTAAGGAAACTAAGATGGAGCAGCTTGGCCGTGCCCGTCAGGTAAAGGTTCAGAAGGAGAACACTATTATTGTTGATGGTATGGGTAATGCAGACGAGATCAAGTCCCGTGTTGCACAGATCCGTGCTCAGATCGAAGAAACAACTTCTGATTTTGATAGAGAGAAGCTTCAGGAGCGTCTGGCAAAGCTCTCCGGCGGTGTCGCTGTAATCAAGGTAGGTGCTGCTACCGAGACTGAGATGAAAGAGAAGAAGCTCCGTATCGAGGATGCTCTTGCTGCTACACGTGCTGCTGTTGAAGAGGGTATCGTTCCGGGTGGTGGAACGGCATTCATTAATGTTCTTCCGGCAGTAAATGCACTTGTTGATAAGTATGAGGGCGATGTTGCCACAGGTATCCGCATTATTGCGAAGGCTCTCGAGGCTCCGATCCGCCAGATCGCTGCCAATGCAGGTCTTGATGGTTCCGTTATCTGCGAGAACATTAAGAAATCCGAGCCGGGCAATGGTTACGACGCACTGAATGATAAGTATGTGAACATGTTTGAGGCTGGTATCGTCGATCCTGCTAAGGTAACACGTTCCGCACTTCAGAACGCAGCTTCCGTATCTTCCACACTGCTTACGACAGAGGCTGTTGTCTGCGATATTCCGCAGCCGGAACCACCGATGCCGAATCCGAATGCCGGTATGTATTAATCAGCCTGTTTCTGATAAAATATAGAGGTCATGGCGCAATCCATGACCTCTATTTTTGTTAAGGAGAATCCACATGCGTTTATATAACGATTTGATCATCGAAAAGATCGTAGCCAAGCATCTTACTGCAAAAGATAAGGTCTGCCGGGTCGTTTTCGTCATTCTTGCTATCCTGGCGATCCTTCTAGTGAACTTTATCCCGCTTCTGTTTGGCGTGGTTTATATGTTTCTTTTAACTGTCTCGCTTTCTTTCGGTATAGGTTATTTCTGTTATCTGATGGTGTCCGGTATTGTCAAAGAATATGAATACAGTGTCGTCAATGATGAGTTTTCCGTAGATGTCATCTCCGGAAAGAAGCGCCGCGCACATCTGTTTTCCGGATCTATCCGGGAGTTTGACATGATCGCGAAGATCAAAGATGAGATGCATCCGGTATCTGAGTTTGAGAAAAATGCCCTTCGAGCATATTGTGCTTCCGGCATCGATAAGGAGAACGAATGGTATATCGCAGCGAAGATGGGGACACAGAAGGTGCTTGTCATTATTGAGCCTGATGAGCGTTTCCTGGCTGCATTCTTCCGATATAATCCCAGAAATACCATGTACCGTCCGACTTCTAAGCCGGTATCCAATGCGAAGAAGAAAGAGGCGTGATCATGCAGTTTATTCCGGAAGAAAACCTCTATCGATTTACTATTATCGGTCCGGAGACGGACATCCATGACAGACTTCATTATCACTCTCTTTTCGCGATGCTTCAGGAAGCGGCATGCCTCGATGCGGATCGCCACGGATTCGGCGCAGAAGTGATGGACGGCCTTTCTGTCTGCTGGCTGCTTCTTCGGATGAAAGTGGAGATGGATGTCATTCCGAAGTGGAAAGATGAGATCTATATTCGGACGTGGTCTCAGGGGTTTGAAAGACTGTTTTTCAACAGAGATTTTGATATTTTCGATAAAGATAAAAGAAGAATCGGAAAGGCAACTTCCGTCTGGGTCATTGCTCATCAGGGAGATCATCGTCCTGTACGTCCTTCCTCGATCGAGGGGATGAGTGTATTTGAGTCACACGGACCTTCTGATCGGAAAGCGGAGAAGATCGCGCCGATCCTGGACGAGAAGCGTCAGAATGCACCGAGATTTAAGCGCTTTGCGGATTACAGCCAGATCGACCGCAATATGCATGTGAATAATACCCATTATGTCGCATGGAGCGAAGATGCCTGCTATTCGCTGATTCCGAACGAGCACAGGATCAGCGGACTGACGATCAATTATTCATCGGAAGTTCATCCAGGTGAGGAAGTGCTCCTTTACAGTGTGAAAGAGGACGGAAACATCATAGTTGACGGTATCGAAGCGGTGAGCGGAAGACATGTTTTTACGACGCAGATCGTTTCGGAAAAAGATTAATGGTTACGGGTTTATCAATACGTTTTTATAGGGTAAAATGTATTCGCAGATTATGCGGAGGTCAGTAAAATGATAGAAATATCGAATCTGGTGAAGTTTTACGGCGATAAAAAAGCACTCGGAGGAGTGTCTTTTACAGTAGATCAGGGTGAGATCCTCGGCTTCCTCGGACCAAACGGTGCCGGAAAGTCCACGACGATGAATATTATTACCGGTTATCTTTCCGCAACAAGCGGCAAGGTCACAATCAATGGTTACGATATTCTGGAGCAGCCGGAACTTGCCAAGAAGAATATCGGTTATCTTCCGGAGCACCCGCCGCTGTTTCTGGATATGACAGTATATGAATATCTCGAGTATATAAGCGAACTGAAGAAGGTTCCTCGTGATGTTAAGAAGAAACAGATCTCGGAAGTCATGAAAATGGTCCATATCGGAAATGTTTCCGGAAGACTTATTCATAATCTGTCAAAGGGTTACCGCCAGCGTGTCGGTATTGCACAGACTCTGATCGGAAATCCGGAAGTCATCATCCTCGATGAGCCGACTGTCGGCCTTGACCCGAATCAGGTAGTAGAGATCCGTAAGCTTATTTCCCAGCTTTCCAAGAATCACACGATCATTTTCAGCTCGCATATTCTCTCTGAAGTTCAGGCGATCTGTGACCGCGTGATCATCATCAATAACGGAAAGATTGTGGCGGATGCGCCAACGATCGAGATGTCTGCCAAGGTCGAAGACAGTTCGCATTACCTTCTCACACTGGAAGGTTCCTTTAATTCGGTTCAGATGCCGCTTCGCGCAGTACCGGGTGTAAAGGCAATTGCTCCGCTGTCTGAAAAGAACGGTCTTCTTCAGATCGATATTACTGCAGACGGCAGTCTTGATGTAAGAAAGTCTATTTTCTTTGCTTTGGCGAGGATCCATGTTCCGATTCTGGAATTCCGGTCGATGGCGCCATCGCTGGAAGATGTTTTCATGAATATTACTGCACCTAAGAAATAAGGAGAAGAAGATATGTTTGCAGTTTTTAAACGAGAGTTTCTATCTTACTTCCGAAATCCCGTGGGATGGGTCGCGATCTGTCTCATGAGCATAATCAGCGGATACTACTTCACGGGAATGATCACTTCAACATTTGCCTATGTGAATATTTCTGTTGAGATCAGTTATCTTCGGTCTTTCTTTATTATTCTGATCCCGATCATTACCATGAGGCTTTTCGCGGAAGAAAAGAAGAATGGTACGGATGTGCTTCTTTATACGATGCCTTTTTCCATGAAGGATGCTGTCGTCGGCAAATTCCTGGCGGCTCTCTCTTTACAGGCGCTGATGCTGATCAGTGTTTTCAGCCACATGATCATCACAGTCATCCTTTCCGGATTCGTCAGTGCAGCTGCCTGGGGAGCACTCTTCGGATATATGGTTCTAGCTGCTCTCTTTATTTCGATCGGCATGCTTACGTCTGCGATGACAGAAAACCAGATCATGTCTGCTGTATTCTGTTTCGTTATTCTTTTGTTCCTGAACATGCTCTCATCGATCGCGTCCTCGATCTCCAGTATCGTAAAATCCTTCCTGAAGTTTACGAAACTCTTCCATCTTTCGGATCAGACGATCTATTCGATCGGCGAGAATGTTCGAAATGCGATCTCCTGGTTCGATCCCTTTGACCGGACGAACTGCTATACATCAGGTGTGTTTAAGATCGTCCCGCTGATCTTCTGCCTGAGCTTCACACTGGTATTCATCTATATTACTTACCGCGTTCTTGAGAAGAAACGCTGGACGCAGAGCTGAGAAGGGGGGATACGAGTATGGCTAAGAAAACCGCAAAAGAAAGTATTCTCCAGGAGAGACCCGGAAAATCGCCTAAGGCTAAGGTAAGGATCGATGAACGTTTTAAATCGTTAAAGTCCATCTCCATTGTTTCCGTTGTATTAGTTGTTGCG
The DNA here is from genome assembly GCA_017961235.1 of Clostridiales bacterium. GTDB lineage: Bacteria > Bacillota > Clostridia > Saccharofermentanales > Saccharofermentanaceae > Scatonaster. Next base: position 25,231 of record JAGCXQ010000031.1, on the reverse strand, counting down.
ATCTGTATCGTATTCAACCTGATCATCGATATGACACTGGATAAGAAACTGACATTTGACTCTACTTCCGTACGATCGAATTCTGTTAGTTCCATTACATCTGATTATTTGAAGTCTCTTAATAAGAAAGTTGAAATTATCGGACTTTTTGATAAGAATGACAGCACTCTCGAATGGCGCGAATATTTTGTTCCGCTTCTTGATGATTATGAGGCAAAAGCAGATGGGATGATCGATCTGAAGTATATCGATCCGGATGTTGATCCGTTTATTATTTCCCAGCTGGATCCGAATAATGTTTATAATTTCCAGAAGAATACCTACGTCGTTAAATGCGATGATATGCTTGTTGGAGTTAATCCGTACGCCTGCTTCGAGTATGATCAGGAAGTTGCCCAGTATTATGGTGTCGGAATGCCGATCGCAAATAATATCGAACGTATCATTACCACGGACATCGTCTATGTCACTTCCGGACGTCCTCTGCATGCTTACTATCTGGCCGGACATGACCTGCCGGCACATAAGAATCTGGATAATATCCTGATGTCTCTTGGTTTTGTTACCTCGGAGCTGACGCTGAAAGGCGATGCAACGAAGATCCCGGATGATTGCGAACTTCTCTTGGTCCTTCAGCCGAAGTCGGATCTTTCACTTGTGGAAAAAGAACAGCTGAAGACATATCTGGATAACGCCGGAAAAGTCATGATCGTCTGCGACTTCAGTGATAATAAGACTACTGAATACACGAATCTTAATGATGTTGCCAAGCGTATGGGCGTAAGTCTGGATCCGGGCATCATTCACGAGAATGATTTGGATCATCTGGTAGATGTATCGGACCCGTTCAGATCGATCGCCAATCCTACGGAAGCATATGCCAAGACCGTCTCCATCCCGAGGGAGTATTCCGTTGAGAATTGCCGCTATATCAAGGCTCTCCGTGACCTGCCGAAGGATGTGTATGTATCTCCGCTGGTCGTTTCATCATCCTCTGCTTCGGTAGATTTCCAGAATGCACAGATCGATGCAGATGTATCCGCAGGTATGCACCCGATCATTTTGTGGTCCGTGGATGACAGTACTTCCGAGAAGGCCTGTCTGATCACGATCGGTACGAAGACATTTACTTCGGACGATTATTATTCCGGAAAAACACTTGATGATAACAATGCTGTCTTTATCCGGTCGCTCGTTCATGAGATCTGCCCGATCGAGTTTGATCTTCTTATTCCACAGAGAAAGATCCCGAGCTATGCCTTGTCTAAGCCGCTTTCCTCTTCCTCGGCAACACTCTGGTCATTTATCGTTATGACCGTGATTCCGGTAGGAAGCCTGGCCTGTGGAATTATCGTATATCAGAGAAGACGCCATCTGTGAGGAACTGAAGTATGAAGGAACAGAAAAAACTCGGTATTCTTGCAGCAGTCTTCCTGGTACTCGTTATCATATTGTCGGCTGTTCTGATCAAGAAGCATATAGATAAAAAGAATATCGATTCGCAGTTTCAGGATCATATAGTCAATGTGTGTAACCAGGAGGAGCTGAAAAGCCTTTCTGTCACAGGAGCGAAAGGGGATAAGATCCTTTTCACGTTCAATGATTCTCATGCGGTAACCAAGATCACATATAATGGCAGGGAGTTTTCCGATTCGATGCTGAATTCCTCCGAAGTGAACGGTTATCTGGATCAGATCCTTCATTTTTCATTCCGGAACAGTATTGACGCGCAGCCGGGAGATGATGCGAAATACGGTTTTAATGCGCCTTCCTACACCGTTTCGTGTGAGAAGAAGGATGGTTCTACCATCGTCTATTCTGCAGGAGATCTTCTTTCCACCAAAAACGGAGTCTATGCTCGGATGGGCAATGAGGATAAAGTATATGTAGCCGATTATTCTTTATATCAGAAGCTTTCCTCGAGATTCGAAGACTTCCTTAACCGCCGTATTCTGAATCTTGAGAGATCAGATGTTAAGCAGATCACGTTCGAGAGAGCTTCGACCAAAGACCGCTGGGTAGTAAAGCCGCTGCCGGATAAGGTGAACGGAGTTCTGGTCGAAGCGAGATATCAGGTCAGCTATCCGATGGATAGAGAGGCGAATAGTACTATGAAGACGCTTCTGTCATCGCTGCTGCGTCTCCAGATCTCCCAGTATGTGCCTATCGCAGAAGAGGACATGGCATCTTATGGCCTGAATGATCCGGAATATACTTTTGACATTCTTCTGAATAACGGCGAAGAGATCAAGCTGTCGCTGTCGATGGAACTGGGCGGGTATTATTACGGGGTTTCTTCCAATACCCCTTATTCGTTCCGCGTTTCACCGGCCACGCTCCCGGGCATGAATCTGCGCTCGTTCGATCTTATTGATTCGTATGTTATTCATGGATATCTGAATGATGTATCGAAAGTGGAGGTCACGATCAAGGATACTTCTTTCGTTTTGGACTGCAGACTGGACAAAACGATGTCCTTCGAGAATGAAAATACGCTGTTCCAGCTGGATCAGAGAAATGCCAAGATCTACTCGTCGCAGGGCGAGTGCTATGGACTTCTGCTTTTTGGATCGATCTTTAATATGCCGGTTTCCCGAGTGGACTATGAAGCATCGCCGGAACTTAAGAATGTGGAGGCCACTATCCATGTGGTAAAGAATACCAGTGAGATCATTGACCTGAAGCTCGTACCGCTGGGAGACAGTGAGTACTACTGTTTCATCAATGGCCGATACAGTGGATTTATTGTAGATAGAAGCGTATTATATAAAGATAACGGTTATGACATGTCCGACTTCGGTATCTGGGATGCATATTGCCTGGCAACGGAAGCTATCGATAAAAAGAATAAAGACAATATTTATGACCGTCCGTAAGTGAGAATAGGAAATGCCGGAGAAAACGAAGAGAAACGAACCGATACAGAAACAGAAGCCAAAACAGAAACGCGTCAAGTTTACCCACAAGTATTCTACGCCGATCCTGGTCGTTCTTTGTATCCTTTTAGCGGTAGTTTCTATTATCATGGTCTATCTGATCCGTAATCACGTAGCTGCCAAGAGCGGTGCGGGTGAACAGCTCCGTCTCTCTGCGATCGCTGGTTTTGACTGTGAATATACGGAAGCGCAGCAGCTCTATCCCTTTCAGAATGGACTCTTAAAGGTCACGAATAAGCGTGTCGCCTATCTTTCGATCTCCGGAAATGAGATCTATAGCGTGGATCTGGAGATGAGCAGCCCCGTATGTATCAAGAGCGGGCCATATGCCATGATCGCGGATACGGCAGGATTCCAGTGTGCGCTTTTCTCCGAACAGGGAATGGAGTTCAGCACCCATATGACAGGTAAGATCGGGAATGTTGCACTGGCGCCATCCGGTCTATCTGCGCTGATCATCGAAGATGGCGATTCTTTCGGCTGTGTGTATATTATGGAGAATGACGGTTCTTTCCTGGCGAAATGGTCTTCCTTTGAGTCCGGATATCCGATCTCGCTGGCTTTTTCTCCCAATGAAAGTACGCTTTCCGTCTCTCTGGTCGATACTGACGGATCCCAGATGATCCCGCATGTTAAGCAGTTCTCGATCCCGGAAGATAGAACGAACGCGCACCCTTCAGAAAATGCTTTTTATTCGCCACTGGTTACGGACAGTATGCCGCTTCTGGCGTACTTAAGTAATGAACGCGTTGCAGTAGCGGGAATCAGCGATGTCGCTATCGTCGGAAACGGAAAATGTGATCTTGTATCTCCTGCTTTCCCGTGTGTAGAGAGCGTACATTCCTTTGATGGCGGATATGCTGTGGTGTATTCAGATGGAGTGGAGCAGCCTCTGCGTCTGGCTGTTTATAATTCTAACGGAGGCAAGACCGGTGAGATCTCTCTGGGTAATGAAGTGCTCGGATTCGATGTTTCCGGATCTTCCGCTTTATTTGCCGTAGATGAGAAGATCATGCTGATCGATCTTTCCAGAGCGAAAGTAAGCTCGACGATCAATGTCGATGAGCCGGTGCTCCGTGTTTCCTTCTTCGGCTCGAAAAACATCTGTGTAGTTACGAATGCCGGTGTTCGCGAGATCACTATCTGAGTTTTTGGAGGCGGTATGGAAACTGAGTTAAAGCTTTCTTTCCCTGATCCGGAAACCTTGTATGCAGTATCTGATGAGCCGTGGTTCAGAAAAACGGTCGAAATACGATCCGAGAAAACGGAAGAGTATGAGAACCGGTATCTGGATACGAAAGACCGTATCCTTGATAAATCACGCACTTCCATGCGCATACGCCATGTGCTCGGCCAGGAGTATATCCATACGGTCAAGACAACTCCCGCTATGCCGATAAGTGATCTTTCCGCGGAAGGCTTTTCCGGGCTGACATCTAAGTGTGAATGGAATGTAAGTACGGACCGGCCGGAATTTGATGTTGATTTCTTTCTTCGGGAAGCGAAGGACTCCAAAGATCCCTATGAGATCCTGGCGGCAGCGCTGGTGCCGGTTTCCGGAAAAGAACTGGAAACGGTTTGTAAAACTGCTTTTAAAAGACATACGATCACGGCAGAGTTCCTTGGAAGTACTGTCGAGATCTGCCTGGATACCGGTTCCTGCATCGCTTCCGAAAGATCCTGTCCGATCTGCGAGATGGAGATCGAGCTTATTTCCGGAGATGTCGCTCCTGTCGAAGAACTGGGACTTCTGATCCGTGAACATGCGGACTGTAAACCTCTTGCCGTATCTAAATATGCCCGCTGCCTGATGCTGATGAGAGAGAATGAGAATGGATAATCTTGACCGTAAAAGATGGGATCTGATCATTATCGGCGCCGGTGCTTCCGGTATGACCGCAGCGATCGCTTTTCAGAAGATACGCCTTCTTTCCGGAAAAGAGAAGGGAACTGTACTCATTCTGGAAAAGAATGAGCGTGTCGGAAAGAAAGTTCTTGCGACCGGTAACGGACGCTGTAATCTGTCAAATAAGGATATGTCCCTGTCGCATTTCCACAGCCATGAGACGGACTTTCCCGGTAAAGTACTGTCTAATGTGACGCCTTTGGCATGCCTCTCTTTCCTTAGTGAGATCGGTATCGTTACAACCTCGGAAGGGGATAAGCTCTTCCCGATGAGCAAGACCTCCGCTTCGGTTGTGGATGCTTTCCGCTATGCGATGGATGAACTGGATGTCGTGATCGCACAGGATGCTTCGGTTACGGATGTAGTGAAAGAGGACATTTTTACGATCACCTGTGAGGACGGAAGAACCTTTTCTTCCGATCTTCTTATTGTCGCCTGTGGCGGAGCCTGTGCTTCCTACAGCGGTACCACCGGTGACGGATATAAGTGGCTGTCGAAGCTGGGTCATAAGGTCTTTGCACCGAAGCCGTCGATCGTTCAGCTTCTTACTGAGAATTCTGTTACAAAAGCACTGTCAGGCCTTCGTCTGGACTGTGAGCTGACACTTACCGCGGACGGGAATGTCGTCGCAGAACAGTATGGAGAAGTGCTTTTCACGGATTATGGATTATCCGGACCGGCTGTCCTTCAGGTCTCCGGGGAGGTTTCCCGAAGAATGAGAAAAGACCGGCTGATGGTGCCTGTAAAGGTATCACTGCGCCTCTTTGATGAACAGACACTCATGGGGATCGAAGAAGAACTGAAGGAAAGACGGAAGACCTTTGCAGTAAGGCCGACGGATCAGTTCCTGCTTTCGATCCTGCCGCAGAAGATCGGCACGATGCTTCTTAAGACTGCGCTGGAGCGCCCGATGACGCTTCCGGTATCGACACTTACGGATGGAGATATCAAGAAGATCCTTTCGACGATGCGCTCATGGAATTTTACGGTGCTCGGGACACGGTCCCTCGAACAGGCCCAGACGACTATCGGAGGTGCTGACTGCGCGGAGTTCTCGGAAGAATCGCTGGAGTCAAAACTCGTACCCGGGCTTTTCGCCTGTGGTGAGCTGCTCGATGTAGATGGTGACTGCGGCGGATATAACCTGACATGGGCATTTGCGTCCGGAATCCTTGCCGGAAGATCTGCTGCCATGCTCCTTCCCGATAATACGGAGGCACAGGATGGAAACTGATATCTCCCTGCCGATCCCGCTTCGGACCTATGAAGGATTTCGGAAGATCTCATCCCCCTATACGGATGACCGCGATGTGCGATCTTACTTTGAAAAGAAAGCCAGAAAAAGGCTCCCGAAATACTGCTATTTCCTGAAAAAATCGATCGATGCGCGGCATAAAGATGATATCCGCGTAGTTATCAATGCAAGATTCACGGACCAGGATCCGAAGAGCTTTCTGGAAGAGGCATCACTTGTTGATCTAAAGATCAAAGTAGAAGAGAAGAAACGTGTAGTTGTGAGCGGATCCGGCCCGGCCGGACTGTTCGCTGCTGCGGCACTCGTGGAAGCCGGGCTCCGTCCGATCCTTATTGAAAGAGGAAGAGATGTGGATACCCGATCTTCGGACGTCCAGCGACTTAAGGAACAGGGGATCCTCGATACCTGCTCGAATATCCAGTTTGGTGAAGGCGGTGCCGGAACATTCTCCGACGGAAAGCTCTTCAGCGGCGTATCCGATGGCAGAAGAGATCTGGTGCTTCGAACATTTGTGAAATACGGTGCGCCGAAGACGATCCTTTACGATGCCCATCCGCATATCGGGACCGACTATCTTCGTGTGGTCATACGAAATATGCGGCAGGACCTGATCAAGCGCGGCGCGCAAGTGCTTTTCGAGCGGAAACTGTCGGATATATCTGTAGAGAACGGCTCGCTCACATCGATCACTCATGTTTCCTCCTACTCGGATCAGGATCCGGTTACGATCCCTTGTGATGCTCTGGTACTGGCCATCGGACATAGCGCGAGAGATACGTTCTATATGCTTGACGCAAGGGGCGTGAAGATGGAACAGAAGCCATTTGCGGTCGGCGTCCGCATCGAGCATCTGCAGCGTGAGATCGATCGGGCACAGTTCGGCGAATGCTTCGAGAGTGAGATACTGCATCCGGCGAATTATAAGGTCGTAACGCCGACAGCGACGGGCAGAAAACTCTATTCTTTCTGTATGTGCCCCGGCGGCGAAGTCGTCTGCGGTTCCTCTGAAGAAAATGGTGTCGTTACGAACGGCATGAGCGAATATGCCAGAGATAAAGAGAATGCGAATTCCGCGATGCTTGTGGGCGTGGATGGAGCTGACTTCGGAAGTGATGCCTGGGATGCCGGGATCGTGTTCCAGAGAGAGCTCGAAGATAAGGCTTTCCGTGCGGGAACGGGCGGATATTTGGCGCCTGCCCAGCGTGTCGGGGATTTCCACGAGCATAAGAAAACAACGGAATGGGGAAAAGTGAAGCCATCCTACCGACCGGGAGTTACGATGAGTAACCTGTGGGACATCCTTCCTTCCGCTGTTGCGGAAACACTGGATGAAGGCCTTACCCTTCTTGACAGGAGAATCAAAGGCTTTAACGACTCCGATGCCGTTATTACGGGGATCGAGACCAGAAGTTCCTCTCCGGTCCGGATCCGAAGAGATGAAAACGGTGAGAGTATCTATGTGTCCGGTATCTATCCGGCAGGAGAAGGAGCAGGATATGCAGGCGGGATCATGAGCTCGGCCATCGACGGGATCCGGCAGGCGGAAGTGCTTTTGCATAAGCTATTTTCCTAAGTATATGGTAAAATGATTGTGTCGATTCCGAAGAAAAGGACACAATATTATGGAAGTTACGATTTTAGGCTGCAGCGGCGGTTATCCCGGCCCCGGTCAGGCGGCGTCCGGTTATTTACTTACGATCAATGACAAGAAAGTGCTGATAGACTGCGGAAGCGGTGTTTTCTCCAATCTTCAGCTTCATGTACCGCTTAACGGACTGGATGCGATTCTGATCTCGCATCTTCACGCGGACCACTACAGTGATCTGATGGTGATGCGGTATGCCATCGATATGAATACCAAGCACGGCATGGAGTTCAGAAATGTTCCGATCTTCGCGCCAAAGACTCCGGAAGGAGTGATCCATTCTCTTACCAATGACTGGGGATATAAGATCGGGTATATCGGCCATGAATCGGAGCTGCCGCTCTTCGGCGCGAAAGCCAGATTCTTCCGTACCAATCACCCTGTCGAGTGCTACGGCATCCGTGTCGAGCATGAAGGAAAAGTATTCGTCTATACTGCGGATGCTTCTGTGGATTCGCTCTTTGCGGGTTATATGGATGATGCGGATCTGGCGATCATGGACTGCGGCGAGATAGAGGCAGCCAGACGCCCGAATATGCTTCATCTTACGCCGAAAGAGTGCTATTCCTGTGCCAAGGCACTTCGCGTAAAGAAAACGATCCTTTCGCACCTGGTTCCGTTCTATGACAGAGAAGACGTCGAACTGGAGGCGAGAGCCTGTGGTGACTGGGATTTCGAACTTGCCCAGATCAATAAAACATATCGCATCTAATGAAAAAGGAGAAACATATATGAGTACTGAAAAAGATAAGAATAAGGCAGTGATCACGGTCGTCGGATGTGACGCGGTGGGAATCATCGCGAAGATCTCCGCGCTTCTGGCGGAGGAAGACGTCAATATCAATGACATCACACAAACGATCCTGGATGACATCTTCACGATGATCATGCTCGTGGACCTGAAGAAAGCGAAGTCGGATATGAAAGCACTGTCCGAGAAGCTCGATAAGGTCGGTGAGGAGATCGGTGTATCTATCCGCATCCAGCATACGGATCTTTTCTATGCGATGCACCGCATCTGATCAGTTCTTTTCCGCATAGGAAAAAGGACGGCAGATTATTCTAAGAATTAAGCAGGTAAATGTATGATTACGGATTTTGAAGTATTAGAGACCGTACGGATGTTTCAGGAACAGCATCTGGACGTAAGAACGATAACGATGGGCATCAACCTGATGGATTGCGCGGCAGACACGCCGGAGAAGTCCTGTCAGAAGATCTATGATAAGATCACTAAATATGCCAAGGATCTGGTAAAAGTCGGAGAAGAGATCACGGAAAAGTACCGTGTCCCGATCGTGAATAAACGAATCTCCGTTACTCCGATCTCTATTGTCGCGGCGGCTTCCGGTGCGAAGGATTATACCATGTTCGCCAAGACCCTGGACCGTGCAGCGAAGGAGTGCGGTGTAAACTTTATCGGCGGTTTCTCCGCGATGGTGCAAAAGGGATATACCATCTCCGACAAGCGTCTTATCGACTCGATCCCGGAAGCTCTCTCGGTTACCGATAATGTCTGCTCTTCGATCAACCTCGCATCGACACGATCCGGTATCAATATGGATGCTGTCCGTGATATGGGTGAGATCATCAAGCAGACCGCGGAAGCAACGAAAGACAGAGATGCGCTCGGATGTGCAAAACTCGTAGTATTTGCCAATGCACCGGAAGATAACCCGTTTATGGCGGGTGCCTTCCTTGGCCCCGGTGAACCGGAGTGTGTCATCAATGTCGGTATTTCCGGCCCGGGTGTAATCAAGGCTGCCCTTGAAACCGTTAAGGGCGAAGATCTCGGAGTTGTTGCCGAGACGATCAAGAAGGCGGCATTTAAGATCACGCGTGTAGGTGAACTGGTTGCCCGTGAAGCTTCCCAGAGACTGAATGTTCCTTTCGGAATCATCGATCTCTCTCTTGCACCTACGCCGGCCGTCGGTGACTCCGTCGGACGTATCCTTGAAGAGTTCGGCCTGGAGCACTGCGGTGCCTGGGGAACAACTGCAGCACTGGCGATGTTAAATGACGCGGTGAAGAAGGGCGGCACGATGGCAAGTTCTTTTGTCGGCGGCCTGTCCGGTGCTTTTATACCGGTATCCGAAGATGAAGGTATGATCGAGGTCGCGGAAAAAGGCTTCCTGCGTCTGGAGAAACTCGAAGCAATGACATGCGTCTGCTCGGTAGGTCTCGATATGATCGCGATCCCGGGAGATACACCGGCTTCAACGATCTCCGGTATCATTGCGGATGAGATGGCGCTCGGAACCTTTAATAACAAGACGACCGCTGTCCGTGTGATTCCGGTACCCGGAAAGAAAGTCGGCGATCAGGTCGAGTTTGGCGGCCTTCTGGGTTATGCTCCGATCATGGAAGTAAATACAGCATCTTCTGAAGCCTTTATTTCCCGTGGCGGACGTATTCCTGCTCCGATCCACAGTATGAGAAACTGATCCCGTTATGATAAAAGAGAATCCGAAAAAGAAGATCCTGATACCACTCGTTCTTGCTGAGTTTCTGATTCTCTTTTGCTTTCTTGCACTTAGTCTTCATTACGGGGAGACAAGTGACCGGTATGAATTTGTTGAAACACTGGGGAAAGAGTATTTCCAGGATGCTCTGTGTGAGCCTTCCGAGGTTTCTTTCTCCGGTGCTTATCGTGAAGATCGTCCGCAGGATGTATTTCTTGATTTGAAGGGAAAACAGAGCTCGACGAAGTCGAAGGAGTTTTCATTACCGGCCGGGAATTATGTTCTTAAAGTGGACTACTCCTGCCATACGGATGATAACGGCATCGTTATCTGTGAACTGTTAGCAGGCGGGGAGAAGAGTATCCTTGCTTCGAATGTTCCGGAGAGCCGTTCATCCCAGTCGGAGATCTTGTTTTCGGTTACGGATGCGGATCACCCTGTTATCATTGCTGTCTTGTGTAAGGACGAAGCCGGTTTTTCCATTTACCGGACAGATCTTTTCCGGGTGAGCTATGGTGCTCCTATGGCGGCAAAGTCGGTCTCCGTTATCCTTCTTTGGATCTTCCTGTGCGGTATCTTCGATGTATTCGTCCTGTGTTTCTTTAAGAATCCGGATGAACGGAAAACATATCTGATACTTGCAGCTTCTGTGGTCCTTCTGTCACTTCCGGTTCTTGTGCCACCGTATTATTTCCGAAACGCGCATGATCTGAATTTCCATGTGATGCGCATTTTCGGAACCAGAGACAGTATCCTGCATGGGACTGTATTTACTAAGATGCAATCATCCTGGTATCACGGATACGGATATCCGATCAGCGCCTGCTATGGAGACATTTTCCTTTATCCATCCGCACTGGCTTCGATCGCCGGACTTCCGATCGAGGGCTGCTACCGCCTTATGGTGATCCTTATCAACTGCCTTACGGTATTTTCATCGTATTATTGTTTCAAGAAGGTATTTGGAAGCAAGGGTGCTTTTGCCGGATCGGTCGTATATATATTTATCCTTTACCGGATCATTGATATTTACAGACGTGCCGCATTAGGAGAATTCCTGGCGATCGCATTCCTGCCGTTCCTTGTATGCGCAGTGTATTATCTGTATAAAGACAAGTTCAGAGAGTCTCTTATCCATTTTGTGATCGGGTTTACCGGACTTTTGAATTCACATATCCTTACAACGGAGATGGTAGTCTTTGCACTGACGGTATTTCTCCTTGTATATGCCAAGAGGACATTTGTGGCAAAGCGTCTGCTATCACTTATCTTATCAGCGATCGCTGTTCTGCTCGTGAATCTCGGATTTGTCGTTCCGTTCCTTGATACGGTACTCCAAAATGACCTGATGGTCCTTAATTCCGATCAGTTCCAGATCCTTCCGAGTTCGAACGGTATTCGCATCGAGACTTTATTCGGAAGCGGGAAGAATACGACATATATTATTGCTGCCATGCCGCTTTTATGCCTTCTGATGCTGATCTTCGTTCTCTGGTATTTCGGATCAAAGAAGAAGGAAGATCGCGCGAAGAATAGAAAGAAGAGACTCACTGTTTTTACCGTGTTTATCGTTCTTTATCTTTTCCTGAGTACTGCATATTTCCCATGGGACCTTCTGATGAAGATCCCGGTGGTCGATACTTTTGTTGCAAGTATCCAGTTCCCGTGGAGATGGCTGGCATTTGCCGATCTTTTCGGAGCGCTTGCTATATGCGAGATCTTCAGCGAAAGTTCATCGCAGGAGACCTCCGTGCTTCTGAAAAGAGCGTCTATCTTCGTTGTTTCCGTATTTGTTCTCTTTGGAACGCTGTTCGGATTTTTACAGTATATTTCTTATGGAAGAACAGACTTCAAAGGTCCGGAGAATATTGACTGGATCCATGTCAGTAATCATGAATATATGCTCTCGGGTACAGATATCTATGATCTGGACAGGACTTATCAGGTGTCGGGTGATGCATCGATCACGGATTTCTCGAAAGACGGTGAGAAGATATCTTTCTCCTTTGATGCAAAGGAAAACGCCTATGTGGATCTTCCCTTACTGAATTACAGCCACTATAAGGCAGATATAAGCGGTGCTCGTGATAGTTCCGTAGGGAAGATAAAGATTCAAAACGGAAATAATAACCGGATCCGTATCCCGCTCCCGAAGAATGTGAGCGGACGTGTAGAGGTATCCTTCCATACACCTGTTTACTGGGTGCTATCGTACATAGTAAGTGTGGTGAGCGTGTTTGTGATCGTGGTAATTACGATGCGGAGAAGAAGGAATCAGCCGTCCGGATCAATGTGAATTATTCGCTTTAAAAGCTCTCTTATGCGCGTACATGATATCGTCCGCTTCCTGCATGCAAGTTACGATATGCTGTGTATCCCGTCCTTTCAGATCGGAGACACCTATGCTGATATGGATCTTAAAAGGTTTTCCGTTCGCTTTTACAAGTTCATCCAGCATGCTGATCACATGGCAGGCATACTGTTCTCCACGGCCGGGCTTATCGGAAACAAGCACAGCGGAGAATTCATCTCCACCGAATCTGGCGCAGAATTCTTTCTCGCGAAGACATTTCTGGATCACATTGGCAATTTCGCTGAGCGAAAAATCACCTTCTGAATGTCCGTAAATATCGTTGATGGTCTTTAAGTTATCCATGTCGATACTGGCGATACTTATGATCTTGTCTTCAGAAACGCTGGAAAGAAGTTCCTGAAGCCTGATTTCAAAACCTCTTCGATTATATATACCGGTCAGTTCATCCGTCTGCGCCAATCTGTTGATCTCTGCAAATCCGCTGAATTTCTTCTGGAAATAGCAATTCTCAATGGCCGTGGAAAGCGTACTGATATATGTGTATGTCAGAGAATTTGGCCACTGATCCGCTTCGGGATTTAACACAAGATAACCGTAGTCTTTATTCTTATAAAACAGTGGGAATACGATATATACTCCCGGAGCATCCGTGTCGAAGAACTCGGAAGGAAGAAGCTCGGTACGTGTAAACTCCTTGTTGATCGCTTCTGCCTGACGGCGGTCTTTTTCGTGCATGCGCTGCAGAAGTATCATCTTATCCGTGAAAGGTTTCTCCTGGATCTCCGAGGAGAAACAAGGGTCGGATTCATCGCAGTAACAGATATACCCGTCTTTGCATCCAAGTGTATGGAAGTAGTACGTGGCGACAGAAAGGACACTTTCAATATCCAGAGTATTCTGGTAATCTGCAGTGATGCGGCCGCACTCTCTTAACAGGAATTCTTCCTCGGCGATGACCTGATACATCTGATCGACATCTCGGCTTATTACCTGCTTCCCACAACCGCAGCTTGCGCGGAAGTTGATCTCATCGGATAGTGTGATGGTCTTAGATGGGTGGTTCCCGGCCTTGAGATCATCGATCAGCTTAAAAGCTGCTTCTGCATATTTCTCCGGCTGGACGGTGACTGTGGTAAGAGAAGGAGTGGTATCTTCGCCTTCCTTGATTCCATCAAATCCGCATACACATACATCGTCAGGTACCCGAACACCGCGCTTTTTGAGCTCGGAACAGATCGACAGGGCCATATAATCATTCGCGCAGATAATGGCCTGCGGGTAGGAGATACGTCCCTGCATGAAAAAGTCGATCGCTCTTTCGCCGCGGTTACGCCAGTAATTGCCCTCAAATATCGTGTTGTACCTGATCGGCAGACCGCTTTCCCGCATGGCGCTAACGAAGCCGGAGAGTCTGTCGGGAGAATCTTTATGTAGATACGGACCGGACATATAACAGATATCCGTAAAGTGATGTACGTCAATAAAATGGCGTGTCATCTGATACATGGAGTTTTTGTTCTCGATAGAGATCGTATAGAAATCCGGATGACCGGTCTGAAGACAGATCACCGGGCAGGTGGCCTTGGCCCGTACAAGCTCATAGAATTCCTTATCCATTCCCTTGATGTCAAAAGAACCCGGAAGCGCGATGATGGCTTCAAAGTCCGAGTAATCCGGAATATGAAGGATGTTTTTCTTTCCGATCTCAGATAGGAGATTTCGTCCATATGGAGAAGTATATGAACCATAGGAGGCGAAGATGACGACATCCAGATCACGAAGAGAAGCAAGGTCGATAATGGCTTTACCGCAGGATGTCTGGAAAACCTGTGTGATTTCACTCATAAAAAGTCCGATTTTTTTTCGTGCCAATGTCATGTCCTCCAAGTGTCAGTCCGCATGTCTTTGATGCGATTATATCATCTATTTCGTAAGGATTCCAAATTAGCAAGATATATTTAGGAATACGCGTCACTTGCTTCTTGGATATTCTTATGACACAATGATATTGGGTTAAATATTTGGGGCATAGGGGGTACAGGTTTATGTCAAATTATTCAGGCTCACCGCAATTAAATGAACGACAGCTCGCGCTTGCAAGAGAGCGCAAGGAATGGACGACAGCTCTGGGAAATAAACTGAATGTTCTTTTTATCGTTTCGGTTCTGAATGTCATCCTTCAGGTGATCACATTTATCATTACAATGAGTGTAAGATCTGCGGATAGTTATTCAGATGTCGAGGGCGCAGTTAAAGCTTTGCTTGTCGTCGCAGTGATCTCGCTGGTTCTTGCAATCATTTATGGTGTGAATATCTGTTCGATGGGTAAGTTTAACGATGATCTAAGTACAGCGGGAGTACTTTATATCTGTAATCAGGTCTGTTCTGTTATATCCAGTTTCCTCGGAAGAAGTTCCGGTGCAAGCTCTCTATTTAATTTGGTCTCATTGGCTTTATCCATTGCCTTTATTCTAAAGTTCAGTTCCGGTATGATCACCTGCTTTGACGCGATCGGCAGTGGCATGTCTGCTTCCTGGGAATCTTTTAAAACGGTATATCTTATCAGCGTGATCGGAATGCTGGCATCTGTTATAATGGCAATTATGCCCGGCCTTTATGGATTGGCAGTTGTCGCTGTACTCGGATTTTCAATCATGACTATTATTGTTGCTATCTGGCAGATCGTAATACTTCGTCAGTCTGCCACTGAAATGCTCGAATACACCTATGATCCGGTAACAGAAACAAGATCCGCTGCCGGTGCCTTTAGAAATATGAATATCAGTGCGGCCACACACCGCGTACCTGCTCCGGCTCCGCAAAAGCCTTCAATGTCAAGAGAAGAAGCCAGACAACGTGCAGAAGAGATGCGAAAGAGACGCGAAGCGAAGGCAATGGGTATCGAGCTTCCCAAGTCTTCTGAAGAACGATCGGATGCTGCCGATGAAGCGTCAAAAGTCAAGATGCTGAAAGAGTATAAAGAATTACTCGATTCCGGCGTGCTTACCCAGGAAGAGTTCGATGCGAAAAAGAAAGAGCTTCTTGGATAAGAAGAGTGCTTTTACCAAGGCATATACGAAAAGGGTTCACTTCAAAAAAGTGAACCCTTTCTATTTGTTTAGTGGCAAAAGCACTTTTCTATAGAGATATCGATCAGCTCAGAGAATCGAGTGCATCTTTCACGGTCTCCGGAGCCGGAGCACCGACGATCGTTCTCTTGTTGACACAGGTCTGAAGGGAGATCGCATCATAGACATCTTCCTCGATCAGATCGGAGAACTGTCTGAACTCGTCAAGAGAGAGCTTCTCAAGCGTTGTATCATGCTCGATGCAGTAGTGAACGAGCTTGCCGGAGATCTCGTGTGTAGATCTGAAAGGAATGCCTTTTCTTACCAGATAGTCTGCAAGGTCGGTCGCATTGGTGAAGCCGCCGAGTGCGGCCGCTTCCATATTATCTTTTCTGAGCTTCATGGTCTTGATCATGCCGGTGAAGGGAACGAGAACACCCTTGATCGTATCGATCACGTCGAAGAGCGCTTCCTGCACTTCCTGCATGTCCTTGTTATAGGTGAGCGGCAGGCCCTTCATGGTAACGAGAAGGGAAATGAGATCGCCATAGACACGGCCGGTCTTACCGCGGGTAAGCTCGGCAACGTCCGGGTTCTTTTTCTGGGGCATCATGGAAGAACCGGTAGAATAAGCATCATCGAGCTCGATGAACTTGAATTCCTGAGAAGAGTACAGGATGATCTCTTCCGAAAGACGGGAAAGGTGCATCATAAGAAGCGATGCAAACGATGCCAGCTCGATGGCCCAGTCACGGTCAGCAACGCCGTCCAGAGAATTCAGGGTGACACCATTCATGCCCAGCTGGTCAGCGACAAACTGTCTGTCCAGCGGATAGGTGGTTCCGGCAAGTGCACCGGATCCTAAAGGAGAGATGTTCGTTCTGGCGATCGCCTCGTCCAGACGGTCCATATCACGGCCGAACATCTGGATATACGCCATCAGATAGTGTGCGAACGTAATGGGCTGTGCACGCTGAAGGTGTGTGTACCCGGGCATATATGTCTCGGTATTTTCCTTCGCGATATCGATGAGTGTATCGCGAAGCTGCCCGAGGAGAGACTGGATCTCTTTGGCTTCATCGACCGCATAGAGACGCTGGTCGAGAGCGACCTGGTCGTTCCTGGATCGTCCGGTGTGAAGGCGCTTTCCGGCATCGCCGATACGGTCGGTGAGTTCTTCTTCGATGAACATATGGATATCTTCCGCATCGGAATCGAAGGTTAGTTTTCCGGAATCGATATCATCGAGGATCGAGAGAAGTCCTTCCTTGATTTTGTCGGCATCCTCCTGCGAGATGATGCCCTGTTTCGCAAGCATCTGGCTATGCGCGACGGATCCCTCGATATCCTGCTTATACATTCTGCAGTCGAAAGGAAGAGAAGAGTTAAAATCGTTGACCGCTTTATCGGTCGCTTTCTCAAATCGTCCTGCCCACATTTTCTTAGCCATAGGTAAATCCCTGCCTTTATCACTTTTTTACTGGTTTATGATACCACAATTCCCGGCTGCGAGGTATCTTCGCAAGATAACTTATATAAGTAAATAGATGTGTATTGACAAAAAAGACCTGTGATCTATAATTGACTTGCCTAAGGGGAAGCGGAATCACTGCTGATAGCAAGGTATTTATCTGAAAGATACTGCTGTGCTTATGATCGTGTCACGCTTTTTGGCGTGATTTTTTTTGTTTTAAAGGAGAAGCATTATGGAAAACCGTGTAGCTGTTATCAGTGTGATCGTTGAAGAAGGCGGAGATACAAATACGCTGAATGCTCTTTTGCATGAGTATGGTCAGTATATCGTCGGACGAATGGGTATCCCGTACAGAAACAGAAAGATCAACATCATCAGTGTCGTGATCGATGCACCGCAGGATGATATCGCCACACTTTCCGGAAAGATCGGAAGTCTCCCGAATATCAGCGTAAAAACCACATATTCCGCCATTAAGGATGAGAAAGAAGGATAAGAAAATGTATAAGTATGACCCGAAATCGCTGATTGCCGATGAGTTTATCAATGATGAAGAAATCAAGGAAACTCTGGCATATGCCGAAGCAAATAAGAATAATTTCGAACTGATCGATGCGATCCTCGAGAAGGCTCGTCCTGGAAATCTTCAGGCAGCGGAGCACGGAACGGCTCTGACCCACAGGGAGGCGTCTGTGCTGCTGGCCTGTGAAGATCCGGAGCGTATCAAGAAGATGTTTGAGATCGCAGAAGAGATCAAGCAGGCGTACTATGGAAACAGAATAGTGCTTTTCGCGCCGCTTTATCTCTCCAATTACTGCATCAATGGATGTCTCTATTGCCCGTACCATGCGAAGAACAAGACGATCCCGAGAAAGAAGCTCACCCAGGAAGAGATCCGTCAGGAAGTTATCGCGCTTCAGGATATGGGTCATAAGAGACTGGCGATCGAAGCAGGTGAGGATCCGAAGAACAATCCGATCGAGTATATCCTCGAGTGCATCAATACGATCTACAGCGTACATCACAAGAACGGTGATATCCGCCGTGTGAATGTGAATATCGCTGCAACAACAGTCGAGAACTACAGAAAACTGAAAGAGGCCGGCATCGGAACCTATATCCTCTTCCAGGAAACATACCATAAGGACAGCTACCTCAAACTCCATCCGACAGGACCGAAGCACGACTACAACTACCATACCGAGGCCATGGACCGCGCGATGGAGGGCGGTATCGATGACGTCGGACTGGGAGTGCTTTTCGGACTGGAACTGTATAAATATGAGTTCGCAGGTCTTATCATGCACGCCGAGCATCTTGAGGCTGTGCATGGCGTCGGTCCGCATACGATCAGCGTGCCGCGTGTAAAGCGTGCGGACGATATCGATCCGAACGAATTTGACGGCGGTATTGATGATCAGACATTTGAAAAGATCATCGCCTGCATCCGTTTGGCTGTACCTTATACCGGTATGATCATCTCCACACGTGAGAGTCAGCAGGTACGTGAGAAGGCCCTGAAGATGGGTATTTCCCAGATCAGTGGTGCGAGTCGTACATCCGTCGGCGGCTATACGGAAGAAGAGCGTCCGACAGATACCGAGCAGTTCGACGTTTCTGACCAGAGAACA
Organism: Clostridiales bacterium; assembly: GCA_017961235.1. Lineage (GTDB taxonomy): Bacteria > Bacillota > Clostridia > Saccharofermentanales > Saccharofermentanaceae > Scatonaster. The sequence continues at coordinate 6,540 of JAGCXQ010000031.1, read as the reverse complement.
CTGGATGAAGTCGTCAGATGGCTGATGGAGACAGATCACGTACCGTCGTTCTGCACGGCATGCTATAGAGAAGGCCGTACGGGAGACCGCTTCATGAGCCTTTGTAAGAGCGGCCAGATCCTTAATTGCTGCCACCCGAATGCGCTGATGACTCTTGCTGAGTTCCTCGTCGATTATGCTTCTGAAGATACGAAAAAGGTCGGCTGGGCACTGATCGAGAAGGAACTCCAGAAGATCCCGAAGGATAACGTCCGTGAGATCTGTGCGAAGCATATCGAGGAGATCAAGAACTCGAATAGCAGAGATTTCCGTTTCTAATTTGCGGGACGTTTTCCGAATCATTGCAATACGCTTCTTCAATGAGATACAATGTTAAAGATATGGTATTGGGTACATTGGGGGAGAAGTAAATGGGTAATAGGTTTCGCTACGATGCATTTATCAGTTACCGTCATTGTCTGCCGGACAGTGTGATAGCAGAGCGTCTTCAGAATCAGCTGGAGAGTTTCCGCCTGCCGAAGGAAATTGCCGAAAGTACCAGAAAAACGAGACCTTTACGGGTTTTTCGTGATGAGACAGAGCTCTCTGTTGCCGATGATCTGTCTGAAGCAATCACAACTGCCCTTTGGGATTCCAAATATCTGATCTGTGTCTGTTCTCCGCAATACCTGGAGTCTGTCTGGTGTATGAAAGAGGTCGAAGCTTTCCTTCGCATTAATGACAGAAAACATATACTTCTGGTTCTTGCTGATGGTGAACCGGAGACGTCCTTTCCTGAAGTCCTGCTCTATGAGGAAGTGTTCCAGTTAGGCGCGGATGGCCGTCCTGTGCGGGTCAAACAATACAAGGAACCATTGGCGGCGGACTGTAGAGGTGAGTCTGACAGAGAGCGCAAAGCGAAGACCGATATTGCTGTTGTCCGCCTGATGGCAGTGATCAAAAAAATCTCTTTCGAGGAGCTTTCGCAAAGACATAGAAAAGAAACCTATACCCGTGCAAGGAACCGTGTCCTTGTCGGATTTGCAGCGCTCCTTGCAATCATTGCCGTCTGCGTTTTCTTTATCGTACGTATCACTAAACAAAAATCCCAGATCTCCAGGCAGCAGGATGAACTACAAGCTCAGAAGAATGAGATCGAAGAACAAAGAAACACCATACAGCAGAAATATACGGATTCGATGGCCGGTGTATCGGAGAACCTTCTTCGTGATGGCAGACGGAAAGATGCTGTATATGCAGCAAGAAGTGTTCTTCCTGATGAAGCATCAGATGACTACAGTGAGAATTCTCTAAGAGCTCTTTCTAGTGCCCTGGGGATCTATGAACTTCCGGATCACATTACAAGTGATGATATGATCCAGTCCAAGGGTGCAATATCTGTGTTTGATATCTCTCCGATGGGAGGATATGTCTGTGTAAGAGGTCTCAACTTTGAAAGAAGTGTTATTGAGATATCTTCCGGGAAGATCCTTCTGAGTTATCAGGAACCGCAATATGCGGATGCCGGTTTTGATGGAGACCGGGGATTCGTATTTCAAAGAGAAGACGAGAACTATACCTATCTTGATTTTGCTTCCGGAAAAGAAAAGACGCTGGATATTGGGGATGAAAAGATCATTTTTGATCCGCTCGGAAACGGATATGCGTCCATTGCCGATAATGTGATAAGTATTTTCCGGGGAACAGAAGTTCTCTGCAGGCTTGATCTTGGGAAGAACATGTCATCCGAAGAGCTTCCGGCCCGATCATCGATTTATGTTTATTTCTCGCCCGAAGGGGATAAAGCATGGATCTTTATTTTCGATCATGATTCGGGAACTACATATATTTATTCTGCAGATCTTCTTTCAGGAAGCGTGGAAAGGCGTTATACTGACCATTCCGGGATCTATGACTACCAATCGGACGGAAAAAGCATGCTATGTTTATATGACTCATTCTCATCAGAAAAGAAATTATTGCTGAAAGATCTTGAAACGGGAGAAGAAAAGCGTGCTGATTGGAAGGAAGCCTTTAGTGGATTTCAAGTCTTTGGGGATGATGTTGTAATACATGATCAAACAAAGATTTACATTCTGAACCGGAATCTGGAAGTAATAAAAACGATCGATGCCGATGCCGGCCTTTCATTAAGTGCTCTTACTCCTGACGGGATCATGATTTTTGATTCTAAAGACGGTGGTTATCTTATCCGGGATGGTCAAAGCCGTTTCTTTGATCCGGATGTTGCCGACACGAAAATGTTCTGGGCGAAAGACTACGCGGACGGAACGATATATCTTTCCGAGACCGGCGATGATCAGATCAATACTTTTTCTTTTAGGAAAACAGATTATCTGACGCCTTATTCCGGTACTCCGGAACAGCTTACATGGGGAGTATGGGCCGATGAGCCCGAAATAACTGCGTTGAAAGATCGTGTTTTGGAAAAGGCAGAGTTCGGTCCGGAAATGATCTACAGTGTCACCATATGTGAGAATGCTGATTATGCGGCTTTCCAGTTATGGGACGGCCGGGTGTATATATATCGAAGCTCCTCCGCAGAAGCCGTTAATAATAATTTCGAAGCCGACGGATTTATCCATGCATTCTATTATGATGAAAAAGGTGGAAATTATTATATCTCCACGGAGAAAAATGTTGAGATATGCGACGAAAGATTCAGAAGCATCGGCAGCATATACGATTGTCGTCTGTCCGGCTATGATGCGGCGACAGGCCACCCTGTTGTTTCACATAAAAGGGAAGACGATGATTACGATTATTATCTTGTTCTGCCGGTAAAGTATGAGGATCTGATACGGAAAGCAGATGATTATCTTTCCGGGTATCAGCCGAATGATAGGATCAAAGCAAAATACGGATTGAAATAAACAAATGAAAAAGAGGCTTTCCAGGATCAAGGGAAAGCCTCTTTGGTTTTTAGTTCTTATATGTGTCTATGATTTCCAGATCGACCAGAGCCTTGTTTCTGTAATTGAGGTCCTCACGTAAAGTAAATCCCTGAGCTTCCCAGAATGCATTTCCCAGGTCGTTGCTTTTGAAGGCGACAAGGGCAACTTTCTTGATTCCTTCTTTATTCAGGGCATCAAGTGCCAGCTCCACAAGTTTACCGCCGATGCCCATCCTTCTGTGATCCGGGGAAACAGACATATGCTGGATGTAACCGCGCCGTCCGTCATGACCGCAGAGTATCACGCCGGCCACATGCCCGTCATCTACGGCGACAAAAGAAGTGGTCGGGTTTCGCTTTAGGTATTTCTCGATGCCTTCTTTTGAATCGTCAGTGCTGTTAAGCCCGTTGTGGCAGGCGACCCAGATGTTATACACCTCGTCATAATCGTCAATTGTCATCAGTCTATATTCCATTGTGGTACACCTCATGTGTTAGGAGTTTGTGAATTGAAACGCTCGGAAAGAGGAACCAGTCGATATATTCCCGTTTTATTGAAAAATGAGAAGCAGATTATCATATGAATGACCAGCAAAATCTGTAGTATGTAAAAAGTAACTTCTACTTTTGGTTCAACAAGGAAAAGAAGAATCAGAAAAACACAAAGATTGCCCAGAAATACCCATAATGATCCGCAAGTAATTGAGTGCCAGTACCCACCTTTGCGATTATTTGCAATGCGGTAAATTCCTTCGGCTATCTGATAGAACCCTCCACAGTAAAAAACTATGATCATGATCGCTATGAGAATTATCATAATACCCCACTCAGAAGATTCACTTGAAACTTCAGATCCGGAGAACATAAGCGCATTAATAACATCAGCCGGAGTTGCTTTCTCTCTGTGTAAATTGAGCCTAACATCAAACATTTCAATAAATGGTGAAAAGGAAAGAAAGAAAAGTACTATGGCCATGATGATCCTGGCGACAACAGAATCAGTACTGCCCGGCCGTTCAAAGACTTTACCTGTTTTAAAGTAACTCTTTTGTTTCGGCGGCTGATACATCGGCTGTCCCCAAGGAGCCGGATACGGCTGGTATCCTGGATACTGTGGTTGAACAGGATACTGCGGTTGTAGGGAAACCTGCTGTTGTACAGTATAATGTGGTTGAGCAGGATACTGCGGTTGTAAGGGAACCTGCTGTTGTACAGCATACTGTGGTTGAGCAGGATATTGCATCGGAACAGAATACTGTTGCTGAGTCTGGATCTGCGGCGGCGGAACAGCCGGATAAAAGGGCTGTGGCTGACCATATTGCGGAAGGACTTGTGGCTGAGGATGTGTGGAAGAAGGGCTATTTACAGTTTGTGGATTCAGTAATGGCGGCTGAATGTAAGTGTGTGCCTGCATCTGTGGCATAGCAGCAGCCGGAGAAGGAGGCTGCTGATTGGATGTAAATCTGGCGCCACAGAAGTTGCAAAACGCTGATCCGTCAGATAGTATCTTTCTGCAATTTGGACAAAACATACTGTTAGCTCCCAATGTTTTCCTGCAAGGAAATATCGGCAGGACAATTCGTTCCTATTATCTATAGAATATCAAAAGAGGCGGTTTCTGAAAACCAGGAACCGCCTCTTCTTCGTGTGATTTAACTCAACTTGTCTGAAGATCAGAGAAGACCGTTCTTCTGCTTCATCTTCGCGTTGACCTTCATCGGGAGACCGAAGCAGTTGATGAATCCGCCTGCATCTGCCTGATTGTAAACGTCGTCTGCCTCGAATGTAGCGATCTCCGGATCATAGAGAGAGAACGGAGAAGTGGTGCCTGCCGGTGTGCAGTTACCCTTATAGAGCTTCATACGGACTTCACCGGTAACGACTTCCTGTGTCTTATCCACGAAAGCGGAGATTGCCTCGCGGAGCGGGTGGAACCACTGACCGTAGTATACGAGCTCGGAGAACTTCTGAGCTACGAGATCCTTATAGTGGATCGTGTCACGCTCAACTGTGAGAAGCTCGAGTTCACGGTGTGCAGCGAAGAGAAGAGTTCCGCCAGGTGTCTCATAAACGCCACGGCTCTTCATACCAACGAGACGGTTCTCAACGATATCTGCGATACCTACGCCGTTTGCGCCTGCAACCTTGTTGCAGTATCTGAGAAGATCGGCAGGGGACATCTTCTTTCCGTCAACTTCTACCGGGATACCCTTTTCGAACTTGATCGTTACGTAAGTCGGTGTGTCAGGTGCTTTTTCAGGAGAAACCATGAGCTCCAGGATCTTATCGAGGTTCGGCTCGTTTGCCGGATCTTCGAGGTCCATACCCTCGTGAGAGAGGTGCCAGAGGTTCTCATCCTTGGAGTAGTTGTTTTCCTTAGTAACCGGAACTTCGATGCCACGTGCATTTGCATAATCGATTTCTTCATCACGAGACTTGATGTCCCAGATTCTCCACGGAGCGAGGATCTTCATGTCCGGATCCAGAGCCTTGATGGAAAGCTCGAAACGGACCTGATCGTTACCCTTACCGGTGCAGCCGTGAACGATCGTTGTGCATCCGTTCGCGTGAGCTGCCTCAACGAAGTGCTTAGCGATTACAGGACGAGCCATGGAAGTGCCGAGGAGGTACTTGCCCTCATAAACTGCATTTGCCTTCAGTGTAGGGAATACGAAGTCGGAAACGAACTCTTCGGAGATATCTTCGATGATGCACTTGATAGCGCCGCACTTAAGAGCCTTTTTCTCGAGGTAATCGTGATCGACACCTACGCCTACTTCACCGCAGTAAGCAACTACTTCACAATCGTAGTTCTCCAGGAGCCACGGGATGATGATGGATGTATCCAGTCCGCCTGAATACGCAAGTAAGAATTTTTCCTTTGCCATAAGGCACCTCCATGAATAATTATTAACGATTTTGCATAAACGCATTTTAGCAGACAGTATTGAGAACGTCAACACCGATTTTCATGCATTTTCCGAAATCTATTGTATGTATATCTTCATTAATACTCAATAGATAAATCGTTGTGCAAATAACGATTTTTTTTGAGTTTACGAAAGCACTATAAAAGAGTAGAATTATACGGTATGCAGGGGATTTTCTGCATAAAAGTCAGCATTTTTTGAAAGGGGTAAGTTGCATGGCGTATCCGCTGGTGGAAGGAAACATCGGAGAATACTGTTCTTTGAATGGAAATAAGGTTCTGTTTGATTCACCGGAAGGCTCCCGGCTATTTCTCCCTACTGATGAGATCACTTACTATGAATCCGTAAGGTTTCAGGAGGGCGTACTGCTCTTCTGGGGAGACCATATGGAAAGACTGCATAAATCTGTTGCGGCCAAGGAAAACTTCCCTATCGATCCGGATACGTACCGCTTTATCGCGGAAAACATGATCTGGGAATCTGGCGCATCCGATGGAAATGTACGTGTCGTCATCACGAAGACGAAATATCTCATCTACTTCAGTAATATGACATATCCGACACCGGAGATGTATAAAGAGGGCATCGTGACGAAGAGCCTTACATGGGAGCGTGTCGAGCCGCATGTTAAGGTATTCCGCGGAGACTATAAGAAAGCTGTCGCGGAGGCACAGAATACGAAGACCTCCTTCGGTATGCCTTATGAGGTGATCCTTA
>JAGCXQ010000030.1 GCA_017961235.1 Clostridiales bacterium | reverse complement strand
TTTTGTACTGGGCGAAAAGAGCGGAAAAGAAGCTTCCGGAGTCAGCAGCAAGATCCACCAAGTGGATGTGATTGAATCTTCTGAAGAATACGAAACGAATTCGGCATGGACAGACCAGGAAGTGGAAGAAACGACATACTACGAAGAATATACCACGTGGGTCGAAGATGATGATCAGGTGGCATCGTCTGCCTATGCGAATGATGACGATTGGGTAGAAGAAACGTACTGGGAAGAAACAACGGCTACATAATGCGTGTGTTTTTTGCCCAGATCAACTACAAGTGTAGTTAATTAAGAGACGTATCGGATTCGAATGAAGAGTTCGAAACACAGGGATGGGATAACATGACAAGGAGGCAGCGATGAAAAACAGAAAGGCTCTCAAACTGGTGTCGATACTGATCAGTATGGCGCTGATGGTCCCGGTGACAGGATGCAAGAGAAACTCTGCATCGGAGAAGCAGGGAGGGACACAGGTTGCGGCAAGAGATCGGAAGGAAGTCGTTGCGGAGTCTGACCCGTACTTCTACATAACGGAGAAGGATCTGTCCATTCCTGTTGAAAAAGACAGAAAAGTTGTCTATGCCGATTTAGAAGAGTGCAGATTCGTCGGAGATCAGGTCTTTGTTTCCTACATGCTCTTCTACGAAACAGAAGGAGAACCAGAAGGCGTTCTGGGAAGAGTTCTTTTCGACAAGGATGGAAATCTTCTTGCGGATCTGTCTTCAAAGGCGGAGTCGAACGAACGGATCGTGAAGATCATCGAAGATAACAGTCATGAACTTCATGCGATCACTTTCGAATTGTCGGAATTTACTTACTCTATCCAAAAACTCAATCAGGACGGATCACTCGGAGAAAAAAGAAATCTACCTGCGGAAATAGACGAAGAAAGTGAAGTGCTTTTTCTTCCGGATGGAAACCTGATGATCGCTAATTTGGGCGAGGTGAGTATCGTTGCACCGGATGGCACGATTGCCGGGTCATGCAGCCAGGAAGAATTCATGGGATGGGTCTTCATTCAGGACGGGAAATACTATGGCGGATGTAACCACTATTCCCCAGAAGATTGGGATGAAAGCTATACCTATATCCGGCAGATCGATCCGAAGACAGGTGAGTTCAAAGGAGAAAAGATGCGTTGCGGGGATCTCTCACATATTTCCCGGGGAATGGACCGAAGCTATCTGATTACGGAGGGAGAGATCACAAAGGTCGATCTTCTGGACCTTTCTAAGAATCAGGTGGTGTTCAGCTGGAATGATACTGATTATGATTCCGCGCGGATCCTGGATACGAAGATCAGCTCGGATCAGGAATTCTATTTCATCGAAGAACCGGGAAATGTGGAATCAGAAGAGAACGACGATCCCAGAGTGGAACTGAAACTACTTCAGGCTGTCCGCGCAGAGAAGAATCCCAATGCTGGGAAGAAGATCATTCTCATCGGTGCTTTCGAGCAGGATGTGAATATCCGAAGACATGTCATCCGGTACAATCTTGACCCGGATTCGTCCTGCCGGGTGGAGCTTTACTACTATTCTCTCAACGATGTTTCCGCATCTTCGGGACTCGATATGGAGAAACGCGTCGCGGAGAAAATGTCTCTGGATCTGCTGAGTGGTAACGGGCCCGACATCCTGATGAACGCATCGTGGCTTTCCCGGTTTAATTCGGACAAAGTGCTGGTGGACCTAAATACTCTTATCGACAGCACAGATGGTACAGGACTGGACAGGAATGCATATCTGGATAGCGTTTTCCGAGCCTCGGAACAGGACGGGAAACTCTACCACTTGCCTCTGACTTTCTATGTGCGCGGCTGGGCCTCTAACCGGGAACTTCTGGGGGATGCATCATCTTATACGTATAAGGAATTTCTGGACTCGTGTGAAAAACTTCCCGAAGATGTCTCTGTATTCACGGAAAGCCCATATAACGATCTGCTTTCACTGCTTCCTGTTTCTGAGTTTGTTGATTATGAAAAGGGTCAGGTGCATTTCGAGGATCCGGAGTTTCAGCAGCTTCTGGAACTGGTCAGAAAATATGGCTCACCAAGGACGCATGAACAGCTTGCTAAGGATATGGAAGAGGAAAGAAATATCCGACCGGACAGCATAGTGCTTTTCCGTGAGAACATGCTGGCCTTTACATTGGAATCGTTTGAAGATCTTTTCTCGTATGCCAGAGCGAAAGAAAGGCTTGGAGGAAAGGGTGTTTTCTGCGGTATCCCCAGCCGTTCCGGCGGTTCTATGATGGCAAGGGTAAATCTATCTATGGCGATCTCCGCATCTTCGAAGAATCAGAAAGAAGCCTGGGAATTCCTGCGGTTTATGGTATCGGATGAGCAGCAGGAGATGATGACGGAATCCCTAAACTGCAATTTCATTCCCGTTTCGCGAAAAGCACTGGATCTTCAGAATGAAAGGTGGATGGCCTTTAGTCAGGAGCGTATCGAAAACTTCGTTCCCGATCCGCGGTATCCGGATGAGAAGCCTCTCGAAATTACCGATGAAACACTCTCGGAGTACATGAAGATCCTGGAGAGTATCCGGCTCATTTCATCTTCCGATCCGGAGCTGATGTCGATCGTGATGGAAGAAGCGGCAGGATACTTTACGGATCAGAGAAGTCTCGATGAAGTATGCAGAACGATATCGAACCGGGCAAAGACGATCGTGCAGGAGAGAGGATAAGGCCGGGCGGATCAGGGAAAAAATGGAAGAAGGAAAAACGAAAAAGAAAAGGAAGTGCTTCTGATGATCAATAGAGGAAAAAGAATAGGGAAGAAACCGGCGGCTGCTTTTCTCGCGGTATCGATCGTCCTGACCATGGCGGGATGCCGTAAGCCGAAAGAAAAACAGAAGAAAGAATATCGTGTCGTAAAGGAGACCGACCCGTATTATTCCGCCTCAGAAGTGGAACTGCTTATTCCTCATAAGGAGGGGAAAGAGCTTCTGCAGCTTCTCGTAGATGAACCGGAAATCTCGGACGGAAAGATCCGCTTTAAATTCGTTGCGAGCTACAAGGTTCCGAAAGAACTGGACGACAAGCAGTACCTATGTGCGCAGAACCTCGATAACTTCACGGAAGAAGAGAAACTGGCGATTTGGGAAGAGTGGGTCAGCTATTTCGATGAAGGCACGGCCTGCTTCGACCTTAACGGGAAGTTCCTCGGAGTGGAAAAAGAAGAGGAGGATCCTCGTGCTTCCATGCCCTGGGTGGACGAACACACGGACCTATTTTACTGTAAGTCTCTTCCGGATGGAAGAAGTCTCGGCTGGAGCTTCGAGAAGATAGTGCTCTTTGATACTGAGGGAAAAGAACTGGCGAGCTACGATCCCGAGCTGTTTACGGGAGATATTTTTGTGGCGGGAGATGAGATCTTTGTTTCCTGCCGCCACTATGAAGAGGAAAAGACCGAAGCGTCGTATGACTATATCGTCCGGCTGGATGGCCAGACGCTGAAGGAAAAGGGAGATCAGATCCGCCTTTCCGGGTCGGTCAGTAAGGGAGATGTCTGTTCGAGTGATCAGGGGATCTTCCGCATGAGTTCCAATGGAATATATAAGATCAATACCGATAGTGGAAAAGAGGAAGAATTTCTTCTCTGGAGTGATACGGATCTGAATTATGTGGGCGTGATCGGAGATGGCGCGCAGATTGGTAGCGATACGTGTCAGCTGATCAAGTATGTGGACGAGAAAACAGATGAGAATGGACATCTGGTCATGCACGTTCTTCTTGTCACGCTTACTAAGGAAACGAAAAATCCGCATGCCGGGAAGACCGTGCTTACCCTCGGTGATGCGCGTGAAAACGATGCGGATCTTGTTAAGGCTGTGGTTGCGTATAACTTGCTTCCGGATAAGAAAGTGCGGATCGAGGTGCACGACTATTCTTCCTATGCAAGTGCATATGGCGCTTACGAGAAAGTTATCTCCAAGATCGCGGATCAGGTTTATCTCGATCTTCTCGCCGGGACCGGTCCCGATATCCTCGTGAACTTCGCTACCTCTCCTTCTTTTCAGACGGAAGATGTTCTTCTGGATCTGACGCCGTACATAAGCGGAGATGGCGGGCTTTCGGATCAGGAATACTACAGCACGCTTCTTCGTGCGTATGAAAAGGACGGAAAAGTATTCCATCTTCCGACCAATGTGGAGCTCTACGGGTTCTGGGGAAACAGCGCACTTCTTCCGGAGGGACCGGCGATCTCTGCCTCTGATTTTGATGCTGTCCGCGACAGTTTGCCGGAGAATACGATGCTTCTTCCGCCTATGGAATATGACGATCTTCTGAAGATGCTTCTGCCTCTTAAAACGGGCCGCTATATCGATCCTAAGAAGAGCCGGGCGGACTTCTCCGACGCCTCCTTTGCCGAGATCCTTGATGTGGTGAAAAAGTATGGTTCCCATATAGAAGAACCGAATGAAGAAACTTATGAGGAAGCTATGGCAAAAGCACCGGAGACGCTTCTTCGTGAGAGTATGGTCGCGATGATCCCGTGCATCATCTCTGCTCCATCCGACTATAAGAATTGCCTTATGCTTCAAAACGGGAAGGGAAGAGTCTATGCATTTGGCGATGGAAATGGTTCGGGCTTGCCGGATGTGGCTTCTGGGAATGACGGACGGTCTGGCCGGCAAGGCATGACGATCGACAGCAGGATGTCTGTTGCGATCTCGAAAGAGACTCCTTATTCGCAGGATGCGTGGGACTTCATCCGGTCGCTTTTTAGCGAAGAAAACCAGAGGAACTTCGCAGAAAGCCTCGGCGGGATCCCGGTGATCCGAAGTGAGGTGGAGGCACTCTGTGAAAAATGCGGGATGACCGAACCGGAGAAAAGTGCTTTTGCCGAAGAACTGGAAAGAACACATGAAGTGCGCGTCACCGACGATGCGGTCCTGAATATCGTAAAAGAAGAAGCAGAAGGATACTTCCTCGGACAGAAAGATATAAATGCAGTAGTAAGCACGATCCAGAACCGCGTTGCGACGGTGCTGAAAGAGCGCGGGTGAAATACTCGAAAATCAGCATAATCATCCGTGAGTCTTTCCGGCTCATAGAACATCTTCTTCTGATTATTGAATTGCTGTATGGTTTCGAAAGCGGATAACATGTTTCGTAATTTTTCGCGATTTCTTTCTGTTTTTTCGTAAGGAGAATTGCATTTCGAAAAGAGCGGTGTTTATAATGAAACTGGGTATGAACTATATGATTTCGAAAGGAGAATGGGTGGTTATATTTTTCCATGAGAAAACTTAAGAAAATCATGGCGTTCGTACTTGCAGCGATGATGCTGCTTTCTGTCTGTCTGACTGTTTCTTCCTGTAAGAAAAAAGAATCGAAAAAGAAGACCATCTCCGAAACAGATTCCTGGTACACCACAAAGAGAATAACCTTAGATCCTAAGCTCAGCGGGAATGATTATTTCAGTGTTACTCCGGATGGCATGTGGATGTGCAATGACAGGTTCGTGACTCTGTATTCCGTATTAGAAAGACTCGAAGAAGATGATTCGTATTATTATGAGATGATGGGTATCTTCGATATGGAAGGGAATCTTCTTCATCTGATCAATCTTGAGGATACCATGTACTCAGTAAAGGGTACGGGTGCGGATGCGCTTGTTGTCTGCGAAGGTGAAAAGGGCATCCGTCTGTATTTTGAGAACTTCGCGACGGTCGAAGAATCTGATGCTGATGAACCGTTCGTATCGCCCACTCAGGTCGGCAACATGACGATAAAAGAGTTCTTTTATTATTGTGAGTTTGATCCGGATAGCGGAGAGGTGGTCGTGCCGCCGCAAATGATCCATACCGATCCGGATAATGTATATTTCTATAGTATGCATATCATTGAAGGATATGAAGTGGGCTGTGCCGTATCGTATGACGTGAACCAGAATCCGAAGCTGATGATCACTGTTTCCAGGAACGGGGAACCGCTCTATCATGTGGAACTCGATTCAGTATTCGGCCCCGGAGTCGCACGATTTGTAGATAACATGTACGGTTCCGGAAATGGCACGGTTATTATTGACTGCATCGGAAAAACTCCGATGGCCGCCAAACTTGATCTGAAAACAGGAAAGATGACCAGACTTCTGGACGCAAAGCCGATCAGTGCCAACCAGAGAATCTCCTCGACCAGCGAGGGAAAAGGATATCTGACCAAGGCGACCGGTATCTATGAATATGATCCGACAGGTGCGAACGAAATCTGTGTCCTGAACTACGATCACTGTGATATCAACCGATATGAGAGCCAGACGGCAAATGTGCTTTCTATAGATGAAAACAAAGTGATCCTCGGCTGCAGTCCGCGAATTGAAGGACTGTATTTAATGCCGGAGCCGATGGTCGTCTACGTCCTTGAGAAGACCGAAAAGAACCCGCATGCCGGAAAGACCGTTCTTACGGTGGCCAGTCTTAGTGACTCTGTTACGTATTATGAAGGAGAGGCCATGAGGCGCTTTAACGAACAGAATCCGGATTACCATGTGCAACTGGTGCTTTACGATCAGAACGCTTATAAGACGACCGGTGACATGACCGATGATATCGATACGAGTGACCGTCAGATGTACAGTGCCATGTCGATGGTCAGCGGAAGCCTTTCCATGGACATCCGTTCCGGAGACGGGCCGGATGTAGTTCTTGGTGCGGCGCAGTCGATCGACCTGCTGGACAGCCGGTATCTTATGGATCTGACACCGTATCTGGAGAGGGAGACGTATGATGCATCCAAGTATTATTCGAAGATCATCGATGCCTCGAAGATCGATGGGAAGATGTATTATATCCCGACGTCATTCACGATCGCGGGCATCATCATGAACGGATCCAAAATGGATGAGAATCAGGTCGGCTTTACCTATGAGCAGTACATGTCCTATGTAAACGAACAGCGTAACGGATCTGAGCCGGTCACGGAATATGTCAGCAGGCTTCACTTCCTGAATCTCTGTTTCGAGAGAAATTATACGCAGTGGGTAAAAGAGAAGTCGATGAATATTGACCAGGAAGATTTCCGTGAGATGGCTGCTTTTTTCAAGGAAAAGATTCCGGCGGGTGTTTCCGCGACGGCGATCGAGTCGCCCTTTGACTTTGATCCTGACGCGCCCGAAGAGATCAAGGATGTAATTTTCGTCGAAGATATCAGAAGCAGTTCTGACCTCGGGCATTACAACTACTATTTCGATAACAACATCAGGATCTTCGGTCTCCCGTCCAAAAACGGCACAGGTCCCTCTGCTAATATCACAAATTCTTTTTCGATCACGGAAGGTTCTCCTGCAAAAGACGGCGCGTATGCGCTTCTTGATATCCTGCTCAGTGAAGAGATCCAGAAAGAAGCATTTGATACGATCCCGATCAACCGGGCGGCAACTTCGTATCGTATCGAAAGACAGTCAGCGAATAACTACAACGGATATTGTGACATGACCGGTCCGTACTCGATCAACAATACTCCGCCGATATTGCGCAACCTCTATATTTATGAGCCGTATCTGGAGTTCCCTCAGATCTTCCTTCAGACGCTCGAATCCATCGATACGATCTTTCTGTCCGACAATGCGATCATGATGATCGTGGACGAGGAACTTCCCGCATATCTTCTCGGACAGAAAGACCTCGCAAGCGTGATCGAAACGATCAATAACCGCGCGAAGAATGTGTTTAGTGAGAGGTGATCTTAGAAAAAAAGCCCACAGTTAACCCAAAAAACGGTAAGCTGCGAATTGTTCAGATTCCTTCATGTGTGTTTACTTTTAGAAAAATCTTGTGTAAAATAAACACAGGAAGGTGGTGCTGACATATGTTCAATAAGAACCTTAAGTATTATCGGTTACAAAAGAATATGTCTAAAAAAGAACTGGCTGATAAATGTGGAGTGTCGGCTATGGCAATCACGCATTATGAAAACGGTGACCGTAAGCCGGATATTGATATGATCAAGAAGTTGGCGGAAGCTCTGGGTGTTTTTGTCGCGGACTTCCTGGCAGAACGAAATACATCTCTCTCTTTTGTTCACGGTGAATTTCGCAAGCAAGCTTCTCTTCCAGAATCGAAACAGGAGTACATAAGAGAGTCGGTTGAAGAATACTTCAGCCGCTTCTTTGACGCTGTTGAATGTCTAGGTGGGAATCCGCTTCCCGAGCCACCGAAAACTGAAAGAATTAAGTGGGATGCAGATGTGGAACGATGTGCAGAACGAATTAAACAAGCACTCGGGCTGCCAAGATCCGGGCCGGTCAAGGAGCTGTATGCAGTTCTGGAGAATAAAGGATTCCTCATCATGGAGTTGGATGTGGATAGCAGGAAGTTTAGCGGCATGAACGGCAAGGTGAACCAGTATCCATATATTGTTGTGAATGAGAATATGTCTCCGGAGAGGAAACGCTCAACGATTGCACATGAACTCGTTCATATCATGTCCTCGGATATGAAGTGTTCAGAAGAAGTCGAAGAAAAACGAGCTACAGCCGTAGCAGGTGCTTTTCTCATTTCACTCGATGATGTCCATAGAGAACTTGGCGCCCATAGGACAAGGGTTACCAAGGATTATATATTCACTTGTGAAGAATACGGAATATCCATGTATCTTCTGGTAAAGCGCGCTGCTTTGGCAGGGATTATATCATCCAGTTTGGAGAAGAACTTCTATATTCGAGCAAACAAAGCAGGATATCAAACGAATGAACCTGTGTACATTAAGGATCCGGAATCGCCAACACTTCTGCGTCAACTGGTATACAGAGCGGTTAACGAGGAAGGCTTGTCGATGGCGCGCGGAGCAGAATTACTCGGGACTAGTATTGCAGAAATGGAGCAGTTTTGTGGATTGGCGGTGACTTGATTTGGAATATATCAGTATGCCAGTACAGTTGTTGACGAAGAGTGGGAGAGGCTGTAGAATTAGATTAACCATATCGGCAAAAGAATAATATTTTGCCGAAACGGTCGATAAGGGGGTGATATCCATGGATACAAGTGTTCTTTTGAAAAGCATAAAGAAAGATGTCTTTGGAAGACAGGATATCATTGACTCTGCTATTACAAAGATTGATGGATTCAAAGAAACGGACATCCGGAACCTTCTTGAAAAAATGATGAAGAGAGGCGAGATTGTCAGAGTGGCTCACAATCGCTATGTGCGAAAGGTTGAAGCGAACACGAGATACGAGTATATTCCACAGTATTCTGAAACAGCTCGTAAGCTTATAGCGGATGTTGAAGAGAAGAATCCTTATGTGGATTTTCAGGTCTGGGAATTGGCTTGGTTTAACGAGTTTCTAGTTCATCTTGTTGCAAGGAATATGGTTTTTCTTGATGTAGAGAATAGCGGGTGTGAATTCATATATTCATCGATTTCAGATGACTATCAAGGCCGGATGCTTTTGCTCCCCGAACCTAAAGAGATACAATACTACTCCCAGCCTGACGAAATCATCATCGAGCGATTGATCAGTGAGAGTCCAAAGATAAAGGAACGGCCGCACGAGACGCCTATCGAGAAACTGATTGTTGAACTTTTCGCCAATAAGATCTTAAGGAGCATGGTTTCACAGGGTGACTATGCGAATGTCCTTGAAACTATTTTCGAGAAGTATAGCGTCGATCAATTGAAAATGTTCAGATACGCAAGAAGAAGAAATAAGAAGGATGAGGTTCGTAGTTTCATTGAGAAAAACACCGATATTAAGCTTCTGAAAGAGGTATGACGTGATTACTGCAGAGAACTTTACACTTGAGCATATAGAATATGTGAAGGGATCCAGAAAAGTCGATAAAACAATCCTTGAGAGAAGCATATATGCACTGGGACTTCTAGAAGCATTGGCGAGAGTGGGTCTTCCGTACATTTTTAAGGGCGGCACATGCCTTCTCCTGCTGTTGGATTCTCCGATGCGCTTGTCCACGGATATCGACATCATTGTAAAACCGGGAACAGACTTCGAGCATTATCTTGAAGAAGCCTCGAAGATTATTCCGTTCAAGAGAAAAGAAGAACAGGAGCGTCAAAGATCCGGTAGTATTGAGAAGCGCCACTATAAGTTTACCTATGACTCCCCTGCTTACGGAAGAGAGTTTTATATCTTACTTGATATTCTTTTCGAGGAAAATCACTATGCCCGATTAATACAGAAACCGATAAGAAATTCTCTTATTATCACCGAGGAACCATATGTGAATGTTACTATGCCAACTGCCGAATGCATTTTGGGAGATAAACTCACAGCATTCGCTCCGCATACGACAGGTATACCATTCGGTGTCGGAAAAGAACTGGAGATTATTAAGCAGATGTATGATGTCTCCTGTCTGTTTGATATCGCTACCAAATTTTCTGATGTTTACGAAACATATATGGAGACCGTTAAATCAGAGATCGCATACAGGGAAAAAGATATCACTTATCGTGAAGTTCTATTGGATACTATAAATGCAGCGGCGTGTGTTGCTAGCCGAGGTCTTGTTGGTGAAGACTATCCCCAATTCTTTGCAGGAATCAAAGCAATAACCGGACATATCTTTGATGGAAGGTTTACGGCAGAACTTGCTATCGGACGGGCATGTAAAGTTATGTATGCTGCGGCATGTATACTATCAAACACGGAGATGAAGAGAATAGAGAACCCCTATGATTATATCCGGGCACAAATTTCCGTTCCTGAATATGCGAAACTTTATAAGATAAGAAAGTTTGAACCTGAGGGATATGCCTACGTGATCGAAGCATTAAAGCTCATAGGGAATATGCTGAACAAAAACTGAACCTATCAGAAGCAAAACTGTGAGGAGTGACACGTTAATGAAAACAATTGATATACGTTTAAAACAGTCTGAAGTGAACTTGCTTTGTTCCATGATTGGTAAAAACCTTATTGCGATTATGCATGATGAATTCCGATTTACCCCTACTAGCTCACAGGCGGTAGAGATGGTGACCGAAAATGATTCATCTTATCTCTACAGTTTTACTGAATGTCTCGATTATTATGGCACGAAGGAAGATGTTGCGGTCTGGAGTGTGTCTGACACAAAACTGCCGATTATCGACAGAAAGTCATTCATAAAAACACCAGTAGGTGAAGTTGTGAAAGGGATAATTCTTATTCAAGAGAATCAGCGCATGTTCGAAAATGGTGAACAGACCTATGATGTTTGGTTGACCCGTGGGATCATTATCGACGTCGGGGATCGCCAGATAGCTTTCGAGAAAGATGTATGGTTTTCTGAGGAGATAATTGTTCATCGAGGATATGAACTAAGCAAAGAGTTTTCACCAACTGAAGACTTCTGTGATCACTGGGATTCATCAGTCAAAGCGGAGTGTTCGCGAGAAGCGGTGGTGCTAAATCCAATAAAATGAGGCATTTTGTCCTCAACGTTAACCAAATGTTAACCACGCGAACGACAATTGTGGATTATCGTAGATGTTTTATCTTGATAAATCAGCAGGTAAAGCAAAAACAAAACCCCGAAACCATTGCGGTATCGGGGTTCTTTGCTGGAGCCGATTGCGAGACTCGAACTCGCGACCTGCTGATTACAAATTGCATTTTTGACGTTTCTTATCGTGGTATAGATTTGTGGGGAAGATTGAAATTGCTATGTTTGAAAGGACGCATCGTTCTATATCGTTGCCTAATACAGTATAGTTTTTCCATGCAACTGTCCCCAAATTGTCCCCAAGAATCTCAGTTGCGTTTTTCAATCTTCGGTTTGTCTGGGTAAGGTCTAGGAATAACCGGAACGACCTTATGACCACATTTGGGACAAATCCAAATACATCCGCCATCCTTATCACAATAATCCATTCTGCTTCCGCATCTGTCACAATTCATATTCAATCCTCCTTGGCTTCTTTCTTGAACTTTTCGACTTCGGCCAGCAACCGCTCATCCATTTCCGGTGTGTAAAGTGGGTGCTTCATGAGATCGGCACAGGGGTATCCTGCTTTGGGTAATATGTTTGTCGCGATGCTATCAAGAATGCTCATATCATCATATTTGCTGGTGTTCATGTCAATGCGGTAATACATGTAGCCGAGAAAATGATATGGATCCTGGATAATGTAATCGCAGCAACAGTAACACCAAAAAAGATTAGCAAAATTGATTACTGATTCTGGAGTTGTACAGTTTTTGAAAAGATATGCTTTCCAGCTCTCGAAAGTCTTATCCCAACCATAATCGATAATCTGCTGATGAGCACGGTCATATAAAGCTTCTTCTTGCTCTTCGGTAAGCTCTTCTTCGTATGCTCTATTAAACAAGTACTCGGTTTCTTGAAATATACTACTACTTTCCATTGTTCTTCCTCCATACCGAATCTTTTGTGAAGAGATTCGGATTTTTGTCACATAACGCTTGTAAAGCTGCATTGACTTTGTCCATTGACTTAGAATCGGGGCGGTAGTGTCCACTCTGACAATTTACTTGTGAAATCTTTCCGCCGACAAACGTTATCATCCCTGCACACTGTACTTGCGGATCCTTTCCGCCGATGAGGGTCGGATGAGGAGCTCGTTTTCTACCATCATTAGGATTGCACCTTTTACCGAATATTATATTACCATTGTCATCCATAACGTAGGTCATAGTTCCATTGGCGCTCTTGCCATTGAAAATAACTCTGTTGCCATCGACAGCATCGTCAAGAGCCGTAGCCGTCGGATTCTTGAAGTACCCGGTTTTACTGTCATATATGTCAGAATCTTTCTTATCAATAGCGCGCACTGCTCCGACCACGGAATACGAATCGGCATAAGGTTGTGATCCGCCACCGGTCCCGGCATAAATAGCACTATATCCGCTTCCCATTTATTCACCACCTCTCTTTTTTGATGTCCAATCCTTATAATGAACAAAGTGCGTTCGATCCTTTAGATCGCCAAAGACACTCTCGGGCATGCTGCCATAAACAAGAACGTATTCCGGTTCAAGTTCATCAAGCATGGCAATAAGTCCCTCTCGAAAGTAGCGTTTGTTCTCTTGTCCCTGGATACACCCATAAGTTCCAATAGAGACGATACTGTGTTTGGGAATACCAACAAATGCAAACTTTTCAGGAAGAATAGAAGTTGTGTAACTCCGTTCGTCTCCCCAGCGTACATTTGGAATTACATAAATGCCATGCATCTGAAGATAATGACCAATTGCGCGATTCATATAGGTGTTTGCGATTTGCAGTGTTAGTGGCATGTCCCGATATAGACTGCAGTCCGGGCTGATAACGCCCGCAAACTTTTTAAGTTCTTCCAGATAATCATCTGTAGCAGTTAAGATATCGGCGAATCTGATGTCATGCTCGTAGAATACGACAAACTCACTATAATCCTTGGTCCGATGCATAATGCTGAAAGGAATAGTATCCGTGGGAAGAATAATCTTCTTGGGTGGATTGATATACGGTATCTCAAATACACCCTTGAATTCTGCTGAACGCACCAGGTCAGCCCTGAAACCGTCGTCAATGATGGTGTTTTTCTTATTCAATATTATTACCTCCATAGACGTTTATTTGTATCTGTGATACTGCTATAATCCTAGTAAACAGTGAGGTAAAAGTCGTTATTACAAAGTTGCATAAAGTTGCATGAAGTTGCATTCGGGGGGCAAAAATGCTTTTCAGTGATTACGTGAAAATACTGAGAAATCATCTAAAACGCAAATTCGGTCAAAAAAGGCTTTGCGATCTTCTTTTTGATTTTGTAACAGACTATGCTGAAGTTTTAGACGGAGAAGTGATTCCGGTAGATATAGGAAAAGACAGAATTAGCAAAATGATGAACGGAAAGGAAGAAATTCCACTTTTTATTCGAAATCATATTTGTGATGACTCAGTCAATGAACAGTTGATACTGTCTTTTGAGAAGAGAATCGTTCCTCTTCTGGTCGATGAATGTGAAGACCTATGTTTCCAACTCATGCAGATAATTGAAAAAGATAACATATCTCCTTCTCGTAAAGCAGGCTTCAAGCGAATTGCAAATGAAAAGACTTTAGCTGTTTTCTTGGCGGATGTTTATGTATATTCGGTAATGACAAATAGTGAAGGAAGATATAGAACGGAAGACGAGGTGAATTTCAGTGATGATCATCCTTCTTTCGTTCTCAAGGGGATACGCAGTGGAAAGATCGTTGAAACACCTATTATTCACCCTTTTGTGAATCGGATCGGTTATACTAAAGATGATATTAAGAATAGAATTTTGGAAATGATTAAGGAAACTTCTGCGATCCACATAGCTCCCTATCAAGAACCAGCCCAAAACTCTAAAGACTTGTTTGGTTTGATTACTAAACCACTTAGAGGCAAAGCGTACACGTATGATTCAAATAAACAAGAAACCATTACTCAAATAAGCAATATTCTTGGATATCAATTGCCTGATGATTTCTATGAGTTAGGAGATCTTTGTTACAGCTTTGTTCCGTATTTTACTAGTGCTGGGGGGTTAGGCAATACAATTGAAGGAAGTGCTGAAGCAAAGCACAAGCTCGAATGCCTTGATGCAATATATGAAGCGATCTATAAAGCTTTTGACACGATTCCGTTTGTGGACGATTTTTCTAGCTATTTCTTGGTTGAGTTGGTGATCGAAAATGCAGGGGGAGAATACGATGAGGATGTTCGAGTAACTCTAAAATTCCCTCCGAAAACTGTTGCCTCGGTAAAGGATGTCATGGACAATAAGAAAAGATCAGTAAACTATCTTGTTACAAAGGTGCCCTCAATACTAAAGATTGAACGCGGAGAAGATTTCCTTGATTATGATGAAACCTCAACTGGTCGTATTCATAGTATAAAGCCGTTTATTACAGGAAGTGCCCCTGAAGTAGAAAGTCAAGATGTAAAAGACTTGTTGCTGTATTATATTGTAACGAATGATGAATATGATTGTGTCGAGGTCAAATTTGATAAAATCAATCCACATGATGCCGTTGCCTTTCCGAATGTTGTGCTTCTAAAGAACAATTCATTTGACACAATAGATTACAATATCAGATCCAAGAATATGGCCAGTGTGATTAGCGGCAAAATAAGAGTATCAAAGAGGTCTGAGACATAGATTAGAGGCCAGGATGAGTGAAAAAGGATTAAATCAAATAAGTAAGTTTATATCGCTGATTTTACGTCACAAACCTGATGCAATCGGAATTATTCTTGACGAGCATGGTTGGGCCAATGTCGATGAATTGATTGCAGGTATTGCGAAAACACAGGATTTCAACATGGATATGTTGGAACAGATTGTCGCTGAAGATGAGAAGCAAAGATACTCTTTCAATGAAGACAAGACCCTGATTCGAGCCAATCAGGGGCATTCGATTCCAGTCGATGTCGAGTTGAAAGAGGTGGAGCCACCTGTGATCCTTTACCACGGAACCGGGGAAAAGTATGTCAAGTCTATCGATGAACAGGGGCTAATTCCCAAATCAAGGTTGTATGTGCATCTGTCTGTGGATAGAGAAACAGCGCTAAAGGTGGGTCAACGTCATGGAAGACCAGTTGTTTACCAAGTTAGAAGTGGAGATATGTTCAAAGACGGATTCGTATTCTACTGTTCGGTGAATGGCGTGTGGCTTACGAAATGCGTTCCAAATCAGTATCTTGGTAAAATAGAGCCTTAGCTGGGATGCCGATTTTGGCGGGATTTAAAGATGATTTCATAGGCAATAGCCCCCAAAGTAGCCCCCGGATTTAGAAAAACGGACATCAACAAAGCAATACAGGGAAAACAAGAAACCCCGAAACCATTGCGGTATCGGGGTTCTTTGCTGGAGCCGATTGCGAGACTCGAACTCGCGACCTGCTGATTACAAATCAGCTGCTCTACCAACTGAGCTAAGTCGGCGACTTTTCAGCGCAAGAGATATTGTAAGGGGTAGGGATGGGTTTGTCAAGTGATTTTTTAGATGGTATATTCGAAAAAGATCATCCGACATTTTTGCCCGGTGGATCGTTATCTTTATAGAAGGAGGATCTTTTGCATGGCGGATATGGCTTTTCCGACAGACGCGGATTTCGAAGTGTTCTATGAGCGGCACTGGAAGTACGTCTATCGGCTGTGTTTCTCCTATATGAAGAACCCTTCTGATGCGGAGGACTGCGCGGAGGATGCTTTTGTACGGGCACTTGCCCGGGACCTTCCGTTCGAAGATGAGGTGCACGAGAGGAAATGGCTGACGGTGACGGCGATCAACATCTGCAAGGATAAGTTGAAGAGCGCGGCATATAAAACTACCATCTCGATGGAGGAGGAGTCTGTGAAGGAACCGGCCGCTGAAGAGCCGGAGGATTACAGCGATGTGCTGGAGGCGGTGCTGGCACTGCCGGAGAAATATAAAGATGTGGTATGGCTTTTCTACTACGACGGGTATCAGACGGACGAGATCGCGTCGATGCTTGAACGGCCGGCATCCACGATACGAAACCAGCTTAGGGATGCGCGGGCGATATTGAAGAAAACGTTAGAAAGGAGCCGGGGATCATGAACGGATACGAAGAAGATAAGATCAGAAAAAACGGAATCGAAGAAGATGCGTTGGGCGAAGAACCCAGAAACAACGGTGCCGAAGCCGATGCGTTCAGCGAAGAAATGAGCGGCGATGATCAGATCAAAGATGCGCTGGATACGATCGAGCCTTCCGCCGGAGCAAAAGAGCGGATGCTCGCCAATATCCGGAAGAAAGCGGCTGCGGCAGAAACTGCCGGCAGTGAGAGTGCCGCTCCTGCGTTACCGGTCCGCACAGCAGATGAGATGATAAAGGCCGCCGAAGAGCGCACAGGCAAGGCAGAGCCGGCGGAAGAGCCGAAGAAGAGAAGTGCGGCGCGGACCTGGATGTGGGTCGTCCCGGCGTTGGCAACGGTCGCCGCGGCTGTCGTAATACTGTACGTGGCGGGTGCTTTTCCCAAGGGAAAAAAGACAGAACTGGAAACAACACCATCCGGTGAGACGGACGTCTCGGGAGTTACTGCAGGCGGGACAGATGTGTCAGGGATCATCACAGGCGGACCGATCACAGAGTGCCGGTCGCAGGAGGAGATGGAGAGCTTCCTGAAGTTTGCCGTCAAAGTCCCCGAAGATGCGGAATCACCGCGTTTTTTTATCGAAGACGGACAGGTCGGAGCTGTGGCATATAAGGTCGGAGATAAGGAATATACCCTTTACGCTGCCAAGAGCAGAGAGCTCCTCGACAGCAGAAAGACCGGCCTCCCGGCAACATCCTGGGAAGAGGGCGGCATATATTACATGAAGGTAGGATAAACATCCTCCATATTGATCAGCGTCGGGAAAAATCGGCCGACATTTTCATACGGTCAATCGTTATCTAAGTGAAGACACAAGAAACGGAGGAACCCGAAAATGAAAAAAACAATAAGTGTAATCTTAAGTGCGATAATGATCCTCTCGATGTGCGGATGCACGAAGAAGGACAAAGAAACAAAAGTCTCTTCGGACAATGGAGTTGCGGTCAAAACGCCCGATGACGAGGGGGTAAAGACGCCCGGCGACGATGGTGTTTTGACTCCCGGGAACGAAGGCGTGAAAACACCGGATAACAGTGCGGCGCAGAGTCCTGATACGACCACGAGTCCGATTGCCTCTATGGATATCGAACGGGTAAATGCACCGGTGAAGATCGTGGACAAGGACGGAAAAGAGATAAAGACGCTCCAGAACTTCGGCCCGGTACGCCTTATGGAATCCGGCATCTTCTACACCGCCGTGGCACCAGATGATGAGACGGTGACACAATACCGCATCTTCGATCCGAAGACCGGAAAAGATAAGCTGATGGGCGAGATCAAAGACCAGGGATATATCGCTTCGTATGCGATCCTGGAAGTCAGCGGCAAGATCTACACGCTGACAACAGTGGGAAATCTTCTCGACCAGGAGCCGGACCAGCTTCTACTTCTGGAACTTGATCCCGAGACGGAAACCATGGAAAAATACGTGCTCTCGGAAGACGGGTTCCCGTACTGCGGAATGACCGAAAAAGACGGAGAGATAGTGCTTTTCCATCATGATCAGCAGGAAACACTCTATGACCGCGTGATGAAGTTCGATCCGAAGACCAAGGAAATGAAGGAGATCATGTGCTACGAGCTTCCGAAGGACATGAAGGGCGAGACCGTGCGCGGGATCAGCTTCTACGGAGACAAGATGTATGTGCTGACGGTTCGCTTCGAGAATGCTAATGAGCCGCATCTGATGATCACCACCTACGATGGGAATTACAAGAAACTGGAATCATATGAGATCTCCAATGCGATTTCTGAGGTCCCCGGAAATGAGGCGCCCGATATGGCCAATAACGAAATGAAACAGATGGTATCAGCTTTCCAGATGCTTTCGGAGACGGAATACTACTACGAGAGCTTCTCGGATAGCGCGCACTTCGGTGACATGAAGACCGGAAAGCTCCTGCTGACGTCTCCTGCGATGGAGTGTTCGAAGGGCTCGGGCAAGACACTGTACCGCATCCTGCCGACCGCAGATAGCGATGATTACAAACTGGCATCGGAAGAAAACGGTGTCTTTAAGACGGTGGACTTTGCCGCAAAGGGCGAAGGATACTGGATCTTTACGGCGAGCAGCTGCAAAGACGGGCATTTCCTGATCGGGACCTGCGTCCGGGCGGCCGAGAAGATGGAGCACCCGGAGAAGGTCGATATCTACTACTATCTTGACGGGCTCGGCGAGTGAGAAGCGGGGCCGCTGAAGGTGGCTCCTGAAGGAGGCTGCGGGGAAAGTGCTTTTGCCGCGGAAAAATCTTCCGAAGATGGCAAAAAAGCCTTGACGGCAGGGGATTCCTGTAGTAACATTACCTAGCACATAAAGTCCGGTCCGGCATACGTGATGCTTGGAATTACGCGCCGAACCTTTGATTTAAGAGGTGAAAGACATGAAAGAAGGAATCCATCCGAAGACACAGGTTGTCACAGTAAAGTGCGCTTGCGGCGAAACTTTCGAGACAACTTCCACGAAGAGCAGCCTGCGTGTTGACATCTGCTCCAAGTGCCACCCGTTCTACACAGGTAAGCAGAAGCTCGTAGATACAGGCGGACGTATCGATAAGTTCAAGAAGAGAATGGGCCAGAGCAACGGCTGATTACTTTTCGGACAATTTGGAAAGATCAAGAAGAACCGTTTCAGAAGAAGCGGTTCTTTTTTGTTGCTTTCTTGGGGGTGGGAGCGGGAGGGCGGAGTGTGGCGGGAGTTAGGCGGAAGATGGTTGGGGAAGTGCTTTTCGAGAGGAGGCATTCACCTGAGCGCTCACCTAAAACGCTAAAAAGGTGAGCGATTTGCGACTGGGAGCTGAAATCAGGCAAAAAAGGCGGTTCGCTCACCTGAGCGCTCACCTAAAGCGCCAAAAAGGTGAGCAATTTGCGAATGGGAGCAGAAATCAGGCAAAAAGTGAGGTTCGCTCACCTGAACACTCACCTAAAACGCAAAATAGGTGAGCATTTGGGGAATGGCAGCCAAGGACGCGCAGATCAGCGGAAGATTTTCTCAATTATTTCCAAAAAGGAGGGAGTTATTGGAAATCTTTTGGAAAAAGTCATTGAGACGTAACTTTGGCATGCTGTTCCATAGGGTTGTTTTCTGCTAAAATAGAATAGGTTGCGTGTATGCGCATTAGAAAGGAATTCAGAAATGGATGAAAATATAAAGAATCTGGAGTTTTCGGGCTCCGTGAATGATATAGAGAATGCCGCAGCGGAAACCTTAACGGGAATGGCACCGGAAGCTGCCACTGAAGCCATCGCAGAAGCTGCAACAGAGGCTGCAACTGAAGCCATCGCAGAAGTTACAACAGAAGCCGCTGCAGAGGCTGCTCAGGACGCAGTCCAGCAGGTGGAGGTTGTTGGTGAGGTTGTGAGTGAATCGATCGCGGGCACTCCGGCGCCGATGGTAGAAATCACCGCTCCGGAGACTGAACCGATGAGTCCCGTTGAGTCTTTGGAAGTTACTCCGGTTGAGGTCTTGGACGCAGTTCCGGCAGAGACTGAGGAAGCACCTGCTCCGGTGGAGACCATAAAGCCCGCACCGCTTCCGCTCAAACACGTCAAGAAGACGACCATCGGCGGACAGGCTCTGATCGAAGGCATCATGATGTGTGGCCCGAGAAGAACTGCCATCGCTGTAAGAAAAGCCGACGGGTCGATCTATGTTGAAGAAATCAAGAAGAGCGCCAGTGAGACGTTCTTCGAGAAAGTTCCGCTTATCAGAGGATGTATCCGCTTCTTCCGCCAGCTGATCTCCGGTACCGCAGCACTCATGAAGTCTGCGGAGATCTCCGAAGAGGGCGATCCGCAGGAGACAGCAGACCGCGTGGTAGAGCATGTTTCTGTCAACGCTGATGACGATAAGCCGCAGACCGTTCAGGAAGCAAAAGAGAAGAATATGTCTTCGAAAGAAAAGACCGCCAGCAAGCTCGATAAGTTTGCCGACAAGCACAGCAACGGTCTCATGATCTTTGCTGCCGTGCTGGGTCTGATGTTCAGTATCGTGCTCTTTATCCTGCTGCCGCGTCTTATCGTAGATACGTGCCTGCACTTCTTTGCGGCAGAGCGCTCTGACTCGATCGCCCTTAACGTCGGCCTGAACTTCATCGAGGGCGTACTCCGTATCACGATATTCCTTACGTATCTTGCCCTTACGTCCCGCATGAAGGATATCGCCCGTGTGTGGATGTACCACGGTGCCGAGCATAAGACCATCGCCTGCTATGAAGCGGGTGAGGAACTGACCGTCGAGAACATCCGGAAAATGAGCCGTTTCCATCCAAGATGCGGCACCGCGTTCCTGTTCATCGTCGTACTCGTCTCGATCCTCGTATTCTGCGTGGCCAGTGTATTTATCGGCGTTTCCGTCTGGTGGGTCAACATGCTGGTCCGCCTCGCACTCGTGCCTCTCGTCGGCGGCATCTCCTATGAGATCCTCCGTTTCTGCGGCCGTCACGACCAGAATTCGATCTGCAAGATCTTCATCGCTCCGGGCCTTGCGCTCCAGAAGCTGACGACAAAAGAACCGACCGACAGCATGATCGAAGTGGCTATTGCTTCGGTACAGGCCGTCATCCCTGAGAATGCGAACGAGGATATCTGGTGATCTGCTGATTGCCGCCTCCGCCGTGTCCTGAGCCTTCGAATGAGGAGCATCCCGTGACGATCCGTGAATATCTGAAAGAGAAGACAGCGCTTCTTGCCCGTGCCGGTATCGACGACGCGGAGTCAGAAGCGTTTCTTTGTTTTGAGGATTCTTCCGGCATGCCCCGCGCACAGATCCGCCTTTCTTTGGAAAAAGCACTTGCCGACTGCTTTCCGGCGGATGTTATTTCGAAGATCGACGACTGTTTCTTGCGTAGAGCTGAGCATGAGCCCCTTGCTTATATCGTTCGAAAAGCACCTTTCTTCGACCTTGAGTTCGCGGTAGGTCCGGGTGTGCTGATCCCCCGTTTTGATACAGAGATCCTAGTCGAGACTGCGCTTGGCTGTCTTGGCTTTGAGCAGATGCTTCCGGGATCTCCGAAGCTCCCGATCGTGTGCAGTACTTCGGCAGAAAAATCGTGTAACACTGTTACACGACCTGATATATCAGCCTTTGCGCTGTCGGGTGCACAACAGGTTTATATTGAAGAACCGATCCCGAAACGTCCGTTAATGATCCTCGATCTTTGTACCGGATCCGGTTGTGTGGGGATCACGATCGCCCACGAACTTCAGAAAAAGGGCATCGCTTTTGGCCTGACGATGACCGACATCTCAGAAGAGGCGGCCGCCTATGCGGAAGAAAATGCCAAGCGTATCCTCGGTGGGAAAGAAGTTTCCGAGTTTTATCCTACTGCCCCCGATGGTGTGTATATGACATCGAACAAAAGCCTTTGGCAGGTGGTCGTCACTGACCTATGGCCGAAGGCTGCTGCAGCAGATAGCGCGGAAACGGAGGCAGAATCAGTCGACGAAGAGAAGTACGACCTGATCGTTTCCAATCCTCCATATGTGACGAAAGAGGAGATGGCGGAACTGATGCCGGAAGTGAAAGAGCATGAGCCTGCGCTCGCACTGACTGACGGCGGAGACGGACTTCTGATATACCGCCGGATCGCAGAAGGCCTGAAAGACTATCTCGCGCCGGGCGGCGTGATCGCTGTCGAACATGGCTGCGAGCAGGGAGAAGCAGTGAGAAATATTCTTTCGGTGGCCCTTGAAAAAGCGGATGCTGAAACGCCTGGCGAAGATCGCACAAAGGTAGGAACAGGGGCGATCACGATAAAAGACTACGGAGATAACGACCGCGTGACATGTGGCGGGTATTTGCCAGCCATCGGGAAAAACGAAGAAGACGAAGCTGCATCGCTTGCGGACGAGGTAGAAAATGAACGGTAAGTTTTTCTTATATAAATATCAGGAAGGGCAGGTCGTGACCCTGAAGAAGACGCATCCGTGTGGAGGGAAGACATGGAAGCTCCTGCGCGTTGGTGCGGAGGTCCTGATGTGCTGCGAGACCTGCGGCCATAAGATGACGCTGAAGAGAGCGGCTCTCGAAAAGGCTACCGTCAGTGTAACCGACGCCCCGGTAGCGGAATAATGCCGCTAAGCTCGCTCGCACGGCATACATAGCTGATTCCTACTCACCCCGCGATTCATATATTATCAAGCTTCTTTGTGATAAAATTACTCTTGGAAACAGGAGGATTGGGACTATGAAAAAACTAATGGCAGCACTTTTAACTTTTTCGATGGTTTTTTCACTTACT
This sequence comes from Clostridiales bacterium, assembly GCA_017961235.1. Lineage (GTDB taxonomy): Bacteria > Bacillota > Clostridia > Saccharofermentanales > Saccharofermentanaceae > Scatonaster. The sequence continues at coordinate 5,227 of JAGCXQ010000030.1, read as the reverse complement.
GCTTGCAACAAGAATAAAAAGGATGCGTCAGGAAGTAATAAACTGAACAAAACGACTGGCAGCACGGAGACGGACGAAACGAGTGAAGAACCGGCAGATTCGGATCCGACAGATACGAAAGAAGAGTCCACGACAGATGAATCGACAGATCCCTCCGTGGCGGTGACTTATCCGATCACGAATCACGATCTTACCTTTTATCAGGCGATGTCAGACAAATACTACAATATCTATGGCGCGCTGGATCCGAATGTGGATAGCGAGTATGACGTAAGTCTGAGCAGAGTCGTTGTCGCTTACGACGTCATCAGTGTTTTTGTAGATGAGGATGTGAATCACACGGGGATCCTCGATAAGATCGATAAGGAGACGTTTGACGACCTGGAGTTTGCTCACGACTGGTTTGAAACCGATGCGGCAGAATTTGCCAAGAAAGAGCAAAATGGTGAGGACCTTGTGAGTCATACGCTCCATCGAGATATCAAGATCTACCGTTCCGACAGCAAAGTTTTCTCTTATGTAAGTGATACTCACCATTACGGTACGCCAGCGGATATAAAAGATGAAATAAAAGCCCACAACATCGACAGTGAGACCTTGAAGGATATTTCTTTCTCGGATGTCATCCTCGACAAAGATGCCCTGATCGATTATGTTCAGAAGAACCTTTCGAATGCATACGTTGTCGACAGCACGATCGACGCGATCAAAAATGAGACGCTTGTTTTCGGTATTCTCTACGATGGAATCTATATCCACGAGCTCAATTCGAAGATTCCGGCATATAGAAATGAATCGATGTTCAACATGAAGTATTTCGATGCGACACCGGAGTACTACACGCTGCTCCTTGATCACGGCAATAACCTGGACTGGGACATCGACGCCGATGGAAAGATGGACAGACTCTCCGTGGCTCTTGTTGACGAAGATACGCTCAAGATTACCGTGAATGGACAGGAGTACAAGTTCGGTCCGGAAGTCATTGAGGATCGGGGCGGATACTATTTTTACGATAATAGTTATCTCGTATATAACGACAAGGGATGCTATCTGTTTGTTGCGATGAGCATGAACGTGGACGATTACTCGGTATATGCGATCTTTGAGATGAAGGACGGAAAGCCTGAGTTTAGAAGCTTCGGCAACGGCTGGGTCGAAGATATACATGACCCGAATTATATTGCTATGGGTGGCTGGGAGCGTGTTCTCGGTTTCACGGCAACGCATATGCGCTGCGCTATCAGCAGTGACGGAACGCTCACTCCGTTCTCCGCGCTTGGATGGAACTACAGCTACGCCTATCTGGTTAATCACGATCTGAAAGGTCATGAATTCGATTGTACGTCGATGGATATCGGTGAGGAGGTAACGATCAAGAAAGGCAGCAAAGTCACTGTCGCGTATGGTTCTGATGAAGCGAAGCAGATCGTCCTTCGTGTCCTTGATCCGGACCTGGCGAAGCAGTACGATGTGATCGTCGAGACAGACGGCAACTCTAAGATCTGCGGTATGGATTGTAACGATGCCCTGACCGGTATCCTCTGGGCCGGCTGAGTTCCCGTCGCCGGACTCCGGCAAAAATATTTCGAATACCGCATTAGAAAGAGGCAATAATGAGTGATTTGAATCAGCCGTGCGTGGATGCTGCGGCGCTTTGTGAGATCGAAAAGGAAGTGGTGGAGAGATTTCTCCGCTATGTGAGAATCGACACGCAGTCGGACGAGGAGTCCGGACTTCACCCGAGCACGGGTAAGCAGTTTGACCTGGCACGTGTTCTCGTGTCTGAACTCGAAGATCTCGGCGTGGACTATTTCTTTGATGAAGAGAAGTGCTACCTCTATGCGTGGCTCGCACCGTCGGATCCGTTGACTTTCCGGTCTTCGGATCCGGCGGCATCTCCGTCTTCTGATTCTTCGCCAAAAGCACTTGCGGACGCGTCTTTGGGTGCTCCTGCGATCGGTTTTATTGCGCACCTGGATACTTCTCCCGAGGCTTCCGGTGCGAATGTCGATCCACAGATCATTGAGAACTACGATGGCGGAGAGATCACACTCGGCGGATCGAGTGCATCTTCCGGTGATGCTGCTTCTGCATCTCCTGAGGCTCCAGACTCTGATGCCGCCGGTTCTGAATCATCCGGCGCGCTGACTTCTTCGAGTATTCTTTCTCCGAAAGATTTCCCGGAACTTCTGAAGTATAAGGGCCAGACCCTGATCACTTCCGACGGCTCGACGCTTCTCGGCGCCGACGATAAAGCCGGTGTCGCGGAGATCATGACGATGGTGCACTATCTTATAAGCCATCCCGAGATCCCGCACGGGAAGATCTGTGTGGCATTTACGCCGGATGAAGAGATCGGGGAGGGGACTTTTGGTTTCGATATTGATCGTTTCGACGCCGAGTACGCTTATACCATCGATGGCGGCGAGCTTGGAGAGCTTTCCTATGAGAACTTTAATGCCGCATCTGCGACGATAAAGATCACCGGAAGAAACGTTCATCCGGGCGAGGCTTTTGGCAAGATGGTCCATGCGGCGCGCCTGGCGATGGAGATCGAAGCGAATCTTCCACCGGAGGAAAGACCGGAGAAAACGAAGGACCACCAGGGCTTTTACCATCTGACCGATATCAGCGGCGATGCTTCGCAGGCCACCATGAAATACATCCTTAGAGACCACGACCAGGTGCTTTTCGAGAAGAAAAAAGAAACGGTGAGGGAAGTGTGTGCGAAGGTCGAGGCGGCGCATCCCGGAGCGAAGATCGATGTCGAGATCCGGGACTCTTACTTCAACATGCTCGAGAAGATCAAGCCGCATTTTCATGTTGTCGAGCGGTGTAGAGAAGCGATGCTCCGCTGCGGCATCGAACCCAGGATCGAGCCGATCCGCGGAGGAACAGACGGGGCGATGCTCTCATACAGGGGACTTCCGTGTCCGAATATCTGCGCGGGGGGACACAATTTCCACGGCGTGTACGAATATATCAGCTGCGAAGCAATGGCGAAGATCACGGGACTTCTCGTTGAGATTGCTAAAGCGTAACGTTCGCAGAAATCCGGATGCATGAAAAGAAAATGAGCATTCATGCGTAAAGAGGAGTACAATATATAAATACGAAAGTATTGGAGAGGGATATTAAAAATGAAGTGTATTTGGTGTCAGAATGAGATTATGATGGGTGAATCCTTCTGCCGTCTTTGTGGGAAACCGGTGTCTGCAAGCGCTGCAAATGTAGTGAATCCTGCGGGGAGTCAGGTTTTTGATATGTTCCCAAAGACAGTAGCAGTAAGACATGCGGATTTTGATAATCCGGATTATAAGCCGAATCAGTCAGAACCGCTTGCGCCACCGCCGCAGCCGATCGTGCCGCCACAGCCGTCTATTCCGAAGACTGTGCAGTCTCAGTCCGCGCCTGTTCCACAGCAGCCTCAGGCCGTTCCTGCTCCGCAGCCGCAGCGTGCTCCACAGCAGCCTCCGATCCAGAAGCTTTCTGCTCCTGTACCCGCACCTCAGCCTGCACCTCAGCCGGCCCCGGTAGCGCAACCCGCTCCGGCACCGATAGCACAGCCGGTATCACAGCCCGTTGCACATCCTGCACCCGCACCGCAGCCTGCACCTCAGCCACAGCCTGCACCGGCACCGCAGCCGATGCCTTATCAGGCGGCTCCGGTTCCGCAACAGCCGGCTCCGATTACGCAGCAACCTGCTCCTGTTCCGCAACAGCCGGCAGCTCAACCACAGGCATTCGGCCAGCAGCCGATGTCTCAGCCGCAACCGCAGCCTCAGCAGCCGATGCCTCAGCCGGGGTTCGCTCAGCAGCCACCTCAGCCTGGATTTGCAGTAGCTCCGATGGTTCCGAATCAGCAGTATCCGATGGCTTACCAGCCATATGGTTATATGGCAAAACCGAAGAAGGGCGCCGCCATCGCCGGTCTTGTATTCGGTATCCTCAGCATGCTGTTCTTCTTCATTACGGCAGGCCTTGATACGACGCATTATTCTGTATCTGAGACGAAAGACAGCTGTACGGCCTGGATCTTCATGTTCTGGTTCTCTTTGGTGATGCTGCTTTTGTCCTGGATATTCATCATCGTCAGCATTGTAAAGAAAAACATCAGCCCCGTGCTAGTCACTGCCATAGTATTTGCCTCCATAGCGCTCATTGTGTTCTTTATCTGCGTAGGCAATTACTCTGACGTACAGGATAGATTAGATGCTGCGAATCAATACTCCAGATATTATGACTGGACATACTAACGTAGTATATTCCTGAAGTAAAGACCGGTATCTTTCCATTGCCGAAAATTACTCGTCGGAAAACCTTTCTTAAGTCAAAAAAACCGGCTCCCTCATTTGAGAGAGCCGGTTCTTTTTAAGCTTTCAAATCAAGAGAGAAGAATTACTTCATGCACTCTTCAACAGCAACAGCTACAGCAACGGAAGCACCAACCATCGGGTTGTTACCCATACCGAGGAAGCCCATCATCTCAACGTGTGCCGGAACGGAGGAAGAACCTGCGAACTGAGCATCGGAGTGCATACGGCCCATGGTATCTGTCATACCGTAGGAAGCCGGACCTGCAGCCATGTTATCCGGATGCAGTGTACGACCTGTACCACCACCACTTGCTACAGAGAAGTACTTCTTGCCAGCAGCAATTCTTTCCTTCTTATATGTACCTGCAACCGGGTGCTGGAATCTTGTCGGGTTAGTGGAGTTACCTGTGATGGAAACGTCAACATTCTCGCTCCAGAGGATAGCAACGCCCTCACGAACGTCGTCTGCACCGTAGCAGCGAACCTTTGCACGCGGACCATCAGAATAAGGAGTTTCCTTAACGACTTTCAGTTCGCCTGTGTAGTAGTCGAACTTTGTCTGTACATAGGTGAAACCATTGATACGGGAAATGATGAATGCAGCATCCTTGCCCAGACCATTGAGGATAACACGGAGAGGCTTAACACGAACTTTGTTCGCCATCTCAGCGATCTTGATAGCGCCCTCAGCAGCTGCGAAGGACTCGTGACCAGCCAGGAATGCGAAGCACTCTGTCTCCTCACGGAGAAGCATAGCAGCGAGGTTACCGTGGCCAAGACCAACCTTACGGTCGTCAGCAACTGTACCCGGGATGCAGAAAGCCTGCAGGCCGATACCGATTGCCTCAGCAGCGTCAGCTGCCTTTGTGCAGCCCTTCTTAATAGCGATTGCAGCACCAACTACATAT
>JAGCXQ010000029.1 GCA_017961235.1 Clostridiales bacterium | reverse complement strand
TGTCGAGTAGAGAAGAGGCTTATTAAAGAGCTCTGTCGCGTTCAGGACGTTGATCATGCCGCGTCCATCGGATGCGGGCGTAAAGAAGTCCATAATATTGAATGCCGGCTCGCCGAAGAATGCATCTGCGCCTTCGTCAGAGAGAAGCGCGAGATTTCTCTGGATCGCACCGATCGTGGCGGTGGAGATATTACCATAAGTAAGCTTGTAATCGTCAGCATGGTCACCGACGTATGTCAGAAGCAGGCGGAGGTCCTTGAGATCGAGAAGCAGGAGACCCTGATCATCAGCGATACGGAATACCATGGACATTACCGCGCGCTGTACATCAGACAGCCCCAGCATGCGGCCGAGAAGGATCGGGCCGAGCTCGGAGATGTTGGTGCGCATCGGGATACCCATCTGACCGAATACATCGTAGAAAGTGGTCGGATAAGCTTTATATTCGAAGTTCTCGATACCGAACTTCGCGATACGCTCTTCCATATTTTCATTGCTTTGACCCACTGCACAGATACCGGACATATCGCCCTTTACATCTGCGAGGAATACCGGAACTCCCATATCGGAGAAGCTCTCGGCGAGGACTTTCAGTGTAACGGATTTACCTGTACCGGTCGCACCGGCGATCAAACCATGGCGGTTCGCTTTTGATGGCTCAATGAAGCACTTTTTAGCTGTTCCGCCGACCCAAATTTTACCTTCGTTAAGCATTTTGAAACCTCCCTATCTATATAATAGAAGTACTGTTTCTATTTTCGCAAAATCGGGGGATAATCGCAAGGTAATTTAAGGTAAAAATGTCGGACAATTGAAAAGGTTTTGTTACATCTGCGCATAGTCTCCTCTCTACAATGATAGATGGAAACATCTGCGCTTCGCTTCCTCAGAAGATCAGGGGAGAAGAACAGGTGCTTCTTAAGAAGAAATAGAGATCGGAGAACATGGAATATGCTTGATACCGTCACGTTAATAACATTACTTGCGATGGGTATCCTGCTGTGCTTCTACGGATTCAGGATGTTCCGTTTCTCGATGGCGATCGCGGGATTCTTCATGGGATTTCACGCCGCGAACCTCATCGACTCGCTCTTCCTTCTCGAGAAGATCCCGGAGAAAGGAAGGACTGTTTTTGAGTTCTTCTTCCCGATCATGTTCGGCATATTCATCGCGGTGATCTCGTATGCCATCTATAAAAAAGCACTGTTCTTCATCACAGTCTTCTTCACCTGGTATTCCATCGTGAAGATATTCCTGCTTTATATCGTAAAGACACAGAACAACTTAAAACTCGTCGTCTCGCTCTCACCGGACAAAGTCGCCAAGCTGACCGACGGCTCGGACAGTGCGCAGAACCTGATCCCGGACAAGCAGATGAACGCCGTGATGTCCTGGCTTCCCGGAAGTACAGACGGGCAGAAGCTTCTGGCGATCTGTCTGATCGCGCTTCTGATCGCGATCCTTGTCGGTATCCTGATCTGCATGCTCCAGTCGCCGGCGATCAAGATCATCACGGCCGTGATCGGTGCGGATATCCTTCGGGATGTGTTCCTCGGCACGATGGGTCTTCTTCATGCGTGGAAAGCACTGCCTTCCTTCCTTGCGCCGGCAGTTGATCAGGGACTTCATAACGGCTGGATCTCGTTCTTTGTCTGGGCAGCCCTGATCGGATCCGGTATCACGATACAGTTTAAATTCGGGGATGACTGATTCTTCTGGTAAAATTATCAGTAAGAAATGCAACAGAATAAAAAGATGCTTCGTCTTATTAGCAAGAAGAGAAAAAAGAAAAGAGGTGCAGAGCAATGAAAAAGAGTCCTGTAAGAAATATAAATACACCTTGCTACCCGACGATGGAGCAGCTGAAAAAGAACACGTGCAAGTCCCCGATGACAAAGATCGCAGCGGTTACCGCTCTCACAGCGGTGATGGCACTGTCTGCTACAGGCTGCGGAGAAGAAGCTACTAAGCACAAGATGGATGGACGCCTGGGTGTCTTTGGCGGTATGGCGACGGAGACGTATGAGATCGAAGGTGAGATCGAAATCGGTGGTGACACAACAGTTGATACCACTTATGACCTCAGCGGTGATATCCAGATCGATGGCGGTATGGATACCTATGTTGAGCCGACAGATGCAACGTGCACGACGGATGATGATATCGACTATCAGGGTGGGGAAACAGTGGAAGCTGATCCGTCTGAATTCTGATACGGTATGGCCTGAAACAGCCGCATAAGGAGAAAAGAAAAATGGGTAAAGATCCCACGGTCGATAGAAAAAGAAATCTTACACTGGTGATGACTCACCAGTGTAATTTTGATTGTAAATATTGCCTTCAGAAACACGAGGATGTGTATATGCCGAGGGAGACGGCAGTAAAGGCGATCGATATGCTGGTGGACAGCGTCTCAAAGATCAAGGAACAGCCGAAGGCACAGATCTCCTTCTACGGCGGTGAACCGCTTCTGGCACGAAAAGAGATTGAGTATCTGGTGACATATGCCGTGGAGAAACTCTCGAAGATCCCGGATCTGAAATATGCATTTGAAATCACGACAAACGGCACGCTTCTCGATCAGGAATTTATCGATTTTGCAAAGAAAAACCACGTCATTCTGGCGCTGTCCCATGACGGACTGGCACAGGATCCGGTTCGTGTGGACCGTGGCGGAAACTACACGAAAGAGAAAGTGGATCAGAAACTTCAGATGCTCCTTAAGACTTTCCCGGAGACGATCATCATGATGACTGTGCACCCGGAATATGCATCGATGGTATCCGCCTCGGTAAAGTTCTTCCGTGAAAAGGGCGTCCGCGCGGTAAGTATGGTTCTGGCGCATGGTGAGAGAGTTGCGTGGGATGATGAGAGTTTCGCGGTCCTTTCCGAAGAACTTGAGAAGGTCGAGAAACTCTACGAAGAATGGAATAAGGGGAATGATGCTTTCCGCTTTATCCCGTTCGAAAACAAGATCCGGAACTATATCCGCCAGAAGGATGCGGATAATGCGATGTGCCATTTCGGCTGTCATAAGCTCATGGTCGATGCCGACGGGAAATACTATCCCTGCACCCACTTTGTCGGAAGAGACGGATTCAGCATCGGTTCTGTCAGTGAAGGCACCGATGAAAAGAAGATCCGGGATCTCGAGGCAAAACGCGTCGAAGCAAAGGATTGCGAAGGATGCGTCCTTCGTCCGAGATGCCGTCATACCTGTGCCTGTGCAAACCACGGACATACCGGAGATATGTCCCGGGTCTCGGCGCTGCAGTGCGAGTACGAACAGCTGACGATAAGGCTCGCCGATCAGGCGGCGGCGGTGCTTATCTCAGACGAGAATCCGAGGTTCATCGAGCGTATGTATAAGTGATGCGGTAAGCAACACGAAAAGTACACAAGAAAAGCGAAGTAAGGCACTGGAAAATCGTTGATTTTCCAGTGCTTTTTCATGCGTCGGAAAAGAAGGAACGTGCTATAATCCGATATTGTGCGAGAAAGGGTTTTCTCGAGGACATAATTGCATCTGCAAAAAGAGGGGACATATTATGAATAACATGCTTATGAGTCTTGCTCTGATGCTCCTTATGGGCTTCTGCATCAGCGGGATTTTTAAGAAACTGCATATACCTTCGCTTCTGGGCCTGATCATCACAGGTATCATTCTGGGACCAGCGGCACTGAATCTGCTGGACCCGAAGATCCTGTCTATTTCTTCCGAGCTCCGTGAGATCGCGCTGATCGTTATCCTGTTCCGCGCGGGCTTAAGCCTCGATGTCAGCGACATGAAGAAGATCGGACGTCCGGCGATCATGCTGTGCTTCGTACCGGCATCTTTTGAGATCGTTGGTGCTATTATTCTCGGACCGGCATGCCTGGGTCTGTCCCATGTCGATTCCGCAATCGTCGGCGCGATGCTGGCGGCTGCATCCCCTGCGATCATTGTTCCGAAGATGCTGTGGCTCATGGAAGAGGGCTACGGTACGGATAAGCATATCCCGCAGCTCATCATGGCAGGTGCTTCCGCAGATGATATCTACGCGATCGTTCTTTTCACTGCATTTATCGGCATGAGCAAGGGCGAAGGCCTGTCCGCATGGACAGTCGTATCGATCCCGATCTCTATCGTGACCGGCCTGGCAGTCGGTATCGGTGTCGGTATCATTATGGCGGAGATCTTCAAGCATGTGCATCTGCGTGATACCATCAAGATCCTTCTGCTGTTCGGACTTTCCTTCCTCTTCGTAGGCTGTGAGTCCTATATCTCCGACTTTGTTCCGTTCTCCGGACTTCTCGCCGTTATGGCGCTCGGTGGTGCGATCCTGAACCGCCGCCGTTCTGTTGCGACACGCCTGTCTGCGAAGATCGCGAAGATCTGGGTCGGCGCGGAGCTTCTGCTCTTCATCATGCTCGGCTCTGCAGTTGAGATCAAAGCGCTCCTGTCCGCAGGTCTCGGCTCCGTCATCCTGATCCTCGGCGCACTGGTATTCCGTTCGGTCGGTGTGCTCGTCAGCCTTCTCGGATCCGGTCTCAAATTCAAGGAGATCCTCTACTGCGATGTCGCTTATTTTCCAAAAGCAACCGTACAGGCAGCCGTCGGTGCGATCCCGCTGGCAGCAGGTCTGGCGTGTGGTAATATTGTCTTAACGACAGCCGTTCTTTCGATCCTGATCACAGCTCCTCTCGGCGCGATCCTGATGGATATCTGCGTCAAGAAGTGCCTGACGAGGTCGAAGACACCGCGCGAGATGTCGAGCCGGAACCCCGGCCTTCAGCTCCCGCCGGAAGACAGCGGCGCATCAACTTAAAGGGAAGACGGCCGCATCCGCGGTATGAACGATACAAATTCGATCAGGAGGCGCTCCATGGAGATTGCATTAGGTTTTGGTAAAGAGAAGATCCCGGTACAGATCCCGGATAGTCAGGTCATGGCAGTTCTTTCGCCAAATGAGGCGGAGATCGGTCTGACAGGATCAGATGAAGTTTACCGCTCCATGAAAGAGCCAATCGGCCTGCCGCCCCTCCGCGAAGTCGTAAAGAAGGGCGAGACCGTCGCGATCATCACCTCGGACATCACCCGTCCGATCCCGAGCTATAAGGTCCTGCCGGCCGTGCTCGACGAGCTTTCTGCCGCAGGGATCGAGGATAAGGATATTACGATCGTATTCGCGCTCGGCTCCCATGGCGGACATACCGAGGAGCGTATGCGCTACATGGTCGGAGATGCGGTCTATGACCGTGTCCGCTGCATCGATTCCGATGTCAATGATGCTGTTCATGTAGGAACAACTTCCAGAGGAACCCCTGTCGATATCTTCCGCCCGGTCGTAGAAGCAGACCGCCGTATCTGCCTCGGCAATATCGAGTATCACTATTTCGCCGGATATTCCGGAGGATATAAGGCCATCATGCCGGGTGTTTCGACCTGGGATGCTATCCAGCATAACCACAGCGCGATGGTCGAGCCGGAGGCTTGCGCCGGTCGTCTCGAAGGAAACCCGGTCCGTGAGGATATCGAAGAATCCGGTAAGATCCTGGGCGTCGATTATATCGTAAATGTCGTTCTCGATGCGAAGAAGGAGATCATCAGAAGCTTCGCCGGTGACCCGATCCTGGCGCACCGCGAGGGCTGCAAATTCCTGGATTCCTTCTATAAAGTAAAGATCCCCGAGCAGGCGGACATTGTCGTCGTCAGCGCGGGCGGTTTCCCGAAAGATATCAATATGTATCAGGCGCAAAAAGCACTGGATAATGCGAAGCACGCAGTCAAGGACGGCGGTATCATCGTATGGATCGCTTCCTGTAAAGAGGGCCTCGGCGAGCACCACTTCGAGCAGTGGCTCACGGGTCATGAGAAGAGCTCGGATATGATCACTCACATCAAGACCGACTTCGTCTTAGGCGGACACAAGGCGGCAGCCATCGCGATGGTACTCGAGCGCGCACGTATCTTCTTCGTGTCCGATCTCCCGCACGACTTCGTAAAGAAAGTATTCCTTGAGCCGTATTCGGATATCCAGACAGCGATCGACGCGGCGATCGAAGAAAAGGGAAAAGATGCAAAGATCGTCGTTATGCCTTATGGCGGTTCGACGCTCCCGAAAGTAGAGGCGTAAGTACTTTTCCGACCAGCGTGATAAGCGGTCCCAGAAAGAGCGCCATCAGGATGATTCCCACGATCGGCACACCTCCGAAAAGAATACCGATGATGATAGCCAGGCCATCCCAGCATATGCGGATGGCCGTTTTCGGTATTTGGGGAAGATGCGATGTGACCGCCTCTGTAAGGATGATCGGGATGCCGTCATATGGGGAGACGCCGGTATCTGCATTGATATAGACGGCTGCACTGATCATGAAAAGGATCAGCGCGATAACGAAGATCAGCCAGCGCGTGGGCGCATCCGTGAAGAGATGATCTGAGAGGGTCCTACCCCAGATCCAGGTGAAAAAATCGACATAGTATCCGACCAGGATCATGTTAAAGAGCGTGCCCCAGCCGATGAGTTTTCTCTTGAAAAGAAGGACGACCAGAAACATCGCGGAGTTCAGGAGCAGCTGCCAGTTGCCGAAAGAAAGGCCGATGCGGCTGCTGATGGAGCGGTTCATGAAGGTGCAGGGGTCGGTGCCGAGGTCGCACAGCACGAGAAAGGACAGGAAGAATCCCATCCCGAAAACTCCGGCGAAACTTAAGATCACGCGTTTCTTATCTGCTTTGGTGAAACTATCTATCAGCTGCATGGGTGATCCTGACCGATCCTCCGTGAAATACCGTTATCAGATCAGGAAGCTTAAGCCGGCGAGCGCACCGTAAGCGATCAGCGTGACGACGACGGCTGCGATGCAGACACCGATAATGGCGGCCAGGATGGCCTTCTTGAAGGGAACTTCACAGATCGCCGCAATACCGGATCCTGTCCATGCGCCGGTTCCCGGAAGAGGAATCGCGATAAATCCGACCAGGGTCCAGAAAGCAACATTTCCGGCCTTTTCCGCCTTCTTTGCGAATTTTCTCTCACAGAAATCCACGATCTTCTTGAGCTTCGGATACTTTCTCATCCAGTCGAAGACCTTGCGGACGAAAAGAAGGATGAACGGAACAGGCAGGAGATTGCCGACGATGGCCAGCGGCAGCGCGACGTGCCACGGGATGCCGACAGCTGCGGCATACGGGATACTTCCACGAAGCTCCACGATCGGGATCATAGATATGAGAAACATATAGAGGATCTTATTCATCCGTTTTCTCCTTTATTGTCTCCGGCAAAAGCACTTGCCGGTGTTATTTCTTTTTCCTTTTATGCGGAACTTACCCGCAAACGGCATAAGGATACCACATAAATTGGTCTCTGCCAAACTGCATACCTTAGGGACCGGTACCTCGCTTGATTTTACGACACAACGTTGACGGGAGATCCTTTTAAGTAAGAAGACAGATTGCCTGCCGCGACATCCATCAGACGAAGACGTGTCTCTTCCGGTGCCCATGCGATATGCGGTGTCAGGAAAGTATTCGGCGCCGAAAGAAGAGGATTCTCCTCACGGATCGGCTCGACGCTTACCACATCGGCGCCAAGCGCGGCGACTTTACCGCTTTTAAGAGCTTCCGCGACTGCGGATTCATCGAGGACCGGACCGCGGGAAGTGTTCAGAAGGATCACGCCGTCTTTCATCTTCGCGATCACTTCACTATTCACAAGACCGGTGGTCGCAGGGGTCAGCGGGCAGTGGAAGGAGATCACATCCGACTCTTGCCAGAGTGTCTCCTCATCGACGAAGGTCACCTGCGGATCGGCTTTTCTCATCTCTTCCGTGATCTCCGAGCGGCGGCAGGCGAGAACCTTCATGCCCAGTGCAGAGGCGATGCGGCTCACGCGGGAGGCGATCTTGCCGAAGCCGAAAAGGCCTAAGGTCTTTCCGTAGAGCTCTGTAAGGGTCCCGTCCCAGAAGCAGAAGTCGCGGCCTCTTGTCCAGACACCGTCATGGACCAGATCACTATGGTGGCCGACCTTGTTTGCGATCTCCAGCAGAAGCGCGATGGTCATCTGTGCAGTCGCGTACGTCGCATACTCCGGGATGTTCGTCACGGTGATCCCGTGATCCCTGCAGTATTCTACATCCACGACATTAAAGCCTGTCGAGAGGCAGCCGATATACTTAAGATCCGGAAGCTTCTCCAGCACCTCTTTGGGGAAACAGGTCTTGTTCGTCAAGCATACCGAAACGCCGGAAAGTCTTTCGAAGACCTCTTCCGGCTTCGTGTACTCATAGGTGACAAGCTCGCCAAGGGATCGAAATGGTTCCCAGGAAATATCTCCCGGGTTCAGGGTGTATCCGTCCAGTACTACTATTTTCATGATGGTATCTCCAGTGCTTCCCGGACGACGGCGTCAAATTCTTTGAATTGTTCTTCGCTTAGGTAATCCAGTGACAATTCGTCATGAAAAGACTCCGGGAGATTAAATATATGAACATTCGGGTTATCACATTCTTTTATCTCCGCGACCTGATAGATGTCGCTGAGACCATTGAGCAGAATGAGAGGCTTCTTCGTATTTTCCACGGCGGCTATCCGGGCGTTGACAACATCCGGAGAGTACGGGATGGATCTATGGCATTCCAGGATCCGGTAACTATAGACATCCGGTTCCATTTCCTCGGTAATGTATAAAGAGGCGCCGCTTCCGTCCTTTTCGAGTGCTTTTCGAAGATAGGAAAAATCATAGTCGAAGTAGCCATCCTCATGGTAGCACTGGAAGAAATAGGCATACTGATTCAGACTATCTGATTCACTGATCGTATTTTCCCCCACGCTATAGGAATACTGCCAAGGACCATACATATCCTCCAGAAGATCGAGGGACAGGTTTATAAAGCGCTGCTTACGTGACGGATCATCCGTATTATCCAGGACTTCCTGCATACGGTCGAACAGATTTCCCGCCGGATGATCAGTGCTGTCATACTGGAAAACGTATCGGGTATCCAGGACGGTGCAGTCAAAAAGGATCTCTTTGGTCATAGACGGTGCGAAAAGCTGATCATAATACACGGTGGCACGCTGCCAGTAAGCGTCCTGCAGATCGTCTCTGTGCTTGATCATCTCCACCTGAAACCGCAGCAGCAGATCGCGGTACTTCTTTGCCTGCTCTTTGCCATAGCGGTCATCTCCGGCGGTTTTATATACATAGTCCAGAGATCCGGGAGAATTCTTCCCCAGTTTCAGCATGGCGCACTCTGCCATAAACAGGTCGATATCTTCCGGATGGGAAGAAAGATAGTAAGTAGTGAATTCGCCACCTTTGCTTGCCCCTTCGAAGCACCATTTCCCGGAAAAGATATTCTTCAGGCTTCCGATCATTGTATGGAAATCCTCGGAAGCCTGCGCGCAGGTCAGGTATTCCCAGTAATCCGCTTCCGTATTCTTAAATCCTTCCGGTTTGGATAATCCGTCAAAGCGGTATTCGGCTTCGAAAAAGTTGCAATTATATTTCTGCGAGAAGAGAGGCTCCGATTCATCGAAAAAATCACCGTTATACATCCCATAGTAGATATTGTAACCGCCGACTTCGAACACATTGGGAGCATCTTTCCCTTTAAAATTGAGATACAGACGCTGGGTAAAAGTGCCTTTGGAGGGATCGCTGTGGTCGATCGGCATCTCATAGTAGAGAAGATACTGGCCCTCGCTAAAAGTGGTCCTCCTGCAGACTTTGGTCACTCCGGGAAGTCTGGATAACTCCTCCGCCAGATCTCCGGCTGCCGGGACAGTCGGTGCAGCATCCATATTTGAAACGGTCATATCCGTCTCCGGGAGCGGTGCAGTATCGGAGGAAGGATCTTCAGAAGATACAGATGTTTCTTCTTCCGTGGCAGAAGGAGAAGTGGAAGCGGGAACAGCAGAAGTTTCGGAAGAAACAGAAGAAGCTTCCGATGAAACATCTGCATCCGGTTTCCTGCACGATGACAGGCACAAGAGAGCGGCAAGCAGGACTGCTCCGGTGATTCTTGTGAGAGCAGGTCTCTTCATGATTACTTCTCTTTGATGTATTTATCGATAGAAGCAGCTGCTGTCTTTCCTGCGCCCATGGCGAGGATAACGGTCGCGGCACCGGTGACGGCGTCTCCGCCGGCAAAAACACCCGGACGGGAAGTAGCCATGGTCTCATCTGCGATGAGGCAGCCTCTCGGATTTGCTTCGAGGCCTTCTGTGGTGCTTCTGATCAGGGGGTTCGGAGAAGTGCCGAGAGCCATGATCACGGTATCTACGGTGATCTCATGCTCGGAACCTGCGATCGCGACCGGTCTTCTTCTTCCGCTGGCATCCGGCTCGCCGAGCTCCATCGAGATAACTTCGAGAGAACTTACTTCACCAGTCTCCGAGCCGAGGATGCGGGTCGGATTATTCAGGCACAGGAACTCGATGCCTTCTTCTTTGGCATGGTGGACTTCCTCCGCACGTGCCGGCATTTCTTCTTCGGAACGGCGATAGACGATATAGACGTGCTCTGCGCCGAGACGCTTCGCAGTACGGGCAGCATCCATCGCGACGTTGCCTCCGCCGACGACAGCTACCGCAGAACTCTTTCGGATCGGTGTGTCGTATTTGTCGCTATAAGCCTTCATGAGGTTGACGCGGGTCAGGTATTCATTGGCGGAATATACGCCGACGAGAGACTCGCCCTCGATGCCCATGAAAGAGGGAAGACCTGCTCCGGATCCGATGAATACGGCTTCATAACCTTCCGCGAAGATCTCATCGATAGTGAGTGTTTTTCCGATAACGAAGTTTGTTCTGACTTCTACGCCGAGCGCTTCGAGATGATCGACTTCCTTCTGTACGATGGCCTTCGGGAGACGGAACTCCGGAATACCATATACCAGTACGCCGCCGGCTTTATGGAAAGCCTCGAAGATCGTTACGCTGTAGCCGAGACGGGCAAGGTCGCCGGCGCAGGTCAGGCCTGCCGGACCGGAACCGATGACGGCAACTTTATGACCGTTCGATGCAGCCTTCTCGATCGTTTCTTTACTATGTGCCATGTGATAATCTGCAACGAAGCGCTCGAGACGGCCGATGCCGACGCTCTCGCCCTTCATGCCGCGGACACACTTACTCTCGCACTGGGTCTCCTGGGTGCAGACACGTCCGCAGACCGCCGGGAGGCAGTTGGTCGATGTGATGATCTTATAGGCTTCCTCGAAGTTACCCTCGACGACCTGTGCGATGAAGTCCGGGATCCGGACGTTGACCGGGCATCCGCTTACGCACGGACGGTTCTTGCAGTTGAGGCAGCGGGTGGCCTCTTCCTTCGCCATTTCTTCTGTATAACCGAGAGCGACCTCGTCGAAATTCTTGTTTCTGACATTCGGATCCTGCTCCGGCATCTTGACTTTGGTAAGAGAAAGATTTGCCATATTACTTTTCCTCCTTAGTGAAAGATGCGGCAGTTTCGATGCCGGCAGTAAGTGTTTCGGCAGCTGCCTCTGCAGCTTTTCCGGCTTTGATGATGCGGCACTCGTGGTTCGCGCTCTCGCGTTCCTGTGCTTTGTAGTAGGAATTTCTGCGCATCAGTTCGTCAAAATCGACCTCGTGTCCGTCGAAATCCGGACCGTCAACACAGGCGAAACGGATCTTGCCGCCGACGGTGACGCGACATCCGCCGCACATTCCGGTGCCATCGATCATGATGGGGTTCAGGCTGACAAGGGTCTTGATGCCGTAAGGACGGGTGACCTCCGCGAGAAATTTCATCATCGGGATAGGTCCGATCGCAATGACCAGATCGTACTTGTTTCCTGCATCGATCAGGGACTGGAGCTTATTGGTAACGAAGCCCTTCTCGCCGTAGGAACCATCATCGGTGGTCACGTAGAGATTATCGCTGACGGCCTTCATCTCCTCTTCGAGGATGACGATGTCTTTGTTTCTAAAGCCGGCGATCATATCGACATGCGCGCCTGCCTTGTGCAGTGCTTTTGCCGAAGGATAGGCGATCGCACATCCGACACCGCCTCCGACGACACATACATTTTTATATCCTTCGATCTCAGTGGCATTTCCCAGCGGACCGACGAAGTCTAAGATCGCATCTCCCTCTTCCATCTGTGCGAGGGTGCGGGTCGATGTGCCGACAGCCTGGAAAATGATGGTAACTGTTCCCTTTTCAGGATCGGTATCCGCGATGGTAAGAGGGATCCTCTCTCCGTATTCATCGACACGGAAGATGATGAACTGTCCGGCTTTCGCTTTTGCTGCGATATACGGCGCATCGATCTCCATCAGGGTCACGGCTTCATTGAGCTGTCTTTTGGCCACGATCTTAAACATACTTTTCCGTCCTTTCGAGAAGAACTCTCAAATGAAAATCATATCCTTAATTTACTACTAGAAGGAAATGAAAATCAATATATTCTCTTATAATGTGGGAAAAGAATAATTGAAGTGGCTCTTTTTATTTCTCGGGCGCGTCTGAAGATCCGGCCTCGACAGTAAGATCCGGAAGGCGGATCGCCCCGAACTGCTGCTGATTCCACTTCGTATAATCGTCTTTATCGTGAGCGGACTCGATCTGGAAAGTAAATCCAGGGGAGACAAGATCCATCTTTCTTTCGATACCGCCGGCGTCGAGCTGATAGACGGCGATATCCGCGCTGTAGCGTCCGCAGGTCAGGTGCGAAAGAGGAAGGGTGATCCGGACGGTATTCTTTCCGGGAGAAACCGTGATGAGATTTCCCGGGAGCATCGATGCGATCTTCGTATCTTCCTGGTCGCGGAGCTGGAAGCGGAAAGCGACGTTTCTGATCTCCTTTGCGGCGGTGTAGGCAAGTTCGAGTTCCGCTTCTCCCGAAGTCGGGAAGATCGGCTCGGGACGGTTCAGAAGACGAAGACCATCAAGAGAGAACAGATCTCTGGCGCGCATACGCTGGTAGTCTCTCGAGCGGTGCTCCGGTCCGTACTCGATCTCCGAGGGCATCTCTGCCTGTGTGCCGAGATAGATCGAGATCGCCTGTTCCACGTCACCGTCAAAGATGACCTCGCCCTTATCGAGGACGATGCAGCGCTTGCAGAGCTGGCGGATCGTATTCATATTGTGGCTGACGTAGAGCACGGTACGGATATCATTATTTGCCGCATCCAGGAGACAGCGGATGCACTTCTTCTGGAACTCCACATCGCCGACGGCGAGGACCTCGTCCATGATGACGATCTCACTGTCGAGATGGTATGCGACGGAAAAACCGAGCTTGACGAACATACCGCTGGAATATCTTTTTACCGGTGTATCGATGAATTCCTCAAGTCCGGAAAACGCGATGATATCATCGATCTTTTCATCGATCTCCGCCTTCGTCATGCCGAGGATCGTGCCGTTAAGATAGATGTTTTCGCGGCCGGTCATCTCACCGTGAAAACCGGTGCCGACCTCCAGCATCGAGGTGATGTGGCCATAAAGATCGACCGTTCCCTCAGTCGGCGCAGTGATGCGGCAGAGGATCTTAAGGAGCGTGCTTTTGCCGGCGCCGTTCTTGCCGAGGATGCCCAGTGTTTCTCCTTTATAGACGGTCAGATCGACTCCGTTCAGAGCATAGAAGTCCTTGTTTCTGGACGTCCCGGAAGAGCCGGCCTTCGGATCTTTATTCTTCTTTCGTGTGCGCCACTCTTTGATCGATCCCTGGAGCGTGCGCGCGCTGATCTTGCCGAGACGGTACTTTTTCCTAAGTCCCGAGACACGGATCATGACTTCTTTGGAAGAGGTATCACTTGGATTTTGGCTGACCATACTCATACTGTATCCGCGAACGTCCTTTCCACCCGGTTAAAGATCACGAGGCTAAAGAAGAAAAGGAGGACTGTGATGACCAGTCCGACCAGATAGTACATCAGGTCAAATTCACCTTCGCCCAGGAGGATCATACGGATCAGCTCCATATTCTCACTTACCGGGTTGATCTTGACTAAGATCTTCAGGACGCCGTCCGGGACGCTCTGGATCGGGTAAACTACGGCGGAGCCGTACATCCAGAGGTTTACGAGGACATTGACCACGGCGAGAAGATCTCTGTATTTCGTTGTTATGCTGGAGATAAGAACGCCCACACTCATACCGAAAAGCGCCATCTGAAGGAAAAGAAGCGGCAGGAGAGGATAGAGCGCCCACATCGGGTGCACCGCTCCACGTACCACGAAGGTGATCAGAAGCGCGATCACGATCAGGAGCTGGATCAGGAATTTCAGTAAGCTCACGAGCATATTCGAGATCGGGACGCAGATCCTGGGGAAATATACTTTGCTGAAAAGATATGCATTGGTAACGAATGTCTGGGAGTTCTTCGTAAGGCTGAAGGAGAATAATTCCCAGACCGCGGAAGATACGAAATAGAAGAGGATCTGGGGGATGCCGGCGGTGCCGACATCGGCGATATGGCCGAAGACGAACATGTAGATCAGGCTGGCAAGGACCGGATTGATGATGATCCACAGCGGCCCGAGGACAGTCTGCTGATACGTAACGGTAAACGTGCGCCGGGTCAGAAGACGTACCAGATCGCGGTAACGCCATGCTTCATCGAGCTTCAGGCGGACTTTCTTCTCTTCCGGCTGAAGCCTGATGTGATAGGCGGTATTCTGTTCTGTTGCTGTTTTGCTGAGCATGCGGCTGCCTTCCATATCGTAAAAGAAAGGATCTTTGAGTCTTTTTCCGATCTTCGACCCTGTTATCCATTATATCTTATTCAATGACCCGGGGAATAGTAATGCGGCGCAAAAAATGATAAACTATTCTTGTCTTACTATGCGGGGATTTATAGGAGGGGACCATGCTTCGAGCCAAGGGATTGACGAAGAAATTCGGAAAAAAGATCGCCAATGAGAATGTGAATCTTTCTCTGGAAGAGGGCGAGATCGGCGTTCTTCTGGGACCTAACGGAGCCGGCAAATCCACTGCGATCAAGTGCATCCTGGGCCTTCTCCGATTCGAAGGATCTGTCCAGATCGGCGGATTCCCCGCAAGTTCCAGCCAGGCCAAAAAGATCTTGGGCTATGTTCCGGAATTTCCGTGTCTATATGAGATGCTCACCGTCCGTGAGCAGTTTGAATTCGTGGTACGCGCCTATAAGCTTGACCGCGAGAAAACAAGATCTTATGCCGCAGAGCTGATCGACCGTTTCCGCCTGACTGAAGTCGTGGATACGCTTTGCAGGGACCTTTCGAAAGGTATGCAGCAGAAGGTCTCCATCATCTGCGCGCTGCTTCCCCGCCCGAAGCTCCTCCTTCTCGATGAGCCGATGCTGGGACTGGATCCGCACGCGATCAAGGAACTGCGCCAGCTGATCCAGGAACTCGCGGAAGAGGGTGTGGCCGTTTTAGTCTCCACGCACATGATCGCCACGGTGGAGGGCATCTGGAATAAGGCATATATCATGCGTAAGGGAAAGGTCATCTCCTGCCACAGAAAAGAAGAGATGATCGGTATGTGGGCAGAGTCTCTGGAGAGGATCTTCTTCGCCGAGACGGAGTCTTATGATTCCCCGTGGTTCTCAGAAGATGATATCCGGATCACCGATCCGTCGCCTGCTCCATCTGCGAAATCCCATCCGGCCGGTGCGAAGAAGGCAGGCGCTTCTCATGCAAAAGCACCTGTGACGCATCCGAATACGTCGAAGAAAAAGAAGGGCAAAAAGAAGAAGTAAAGATGCTATGAATGCTTGTATGTATCTGATTTTCAAGCAGTGGAGGAATTCCCTCCGCGAAAAGATCAAGCACCCGCAGTTCTGGCTCTGGGCGCTGATCGTTCTTGCCTATTTTGCCTTATATGTCTATCAGGAGATCAATCACCTCGGTGAGACCGGGATCCTTGATAATGCAGTCAATACATATAAAGGCGGTGTCGCCTTTGCGTTCCTTCTGATCTCATTTGTCATACTCGGTATCGGACTGAATCACGGAAATTCATTCTTTGCTCCGGCAGATATCGACCGGCTGTTCGTCTCGCCGATACGTGCGGAGAAAGTGCTTTTCTACGGGCTTATAAGGAAGTGCCTGACCAGTGTTCTTGCGACGCTGCTCCTGCTGATGCAGCTGACGAACCTGCGGTTTTATTTCGGACTCGGACCGAAGGATCTTCTGATCCTGATGGGGGCGTGGCTGATGCTGTCGATCAGTCTTTCTGTTGCGGCGATGGCTGTTTATTCCGTATCTTCCTCATCACGGCTGCTCCGCGGACTGATCCGCGCTTCGCTTTATATCTCCAGTCTTGTCATCATCGTGGGGATCGTGATCGCGCTCTGGGGAAGCAAGTCTCCCTGGTCAGATACCGTCGCTTTCTTCAACGAGCCGTACCTGCACGTGATCCCGCTGGGTGGATGGGCGTGCGGATTCCTGTTCGCGGCGATGGCGGGAGACCTGTACTGGACCCTGACATATGCGGGGCTCATGATGCTTCTTCTGATCATCTCGATCCTCCTTATCGTTTACAATAAATCGGCCTACTACGAGAGCGTCCTTACCACGATCGGCCGCGGATTCGGACGGATGAGCCGGATGGAGATACCATCTTCGGATGAAAGAAGTAAAAAGATCAGAAAATCCCATCTCCTCGGATTCCGCAGAGGCGAAGCGGTGCTTCTCCAGCGGCAGATGACAGAGCAGAAGAGATCTCTGACAGTGATCTTCGATAGGATATCGATTGCCATGATCGCCGTGGCGGTCGTACTCGGTGCATTCCTTCAGGCGCTGATGCGCAAGGGTATGTATCCGTTCATCATGCAGATCCTGGCGATGGCGGTGCTGTGCTATACCATGATCTTCACGATCCCGATGGGAAAATTCGTCGAGGAACTGGACAAGCCCTTTATCTACCTGATGCCCGGAAAGGCCTTCAAGAAATTATTCTATGCCGCCACGGCGCCTGTGGTAAAAGCATTTGCCGAGGGGATCGTCTGCCTTACGATCGTCTCGATCTTTGCAAGGCTCCATCCTGCATATGTACCGTGCGGAGCGATGTTCTATGCATCCGCGGCGCTTCTTTTCTATGCTTGCTATCTGACGTCGATGCGTACCCTCGGTGTGAGCAATAACCGGCACTCCCATATGCTGCTGTCGTTTGCGCTCCTCTCGGCGGTATTCATCTTCGAACTGTCACTGGGTGCTTATATCGGCAGAAGGCTGTATGCCGTATCGCCGGCTCTGTTCCCGCTCGATTTCCTGATCCTTGCTGTCTTTAATATCGCAGTGTCGGTCATTTTCTTCCATAATGCCAGAAGCATTCTGGATTACCGGGCATAAGGGAGGACGGAAAGATGCGTGTGAAGTGCAAGCGGATCCTCGCGCTCCTTCTGATCATCTGTCTTTCGATCACATCGGTTTCCTGTCACAAAAGTACGAAAAAGAATACCAGTGAGACGGTAAAGGAACAGGATCCGTTTTTCCAAACGACGGTTAAAGAGATCCGCATCGAACCGGAGATCGACAGGAAGATCCAGTATTTCGAGCAGCGTCATGCAACGATTGCAGGGAACTCCGTGATCGCATCCTACGAAGTTCTCTATGAGTATTCTCCGGAAATGAATAAGATGCTGAATGACTTTTATGACACGACGGTTCAGCAGATCGGTGAGGTAATGCGGAAGGTCCAGGAGTTTTACGAGCGGGGACTGGTGATTTTCGATTTTGACGGAAATCCTCTATCTAAGATCGAACTTCCATATAACAGTGAAGTCGTCAATCTTTTCCCGGACCGAGACGGAGACATCATTTGTCTGGTCGAACACATGGATTTTGAAACACTGGAATACTGGCGTGAATTACTGATCTACAGTACGGAAGGACTTCTGAAAGAGACGGTGAAAATTCCGGAGGGTTCTCTTATCAATCCGCAGCATATTCTTGTTACCGCGGACGGATCGTATATCCTTTCTGATTACTCGATGATCATGATCCTATCCCATAGTGGCGAAGTATTAGGACAATTGGAGGATCCCGAACTGAATGGAAGTGTCGTGGAAGCAGGGGATAAGTACTATGCCCTGTTGTCCTCTTTTTTAGATAACGGTCAGGCGGAATCGATATCCTTCTCGGAACTTGATATAAAGACATGTTCCCTCAAAGGAGAAAAGAGAAAGCTTGACACCGATATCGGTGACGTCGTCTCCGGAGGAGATGGAAAATGCTATACGATCGATGGCAACGGGATCCATAGAGTTGATCTTTCCACCGGAAGCCTCGAAGAGATCCTGAACTGGAACAGCACCGACGTAAACTATTACAACTACGATCCGAATAGTTTCCGCATCATTTCGGAGAATAAAAGTGCTTTTCTAAGATCGGCAGCTGAAACAGATAAAGTCACGGGTGACATGATCGAGAAAACATATGCAGTTTCTCTGTCAAAAGCGGATAAGAATCCGCATGCAGGAAAGAAATATATCGCGATAGGCACGATCGGTATCCCTTCCAACGATCTTCTGGACTATATTGTTGCCTACAATACAGAGGAAGGAAATACCTCGAGGATCAGAGTGAAAGACTATAATACGGTTCTTGCTCCGGATCTCTCTTTTTCACAGCGCCAGACGATCCTGTCCGACAAAGTCTATGAGGAGATGATCAGTGGGAAAGGACCGGATATACTGGTGGACTTTTCCTGCTTCAGCCAGTTTAATTCCGAAGAGATCCTGGTCGATCTGAACAAGTATGTAGATGGCCCCAATGGCTTAAACAGAACAGAATACTTCGACAATATTCTATCCGCTTTCGAAAATAAGGAGAAACTGTATCAGATCCCGGTATGCTTTGATATCCGGGGCCTTCTCGGAAATAGAGATCTGATCGGGGAGAGATCCGGCTGGACATATTCCGAGTTCTCGGGGATCGTGGAGAATCTGCCTTCTGATGTGAAGGTTATGAAGGAGATGGAATATGGTGAGCTTCTCGAGCGCATGCTCTCAGATGCGATGCTTGATTTTATCGATTATACGAAGAAAAATGTGTTCTTTGACGGTGATGAATTCAGGCAGCTTCTTACGATCACGAAGGAATACGGAACAGACAGTGTCGATGACGAACCGCATAATTATGACGGGAACGGACTTCCGGACTTCAATATTGAGGAAGAGAGCAGAAATGATCCCACGAAACTTATGAAGGACGGGAAGCTGGCACTGATGCCGATAGAGATCTATAATCTCTACCAGTTTGCCGAGTACCGGTCCATCCTGAAGAATAACGGTATCTATATCGGCATGCCATCACCAAGCGGAGCAGGTGTCTCTGCTATGCCTGCTCTGACGCTCGCGATATCCTCGTTTTCTGAGAATAAAGATGAGGCATGGACATTTATCCGCCGCCTGTTCGATGAAGATTCGCAGTACACTTACACGTCTTCGCTCGGATCGATCCCTCTTCATAGAAAAGCGTTTGACCGTATCTGCGACGATACGATCGAGGACAACCGGTACCTGATCGAGCAGTTCGAACATGATCAGACGTTTTTTTCCTTCCTGCCTTTCCCGGAGACGATGGTTCGTATTGATCAGGAGGATGCGAAGGCCTTTAAGGCCTTGATCGAAAGAGCCAGTACGATCATGTCCACGGATCCTTCCGTATTTCAGATCGTCGAGGAAGAAACGGCGCCTTTCTTCAGAGGCGAGAAGAGCGTAGAGGATGTCTGCCGCATCATTCAGCAAAGAGCCGCCGAAGTTATTTCAAAAAGATGATCCGCTAAATTACAATTCTTTCATTTACTCCGATTTTTTCCGCCGTACAATAACCATGGTAATAATCCCCGTGGAGGTGTTTCTATGCGTATGTTGTCGAGGCGTGCGATGGCGGTCATTCTGTCATCGTCTATGATCCTGCCGTTAACTGCATGTAATAACAGTAAGAAAAAGAATTCAAGTGTCAGACAGAATGTGGTCAAAGAAGATGACCCGTACTTTGACGTGAAAAAGGCCAGCGTGTCGATCCCGATCGATCCGGATAAGGAAGTAACTTATCAGAACGTGAATAATCTGACCTTCCTGGGAGATATGGTCATGATTTCTTATTCGATCGATTATAAAATACCGCCGGAAGTCGAAAAACAGATCGAGAATCTTAATTGGGACGATGAAACCGGAGATGCTTGTCAGAAAATGATGGAGCTCACGGAAAAGTACAGTGAATCGGGAACGATATATTATGACCTGGATGGCAACATGATCAAAAAAGAGTCCTCGCAAGATTCCGAGAATATCTCCGGAGTCTTCCCGCAGAAGGACGGATCTTTTCTGAAAACTGCGACAGTATATGAAAATGGTGAGTGTGTCACAAAAACAAAGCTCTACGATTGTGACAGCCAGGGAAATGTTCAAAATGAAATCATACTGGAAGATACGGAAGAAATGTGGCAGTCAACTGTTTTCAGACTGGATAACGGGAATTATCTGGTCGGAGCCGGCATGAACCTCTCTTTGGTGGGAAAAGATGGAAAACTGATCCACAGAGATCAGGTAGAAGGGTTTTACGGAACGATTCTCTTTACCGACGGAAAATACTATGCTTCTACGGATAAATTTGATGAGAAGACAGGAGAAACAACATCAGCCTATTGCGAGGTCGATCCGGAAAGCGGAACGCTCAAAGGAAGCCCCATCGAGGTCGCATCATCCTATTGGGAATATATCCAGGGAGCTGATAAATGCTATCTTATGGACGTGGATGGGATCAAATCCGTTGATCCCATTAAAGGAGATAAAGAGACTATTCTGGACTGGAACTGGACAGATTATAACGAAGAAACAGCTGGTTCCAGATCTGTTGTCATAAAGTCCGATGATGAGATCATTCTCCTCGAGGAACTGTGGAATAATGATTTAGATTCAAAAGGAATATCGGAATACTCGATCGTCAAGCTGACCCGCCAGGAGAAAAACCCGCATGCAGGAAAGACGATCATCCAGATCGGAACGATGTACGATGACAGCCAGGCGGAATTCAGAAACTATATTATCCAGTACAATCTGGATCCGAATCATCTGTCCCGTATCTTCGTCAAGAGTTATGGATCGGATATCGAAGCGAACTCGGATGATGAATTACAGAAATTATATGATGAGCTCCCGGATAAGATCTATCTGGATATGATCGCGGGGGAGGGTCCGGATATCCTGATGAACTTCTCCAGATACAGTCAGTTTAACTCCGAAAAAGTACTGGTAGATCTCAATCAGTTTATCGATGGCCAGTCCGGACTGAAGCGTGACGAGTATTTCGACAATATTTTCCGGGCATTTGAGACGAAAGGCAAAATGTATCAGGTTCCGCTGTGTATCGATATTTCCGGATATGTTTCCAGTAGTGATATCGTAGGAAACAGAAGCGGATGGACTTATGAGGAGTTCGAAAATGTTATCAAGTCTCTGCCGGATAATGTCTCGGTATTCGATGATGGCGTAAGCAGCTCACAGCTTCTGGATGAGATGCTCAGTGTAGCCTCCGATTCTTTCATCGATTATGAGAAAGGAACGGTAAGCTTTGATACAGCTGAATTCAGAGAACTTCTGGAGATCTCGAAGAAATATGCGAATTCCCATCCTGTTTCGGAAAATGGCGAGATGGGAGGATATTACGGAGTGACAGAATCGGGTGCGATCTATTCTCCTGATATCGTGGGTATGCCGGAAGATTCATATCTCGATCCGCTCGACCGTATAGCGGAAAAAATGCTGGTGCTGAGCCCGACATCTCTATATAGTCTGGAAGATATCGCCCGGGTGAAAAAATCCCTCAAAGGAAAAGAAGTGTTCCTCGGTATCCCGTCTCCGAATGGTTCAGGAATGAGTGCACTTCCGATGATGACTTTCGGCATCTCTGCGAAGTCGAAACATATCGATGAAGCATGGGATTTCATCCGCTTTATGTTTAGTGAAGATGCGCAGTTCTCTTATGCGGATGAGTTTAATTCCATCCCGATCAACCGTGCAGCGCTTGACCGGCGGAATAAAGCAGAGATCGAGTTTGTGCAGAAATGGAATAATCAGTTTGAAGGAAAAACAGAAGAGGACAGTGTCGATCTTAGCAAGATAGGCCTGATGGACGCTCTGACAGAAGACGATGCTAAGACATTTGTATCTCTTGTAGAGAATGTCTCTACATTCAGTTCCTTTGATCCCGGCATTATGGAAATCATTAAGGAAGAGTCCGCCGGGTATTATTCCGGGCAGAGAAGCGCCGAGGATGTAAGTAAGATCATCCAGAATAAGGCGACGACAAAAGTGCATGAACGATAATGTTGCCAAGTGACTATTCTGTCACTTTAAGGTCACATGAAAGTCATACCGCGATGCGACAATAAAGATGTCGAAAGGGAGAGAAACCTCCGAAACCGATCTCCCTGACGATGAAAGCGAAGAACCTTTACTATCTTCTATTTACTTTCATACCCGGGAGCGAGGTCCACCCCCCTCGCTCCCACCCCCTCCTCTTAATAGAGAAAAAACAGTCGCAGAATTCCTAAGGTATAGTACAATGATTTTGGGGACCTGTTCTGCGTGAGGAATAAAAAAGGAAACAAGATGGCAGCACACGATTATAATCCGGAAGAAGTTAGAAAAAGAAGGATCCGCGGAAGGAGAAAAAGAAAGATCCGCGAGTGGTTCGTCTTTACCGGATATCTTACCCCGAGTCTTCTGGGCGTGCTGCTTTTTTTCTTTGGACCGATGATGATCGTCCTGGTCCAGTCTTTCCAGAGAAGTGCAACGAATACGGAATTCGTTGGTTTCGATAACTATGTCAATGTCTGGAACAATCAGGCTTTCCGTACTGCTTCCATCAATACTCTGATCTTTGCAGGAATCGCTGTTCCGCTGGCCGTTCTTCTGGCCCTGCTTCTGGCACTTCTCCTGAGCTCTAAGATCCCCGGTAAAAGTGTATTCAGAAGTATCATGCTCAACCCGATGATGGTGCCGGTCGCATCGATCGTACTGATCTGGCAGGTCATGTTCAGTTACAACGGAGCACTGAATACTTATATGGGCTGGTTCGGTATCGATAAGATCGACTGGATGAAGTCCGACTGGTCGAGACTGGTTATTCTGATCCTCTTCCTGTGGAAAAACCTCGGATATAACATGGTCCTCTTTATTGCCGCGATCTCGGCGGTCCCCCAGGAACAGCTGGAGTCCGCGAAGATGGACGGCGCCGGAGCAGTGAGACGCTTCTTCAGTATCAAGCTTCCTTATCTGTGGCCGACGATCTTCTTCGTCGGGATCATGTCCCTGATCAACTCGTTTAAGATCTTCCGTGAAGTATATCTTCTCGCCGGAGACTATCCATACGATGCGCTCTATATGCTGCAGAACTTTATGAATAACATGTTCTCGCATCTGGATAACGCGAAGCTGACCGCAGCAGCGATCATCATGTGTATTGCCATGATCATCATCGTCGGCATACTGTTCATCGCAGAGAATAAACTCGGAAGAGATACGGAGGAGTGACAGCATGAAAAGAAATGAAATCACTCCACTAAATCCCATTCCGTCCAAGGTAAAAGAAGAGACCCATGAGCATGGTTCGATCCGCGATCTTAAAGAAGTAGAGATCGTCCGTCTCTCGGAAGAAGAGATCGAGAAGATGCATGAGAAGGGCCGAGCGGATGCGAAAAGAAGAATGCGCATCAGAACGGCGACCGGAAGGATCTGGACAACTCTCGGATTTCTCCTGGCATTTGCTGTTGCAGCCTTCGCACTGATGCCGATCGTGCTCACGATCCTGGACTCCTTCATGTCCACAGATGAGATCAAGACGAATTACAGTGCAGTGTATAACAGCCTGTCGTCCGCTTCCTCGGAGACGAAAGTATATCTTTCCTCGACACCGAAGCTGAAGATGATCCCGGACATGGTATCGTTCTCCCAGTACAAGACACTGCTGTTTTTGAGCCCGACTTATCTTCTTAAGTTCTGGAACTCCGTGGCACTGGTCGTGCCTATCGTTCTGGGACAGATCCTGGTCGGATGCTTAGCTTCCTACAGCTTTGCAAGATACAGAAGAAAGAGAAGAGAAGTACTGTTCTTCTCCTACGTCATCCTGATGCTCATGCCGTTCCAGGTAACACTCGTTCCGAATTACCTGATCGCGAATAAGCTGGGTATCTATAACACGTGGTGGGCGATCATCCTTCCGGGTGTATTCTCCACATTCAGCGTATTCCTTTTAAGTAAGTACATGCGGCAGATCCCGTCTTCTTATATCGAGGCGGCGAAGCTTGACGGCGCGAACGAATGGAATATCTTCACGAAAATATGTCTTCCGATGTGTAAGAGTGCTGTTTACGCGATGGCGATCCTTCTTTTCATCGACTACTGGAACATGGTCGAGCAGCCGCTGATCCTTCTGGAGGATTCCAGTAAGCAGCCGCTGTCCGTATTCTTATCGCAGATCAACGCCTCGGAAGTAGGCGTCGCGTTCGCGGCATCATTCATATTCATGCTGCCGCCGCTTCTGATCTTCCTTTATGGAGAACAGTATCTGGTCGAGGGTATCTCCCGATCGGGAATCAAATAAGGTTTCGAGGTTACTAGGAGGTTTTGACTATGTCAGACGAGAATAAAAAGAAAAAGAGCAGAAAGTGGATCATCAGGGCACTGATCATCTTCCTGATCATAATGGGGATCCTGACGTTCTTTTCTAACACGATCATGAATATGACACTGACACAGGTCAGCACGCAGCAGATCTATGGTGCGACACTGAGTAGTATCTCACGCGCATCTGGAACGCTGCATGCCAATACCGAGCTGAAGGTTAAATCTCCGGGTGAGATGACGATCGCAGATGTTCCGGTATATCTCTATCAGGAAGTGGAAGAAGGAGAGGTTCTTGCCACCTTTGAAGTTTCTGAAGAACATGCGGATCTCGATGAGGCGAGAAAGAGTCTCCAGGATCTGGAAAAAGAGATGGAATATGACGCAAGAAAACCCTCGGAAAGCAGTGATTACTATGACATGGAAATGGCTGTTTATGATGCGGAAAAAGCGGTAAAGCAGGCGGAGAAAAACCTGGCAGCAGCAAAAAATAAGGACGCCGTGGTCGCCCAGACGAGAAACGATATTAAAGTGATTTCGGATCAGCTTACACAGCTCGAAAAAGATAAGACTGTTTTGGAGTCAAAGAAGCAGGAGCTTGAGCAGAGAAGAGATACGATCTACGAAAGGATCGAAACTGCCAAGGAAACACTGACAACAGCTCAGGATGCACTCGCAGCATGCGTTACGGATCCATCTGATCCGAATTTTGACCAGGCGGCACTGGATCAGGCAAACCAGGATGTTGCAGAAGCCCAGAAGGCAGTGGAAAAAGAACAGGCTTCTTACAACACGACTTCGGAAGAACTCAAGAACGTATGCTCACAGCTGGTCGATAAAGAAGCTGCTTACACGAAGAAATCGACTGAACTTGAAGAAAAACAGACAGACCTTGCCGAGTTTGAACAGATCACAACTGTAGAAGATGCAGAGCGTGCGCTGAAAGATGCCAAGCATACTCTTCAGGTAGCTAGAAAAACACTTAGTGATGCGAAAACAAATGCAGGCATCGATTCAGACCGTGAAAAAGATACTAAAGAAGAGAAGCTCAAGAGAAAAGAGGAGCTCGAAAAGAAAATCAAGGAACTGGAAGAGTACTACAAGATCACTGAGATCCGTGCACCGATCTCCGGTACGCTCATCTCTATCAGTGCGACCCGTGGCGGTCAGTGCATGAAGGATGATGAGATGTTCGTCATCGCAGATATGGAATCCGGAATGTATGTTGATTGCCAGATCCAGAAGAAAGATGCGGACAGTATGATGGTCGGATCTGAAGTTAGAACCGATTACTGCGATAGCGCTGTTGTTGACTCCGTCCGTCCGGATCCGTCGGATCCGATAAATTCCAGGATCGTCCGTATCACGGTCGAAGGATCGTATATGGTCCCCGGTGCGATGCAGATCAACTGCACGATCTCCACATCGAACCGCTACTATGACTGTGTTGTTCCCAAGGGCGCGGTGCAGTCGGATACGGAAGGCTCGTTCATCTATATACTCGTTACGAAGAACACTCCTCTCGGAGAACGTTATATCGCCCGCAAACTCCCGGTCAAGATCGTAGGAGAAGACGCGACATCCTATGCGATCGAGGGCGCAGGAGTCAATATGGCCTACTGTATCGTCAGAACAGAAAAGCCGATCAAAAACGGTGAACAGGTACGTCTGGCACAAGGAGAAACGAACTGATGGAATTCCGCACGAAGATGAAGAATTTCATAAAGAGAAAATGGGGCGACCTCTGCCGTCACTGCCATTATGTTCTGATGGGGCTGCCGTTTTTCCTGGTGATCGGTGGAATCGTACTCTCTACTGCCTCGGTCGTCCGTATCCATCAGGTGCTCGATGGCCAGTCCTTCCAGTATGCGGCGGATTACTTCGAATCGAAGACCATGCCTTATCGTCAGCTGACAGTGCTGGGCCCGTGTCTGGCGACAGATGACGGATCCGCACCGAGAAGATCTTCGAAGGGACTTGATCTCGATAAAGTCAAGTCGATCCACGAGGTGCTTGATGCAACAGAGCTTTCCACGCTCGGAACCGGAAGATTCTCTTCGAAAGATACGCAGATCGTTAATCCGTGGAAAGACTGCTATTCCGCAGTAGCGAACTATCCTGCCAGAGGTTATCTCGAGAAAGAGGAAACAGGCAGTATTGATTCCTGCGAGGTCATCGGAGTCAGTAATGATTATGCTGTCATCCATCCTTTCTGCTACGAAAGCGGAGGATTTCTCCCGGATGAAAACGGCGACAGATTCTCTGTCGTTCTGAATACGCAGCTGGCTTGGAATCTGTTCCACTCCTATCAGGTACTGGGAGCTTTGGTCGAAATCAACGGACTGAGCTTCCAGGTAGTCGGAGTCGTAAACGAAGGGAAGGATGCAATCGCAGAGACAACGGGCGTCACCAGACCCCGCGCATATGTCCAGTTCCCGCAGCTTGCAGCGCTTGCCAACGGACCGGTCGCCTCTATCTCGACGTCGGAAGACGCATCGAATATCGTTCATGATACGGATCTGGCTATCACCTGCTACGAAGTCCTTCTGATGGACCCGATCAAGAACATAGCGTATAATGATCTTGTCCAGGCGCTGGCGGACTCCATCGGATACAGCGAAGATGATTCCGCACTGCAGGTCATCTGTAATACTTCGAGATTTCATGTCAGTTCGCTCTGGAAGAAGTACTTTCCGTTAAAGAAGTCATACTCCGACAGTGATATGCTGCAGATACCATATTACGAGAGGTCCGCAAGACTTGCCGAACAATATGTGGTATTCTGGGGAGAGGCCCTTGCTGTGGGAATCGTACTGGTGATCGCCGGAGGCGGTTACATCTATGCGATCTTCCATGGGAAGGAGACCCGGCACAAACGGGAGGACGACTCTGAGGACGACCATGAGATCAGTTATCTGGAAAAGACATAATAAGACAGCAAATAGCAAAAAACAAAGGCCATCTTCTTCCCGGCCCGGAAGGAGCATGGCTTTTTTTCTTTCGTTCACTTTTATTTTCTCTTGGATCTTTACCCTTTCCGGCTGTAAAAAGACGAATGAAAAATCACTGTCGATCTTTGCATGTGATACCTATATCACGCTGACCTGCGCGGGAAAAGACGCAAACAAAGCAGTGAAGGAAGCATCTGATCTGCTCCTGAAGATGGAAGCGAAGTTTTCGCGTCAGAAAGAAGACAGCGAGATCGCAAAGCTGAATTCTTCTTCGGAAAAAGAACCGGTAACCTTATCCGAGGATACATACTATCTCCTTCAGATGGCGAAAAAATACGCCGAGGAGACCGGGGGAAGATTCGATCCGACGATCGCTCCGATCATGGATCTGTGGGGATTCGGAACAGACAACATGCATGTTCCGAACAGGCAGGATATCGAGGAGGCCGTCAAGAACGTCGATTACCGTAAGGTACACCTTCTTTCCAACCATCGCGCATATGTCGAGCCCGGTGTTGCCGTGGATCTTGGCGGAGTTGCCAAGGGCTTCATCGGCGATATCCTGATGCAGAAGCTGCGTAACTTTAATCTCAAGAAGATCCTTCTGGATCTCGGCGGTAATATCTGTGCGTGGACATCCTCTTCAGAACTATCTATCGGTGTGGCATCTCCGATCTCGCCGAATTCACTCTGCTGTACATATTCTCTTTCCGGAAATAAAGTCTGCACGGTCATCACCAGCGGTGCATATGAACGGTACTTCGTGCAGGATGGTGTACGCTACGGACACATCATGGATACTAGAACGGGCTTCCCTTCCGACACGGATATTCTGTCTGTCACGATCATCGGATCAGACGGTGCACGTGGAGATGCATATTCTACGGCGCTCTTTACCGTGGCTCCCACGGATGCGAAAACGATGGCAAATAGAATGGGGCTTGATTGTATTTTGTGCATGGATAATGGTACATTATGGGTATCTTCGTCACTAAAGGGGAAGGTGAATGCACAAGACGGATGGACAATCGAATACTTCGACTAAGAAGCGGCCACCGAGAAATTTCCGATTCTCTTCCGGAGACGCATTTATTGTCGGCGCGATCGTGCTGTGCTGCGCGATCATTATCGGCGGCTTATTTATCCACCGCCATATCCATAAAGACGATGCACGGTATGTGCGAATCACACAGGACGGAAAAGTCCTTCTGGAGATGGATCTGCGCGAGTTTTCCGAACCGATGGAATATCGGATCGATTCGGATCGCGGGCACATGATCATCTATCTGTCTTCCGAAAAAGTCTATATCAAAGAGAGCAGCTGTGCGGATAAGATCTGCGAAAAAGAGGGAGAACTGACATCTCCGGGAGACGGAGCGGTATGTCTTCCGAACCGGGTCGTCGTGCAGATCGTTTCCGGGAACTCAGATGAGGGCAACCCGTCCGGAAAGGTGGATGCTGTAGCGAAATGAGAAAGAGTGCTTTTGACATCGCAAAGACCGCTATAATGCTCTCCCTGGCTCTGGTGCTGAGCATCCTGGAAGCATGGCTCCTGCCGAGAGGGATCCTGCCGATCCCCGGCTTCAAGCTCGGACTTGCCAACATCGCAATTCTCGTGACGCTTTACGGAGTCGGGAAAAAGGAGGCGTTTCTCGTGGCGGTGCTCCGTTCTCTCGTGATCCTCGGACTCGGCGGAAACATCGTCGGATTTCTGTTCTCGCTTCTGGGCGGGATCTTCGCCTGGGGCACGATGTGCCTTCTGGTGGAAAGAAAACATGTCTCCATCTTCGGTGTCAGTATCGCCGGAGCTGCTTCGCACGGGATCGGACAGATTCTCGCGGCTCTCTGGGTGATGCGGACAGTCTATGTGATCTCCTATCTCCCGTATCTGGTCCTGGCAGGAAGTCTGGCCGGCGCGCTGATCGCCTTCCTGACGATCCCTATCGTAAAAGCACTCGACCATATCGGAAATGAAATGATACAATGAAGGATGTGAGGGGCTGCTCCGCCTTTTTGTTCCGGAGCGTAGTGTAACAATGGTGAAAGCGGGTAGGAAGAATGAGAAAAAATGAAAGCCCATTTTGGCCGCAAAAAAGCATACTGAATCCACCACCGCCGAAGGAGCCTGTCGAGCCGGTGCGCCGCGTGCGGATGACGCTCACGCGGGAAGAGCAGAGGCTGATCGACAAGGCTGCATCAGGCGACTATCAGGTACCGGTATCGATCCTGATGGAGCACGCGGGACTGGCGGTCGCCAATGCCTGTACTATCGTGGCAAAAGCACTGACCACACCGATCCATTTCTTCGCCGGAAAGGGTATGAACGGCGGAGACTCCTATGTTGCGGCAAGGATCCTGAAGGCATGGGGATATACAGTTACGATCTGGGACTGCTTCCCCGGCGAGACGCAGTCTCCGGCGGTAAAGAATAACCGTGCGGCGGCAGAGAAATTCGGTGTGCCGATCAAGCCCGCATCCGAATTCGATCCGGCGATCTGGCAGGCCGGTATCTCCCGCATGATCTATGAAAAAGAACCCGGCATGCCGTGTGTGCTGGTCGATGGCATCATCGGCACAGGATATGAATTTGCACGACCTCTTCCGCCAAATCTCCTCGCCATCACGGCGAAGATCGAAGAGGGACACAGCCGCGGTGCCCGAGTCATCGCGATCGATATCCCGACGGGTGTGGACTGTAATACAGGTGAAGTGGATCCCGGTGCGATCACAGCAGATCTGACGGTCTCCTTCGTGCTCCCGAAGAAGGGTATCACTGTCCTTCCGGGCAGATCAAAAGCCGGTCAGGTGCGCGTTCCGACGATCGGACTTCCCATTAACTTCGCAGATATCGTACTCGGACCGATCCCGGAAGAGCCGGAAGAAGATGCGGACGTTGGATCGGACGAAGAAGGAAAATCTTGACAACGCTCTTTATATAGAGTATAAAATGTGACGGTATTGACAATGGTGTCTTGATTTAGTACAACAGGACACCATTGTTTATTTGGAAGCTTCGCACATCAACAGGAGGCAAAACACATGAAAAACTGCGCAATCGTGGGCATCAACTGGGGAGATGAAGGCAAGGGCCGTATGGTCGATCTTCTGACGGAAAAGTACGATATCGTCGTTCGTTTCCAGGGCGGAGGAAATGCCGGTCATACAGTCATTAACGAGAAGGGTAAATTCGCTCTTCACCTTCTGCCGTCAGGTATTTTCCGCGATGGTGTCGTAAATATTCTCGGAAACGGCGTAGCGCTGGATCCGGAAAATCTCTGGAAGGAGATCTCCGAGGTATGCTCCCAGGGCGTATCGATCACACCGGAGAACCTGAAGATCTCTGACCGCGCATCGCTGCTCCTTCCGTGGCACAGAGAGCTTGATGGTCTGGAAGAACAGCGCCTGGCTGACAAGAAGTTCGGATCTACCAAGCAGGGTATCGCTCCTTTCTACTCTGACAAGTATCAGAAGAAGACGATCCTCGCCGGTGAACTCTTCTACAAAGATCACCTGATGTCCCATCTGGCAGATCTTCTGGAGTGGAAGAACCTGACACTCACAAAGGTATATGGCGCAAGACCTTACACCATGGAAATGCTCAAAGAGTGGGTCGATGATGCATGTGAGAAGATCAAGCCTTTCGTATGTGATACAGGTGCTTTTTTAGCGGAAGCAAAAAAAGAAGACAAGAACATCCTCTTCGAGGCTCAGCTCGGATCTCTCCGTGACCTCGATTACGGAATCCATCCTTACACCACATCCTCTAACACCATGGCAGCATATGCTCCGATCGGCTCCGGTTTCCCGGGTGCAAAGATCGAGGATGTCGTCGGTGTCGTAAAGGCATACTCCACCTGCGTAGGTGAAGGTCCTTTCGTATGCGAGATGTTCGGCGATGAGGCAGAAGAACTCAGAAAAGCCGGCTTCGAGTATGGCGCGAAGACAGGAAGACCGCGCCGAGTAGGTCCTCTGGATATCGTAGCCACACGCTACGGCATAGAGGTACAGGCAGCCACCGAGATTGCACTGACAAAACTCGACGTACTGAGCTACATGGATAAGATCCCGGTATGCACACAGTATGAACTGGACGGTCAGAAGATCGACCGTTTCCCGTTCCCGGTCGCACTGAATGACTGCAAACCGGTCATCGAGTACTTCGAGGGATGGAAGACGGACATTACCGGATGCAGAAAATGGGAAGATCTTCCGAAGGCTGCGCAGGACTACGTACTCTATGTTGAGAAGGCTATCGGATGCCCGATCACGTATGTGTCTGTCGGCGCAGAAAGAGAGAGCATTATCATCAGAAAATAACACTGCGGGCTCTGCTTAAAGAGCCCGTTTTCGTATCGGAAGAGGCGGGGAGAGCCTCAAGCGAAGATGCGGAAGAAAGGAATAGAATATGTGTGGAATCGTCGGATATACAGGAACTCAGCAGGCAGCCCCGATCCTTCTGGATGGCCTGAAGAAACTGGAGTACAGAGGATATGATTCTGCCGGTATCGCGGTCCTTAATGAAGGTGCGATCAAGGTCGATAAAGTAAGCGGCCGTATCGCGAACCTCTGCGAACTGACGGAAGATGGCAAGGACTGCCCCGGCACAACAGGTATCGGACACACCAGATGGGCGACGCACGGCGCGCCGACAGATACCAATGCGCACCCGCACTTAAGTAATGACGGACGTTTCGCGATCGTGCATAATGGCATCATCGAGAACTATATCTCACTTCGTGAAGAACTGACCGAGAAGGGATATCACTTCGAGAGTGAGACCGATACAGAAGTTATCGTGCACCTCCTTGAGATGTACTATAAGGGCGATCTCCGCCGTGCAGTCATCAAGACATCTTCCCGTCTTTCCGGTTCGTATGCTCTTGGCGTCATCTGCACCGAGAAGCCGGACACGATCTATGTTGCAAGAGAGGCAAGCCCGCTCATCCTGGGTGTCGGCGCCGGAGAAAACTTCTTCGCGTCTGATGTTACCGCACTGGTTGCCAATACCAGAAATGCGATCTACCTCGATGACGGTGAGTTTGCCGAGATCACACCGGACGGTGTAACAGTCTTTGATCCTGCCGGACAGACGATCACCAAGAAGA
Organism: Clostridiales bacterium; assembly: GCA_017961235.1. GTDB lineage: Bacteria > Bacillota > Clostridia > Saccharofermentanales > Saccharofermentanaceae > Scatonaster. The sequence goes on along the minus strand of JAGCXQ010000029.1, from coordinate 27,002 downwards.
TCGCCCGTATCACCTGGGATATCGAAGCGGCAGAAAAAGGCGGATACGAGCACTTCATGCTCAAGGAGATCATCGAACAGCCGAGAGCTGTCAAGGCAACGATCACCCCGCGTATTCAGGATGGTCATGTCGTTCTTGACGATATCGAATGGTCCAAGGAATATCTCCAGAGCATCAACAAGATCCTGATCACTGCATGCGGTTCCGCTTACTATGCCGGATGCGCAGCAAAATACACACTCGAGAAGCTCTGCCGTATCCCGGTCTCCTGTGAGCTCGCAAGTGAGCTCCGTTACAGCGATCCGCTGATCGACGAGCATACACTTCTCATCGTTCTTTCCCAGTCCGGTGAGACAGCGGACACCATCGCTGCCATGAAAGAATGTAAGGCAAGAGGAGCAAGAACTCTGGCCATCGTAAATGTTGTCGGAAGTACCATCGCCAAGCTTGCGGACGATGTCCTCTACACATGGGCAGGTCCGGAGATCGCAGTAGCAACGACAAAGGGATATACCACACAGGTATCCGTGCTGTATCTGGTAGCACTTTATATTTCCCGCACACTGGATAGAGTCGAGGATGCGGATTACTACCATCACCTGTCCTCGCTCCTGATGCTCCCGAAGCGCATCCAGGAATCTCTGGATATGAACCCGAAGATCCCGAAGATCGCAAAGAAGTATCACGCAACGAAGTCGATGTTCTTCATCGGAAGAAATACTGACTCTGCGATCGCTCTGGAAGCTGCGCTGAAGATGAAGGAGATCTCCTACATCCACGCGGAATCCTATGCAGCCGGTGAACTTAAGCACGGCACGATCGCCCTGATCGAAGAGCATCAGCCTGTCATCGCACTGTGCTGTAACCAGTCGATCATGGAGAAGACCCTGAGCAATATCGTCGAGGTCAAGGCCCGTGGCGCAGAAGTACTGGCAGTAGCGTATAAAGGCAATCAGGAGATCCTGTCTCAGGCGGACGATGTGATCTTCATCCCGAAGATCGACACGCTGTTCTCCGCAGTTGTCGAGATCGTTCCGATGCAGATGCTCGCTTACTATGTCGCAAAAGAAAACGGTTGCGATATCGATAAGCCGAAGAATCTGGCGAAGTCTGTTACGGTTGAATAAGAAAAATAATAAAAATAATAAGAATAATAAGATAAAAGCCGCCACATTTGTGACGGCTTTTCTGGTGGAGCATAGGGGACTTGAACCCCTGACCCCCACACTGCCAGTGTGATGCGCTCCCAACTGCGCTAATGCCCCGGATGTCATAAAGACAAGTGAAATTTTATTATGAAATCCGGCTGTTGTCAATTATATATAGGAAAGAGGGATCACGCGGTGATTCTCCTTTCGAAAAAGTCACTTTTCTTGAAAGCATTTTTATAATGCGGTAAACTTACTTTTAGATCACTTTACGGAGGGTATCATGAAGGTAGGAAAACTGCTGACAACTATACTTGCGGTTTCTCTGGCGCTGCCGATGTGTGCCTGTAAGCCGAAGTCTAAGGATGAGTCAAAAGTATCGTCCAAGGAGTCTTCGACGGCGGTGTCATCTTCGGAGAGCGAGACAGATACAGTGCCTTCTTCCGATCCTACCGATCCGACGGAGCCGACTTCCGGCCCGACTGTCCCTTCCTCCGTAACCGATGAATCTGAGGATCCGCTCGTTATATACGGCTATGAGAAGGATTTCAGCAAGGATTTCTCCGAATATCTCAAAGATATTGATTATGAATATGTCTATGTGGAACCGGAGCAGTATATCCAGCAGCTGAAAAGTGCTTTTTCCTCAGAGAAAAAACCGGACCTGTTCATGATGAGTGCCGATTATCTTCCGAACTTTACCGACAGCGATTACAGCATCGGAATCGAGCAGGTCGGTATCGGAAGCAGTGATCTTGCGGATCAATTTGAATATACCTATAAGGCGGCAACAAATAAGGATCATTCTATAAAAGCACTTGCCTATGATCTTTCGCCGACGGCCCTTATCTATAACCGTTATCTGGCGGATAAGCTTCTCGGCTCCGCCGAGCCGTCTCTGGTGACGGCCAAGCTTTCCGACTGGGATTCCTTTATGGAGCAGGCAAGGGAAGTCAGCATGAACACGGAAGGGATCATCAAGCTTCTGGCTGACCGCCAGCAGCTGGGCAGACTCTTCTGGGCAGGAAGAAATACTTCATGGGTCACGGATGGAAAGGTGACGATAGATGCGGAATTTGATAAGTACTTCAGTCTCCAGGAGAAACTCTTCAACGATACACTGACGCTCGAGTTCGAAGAAGGCAGCGAGGAATGGGAACGTGCGATCAATGACGGTCAGTGCGTGCTTTTCTTCGGTTCCCTGAAAAAAGCTTCGCAGGTGATCGGATATGTTCCGGGACATGAGGAGAAGCAGCCGGAACCCACGGAAACAACAGCAACCGGAGAGACCTCCGAGACGACGAAACCGGAAGAGACCGGCTGGTCGATCGTGCCTGCGCCGACGGCTTCTTACGACGGAGGCACATGGCTGATGGTGGCATCCTCCTGTGATAGAAAAGCAACGGCCGCGAAGATCCTGAAGATCATGACCATGGATGAGTCCGTGATGACGGATATGGCGGTAAAGGGCCGTTTCGTAAACAGCCGGTCCATCATGCAGAAATGCGCGCAGGATCCGAATTTTGCCAGTGATTTTCTGGCGGGCCAAAACCCGTATGTTGTCCTGGTTGCAGAGGCTGAGAGGATCGTGATCCCGGATGATCAGGCAGTTCAGAAGTGTGCCGAGGGCGAGATCAACAAGCTTTTTACCGCATATATCAATGGCGAGATCGAGACGATGGACGAAGTAAAGCAGCAGTTCATCATCGGTATGGAAGAGCTCCTGGGCCTGTCCTGACGGACAAAATCACTCCTTTTTAATTTCGGAAATACGAAACCGTTTTCGAGTTCGGTATCATTTGCGTTTGGCCGATTCAGCCCGAAAAACAGGCGTTTTTTAATACTTTTTAACAGCGCGAATCGTTCCGTTTTGCCCCTCCTTATAGTATGATATATGTACTTGAAATCTACTTTTTAGGAGGCATATGGCATATGAAGTTCGGACATTTTGACGACCAGACACGTGAATATGTAATCGAGACTCCGAAGACACCGTATCCGTGGATCAACTACCTCGGCTCGGAAGCATTCTTCGGTCTGATCTCCAATACTGCAGGAGGATATTGCTTCTACAAAGACGCACGTCTTAGAAGAATTACGAGATATCGTTATAACAACGTACCGATCGATATGGGCGGACGTTACTTCTATATCAATGATAACGGAACGGTCTGGAATCCGGGCTGGTCACCGGTCAAGACAGAACTTGATGCCTATGAGTGCCGCCATGGTATGGGATATACGATCATCACAGGTAAGAAGAACGACCTGAAGGCTCAGGTTACTTTCTTCGTACCGAACGGCTATGACGGAGAAGTCCAGCAGGTCGTTCTCACGAACGAAGGATCTTCCGCAAAGACCTTTAAGCTCTTCTCCTTTGCAGAGTGGTGTCTGTGGGATGCGCAGGATGACTGCACCAACTTCCAGAGAAACTTCTCCACCGGCCGTGTCGAGGTGGATGGTTCCGTCATCTACCACAAGACCGAGTACAGAGACAGACGTAACCACTACGCTTTCTACTCCGTAAATGATGCGATCGACGGTTATGATACCGACCGCGATTCCTTTATCGGACTTTATAACGGCTTCAACAATCCGGAGGCTGTCCTTGCCGGAAAAGCAACTGACTCCTTCGCAGACGGCTGGTCTCCGATCGCTTCCCACTACAAAGAGATCACTCTGGCAGCAGGTGAGAGCAAGACCCTCATCTTCGTCCTCGGCTATGTCGAGATGCCTGTGGATCAGAAGTTCGAAGCAGATGGCAAGACTATCAACAAGGTAAAAGCAAAGGCTATGATCGAGAAGTTCGACACGCCGGAGAAGGTGGCTGCCGGTCTTGCTGATCTGAAGGCTTCCTGGGATAAGCTCCTCGGTATCCTGAATGTTGCTACTCCGGATGATAAGGTCGATCGTATGGTCAACATCTGGAACCAGTACCAGTGCATGGTTACCTTTAACCTTTCCCGTTCCGCATCCTACTTCGAGTCCGGTATCGGCCGTGGTATGGGCTTCCGTGATTCCAACCAGGATATCCTCGGTTTCGTACATCAGATCCCGGACCGTGCGAAAGAGCGTATCATCGATATCGCTTCCACACAGTTCCCGGACGGCGGATGCTATCACCAGTACCAGCCGCTTACCAAGAAGGGTAATGCGGATATCGGCGGTGACTTCTCCGATGACCCGCTCTGGCTGATCCTCTCTGTTTCCGCTTACATCAAGGAGACCGGCGACTGGTCCATCCTGGACGAGATGGTTCCTTACGACAACGATATGAGTGTTGCCCAGACCATGCTCGAGCACCTGAAGGTTTCCTTCTATCACATCGTAAACAACCTCGGTCCTCACGGCCTGCCGCTCGCTATGCGTGCAGACTGGAACGACTGCATCAACCTGTCCTGCTACTCCGATACACCGGGTGAGTCCTTCCAGACATACACCAACCCGAAGTTCAAGGCAGAGGGCGGCTACTCCAAGGTAGCAGAGTCCGTCATGGTTGCGACACTCTTTACATACACAGGCCCGAACTATGTAGCGATCCTCAAGCACCTCGGTAAGGACGATGAGGCGGCAGCAGCTCAGGCTGAGATCGATAAGATGAAGAAGAACATCATGGAGTCCGCATGGGATGGCGACTGGTTCCTCCGTGCATATGACGCCAACGGCGAGAAGATGGGCTCCAAGGAGTGCGAAGAAGGACAGATCTTCATCGAGCCGCAGGGCTTCGCGATCATGTCCGATGTCGGCAAGGAGCAGGGCGCAGATAAGAAGACACTCGCTGCGATCGACGAAAGACTCAATACCGAGTTCGGTCTCGTTCTTAATAATCCTGCATTCACCAAGTACTACATTCAGTATGGTGAGATCTCCACATATCCGGGCGGATATAAGGAGAACGCCGGTATCTTCACACACAATAACGCATGGATCATCTGCGCAGCTGCATATGCCGGCGAAGGTGACCAGGCATTCAAGTACTACTCTGAGATCGCTCCTGCATTTACAGAAGATACTTCTGATATCCATAAGACAGAGCCGTATGTTTACGGTCAGATGATCGGTGGTAAGGATGCAGGTTCCGATATCGGCAGGACCGGCAAGAACTTCGGTCAGGGCAAGAACTCCTGGCTGACAGGTACAGCTGCATGGAACATGGTAGCTATCTCCCAGTACATCCTGGGCGTACAGCCTGACTTTGACGGCCTGCGGATCGATCCGTCGATCCCGTCTTCCTGGGATGGCTTTAAGATCACAAGAAAATACCGTGGTGCGGAATACGCTGTAACGATCAAGAATCCGGATCATGTCTGCAAGGGCATCAAGAGCGTAACCGTTGACGGCAATGCGATCGAGGGCAACATTCTTCCTGTTTTCGACGGCGGCGTACATAACGTCGAAGTCGTAATGGGCTGATACACTTAGCAGCTGGCGTACTCCCTTTTGGGAAGGAGAGATAGAGCCTCTTCTTCCCAAAACGGATACGGGAGCAATAGCCGGAGTTACCGGCATCCCTCACCGGGCATCTGGACGAAGCCCACTGCACCGGTGAATCCGTCACTCAGCCATATATCGATGGTACGGCGACCTTTCTATATAACTGGATGAATAAATCCGACCGTCTGTTTGAGGAGACAGAAGCAGGAACGATTTATTTTATGGAAGCGGAACCTGAAATATGTGTTTGAGATCGGAAAAATCGCATGCCCCGATTGTGGACATGTTCGCGAGACCCCTTTGGGGTGGGAGATTTCGTGAACCTGGATGGGGAGGCACAGGCACGTGCCATGGATCCATCTATTACACAATCGGGCGGCGAACGGGGATCGGACGAATTCTTCTATTGATTCATCCGGTCTATTTTTATTTCAGGAGGTTCCAAGATGATGAAAAGCGAACGAGCAAGATCAGTGATCGCACCGGCAGATAAGGTGCTGTGCGAGAGATTTGGCGGGGCATGCGGGGAGGCAGTAAGTGCCCAGTATATATCGACTCTGAACGGAGGAGTGCTCTTCGGAGTATCCGGACTTTCTTTTCCGGCTCCGGTATGTGCCGCACTACTCTCCGATGAAGATGTCTGCAGCGTGGTAAGTGCTTTTGCCGGGGAACAGAAATCCGTCCTGATCAGCAGCAAGGACGGAAACTACAGTGTTCTTCTGGAAAAAGACGGCTCTGTAGAAGATATAACCGATAGTGAAGACGGGAAGAAGCTCCTTTCTTCATCAAGATCCATCATCGAATACTGCTCCGAGTGGGGCGGCAAGCTCGACGAAGGCGGTGAACTGATCTGTGATCTCAGTTCTCCTGCACCGGGTCCGCACTACTACACGAACCTTCTTATCGGTAACCGCATCGGATTTGACCATCCGCTACAGAGCACACCGAAGAGTGCGATCGACCGTATCGGCGGCGGATGCTTCCGCTCCCATGCGGATACACAGGTCCTCGCGACACGCTGGGACTACCTGCCGGAGCAGAACGGTTTCCCGGCAAACCGTCAGTTCTACCTTGTGGAGAACGGACAGGTGATCTTCTATTCCGGTTCCGCGAAGCAGGATTCCGTGGTAAAAGCACTTTGCCGTCATTCCCAGAATAGAACGGTCATCGAGTACACCTTGAAGGACGGCCTGAAAGTACGCCGTACGATCTTCATCCTCCCGCAGGAGGACAAGCTCCCGGTAGCTTCCGAGGCACAGCTCATCGAGATCGAGAACAGCGGTGCTTCCGAAAGAGATCTCCGTATCGTCTATACCGGCATGTTCGGAACCCAGGAAGTGCACGCGCTTCGTGAGGATGTTATTTTCTCCACTGTCGTTGCCCAGTCGGAAGTATTCTACGGCGACAATGACGAGATCCGTGCGATCTCCTTTAACCCGAATCCGAAGTGGACGAAGGGCAATATCCGCTACAACACCCTGATGGTCCATGAGGGTGATAAGGTCGTATTCCCGGATCAGTTCTGCGCACGCTATGCTGATTTCGTCGGCGCCGGCACACTGGAGAAGCCGCAGTTCGCTGCAGTTCTCAGCAACTCCCATTCCAGAAAAGGACCGGGATTCTTCGCGCTGTCCGCTCCGTTTACCGTAAAGGCCGGGGATAAGGTGCAGATCGATAACTTCACCTGCCTGTCTTCGGACTGCGTCAATGAGAACTATAAAGAAGATATCACCATGCAGGAAGAGCTCGAAGCGCTTATCGCCCGCTTTACCGATGCAAAAGCACTTCCGGCCTGCCTCGATAAGGTGATCTCTTTTACGAAGAAGTATTCCTCTTACATGCAGATCAAGCATGCGGATAAGGACTTCGAAGCATATGTAAACAACAATCTTCCGTTCCAGGTATTCTACCAGACCTTCGTATCCCGTTCTCTCGACTGGACACAGAAGGGTTACCGTGAGATCGGTTTCCGTGAGATCCAGGACATCTTCGCATCGATGTACTACTTCGCCGGCATGGGTGAGGTAGAGTTCGTCAAGAAGTTACTCCGCGAATGGATCTCCAACATCCACGAGGATGGATTTGCAAACCATAACTTCTACTGGCAGGGAAAAGAACCCGGCTGGTGGTCTGACGATGCGCTCTGGCTTCTGCAGGCGCTTGACCGCTTTATCAGCCTGACCGGTGACTATGACTTCCTGAAGGAAGAACTCCCGATCGCAGGAGAAGAAGGAAAGAAGAGATCGATCCTTGAGACGATCAAGGCGGTATTTACTTATTCCTACAAGATCTCCGTCGGTTCCCATGGTATCCCGCTCATCGACAGAGCAGACTGGAATGACTGTCTGCGTGTCGATCCGGACTGCATCGGCGGTGCTGATAAGATCGAGGCCTATAAGGCACAGATCGAGACTTCCGGAAAGAAGTACGGCGAGGTTCCTTTTGAGTCCGAGTACTCCGAGTCAGTCATGAACGGATGCCTCTTAAAGGTCGCTGTAGATGCTGCTATCGGCATGTTCAGAAATTGCGGTGACGAAGAATATGCATCTTTCCTCGAGGGCGCTTCTGCTGATCTGAAGACCCGCATCAACGAGTATGCTTGGAAGGACGATTACTTCGCAAGAGTACTCTTCAACAGAAAAGATAAGCCGCAGCTGAAGTATCTCGGTGCACAGGGTGACGGTCTCGTGATCGAGGACGGCAAAGCAGGCACCTACTTCCTGAACTCCTTCAGCTGGGCAGTTCTGGCGGACTGTGCTTCTGAGGAGCAGATCTCCATCATGCTCGACAGCCTTGATAAGAATCTGAGAACACCTTTCGGTTTCCGTCTCTGCACCGGTGTAGATTACCCGCAGATCGCGCCGAAGATCGACGTCGCGCTCTATTATCAGGGCGACCGTGAGAACGGCGGTATCTTCAAACATGCGAACATGATGGCAGCAGCCGCGATGCTCAAGGCCAGTAAGTCCGTAAGTGATAAGGCTTTGGCAGAGCGCCTGGCAAAGACAGCTTTCTGGGTCATTGACTGCATCCTGCCGTATAGAACCCTTAAGTCTCCATTCACTGTCTGCGGTAACCCGAGACTGTGCACCCAGTACAATAACTCCGAGACAGGGGAGAACATCGGACCGACGCTGTCCGGTACATCCACATGGCTCCTGCTGTGTCTCTTCACAAGCTTCGGTGTCGACTTCACAAGCGATGCCCTGATCGTGGAGCCGATCCTGCGCCCGGATGATACGGCAGAGGATATCCTGGTATCTTCCGGTAAAGCGAAGTACCACATCACGGTCGATAAGCCGCAGGGCTTCAGAAGAACGAAGGACGGCGTGAAGATCACTGTGGACGGATCCGAGATCGAGGGCGTGCGTGTCCCGATCTTCAGCGATGGTGCAGTACATGAAGTAAAAGTAACATTCTAACCAATAGTAGAATTGAGGACGAAAGAAAAAACCTCCGGGCGGAGACGCTCAGAGGTTTTTCTTTCGTTTTTTTCTACGGATGAATCACCATACGCCTTCTTCTTCCCAGTTATCGGGATCGAAGATGTACTGGTTTTTCAGCGAATACCAGATGCCCTTGGAGTAAGTATTGCCGTTGTTGGTATTGATACGCCAGTCAGGGGTGTACATGATGAAGAGCTTGTCATCGAATTTCCGATCGCTGTTGATCGGGTTTCCCGTGGCCGGATTGACCGGATCTTTAATCAGATCTTCAAAGGCCAGGACCGGTGTGTCGGCATTCGTCATGAATGTATTATCGACGGTAAAGCCGGTACTGTCGAAGTCCTTCACCATGAGGAGAGCATTGTAAGCGAGCATATCTTCCGGATTCTGGTCGATCGCTTTTACATACTTCTGTCCGCGGACGAGCTCCTCCATATGCTCGAGATAGTAGCCGTGGTCGGATACGATGATGATCCTCGTGTTATCATATACGCCCTGCTCACGGAGATAGTCGAACCACTTTCCGAGCTGGATATAAGCGGCCATATTGCTGTGGTAGTGCGCCATCTGGAAGTAGGAAGTCATCGAGATCGATTCGCCATCGACCGTGAAGCGGTCCTTATGGGCTTCGTTATACTCATGGTTATTTGTCCGCATCTCAGGTTCATATTCCGGCTGCTGGAGAAGAACGACGTTATGTGTGGTGCAGTTGTCCATCATCATAAAGGTGTTTTCATTACCCTCCGTGATCGTCGTGGTATCCACGAGCGACTGCAGGAATGCATATGAATACATAAACTCGGCGCAGATACCGTGTGTGCTCTCGTCCGCGAAGATATACTGTGTCTGATAAAGAGAGTCCGTCTTCCAGTTCGGATCATGGTATATTCCGTTATCGTAGATGATCTTCTGGGCGGGCAGAGGCAGGATCCTCGAGAAACCATAGCAGAAGAAGTTTCTGTCCCAGATATGGTTCTGACGCTTGTGATTCTGTTCGTTATCCCAGTACTGGCCGTACTGTGTCAGGTATGCGTGAATGTTCGGGTGATCGTCGTAGATCGACAGATCCGGAGGTGTGGAATACCCGGCATATGGCGGGTCACAGACGGTGACATCATATCCCGCCTCATCGAAAAGCACCGGCATCACGCGCAGCGCTTCATTCTGTTTTTCTGCCAGCGGAAGGTCAGATCTCGCATTCATATTCATCGGCTGGTACTCGTATCCGCCGAAGAGGGCAGGAGAGCCGGTGTTGGTGGTTCCGCCGAAGGAGATGGTATTCGGGTACCAGGTAAATCCGTCAAACTGCTGGCGGAGCTCCGGGCGTTCATTTAGAAGGTAAGGCACATAGCAGGAGATCGCGCGGTCGAGCATGATCACGACGACGTTCTTGCCCTCTTTGCTTAGATTGAAGGTGGCTTTCTTACTGTTCTCTTTTTCGAGAATCATCTTGATCCTGGGCATGGCCCGAGAGATGGAGACCATATTCCGTACACCGACGGCCGCTGTTCCAAGACTGAGGAACAAAAGCGCATACGGAAGAATCGATGCGCGCTTTTTCCATATGAAGATGATGACTGCGACAATAACAGGTATGAGAATAAGATCGATGAGCGTCTCTTTCTTCGGGAAGTTCAGGCCGCCAAGGATAGAAAGGCTGCTGTCCATGAAGGAGAGGTGTCTTCCGGAAAGATAGAAGTTCAGGATCGAGCAGAGGGCGATCGCACACATAGAAATCGAGAATATGCGGCGGATCTTCTTTGTCGAAAGATAGTAGAAAAGTCCGCACCAGATGACGAAAAAACCAACCGCCAGCGCGCAGGTAAGGATGATGAAATTAAGCGGCGATTTATAAGCGGTAAATACCACGAACTCCGACGGCGATGAAACGACGACAGAGGACGGGATGAAGATGCCGGTCAGAAGAGCGAGGAAAAGTGCGGACGAAAAGAAAATATGGCCATAGGGAACAGGCTTTTTCTCCGTCTTTTCTTCCAGAGGTTTCTGCTTCTTCGATGCGCGGTGGCTTAAGAGAAGATAGATCAGCGGCAGCAGCGCGATGATCAGGAGAAGCTTGAGGTCACTCGCGCTTCCGTCAAAGATCAGGAGCGCATAGATCAGGATCATCATGCTCAGGAAGATGAGAAGGATATCCAGAAGTGTCTGCTTATTATCGGATGCTTTGACGACATTCTTAAGAAGGGAGAAGATCTGATTGAGTGTCCAGTAGAAAACAAGTCCTGAAGGGGAACGGTACAGGAGGATCAGAAAGACCAGCGAGATGGCGTACATCCGAAACTCGTCCTTTCTCGACAGATCCTTGGCATAGATCTTGCTGGAAACGATATTGATGAGTGTCATCAGGATCGGAAGCACATTGATGGATACACCGGCGATACAGATCAGTGCATCCGGGCTTCCAAGATCGGTAAGAGGGCCGAGTGATGCTCCCTGCAGTGTCTTAAAATTCGAAAGGAAGTGATAGGCCGCAATGAAGAAAGGGATCTCCAGGAATACGGCAAAAGAACTTCTGACTGCGGAAAGCGGAGAATAGTGGTTCTGGCGGTAGTATGTTTGAAGGATCATGAACCGCTTATCGCCCTTAAAGGCTTTTTTCAGATGCTCGATGCCCGGTGCCAGCTTCGCTTCCTTATCGTGCTGTTCCTTCTGGATCTGGTCGGCACGGTTATAAAACGGAAGGAGCAGGAAATTGATGATCAGGCTCAGCGGGATGATGGAAAGTCCGACATTACCCATAATATGGTATGAGAAACTGTAGATCATCTCGAAGAGAATCTCGAGCGGCGCTATGATCAGCTGATAAAGAAATGAAAGAAAGGTCATAGCTTACCGCCTTCTTCTGGATCGTCAGTCTTCGTCAGCTCTGCATATTTGTCCAGAAGATAATCCACGACCCTTACTGCACCTTCTTCCGGATGCAGCCAGACATCTTTCTTGATCTTTCTTCTGTTCTCGGCGTATTGCTTGTCGTCGATAACAGAGTCGATCAGGCTCTTCATGTTTTTCACGTTATCCTCGGTCAGGATCGCGCCCATCTGAGGAATATACTCGAGCTTCCATGCCGGAGTGTCCAGCCACCATACATCGTACTTTGACTTATCAAAGTCCTGCAGTGCGCAGATGACCGGCTTGTCAAAAAGGAAAGCAAACTCATAGATGACACCTGAGAAGTCGGAGATCATGAGGTCGGAGCGGGCAAGCACCGGATAGTTATCCGTGTCTCTGTTCCACTCGAGCTGGTCAGAATCCGGGAACTCCTTCATCAGGGCTTCGACCATCTCCGTCTCGGACTGGAAGGTCTGCGGATGCGGACGGATAATGATGTGATAGCCCGTGTCCAGCAGTGCTTTTATCGCGGAAGAACCGAAACGGTTCAGGATGGAGTTAGAGCCCCACGAAGGCGCGAGAAGGATCGTTCTTTCGTGCTCCGGGACCGGATCCATATTCCTTACTTTCTTCAGTTTCTCGTCCATGAACGGGATACCAACATAGTGCAGTTCTTTGGCAGGAAGATCACGAAGCTTCTCAAGAGCGCGGATATCTTCCTCCTGATGCACGCAGTTCAGAAGGATCGCATCGTAGTAGTCCATACCGAAGACCTCATACATCGGAAGACCTGCCTCCGGAGCATGCATCGTATGCACATAGTATTTGACGTACTTGGAGCGCTTCCACTGATATACGTCGAGGCCCGGCGTGGTGGACAGGACCATCGTAGCATTAAGGAAATTCAGCTTGGCAAAAGCACGGTTTCCCTCGCCGATGAACTGTGCCTTGAGATGCGGATAATCTTCGCAGGTGAGGACCGGATCGTCCTTGGATGCAGTCATATATACTACATCAAAACCACGAGAATCGAGCTCTCTTACGATCGGGAGAAATACAGGCCAGTACCGCTTGTCATCTGAGAAAATGACGAGCGGGATCGTCTTGGCGTCCATCGAGGACTTCTTGCCGCCGCTGATGAGAAAGCGGATCTTGACGAGGAGTCCTTTTAGAAAATAGATAAGTACGCCGATCAGTCCGATCACTATGGCAAATAACATACTTCCCGTACCGGGATCAATGTATAATCTCATAAACTCAACCTCTTACTTCCCAATATCTTTTTATACCTATTCAATACCTTCGTCTTCCCAGTTCTTCGGATCGAAGATGTCCTGATTGGAAACACCGAACCAGACACCGGGGGCGTACCGGTTTCCGTTATTCGTCATCGGTCTCCAGTCGTCTGTGTACATGACATGCAGTTTATCCGCGAACTTACCGTCGCTATTGATCGGATTTCCGGTAGCCGGATTGACCGGATCACGGATCAGGTTCTCAAAGGCGAGCACCGGAGTATCGGCATTTGTCATAAACGTGTTATCCGTGGTAAAGCCGGTGCTTCCGAAATCCTTGACCATAAGAAGGGCATTGTACGCGATGATATTTTCACAGTTGAAAGAGAACTTCCCTTCGTAGTGATTGCCGATAAGAAGATCTTCGAAGTGTTCATTCATGAAGCCGTGGTCGGACACGAGGATGATACGGGTGTTGTCATATATGCCCTCGGCTCTCAGATAATCGAACCATTTACCGAGCTCACGGAGCGCAGCCATATTGCACTGGTACGAAGCAAGCTCGAAACCGCCGTCCATAGCGATCATTCTGCCGTTTACTGTGAAGCGGTCCTCATGCGCCAAGTCGTAATCGGTATTATTGACACGCAGGTCAGGCACATACTCCGGCTCCTGAAGCATGGTAATATTATGCGCCGTATGGTTGGCGAACATCAGGAAATGGTTCTCGGAACTGTCATTGATCGTAGTGATGTCCGGCACGGATTTGAGGAAAGAATATGCATTCATAAACGATGCATATTCACCGACTGCCGTATGATCGCCGGTTCTGTACTGCGTCGAATAGATCGTATTCATCAGCCAGTTCGGATCGTGGTAGAATCCGCCGTCGTAGAGGCTCTGCTGGGACACGAGCGGCAGCATGCGGATGAAGCTGTAGCAGAAGAAATTTCTCTTCCAGATATGCTTCTTACAGGATGTCGCCCGCGGATCGCTCCAGAACTGACCGTATTCTGCAAGGTACGACTTGATATCCGGATGGTCGTCATAGATCGAAAGATCCGATGGCATCTTATATCCGGCATATGGCGGTTCGCAGACCGTGACATCATATCCCGCATCATCGAAAAGCACCGGCATGACGCGCAGCGCTTCGTTCTGCTTCTGCTCCAGGGAAAGATCGTCTCTGGCATTCATATTCTTCGGCTGGTATTCATATCCTCCGAAGAGCGCCGGTGAGCCGATGTTGGTCGTAGCACCGAATGACAGAGTATTGGGATAGTAGGTAAAGCCGTCAAACTGTTCGACCAGATGCGGATCTTCATTGAAGAGATAAGGAATATAGCAGCTCATGGCACGGTCCATCATGATCACGACGACATTCTTTCCATTTCTGCTGAGAGGGAAGGAGACCTGCTTGCTTCTTTCACGCTCGATCGTCTCCAGAACATGGGGGACGGTATTATTGATGCGGTGGATGTAAAAGCCGCTGATACCGACTCCGCCGATGACAAGAACGAGCATCATGAAGGAGAGCATCTTCGCTCTTTTTTTCCAGATCAGAGTAATAAGGGCAATGATCAGAATAACAGCAAGAAGATCCAGGAGCATATCCTTCAGCGGGTATTCCAGTCCTCCGTCGAAGACGAGTGATTCACTTAAGAAGGGGAGGGTCTTGCCGAAGAAAAGATACCCGGTAATACCACTGATCGAAAGGAAGCAGAGAACGGCTGCGAATTTTCTTCTGACTTTTTCCGTGGAGAGATAGTAGAACATACCGCACCACAGCACGAAAAAGCCCAGTGCCATGACAAAAGACATGACGATATACCGGATCGGGGAGTGGCACTCCTCGAAGATGACAAATTCACTCGGCGAAGAGCCGATGATCATAGAGGGGAGAAGGAGTCCTGTCGCTACTGCCATGAAGAGAGAAGAGAAAAGGAAGATCTTCGTAGAAGGGACATCAGCGAGTGCTTTTGCCGGAGTGTCCTGATTTTTCTTAAAGGAAGTGGAGTGCGCCAGAAGCACGGGGATGATCAGAAGGATCGCAAATACCATGATGATCAGTCTGTTCTGTGCGGATCCCTTAAAGAATACAAAGGCGTAAAGAAGGAATGTCAGGGCAAGAAGCGAGAAAGCGATGTCCAGTGCTTTTCGCCTGTTCTTCGAAGCATTGATCAGATTCTTCACCAGAGAGAACACCTGGTTCAATGTCCAGTAGAAGACAAGGCCCGAGGGAGAACGGTAAAGAAGAACGAGGAAGACAAATGCCAGGATATACATGCGGATCTTCTCGCTGAAAGAATAGCCCCTCGCAAAGATGCTGCTCGAAACGATGTTGATCACGGTCATGAGGATCGGCAGGACATTGATCGAGAATCCGGCGATGGTAAGAAGTCCGTCCGGCTTGCCGAGGCTCGTAAGAGGTCCCAGCTTGGCGCCGGTCATCAGCGTGTAGTTGGAAAGAAAATGATACGCGGCGATGAAGAACGGGATCTCAAGAAACAATGCAAAAGAACTCCGAAGAGCATAAAGCGGAGAATAGTGATTCTGCCGGTAGTATGTCTGGAGGATCATGAAGCGCTTGTCACCGGAAAAAGTCTTCTTCAGATGAGCGATGCCGGGAGCCATTTTCTCCGAGCGCACGTGCTCCTCTTTCTGGATCTGCTCCGCTCTGTCATAAAAGGGCAGCAGAAGGAAATTGACCGCAAGGCTCAGCGGAATAATAGATAAGCCGATATTGCCGATGATGCCGTAAGCATAACTGTATATAAACTCAAATAGCAGCTCTAGCGGGGCTATGAAGAACTGATAAAGCAAACCTGGAAATGACAATGATGGTTCTCCTTTTCTTCTGCGGTATCAGCCGTTCGGCAATCGCGGTATATTCGGATCCGGCGTCGGAGAAGGCTCCGGTGTCGGAGTAGGTGCCAGATGGTAAGTGCAGTCGTTCTGCGGAGTCAGATAGTTACCGACGATAAAGTAATCCGTTATATCCGTGTCTGCCTCTTTGCAGTATTCTGTTGCCTTCATGCCGGACGCGGTGCAGACTGTCTCCTTCGTTACATTGTCCGGAATAGGGAACTCCGCACCAGGCATATTCATATGGATCTTCTGCATGACGAAGTTCCAGATCAGCTGGGCGTTATTTCTGTCTCCCTTCGGGATCTCTGTCGTACGGAGACGGTTATCGTAGCCGTACCAGACAGCGGCCGCATAGTAAGGTGTATATCCGCAGAACCACTTATCGACGTTATCGTCTGTTGTACCGGTCTTACCTGCAACGGCGATATTTTCCCCGTCCGAGTTCTTGATCGGTAATACTTTGTCCTTCGCAGTACCGGAGGTGATAACATCCTGGAGCATACTGGTCATCAGGAACGAAGTATCCTCACGATACACGCGGTGCGGGTTAGCGATATGCTCGAGAACGACGTTTCCATCGCTGTCGAGGACCTTGGTATATGCATATGGCTCCGTATATGTTCCGCCGGTAGCAAATGTAGTATAGGCGGCGGCCATTTCCAGAGGAGACATACCCTGGTTAAAACCACCGATTGCCGTCGAAGGGTACTGTTCCGTCAGACGGTCGATACCAACTTCGTTTAAGAACCACAGCGCCATCGACGGGCCGATGTCATTCCAGACCATAACGGCGATGGTATTTCTTGAAGAGGATACGGCCTGACGGATGGTCATCGGGCCCTTGAACTTGCCGTCGGAATTCTTCGGCCAGACTTTGTCTGGGTTCGAAGGATCGAGATGGGATTCCTTATCGTCATAGATCATGGACGGAGTGATACGTCCGAGCTCGATGGCAGGAGCATAATCGATCAGCGGCTTTATGGAAGATCCGGGCTGACGCTTCGCATCTACAGCACGGTTGGTGCCGAGGTTAACGGTCTTTTCACCATATCCTCCCTGCATACCGGCGATCGCACCGGTCTTGACGTTGATGACGACCATACCGCCCTGCGGCTTCTCCGGGTAATCCTCGAGAGATTCCGGATCGGTCTGGAACAGGGACTGCGTGGTAAAGGCTTCATCCATGACTGCCTGTACATCTGCCTCCATAGTGGTGTAGATGTGGTAACCGCGGTTATATACAGTGGTAGCAGCGAGAGTACGGCTGATATTTCTTTCGTGCTGGAGATCGGTGATGACCTCGGAAACAGCATACTCGACGAAGTAGGAGTTGATCGAGGTGGCCGAGGAAGTGGATTTGGTCTTAAATACCAGCTCTGTATTCAGCGCATTCTCGTATTCTTCCTGGGTGATATTTCCCAGCTCGTACATCTTGGTCAGAACGATACGCATGCGTCGCATAGCGTTTCTTCTGCCGGATTCACGGAGCGGATTATAGTACGACGGGCTCTTCGGAAGACCTGCGAGGAAAGCACACTCCGCGAGGGAGAGTTCTTTTGCATTCTTACCGAAATAGTTCTGTGCACCGGCCTCGATACCTACATAGTTATTGCCCATCGGCGCCAGGTTGATATAAAGCTGCATGATCTCATCTTTGCTGAGCTGCTGCTCGAGCGTCATCGCGGAGAACCACTCCTGCACCTTGCGCTGGGTGGATCTCTGGTCCTGACCGGTGATGAGCTTTACGGTCTGCTGGGTGATCGTGGAACCACCGTGGGAAGCGGTACCGCCATTAAAAAGAGCGGAGAGAACTGCGCTTCCGATTCGCTGGACGTCAATACCGGAGTGCTCGAGGAAACGTTCATCCTCGATCGCCATGATGGCTTCATCGATATACGTATTCTTAACATCCGTGTAGGCGACATAGATACGATCTACGTTCTCACTTCCGGTGAGCTTGGCGATCACGGTGCCGTTGCTGTCATAAACGAAGGACGTCTCTACAGAGTCGGTCATCGAGATATCGGCGATCGAAAGAGGCGTCGTCGTGGAGATATATCCGATCAGCATACCGCCGCCAAATCCGCCGACGAGGAAACTGACACAGAGGAGCAGGATCAGCGCGGTCTTAATGATCGTGAAGAATGCCTGCATGACCTCGACATACCAGTGTCTGTTATGCGCGGCACGGGTAGGCTTTCCCTTCAGTCGGGAACGCAGCTCATCTGCGAGTGCGGAGTCTTCCGGGGCGCAGGGGATCGTAGAGCGCTTCTGCTGGGCGGCGGCAGCCGCTTTGGCACGGGAACGGTCATAGATCTGCTCACGGGAGTATCCGGAACCGACAGATGCGTTTCCGGACGTGGAACGGTGCATAGTCGCATCCGAAGCCGCTGCCTGTCTTGGCGCGGATCCGGAACGCGGTCTTTTCTGGTTGTTACTATTGTTGCCGGACGGCTGGCGGGAAGCCCTGCCGTTCGGATGATTATCAGACATAGTGTACCTTCTTACAGGTCCTTTTGTAGGGGATCGATAAAAATCCACAATAATAATACCAGTAATCGGGGTAATTGGAAAGAGACGGAGCTGTTCCCTATATGTAATTGGACAGTAAATACAAGTGCGATATAATGAAAAAAGAAAAAGTAAAGAGGATTTAAGGGATGGGGATTTTCGACAATACCAGAGTATTTAACGGAAGATGCGTCGGCATTTCCAACGAAGGTGCCGGCGTAGTACGCATCGAAGAGAAAGGTGCCAAGGAAGACGGCATGAAGATCTTCATCACGGACATGCTTCCCGGAGAAAAAGGAAAAGTACGGATCACCGAGCGCAAGAATAACATGACATATGGAGAGAAGGCGGGACAGATCGCGCCATCGAAGAGCCGTGTCAAGCCGGTCTGTCCGGAGTTCCCGAAGTGCGGCGGATGCCAGCTCCTGCATGCAAGATATGAGAGTCAGCTCCAGATGAAGGAGAGCATGGTCCGAAACTGCCTGGTACGCATGGGCCGATTCCCGGAAGAGGAGATCCGCGCCTGTATGGAGAGGATCCTCCCTGCGAGTGATCAGTATTACTACAGAAACCAGATCCAGTATCCTGTCGAATACAGCCGCGAGAAGAGATGTGTCAATATCGGCCTTTATGAGAGATCCAGCCACAAGATCGTGGAGCATGAGAAGTGTTTCCTGGCCGATCCCGCCGCTGAGATCGTGCGGAAGGTCTCCCAGTTATTCTTCTCGGATTTTGCTAATATTGAAGCGGCAAAAGCACTGCGCCAGGTCGTGGTGCGCACCGGCCTGATGTCAAAAGAGATGATGGTCATCTTCGTGATCAGTAAGCAGGTCACGATCGATGCGGAGGCATTTGTCGCTACCTGTAATGACGCGCTGAAAGAAGCGAAGAACGGCATGCGCCTGATCAGCATCTGGACAGAGGAGCGTCCGGAGGGCATCAAGTGGAAGAATCCGAAAGGCGTATGGACCAATATCTGGGGCGAGACCACGATCCGCGAATTCCTCGCAAACCGTGTGTTCCGGATCTCGCCGGATTCCTTCTTCCAGGTCAACTCCAAGCAGGCCGTCGTCCTGTATGACAAGGTCAAGGAATACCTGCGTTATGACGGTTTCCTGCCAAGAGTCCTTCTCGATCTTTATTGCGGTACGGGATCGATCGGTATTTACTGCTCGGATGCATGCCATCACCTGATCGGTATCGAGTCCGTGGAATCCGCTGTGATCGATGCCAGGAATAATGCCAGATCCAACTTTATCGAAGATACCGAATTCATCTTCGGGAAAGCGGAAGAATATGATTTCGGCGGTATGATGCCCGACGCAGTCGTGATCGATCCGCCGAGAAAAGGCTGTGATGAGAAGCTTATCCAGCGACTTCTGGAACTCGGACCGACAAGGATCGTCTATGTTTCCTGTAATCCCGCGACCCTCGCCAGAGATCTTCAGCGTTTCTTCCAGCTCCAGCAGGAGAAGGGTGTGAAGTACGGTATCAAGAAGATCTGCCCGGTGGATATGTTCCCGGGAACGACGCATGTGGAGACGGTAGTGCTTTTATCTAAGTCGAATATGTAATAAAATACTCATAATACTGATTAATAAGGAAGTCATGGAGGAGATCCTATGTCAGCATTTAAAAGAGTATTTGCAATGATCCTGGTGGCAGCGTCCCTGATGGGATTGTGCGGATGTGAATCAAAACCGAAGAAAGCTGAGTGCGAAGTCATCAGCATGCAGTTCGTAGATACCGTCAAGATCAATGGTGTTACGGTTAAGTACGACGGGTATAAGATCGTTGAGGTCAAGATCAATGCTTATTCTCCGGAGAAGTTTCCGACGGATGAGATCGAGGGAAATGAGTTCAAGCAGAAGGTGTTCGTGTGGGTAGCAGGCGGATGCAGCATGTATAGAGGCGAGGATAAGATGGATAATATCTGCGGATACTGGCCGGAGAAAGCCACCAAGTATAAAGCAGAAGAAATATCGCTGTATTTCCGGGTCCCCGGGGATGCCGAACTTAATCAGCTGACATTTAAGCTCGATGGCGAAGTCTTAGGAGATGCGGATTATCAGTTCAACTATACACCGAGCTGACATTAATTCATTAATGCTTTTTAAAGGGCAATCGTGTTTTTTTTTCACGGTTGCCTTTTTCTATGTGTTACTTTTCATACTTTCTTTGCGTCTATATAATTGAGAGGGAAGAACAGGAGAGTGTGTCATGGAAGATAAAAGCATTATCGAATTATTCTTTCAGCGTGATGAAAAGGCTATCACGGAGAGCCAGAACAAGTATGGCTCCTATTGTCGGGCGATCGCCCATAATATCCTTCACAGCAAAGAGGATACGGAAGAGTGCGTGAATGACACGTGGCTGCGCTCATGGAACAGCATCCCGCCGGAAAAGCCCAAGCGGCTGTCTGTTTACTTCGGCCGGATCACCAGAAATCTGGCGATCGACCGGTACAGAAAAGAACGATCCATGAAACACGGCGGAGGACAGACCTCGATCTGTCTGGATGAACTGAGCGAATGCATTGGCGCGGAAGATCCCATCGAGGATACTCTCGTGCTCAAAGATCTCCTTAATTCTTTTCTTTCTTCTCTTCCGGAAAAGCACCGGCATATATTTCTTTTCCGGTACTGGTACATGATGCCGGTCTCCGATATTGCCGATCACTGCGGCATGACTTCTGATGCTGTGAAGATGCTTCTGAGCAGGACCAGAAAGAAACTGGAGAAATACTTGAAGAAAGAAGGTTTCGAAAAATGAAAAACGAAGATAAATTACTCGATGCGATCGGTATGATCGATGAAGAACTGATCCCCGAGATGCCGAAGGCAGAGCTTTCCGCCAAAGCGGCAGATGGGAAGAAAGCATCTGCAAAGAAGAGCACAAAAGGAAGAAAAGCATTCTGGATCGAGATCGGTATTGCAGCGGCAGCTGTGATCCTTGTGGTCGCTATCGCTCTTCCGAAAGTGCTGTATAAAAAGAAAAATAGAGCCGTCAAGGCGGAAGCGGTATATCCTGAGATGGCGAAATATCCGGAGTCGGTTTCCCCCGTGTTCCGCGGTGATGATTATGATCCTGATGCTTATCGCGAACAATATGAAAAGTGGAGGGCTTCCCGCGAGACATTCAGAAACCAGCCGGAAGGATACGCGGACGGATTTAAGAAATTCCTGGAGAAGAGTACAAGTACTTTTGCCGAAGAAGCCGGAGATGAGAACTTCGTATATTCTCCGCTGAGCCTGTATCTTTGCATGAGTATCGTGGCCGAGTCTGCTGACGGCAATACAAGACAGGAGATCCTGGATCTTCTCGGTGTGCCGGATATTGAGACTCTCCGTGCTACTTCAAAGTCACTGTTTCTGGCAAATTATGTGGATGACGGCGCAGGAAAATGTCTGCTCGCCAATTCCATCTGGATGAATAACAGGTTCGATTATAAGAACGATACGGTTGAGAGGATCGCGACGGAATATCTCGCCTCTGTTTTCAGCGGTGATCCGGAAGATGAAAAGTATATTGAGGAATTCAGAAACTGGCTCAACCGCCAGACAGACGGACTTCTTACCGACTATGTGGATGATCTTCCTATGGATAAGGATCTGCTTCTGATGGTCGCCTCAACGATCAACTACAATGGCAAGTGGGGAATGAGATTTCATGAGGATGAGACAAAGCCCGGGACGTTCCATGCGCCGGCAGGAGATGTCACATGCGACTTCATGAATATGGAATATGAAAAATTCGATTGCCACACCGGTGATGGCTATACAGCGATCGAACTTCCGGTCACCGGCAATGGAAAGATGCGGCTGATCCTCCCGGATAAAGATACTTCCGCGCAGAACCTGCTGAAAGATAAGGACTTTATGGAGTTCCTGAATAACAGTTATACAGATGGAAACGTTTTTGGGGAGGCAATGGTCGACCTGTCACTTCCGAAGTTTGATGTATCGTATAAAAACGATATGATCGATGAACTCCAGAAGCTCGGAGTCCACGATGCTTTTGATAAAGACAGAGGTAATTTCGGATCGATCACGGATCAGGGACCGGATGATAAGATCTTTGTTAAGAAGGTGGAACAGGACGTACGTGTCATGATCGATGAAGAAGGCGTAAAGGGTGCCGCGATCACGGTAGCAATGATTGTTGAGCAATGCGCTCCGTCAGCTAAATACACCTTTGTATTCGACCGTCCGTTCATCTTCGAGGTATTCTCGGATACAGGCGCACCGCTTTTCGTCGGTGTGGTGAATGACCCGACAAGTAAATGAGATCGCTATTCTTCTCAACGGATGATAAGGACAATATTCGTGAGGGGGCTCAAAACAATGAGCCCCCTTTTGTCTATTAGTGAGATTAAGAAGAATAGCAGCTATAGAAATAATAGATTTCCGGAATTTGCAGATAGTTTTCCTTTTTTATGCAATCATATCGGTTGTTGTCATATGATTCAAACCGATAATATTACAAGATTCTGAGATTCTATCCGCCCAATGATGCTGCGTCAGTCCCATATTTTTTCTGATTTTGGAGATTTATCGGTATTATTTTCAGATGACATACCGATAGAATACGCTTTTGTTCTATTCTTATCTGTCCCAAACGATGTGATCATACCGATAGAATTCCTGTTTTTCTTAATCTATCGGTTTTACCCTGCTGTTATCCGGATTGAAAAGCACTCACCATTCATCTTATTGTTTCAATAGTGAAACTCCAGTTAACAATGGAGATGTGTTGTATAATAATTCATATATCCAAGAAGCTTCGAATATGACAGAAGATGGAGGTTCCCATGGCTGAACTTAGATGCCCGCATTGCGGAAAGACTTTCTCGGTAGATGATACAGAAGTAAACTCGATCGTACAGCAGATCCGCGATACAGAATTTGAGAAGACGGTGAATTCGCGTGTGAACGAGATGGAAGAACACCTCCGTGAGGTACACGAAGCCGATATCGAAGCACGTGAGAGCAAGATCCGCCTGAGTGTGCAGGAAGAGCATGACAAGGAGATCCAGAAGCTCCAGGCGCAGGTCCGAAAAGCAGAAGAGAAGGCCTCTGCACTTCAGAGTGAGCTCAACTCTTTTGAAGATAAGAAGACCATTGCCGTGATGGAAGCAGTGAATAAGATCGAGACAGAAAAGAGAGATCTTGAGACGAAACTTACGAATGAGAAACGGGACCTCGAGACGAAACTGACCAATGAGAAGCACGATCTGGAAAAAGCACTGGTACAGGAAAAGGATACGAGAAAACTTCTGCTCGACCAGAAGGATGAGCAGATCGCTTACTATAAGGATCTGAAGACGAAAATGTCCACGAAGATGGTCGGTGAGACGCTCGAGCAGCACTGCGAGATCCAGTTCAACCAGCTCCGTGCGACGGCTTTCCAGAATGCGTATTTCGAGAAAGACAACGATGCCAGGACCGGAAGTAAAGGCGACTACATCTATCGGGAGACGGATGAAAGTGGCGTGGAGATCATCTCCATCATGTTCGAGATGAAGAACGAGATGGACGAGACCGCGACGAAGCATAAGAACGAAGATTTCTTCAAGGAACTCGATAAGGATAGAAAAGAAAAGAACTGTGAGTACGCGGTCCTCGTGTCACTTCTCGAGAGCGACAGCGAGCTCTATAACGCCGGTATCGTCGATGTTTCCTACCGCTATGACAAGATGTATGTCGTGCGTCCGCAGTGCTTCATCCCGATCATCACACTGCTTCGAAATGCGGCGAAAAATGCGCTTCAGTACAAGCAGGAACTGGCGATCGTCAGAAACCAGGATATCGATATTTCGAACTTTGAAGAGAGCCTTCTGAGGTTTAAAGATGACTTCGGAAGAAACTATAATCTGGCACACTCGCACTTCGAGAAAGCGATCGATGAGATCGATAAGACGATCCAGCATCTCGAGAAGGTGAAGAAAGAGCTTCAGGGGTCTGATAACAATCTCCGCATCGCAAACAGAAAAGTCGAGGAAGTCGATGTGAAAAAGCTGACAAAAGGAAACCCGACCATGCAGGCCAGGTTTGAAGAGGTCCGTAAGAATAAAGAACTCTGATCCTTAGTTCATGAGCAGCAGACACCAATATGTGGTTCCGTTGGCTTTAATATATCCAAGTCCCATTTTGGAATACTTTGAGTTGAGCATATTGTTTTTGTGTGAGTCTGAAGCAAACCAATTACTAAATACTTCAGAAACAGAGCCTTGGCCCTGCGCGATGTTTTCTGCTGCAGCAGTATATGTAAGTCCCACATCAAGAAGAGCTCTGGTTCCTTTATTTTCTTTTTTCTCTTCGAACGTCGGCGGACGATAATGACAGTATTTTTGTGCGAGTTCACCAGCGCGAATGCGTGCTGCTTTATTCATAGAATCGCTGAGTGTAAGCGCAGGTACGCCTGCCTTTGCACGCTCTTCATTTATCAGATTCAGTAAAGTATCAGCGCCGGAACTGGAGGCGTCTCCGCTCGGCTTTGGCTTCGTGGTCGGTGTAGGAGTATTTTCCTTCGGAACCGGAGTCGGCGTGTTTTCCTTAGGTGCAGGAGTTGCGGTCGCCTTCGGCTTCGGAGTTGCTGTAGCTTTGGAAGGAGCCTTTGTCGGTGCTTTGGTCGGGTCCTTGGACGGTGCTTTTGTAGGATTATTAGGAGCTTTCGTTGCACCGGACGGAGGTGTCGTTTCATCACCAGGTACCGATGTAGAATCGGACGGGTCTCCGAGATTGGATCCGGCATTTGACTCCGGAGGCAATTCTTCCGTTGCCGAGCTATCAGAAGTATCTGTATCTGTAGCGGATGTTTCGGAGCTTGCTTCGGTTAGCGATGTAGTAGTTATAGTCGTCTCTTTATCATCCGTGGCAGCGGTAGCGGAAGAAGAGTCGGCCAGAGTCGGCTCGCTTTCTTCTTTGCTCTTATGCTTCGCGCAGGAAGACATGGCAAAAACGGAAATGATTACGACAAAAGCGATGGTGAGTATTAAAGGTGTGTTTCTCTCTGAAGTTGTGTGTTTTTTCATCTGATCAGCATCCCTGTGTTTTTGAAGTTAGTGTCCTGTTTATTATATAAGGTGGACAACTATAGTGCAAATGATTTCCGATTTTTCAGAGCACGGGTATATGGTAAAATGAAAAACAGGATAAGAATTCTAATAGAGGGCGGGGGAGTAGATCATGGAACTGTCATCCACACCGCGCGGAGAGCGCATCTATATCGGCTTTTTCGGCATGAGAAATGCCGGTAAATCCAGCGTAGTCAATGCTTTTACCAATCAGGAGATCGCGATCGTTTCCGATGTGAAAGGAACAACGACCGATCCTGTGTATAAGGCGATGGAGCTTCTTCCTCTGGGTCCTGTCATGATCGTGGATACTCCCGGTATGGACGACGAAGGAGAGCTCGGGCTTCTGCGTATCGAGAAGTGCAAAGAAGTCATGGCTAAGGTCGATATCGCGATCCTCGTCGTCGATGGTACGCTCGGTATGAGCGATGGCGACCGCATGCTGAAGAAAATGTTCGAGGAGAGAAATCTTCCTTATATCACGGTATATAACAAGCTCGACCTGGTACAGCAGAGGGTCGGGAAGGGAAGGACACGGGAAGTCCCGCAGGACAGCATCTGGGTGTCTGCATCCGATAAGATCAACATCACTGACTTAAAAGAGATGGTGGCGCATCTGGTGGTCGATCCGAATAACGGAAGAAAGATCATCGCAGATCTGATCAGCGAGGGAGATATCGTGGTACTTGTTACCCCGATCGATGAGGCGGCTCCGAAAGGCCGTCTGATCCTTCCGCAGCAGCAGACGCTCCGTGACATTCTGGATACGGGTGCGATCGGCGTGGTGACGCAGGTTCCGCAGATCCCGGATGTCCTTGCCTCTTTGGCAAAAGCACCTGTCCTTGTTGTTACGGACAGTCAGGCGTTTAAAGAGGTAAATGAACTGGTGCCGGAGGATATCCCGCTGACGTCTTTTTCGATGCTTTTCGCTCGGTATAAAGGCGATCTCGGAGAGGCGATACTGTCCGCGAACTATCTCGAGAAACTGGAGGACGGCGCGAAGATCCTTATCTCTGAGGGATGCACGCATCACCGCCAGTGCAACGATATCGGCACGGTGAAACTTCCGAAGATGATCGAGAAAACGACAGGTAAAAACTTCCACTTCGAGTGGTCTTCCGGCGATTCGTTCCCGGATGATCTATCGACCTTTGATCTGGTGGTTCACTGCGGCGGGTGTATGCTGAATCCCAGAGAGATGATGCACCGCATCCGTATCTGTCAGAATGCGGGGGTACCGATCACGAATTACGGCGTGATCATGGCGAAGATGCAGGGGATCCTGCCACGTGTTTCCGCACCTCTTCTGGGAAAGAAATAATCTCCAGAATAATCAAGCTTCTTCGGCGAGCTGTGCGTCCAGTTCCCGGTCTCTGGCCTGACGTTCACGGATGGTCTTTTCGATCATCATGTCCTTGACCTTCATGAGGCGGGTAGT
>JAGCXQ010000028.1 GCA_017961235.1 Clostridiales bacterium | reverse complement strand
CGGGCGCTCTCGAAGAAGTTCTTGAAGTTGATCTTATTTGTCTTCACGCCTTCTCTCGGGGGCTGCACGATGGACTGCAGTACCGCGTGGTCGGAAATAGCGAAGCCGGTCGCCCAGATACGGGACTTAAAGCCTTCGCAGTGAACGGCCACGATCGGAACTCCGACTTCATCTCTGACCTCATCGACGATGCTGTCGATATCCTCACCGATGATGCCTGTTGCACATGAAGAAGATACGAAGATCGCCTTCGGGGAATATCTCTTATTGACTTCGAGGATGACGTTTCTAAGTGCATTCGTGGATCCGAAGATCGTGTCATTCTCGTTCATGTCGGTGCCGACATAGATCGTATCACTGGTGACGCCACGCTTTTTGGACATAACTTTCGCCATGTAGTAAGCACCGGCTGCAGCTACGGAGCATCCTGCCGGACCGTGGTGGATCAGGGCCACATCACGGATACCGCAGAGCTGTCCGAGTGCGCAGGAGGAAAGACATGTACTGGACTGCGAGAAGCAGCGGGAACAGCCTTTCAGGGTTCCACATTCACTCTGGGTCGCCAGATCCTTTAAGGTTCCTACATAACCTGTGATGGAACCGATACGGTTTTCTCTGGTGGCGACATTCGAATTAGAAAGATTAATAGCCATGTGTTTATTTTCCTTTTCTTAGAACGCAAGATTTTCTTCCAGTTCCGGACGGATATTCTGAATATCCTCGGACAGGTAACGCTCACCGTTATCCGGCAGCAGCGGTACGATCAGTTTTCCTGCATTCTCTTCTTTCTGTGCAAGCTTGATGGCAACCGCCAGGGAAGCACCTGCAGAAGCACCTACGAAGATACCTTCGTACTTGGCAAGAAGATGGATCGCGCGAAGTGTCTCGGCATAAGAGATGAAGTTATATTCATCTGCCAGATCTCCGTTAAAGTTTGTCGGAGCCATCGGTGTCAGGCCTTCGTCATTATGTACCTGATGGATACCGTGGAAACCGCCGTCCTCAGCGCCTTTTACCTTCGAGTTGACAACGTCTTCCGGCTGCGGCTGTGTGATGACTACTTTCACGTTCGGGTTCTTTTCCTTCAGGAACTTACTTACGCCGTGTGTGGATCCGCCTGTGCCGACACCGCCGACGAAGATATCTACTTTT
The DNA here is from genome assembly GCA_017961235.1 of Clostridiales bacterium. GTDB lineage: Bacteria > Bacillota > Clostridia > Saccharofermentanales > Saccharofermentanaceae > Scatonaster. The sequence goes on along the minus strand of JAGCXQ010000028.1, from coordinate 1,415 downwards.
CCGTCGGTATCTTCCCAGATCTCCGGACCGGTGTGCTTATAGTGTGCATTGATGTTGTCCGGATTATCGAGCTGGCGTGTGGAGAACGGATGGTCGATGCCCTTTTCCATGTAATCGATTACATCGGCAAAAGCAGCAATACCTTTTTCAAAAACACCTGCGATCAGTTCCTGCGGAACGTCTGCGATCTCTGCCTGGTAAGCCTGCAGGAGCTTCAGTCTTTCAACGGATACACCGTTCTGAAGACCGATCTTAAACTTGTAGCCCTTTGCTGCGGCAAAAGCAGCCATCGCGACACCCGTGTTACCGGATGTAAACTCAACGAGTGTGGTCTTATCCGGGCTGATCTCGCCTCTTCTTTCAGCGGCTTCGATGATCTCGATCGCCATTCTGTCCTTGTGGGATCCTGCCGGGTTGAAGTACTCGAGCTTGCCGGCGATACGGCCCTTCAGGCCGAGCTTTTCTTCGAGTCTTTTGAATTCTACGATCGGGGTATGTCCGACCAGTTCTGTGATTGAATTGTAAATCTTTCCCATCTTTATTTCCTCCTATATTCCCCGATCGGGTAATTAATTAACTGATTAGATCTTGTAATCGTCGGCGAGTTCCATCATGCCGTATTCCATGAGGATCTCCTCGAGTCTTTCCTGTGTCATCGGTGTCGGGATAACGAAATCCTGATTCTCGATCACTGCCTGTGCCAGGTTTCTGTATTCCTGTGCCTGATGGGAATCCGGTCTGTATTCGATGACCGTCTTCTTATTGATCTCCGCGTGCTGTACGATGTTGTCTCTCGGAACGAAGTAGAGAAGCTTGGTGCCGAGTTCCTTGGAGAAGGCACGGAGAAGGTCGAGCTCACGGTCAACGTTTCTGGAATTGCAGATGATGCCGCCGAGTCTTACGCCGCCCGTTCTTGCATATCTCTGAATACCCTTGGAGATGTTGTTGGCAGCGTAAAGGGCCATCATCTCACCACTTGCTACGATGTAGATCTCTTTTGCTTTACCTTCACGGATCGGCATTGCGAAACCGCCGCAGACAACGTCACCTAATACGTCGTAGAAAACATAATCCAGATCGTCTGTATAGGCACCCAGGTTTTCCAGCATGTTGATGGAAGTGATGATGCCTCGGCCGGCGCATCCTACGCCCGGTTCCGGTCCGCCGGACTCTACGCACTTGGTTCCGCCGTAACCTTCCTACATGATACGGTCGAGAGAGAGGTCTTCACCTTCCTCACGGATCGTATCCAGTACTGTCTTCTGAGCAAGACCACCGAGAAGAAGTCTTGTGGAGTCGGCCTTCGGGTCACATCCGACTACCATGACTTTCTTACCGTGCTCAACGAGTCCTGCGGTAAGATTCTGTGTCGTGGTGGACTTACCGATACCACCCTTGCCGTAGATTGCAATCTG
>JAGCXQ010000027.1 GCA_017961235.1 Clostridiales bacterium | reverse complement strand
CACGCACTTTGACACTCGGAACGATCGAGGGGAAATATGATATAACCATTAAGCAGAACAGTTTTAATGAAATGGTGAAACAGATCAGAAAGGAATACGAACCTTTTCTTGGGATAAAGGAGAAAGCGTGAACGATCACCTAACAAAGATATTTCTTTACATAAAACAAAGACACAGATACGAGAAGAATTGTATAAGAATATCGTTGATTTGTATAAGGATTGACGTATATATAAGCGAAATAGAAAAATCCAGTGCATCCAGCGAAGAATAGCACAGGCTGCCATTGCTGAGCAGAAGTAATCAGAAGATATCATTTCTCTGATGACCTTGAACATTTAAGAATCAAAGAGGGCTGTCTCAAAACAATGAGGCAGCTCTCTTTCGTATTTACAGACTATTTCGCCGTCAGGGCGCGAATACGCCCGAAGTAAACAGTATGTAAAGCATTTTTGAAGATGAAACTCTGTTGGTATAATTGGAATTGGAATTGGAGGTGAGGAAATGAAAAGATTCAAGATTTTCATGAGTGGGGTTTGTCTTATTTCCGTTATTGGTACAGGCGTTTGCGGTTGTGGAAAGAAGTCGGATGACAGCTCCGGAAAGACTAGTAAAAAGAAAAATGCGGAGGTGACGGAGAGCACAGATGACGTCACTTCTACGGAAGTAACACTCGCGACCTGGGATGTTCCGGACATGAACACGGACACCAACGGCGGTGCGATGACCATCGGAACAGGAGTGCCCAGCGGAAATCCGCTTATGACGGGACAGCCCACTGAGGAACCCGCGTCTCCGACGATCGATATTGATACTTACGATTGGGAGTCGATCTACGAGTGGGAAGGAACCGAGATCACAGGATTTGTCGATCCTCTTCCGGAAGAGGTCATGAATACCGGTGTCCTGGTTATCCCGGATAAGTGCGTGACCATTAAACATAATGCATTTGATGAAGCAATGTGGCTCAAGGAAGTGAGATTCCAGGATCCCGAGAAGATCAAAATTGTCGGAGATGGTGCATTTGGTGATTGTCCGCAGCTTCACTCCTTCGTCATGCCGCCTCATTCGAATGAGTACGAGTATGGACATATCAGTCAGGGGCATTTAATGCCTTTCGGAGGCTCTAGAACCAGGGAAACGGATACGAGGATCTATAACATTGTGCTCCCCGATTGTCAGGTATTTTCTTCTTTTGTTACATATCTCGGCTGTGGCGATACGTCTGATCCGGTAAATAATCAGACTTACCTGAGGACGGTCTATTGCCCGAAAAACTTTTCAATAAAATTCAGCGGCGTGGATTTTGTCGACTTTGATTACACTTCTCAGAAGTTTGCCAAGTATTCGAAAGAGTATAAGGAAAAGAACTTTCCTGATGCACTGGATATAAATATAAACTACTATGAAGTCCCTTGCACAGTTTATGTTGTCAAGGATTCCTGGGCGGATACCCATTTTGATGAGTGGACGATGGGTGACCTGGTCCAGAAGGAGTACTGGGATGGTGAGCACTACACATTCGTAGATTATGAGCCGATTTGGGACATCAGCCATATCACTTTCTGGATGGCCGACAGTCGTACCTCCTTCAAAAACGCGAATGGTGACTGGAAAATAACCACCTGGGATAATAGTGAGATCACCTTTGAAAGTTTTATCTCTCCGGAAGATTTCTCGGCACTCTATGCGGAGATCCTGTCTTTGAAGGAGGAAGGGAAGCTCAGAGACGGCTCGGGAACAGACACTATCAGAATCAAAGGTTTTATAAAAGATTTCGACGTGGAAATGAGAGATGCGGAAGAAGGCACAATTCAGGCTCTGCTTGAAAAGTATAAAAAGTAAGATCTTTCAAATGAGTATTCAGGCGGGCGGTTCCGATCGGGACTGCCCGCTCTTTATTAAACGATGCACTATATCATAAAGTCGGAGTATAATAAGCACGACAAGCCAGAAAAGGAGCGACAGTTTATGAAGAATCATCTCATTGCCGTAGCGGCCGTTGTTCCTCCGATCAAGGTCGGAGACGTAAACTATAACACCAGCGAGATCATATCCGTGATCCGGTCTCAGACCGATTGCGGAGTGATCGTTTTTCCGGAACTGTCCATCACGGGATATACTTGCGCAGACCTTTTCGAAAGTGATCTTCTTATCGAGGCTTCCAAAGAAGCACTTCTTCTGATCGCAAAGGCGACAGAAGGAACAGGTGTGACCGCGATCATCGGACTTCCTTTTGCCTATGAGAATAATCTTTACAACTGTGCGGCGGTCCTTTCTGAAGGTTTGGTAAAAGCAATTGTCCCGAAGACATATATCCCGAACTATTCCGAGTTCTACGAGTGCCGCTGGTTCGCATCCGGAAAGGAACTTAAAGGGAAGACAGTATCTCTTGACGGATACGATGTTCCGTTCGGTGTCGGTATTCTTGCCGAAGATCCCGCAACCGGTGCGGTCTTAAGCGCAGAAGTCTGCGAAGATCTCTGGATCCCTGATAAGCCGAGTACGCATGCGGCCCTTGCCGGTGCGAACATTATCGTAAATCTTTCGGCTTCCGATGAACTGATCGGGAAGCAGGAGTATAGAAAGCAGCTCGTTTCGCAGCAGAGCGGTGCCTGCTACTGTGCGTATCTTTATGTGTCTTCCGGTACCTGCGAGAGCAGCACAGACCTGGTCTTTTCAGGACATACGATCATCGCGCAGAACGGAAGTATCCTCGGTGAAGCGATCTTCCCGGAGTATCCGCATGTGGAAAAGACCTTGATCGATCTTGGGCCGATCATGCACGACCGGAGAAGACAAAATACTTTCGAAAATGATTTTTCAGGGAATTATCGGAGAGTGTCCGTCCGCATACAGGCGGCAGGTTCTGATGAAGCCGATATTTCCGGACTTGCGGAGATCATGAAAAAGTACGATTACCGCATGGCCAGAAATCCGTTCGTTCCTTCTGGCGAGGCGGCGAGAAATGAGCGCTGCAGAAGGATCCTCCAGATCCAGGCAAACGGACTTGCGACACGTGTCCGTGCCACAGGCATCAAGAATCTGGTGCTCGGCATTTCCGGAGGACTCGATTCTACTTTGGCGCTTCTTGTCTGTGCCGAAGCGAAGAAACTCGTTTCCGATATCCGCATCATCTGCTACACGCTTCCGAGTGAAGGTAATACTACGGAGCATACGTTAAGTAATGCCTGGAAACTCATGAATATCCTTTCAGATGAATCGCACGAAGTGCCGATCGGCGAGGGCGTGAGCCTGCATCTTTCACAGCTTGGTCATGAGCAGACCTATCAGGGCGAAGGAGATGTCACCTATGAAAATGCCCAGGCAAGGATGCGCACGTATATCCTCATGGATGCCGCGAACATGAAAAACGGTCTTGTCGTCGGAACCGGCGACCTCTCCGAGCTCGCCCTCGGCTGGTGCACCTATAACGGTGACCATATGTCGATGTATGCGGTCAATACTTCGATCCCGAAGACGCTCGTCCAGTTCATCTGTAAATCTTATGCCCTGATGTGCGGTAACGACGAGCTGAAGGAAACGATCTTCTCGATCTGTGATACTCCGATCACGCCGGAATTGACACCAAGCGACAACGGAACGATCGCACAGAAAACAGAGGACAAGATCGGCAAGTACGATCTTAACGATTTCTTCCTTTACTACACGCTGCGTCACGGCTTTGAACCTTCCCGGTCCGCAGCATATGCGATGCACGCGTATCCGGAGCTTTCCAAGGAAACTGTCGTGGAAGCTGCGGTCAAGTTCTTCAAGCGCTTCTTCACGCAGCAGTTTAAGAGAAGCTGTCTTCCGGACGGCCCGAAGGTCGGATCCATCACGCTTTCTCCGAGAGGTGACTGGCGTATGCCGAGTGACGCGACCGTGGCTCTCTGGCTCAAAGATCTTGAGTGCAACAAATGATCCGGCTGGTTTTTGATCTATTCATGTGCTTTATTTCTTAGCAGCCTTATACTGATCTGCCAAGATGTGATGTGAATTCGGATACTGTGTACTTTGCAACCTGGTCCTCGAAATCATACTCGTCGCAAGCGAATACCTTCCGATATTTATCGTAATCAAACTCATAAGTCGATGAAAAGAACTGGCTGGAATCGGGGATGGTGTATTCCATCGTTGTACTATCGCCGCTCATATTCGCGATGGCATCACGATATAATTCCTGGTGTAACCGATGATGGATCCTGTTGCATCGCGGAGCATATATTGCCGGTTCCTGCCAGTCGGTCATTTCGTAAAGGAAGACGGCGGATCTTTTTCCGCCTTTTACCTATTAGTCGTCGCGAAAAACGAATGGGTTCATTTTCAGAAGAATTTTTTTTCGAATTCCATGTAAGCGGAGATGACCTGTTTGGCAAAGTCAATAGAAAGCTGATAAGTCGAAAGACAACAATGCGAAAAAAGAGACCGATGTTTCCAATCGGATCCCGGCCCCGAAGAAAGCTGTATACTAAGCAAGGATGGAAAAGCGCTTCTCCATCAGCTTCGTGAAGTTCTCCTTCATCTCCGCGGGGAGGAGAGAAGCATTATTCAGTGCGAAGAACCGATCTTTCCTGCTCAATACATGGTGGATCAATCTTTCCGCAATCTCTTTCCTAATATGTGCACTCTCGGCGAATTGAAGAAAGTCTTTCTTCCGTAGATTCGATTTCTTTCCATTCATTGGAAGCGCAAACTCTTCCTTGTCTTCGGGTAGGAGCAAGTTGACCGGAAGAAGATCATACGCAGGGGAAAGAACGAATTTTTGTGACCCTTCCGAAGTTTCTAGCAACGAAAAGTTTTTCAGATGCATATCCGAGTTCCCTGTCAGGAAACAGAAGACAAGTCGCAGAAACAATTCCGTCTGATCCAGCATATTTCGCGAAGAGTACTTTTCCAGGATCTTGGAACAGCGTTCATATGACCCGCGATATTTATCCTGTGTCAGGCGAAGATCCAACTGACAAAAGTCTTCCATAGCAAGGCGTGTGATGGAATTTCTTTCCGATACCCGGTCCACGCGCTTCGTGATATAAGCAGCAGTGCCGTCAATCAGGATCAGCGCGTGCGGAACAGTGGAGATCCCGCATTCGTTAGCCATCGTCATAACTAACTGTTCTGATTCGGGCATAAAAGGATATTCTTCAACCTGCGGTTTCAAGATATATCCTGTCGGATAGTTTACCAGAGGTAAGCGTGGCTTCTTACCATCAGAGTGAAGATGAAGAGAAAGCTTCTTCTGAATTCCGGGAACAGTAAGGCCTTTGTTGACAACTTCGCCGGCGATCAATTCGAGACCTGACGAAGAAAGGTCGATCTCCGGGATCAAGGAGGTCCCGAAGAAGTGCTTGATACAGGTGTTGTGCCATCCGGATTCCGAGGGGACTTTAAGAGGTTTGCCGCAGCAGAGACAGTTCATAGCTTATCCTCCTGTACTGTAACACATCCGATGGAATCTTTGCATGAGACGAGAAGTAAGCCGAACCGGTCTGATGGATCGATCTTCCAGTTGTGACTGACAACGTCAAGGAGCCATCCTTCCGGAATAAGACCATCAAAGAAGGGGAAAAGAGTTTTTGATGTGTAAGGCGGATCAGTTAGAGGAAGCGTGAGGGAAACGGCGACTGCATTTTCCGACGAAAGATAGGAGGGATCGTACTGGAAAAGATATCCATCGTCATTTTCCTTCAGAATTCCTGCAAAAGCATCGCGCACGTAGATATAAGCTTCTCGAAAAGCAGCCATCAGTCAGACTCCTTTCGTGATAACTTACCGGGAACTGCTTCCATGCCGAACATAGCAAGAGCGGTATTTACCTTATCCATCCGTACGGTATCTTTCCCTTGCTCCAGTTCTCTGACAAAACGCAGACCAAGCCCTGATCTCATGGCGAATTCCTGCTGGGTCAGCCCCGCAGCACGACGATTTTCTTTGATGAATTCAGCGATCCTGTTCATACCGGTAAGCCTCTTTCCTGTTCGTTGATAAGATAAATATACACCCTATAGGGTATAATTTCAAGAATTTTAATTAATAATACTCCCGATAGGGTGTAAAACATGCTGATAATGTGGGAATTATACCCGATAGGGATGGTTGGCTTTGTTCTCTGAGTATATCTTAAGCTGCGACTTATATTGGGACAGGGATGAGACCGCGATCACGGAGACATCTAAGAAGTACGGGAGGTACTGTTTCTCGATCGCATCACGGCTGGGCGTAAGCGAGAATACCGTCTCCGTATCGATCCGTCGTCTTCGGATAAAACTCCGCGATTATCTTAGGTCGAGAGGATATGAACTATGAAAAACGAATTTCTGATGGACTCTTTTGGCTACATATCTGATGAATATATCGCGGAAGCAGCATCTTTTCAGAAGAGAAGCCGCTCCGTGACGTGGATCCCTTATGCCGGAATTGCTGCCGCTTTTCTCTCGATCATTGGGATATTTTTCCTTGTGAAAAGCACTGTCAGGAGAGAGAAGACTGCGCCGTCCGAAGGAACAGATACATATCTCCCTGAAACAGGGCTGGAAGAGACCGTGCCGGCTACAAGTGGTACGGAAGCAACAGTGGCGATGACAAGACCGGCGGTGGATGAGGGGAAAGTGCTTTTTGCGCCGGATAAATCAGCGGGCGAGTGTCATGATGAGATGGTAGGAGCTCATCAAGGCGTGGGGAGAGCCGGACGTGGGCGGAAGCTATGGAAGTTCTGCCGCCTGGAAGTGCGGGGAAAAATACATCCGGGAGAAATATACCGGCGAGCAGTAATTCTTTAGCAGGGGTGTTTTTCACTCTATGCTTAATCTGTGGCATCCAGGAAGGCAATCACATGGTTCGTTCTTCTGTTCCAGGTAAGCGGACGGATGCGCGCGATATTCACATATACAAATGAGCGGTCAGGGAAATACTCCATCTTTCCCTCGGGGACCAATTCCACTTCGAAGTCCCTGATCTCTACTTTCACAGAATTGGCGTAGTGAGGCTCTGTCCAGTAGCAGCGGATACCGATCTTTTCCTGATCCTCAAGATCGCTGGCCCAGATGCGCTTTTCTTTATATCTGTCTTCCGCGATCTTCTCCGGTTCATAGACCGGCTCCTCCATCTGACGGAAGGCCTGCTCCAGTCCGTGTTCGAGAAAGTATTTCTGCCACAGGAGCACTTCATCCGGGTGCATTTCCATAGGATGCGCAATCCCGATGGAGGATCTTCCCAACTGATATTCGTTCCCGCAGGAATCAACAAAGCCTTCGCCGGAAAGCGTGAAGCACTTATCTTTCTGGGTCCATACCACAAGACCGGCAAGTCTTCTAAGGAGCGGGTTCCCGAGATACTGCTTCTTCCAGGAAGCCACTGTGGATGTTTTTCCATCCAGGAACTCGAGAAGCAGAAGTTCACTTTTGACCTTGATGGATTTGGAAAGAGTATTTTTCATATCCGCGAGCTCTTCCGATACCAACTTATATACTTCCGGATCAGAACCTGCCTTGGGAAGAGTCTTTACGGCTTTATTCTTCTTCGTATCATAAAGACTCAGCTGCATATCCGGTCCCAGTCTCACTTCTACAGTGTTTTTCCCAAGATCCAAAGTCCGCTTTCCTTCCGAATCAAAGCCGAAATCGAACAGGCACTTATCATAGGCTTCAGCTACCGATAGACCTCGGATCTTCGCATATTTGGTAAGACCGGTCCAATTCCGGAGCCAGAGAATGGCTTCTTTCGTATCACTCAGGACCAGCGCCTCGTTAAAGATCTTCTGTGCGGCTTTACCGCGCTTGTGGTAGCGGCTGTATTTTCCCCAACTGTTCCATGCTTTGATCAGGGCACGGACGTGACCTGCATTACCATAACGGCACAGGAAAGGAAGAACAGAAGGATAGTCCACACCATTCAGATTCTTGATCATCTCATCCATAGCTTCGCAAAGCGAGATGCGGGACAGGGTCGAAGTTACTTCGTCCGCTTCCGGAAGGATCTGATATCCTTTCTCCAGCTGACTGCCGTAAGAAACCAGGATGTATTTGAAGAGCTCTTCCGGCGCCGTGGCCCCATCCCTCATCTTAACGGAAGGCAATGCCACACCCGTAAGTTTCATGTCACTCAGGATCTGGTCACCGCCGGCGGCCTTATACTTCTCACGGAACTCCTGCTTCAGCGGATTAAATGTCTCTTCTTCTGTTTTCCTCGGTGCTGCTGCCGAAACTTCCATCTCTGCAAGTGCCGCGATTTCCGGAACAGGAGATTTCGCCATCGTTTTCTTCAGCGAAGCAAGTGCTTTTTCCTCCAGGATCGAAAGAGAAAGTAAGTCCATAAGGATCTCCGGCATGTTCAGGTCTTCCGCAAGACCCACCATCTTTCCGGCTTCCTTATTTAGAAGATCGATCAAAAGGGATCTGTTCTGTCCGGTCATCTTCGACGGATTCATAAGCCGGCCCAGTGCCCCGATCAGACGTCCGGGCATTTTGTATTTGAACTTCGGTCCTCCGTTAATGATCTCCAGATCGTACGCGGACCAGTCCCCGATAGGGGAGACCTGTCCGGCATCATCGATGCTGAGGTTCTTGCTGTGGGTCCTGGCAACATAGCAGTAGTATTGTCTCGTATCGCCCGGGATCACGATAGCAACACAGGTGCCGGTAAGGCCCTTGCATACATAAGGAGTCGGAGCAATGACCTTCTCCAGTCCCCAGCATCCCTGAAGTATATTCTCGCCTATGGTCTTTACGCCGGACGGGATCCTTATCTTCCTCATCTTATAACAATCGCGGAAAGCATAACCGCCGATCTCCGTAACGCTGTCCGGCAGGTGCATCTCTTCCATGATAACTCCGATGAAAGCATATCTTCCGATTACTTTCAGGCCTTCAGACAGCGTTACCTTCGTCAGATATCTGTCACTCTCGAAGCACCCTGCACTGATCTCTTCGATATGTCCCGGGATCGTGACAGAAGTCAGGGAATAAGCTTGCGAGAGGGCACTTTCAGTAAGCTTTGTCACTTTGGAAGGAATCGTCAGATCTCCTTTGCATTTATCGCCCTGGGCCAGGATCCCGTTCAGTATGAGGAGATTGTCTTTATTCAACTTCTTCTTGATCCACTTTGTATTCGCGAAAGCCCCGTGCCCGATCTCGGTTACGGAGGGCGGGATGGTCATATCTTCAAGTTCCTCACACCCGTAAAATGCACCTCTCTCGATCTTCTTCAGCGTGGAAGGAAGCGATACCGAGATAAGATGCTTGCATGACTGGAATGCCGCCTTGCCGATCACGGTCACTCCCTCAGGAATGGTCACCGTTCTGATCCCGTCATTTTGGTAATACGCCCGTTCTTTGATCTCGGTCGTGCCCTCCGGGATCACAATGTCGCCACACGTATACTCTTTATCGTAGAGGCTTCGAAGCGTAAACCAGGGGCACTCGGAAAGCTTGTTTTCCAGCCAGGGGGTCCCGTCAAAGGCACTGTCTTCGATAGATTCCACCGTGTCCGGGATCGAGATCTCCGTAAGACTTTCGCACCCCTCAAAGACACCCTGACCGATATCTGTTATGCCCGGGAGAAGGGTGGCTTTTCTAAGGCTGGTGCAACCTCTGAAAAGATAATAATTCAGATACATACAGCTTCCCGGGATCGTGATCTCGCGAAGGCTCGTGCAGCCTTCGAATACAGACCCGGCTATCCTTCCGGCTCCATTCTCGATAATGACCTCCGAAAGACTCGTACAATCAGAAAAAGCATTGGAAGCAATCGCCTCGACATGGGAGGGAATGATCAGTTTCACGAGATCCGTATTTCCTGCAAAAGCCTTTTTATATATATTCGTCGTTTCCTTCGGTATCGTTACCTCGGGGTCGTGTCCTGTATATTTCATCAGAAATCCGTTTTCGATCTGGAAATCTTTTAGGTCGTTCATTATATTTCTCCTGAATTATTACCCTGATTTATATAAACGAAAAGATTGTATCAATTACGAGGAACGGAGATTTGTCCAAATCCTAGTTATTTTGCAAATAGCATAGGCTTTCTGTATTCGTGAAAGCGGGTGCTTTTGTTAGAATAATTTGATAATCAAAATAAATAGTTTGACTTTCAAAGTATTACTGGTATCATATAAGAGATCGGTATTAGGCGTACTAGATTTCGCCTGTGCCATGCACAATCAGAAAGGTGGTCTTTTATATGGACGGCAAGTGGGTCGATTCTATATCTGATCTGAAGAAAAGACAGCTCGAGGCGGAGCTGGCCGGCGGTGAAGCCGGTATCGAGAAGCAGCACTCCCGCGGAAAACTCACCGCAAGAGAGAGAATGCAGGCGCTTTTCGATGATGATACATTCGTTGAACTGAATTCCCTCATGACTTCCGGAGCGACAGACTTCGGAATGGATAAGAAGAAAAAACCGGGCGACGGCGTCGTGACCGGTTACGGATATGTTCACGGAAGACTCGTGTATGCTTCCTCGCAGGACTTCACGGTCGGCGGCGGTTCTCTCGGTGCAGCACATGCGAAGAAGATCTGCCTGGCGATGGATAAGGCGATGGAGGCAGGCGCTCCTTTCGTATCTATGAACGACAGCGGCGGAGCCCGTATCGAAGAAGGCATCGACAGCTTAAACGGCTACGCGGAGATCTTCCTGAGAAATACGATGGCATCCGGCGTGATCCCGCAGATCTCGGTCATCATGGGACCATGCGCAGGCGGCGCATGCTATTCCCCGGCGATCTGCGACTATATCTTCATGACTGAAGAGACTTCCCAGATGTATATCACGGGACCTGCAGTCGTTAAGTCCGTTACCGGTGAGGAGATCACTGCAGGACAGCTCGGCGGCGCAGGTGTTCACTCTGCGGTCAGCGGTGTGGCACACTTCGTATATCCGGATGACCTTGAGTGCTTAAACGGTGTCCGCCGTCTGATCGGATATCTCCCGAACAATAACGAAGGTTATGCGGAAGAGGTTCCCGGCATCCCGGTAGATGCTTGTGAAACCATTCCGGAGATCGTCCCGTCAAATCCGAAAGCAGCGTACGATGTCCGCGACGTCATTGCCACCTTCATTGATAACAACAGTTTCATGGAAGTTTCCAGAGACTTTGCCAAGAATATCGTCGTCGGCTTTGCCCGTATCGATGGAAAGACCGTGGGTATCGTCGCAAACCAGAGTAACTGCATCGCTGGATCCCTCGAGATCAATGCGTCCGACAAGGGTGCTCGTTTCATCCGTTTCTGCGACTGCTTCAATATCCCGCTCGTCACGCTCGTTGATGTACCGGCCTTCATGCCGGGCAGTAATCAGGAACACAACGGTATCATCCGTCACGGTGCGAAGCTTCTGTATGCTTTTGCCGAGGCGACAGTTCCGAAGGTTACCGTCATCATGAGAAAAGCTTACGGCGGTGCATATATCGCCATGAACAGTAAGGGCCTGGGCGCGGATGTCGTCTTCGCATGGCCGATCGCCGAGATCGCCGTTATGGGTGCTAGTGGTGCGGTCGCGATCATCGGAAGAAAAGCGATCGAAGCGGCCGAGGACAAGGATGCCAAGAGAGCAGAACTTGTCGAGGAGTACAACGATAAGTTCATGAATCCGTATGTTGCGGCAAACCGCGGTTACGTGGATGAGGTCATCCTGCCGGAGGACACAAGATCCAAGATCGCAGGTGCGCTGAAGTCTCTTGAGACAAAGTCCCAGGACCGCCCGTATAAGAAACACGGCAACATCCCGCTCTGATGGAGGTAGCATATGGAAGAATTAACGAAAGAAGAAATCGTCGCGATGGCGGTCGCTGCGATCGCTGAGGAGACAGGGAATGTCCCTTCCGACCTTCGCGTGGTGAGCTTCCGCGAACTTGGCGAATCGGGACTTCAGAAATATATCCGTGAGAATAATATCAGCTATAAGAAATACTCTTTGGAGGATGAATTACTATGAGCAAATACAAGATCACACTGAATGGAAAATCCTATGAGATCGAAGTCGAAGCACTGAAGGAAGGCGAAGCGAAGGCAGCTGCTTCCACTGCAAAAGCACCTGTATCCGCAGCTCCTGCGGTAAAGGCCGCACCTGCCGCTGCTCCTTCTGCGAAGGCTGCTGCAGCACCGGTTTCCTGCGGTGCGGGAAGTGTCAGCGCTCCGATGCCGGGAACGATCCTCCGTGTCAATAAGGCGGCAGGCGATGCGGTAAAAGCCGGTGAAGCAGTCGTCGTTCTCGAGGCCATGAAGATGGAAAACGATATCAGCAGCCCGAAGGACGGCGTGATCAAGTCCCTTGCGGTAAATAAGGGCGACACTGTCGCTTCCGGACAGTTCCTTTTCGAGGTGGAATAAAAAATGCTCCAGATGCCTGAAAAAAAGCTATATATCACTGACACGATCCTCCGTGACGCACACCAGTCGCAGGCAGCGACGAGAATGCGTATCGAGGATATGCTCCCGGCATGTGAAGTGCTGGACAATATGGGTTACTGGTCTTTAGAGTGCTGGGGTGGAGCTACCTTTGACTCCTGCATGCGTTTCCTCGGAGAAGATCCGTGGGAGAGACTTCGTACCCTGAAGAAGGCGATGCCGAAGACCCCGCTTCAGATGCTCCTTCGTGCACAGAACCTTCTCGGATACCGTCACTATGCCGATGACGTCGTCGAGTCCTTCTGTGGAAGAATGATCGAAAACGGCATCAATGTGGTCCGCGTATTTGACGCGCTGAATGACGTAAGAAATATGGAGAGCCCGATGCGTGCAGTTAAGAAATACGGCGGCACCTGCGAGGCGGCGCTGAGCTATACGACGAGCCCGGTGCATAACGAAGAGTATTTCGTGAAGCAGGCGAAAGACCTGGTCGAGATGGGTGCGGATGTTATCTGCATCAAGGATATGGCGAACCTGCTCCTGCCTTCGACCGCATATTCTCTCGTCAGCAAACTGAAAGAAGCAGTGGATGTTCCGATCCACCTGCATACACACGATACGACCGGTACGGGCGCGATGGTCTATTACGCTGCGGCACTGGCCGGTGTGGATATCATCGACACGGCGCTGTCTCCTCTGGCGACGGGAACATCCCAGCCGGCAACCGAATCTCTGGTTGCTGCCTTTAAAGGAACGCCGAGAGATACGGGGCTGGATCTTCCGTCTCTTTCGAAGGCAGCGGCCCACTTTAAGGGAGTTGCCCAGAAACTGCAGGATCAGGGGATCCTTGATCCGAAAGTCCTTCGCGTCGATCCGAACACCCTGATCTATCAGGTACCGGGCGGCATGCTCTCGAATCTTCTGAACCAGCTCAAGCAGGCCGGTGCCGAGGACCGCTTCGAGGAAGTACTCGCAGAGGTCCCGCGTGTAAGAGAAGACTTCGGCTATCCGCCGCTTGTTACTCCGACATCCCAGATCGTCGGATCCCAGGCGGTCATGAACGTCCTGATGGGACGTTATAAGACATTCCCGAAGGAGTCGAAGATGCTTCTTCGTGGCGAGTACGGAAGACTCCCGGGTAAGGTAAACGAGGAGATCCGGAAGATGGCCATCGGCGATGAAGAAGTCATCGAGTGCCGTCCGGCCGACCGCATCTCCAATGAGATGGAGACATTACGGTCTGAGGTAAGTGCTTTTGCCAAGTCGGAAGAAGATGTACTTTCCTGTGCCCTGTTCCCGCAGGTCGCACCGGGCTTCATCAAGAAGAGAGATCAGGCCGAAGAAGTAAAAGAGATCAACGTCATCTGGTAAAAAGAAAGAACGCTGGAATATTCATTTTCGTGCGCAAAAGAGGCAGCTTCAGAAAAATGAAGCATGCCTCTTTTGCTTTTGGCCGTTATTGCGGAAAACCACCTGGAAATATTGTATAATCGTCTTTAGGGGATGTCTGGGATAGAAGAGAGGTTCGATGGAACAATCCTGCTGGGAAATACTCGGTATAGAGATGACGAAGGATAAGCTTGCGATCAAGAAAGCTTATGCGAAGCTCGCCCATCAGATCTCTCCGGAAGACGATCCGGAAGGATTCCGAAGGATCCATACTGCGTATAAGCAGGCGATCTCCTATGCTTCCGGGAATAACAGGCCTCCATTTATGATCGTTCGGAATCTGCCGGTCCAGAAGAGAGAAGCCCTGCCTGTCATCGATCGAAAGAAGGATGAGGACGATGATGCTTCCCGTGAAGAAGATAATGAATTATCCCCCAGATATGATTTTGAATCTGTTACCAGACAGTTTTCCCGAAGCGAAGAACCTGAGATTCGCGAGGAGGAACAGGAGAGATCCCCGTATGATTTCTCCGTGGTCGATACGGGAGAGGGAGACTTTTCCGATGAGATAGAGATCTGCCTGGAGCGGATCGTGAGCTTCAAAGAAGAGAATGGTATCGATACGGCCGATAATGTGTCGAGGTGGAAAAATAGTACGATACTTCCGCTAGCGAAGGAACTTTTCTTCCTGTATCAGGATCTCTATGTAAAAAGTGATGAGGCAGGTGTATGGAATGTCTTCTTCGAGGAACCGATCGTAGTGAAGACGATGATCGATTCCGAGTACCGGTCTTTTCTCTGCGATAAATACAGCGAGGATACGGCAGCCGGCAGGATCATCTGGCAGGAATGTGATTTTTACAGGCGGCATGTGGAAGAGAAAGTAACTGAAAGCGCGACTGTAAAAACCAAAGCAGATGTAGAAGATAAGCAAGTGGTGTTCAATCTGGTGGGTTTTATTGTTTCGATAGTCGTGCTCATCCCGCTGGCGGTCCTGGTCAACCATTCGGGAATATGGGGCAGGAAAGCGTTCCCGGGACTTCTGCTGACGGCGTCGGAGATCGGAACCTTTTTATTCTTCCGGTTCTTTACTTTAACACTAAATTCGACATCGACGCCGAGTCCTTTTGAACCGGTACTCACCGAAACCGCATGTTTTATCTCGATCATGTGTCTGGAAAATATGCTCTACTGGGGTTTATCTTTCTCAACGATGACTTCTTTCAGTGTGTTGAATATAATCTTTACTGTGGCAGGCGGAATTCTGGGAGGTATCGTCGCGGTAGTCATGACTTTGAAGATACGGCGCGATGCAGAGACGAAGAATTCTTAATATAGGGGGTAGTTATGGCAATTATCGGAATCGATCTGGGAACAACGAACAGTCTGGCAACGATTTATAAGGATGACAGAGTACAGCTGATCCGCAATACCTTGGGAAAAGCACTTACCCCGTCTGTGGTGGGTATCGATGACGAAGGAAATGTGATCGTCGGTGACGTGGCAAAAGAAAGACTGGTCACGCATCCGGATCTCACGGCCGCCGAGTTTAAGCGGACGATGGGGACCGACCGGGAATACTCGCTCGGGGACAAGAAGTTCTCGTCCCAGCAGCTCTCCTCGATCGTGCTTCGGAAGATCGTGGCGGATGCGAAAGAATTTCTGGGAGAAGAGATCGAAGAAGCCGTGATCTCGGTTCCTGCGTACTTCAATGACAAGATGAGGATCGCTACGAAGCAGGCGGCAGAACTTGCCGGCATCAAGTGCGAGCGCCTGATCAACGAGCCGTCCGCAGCGGCGCTGGCGTATCTCCATGAACATGAGTGGAAGGACGGCACGTATATGGTCGTCGATTTCGGCGGCGGAACGCTCGATGTATCGATCATCGATTCTTTTGACAGCGTCATGGAGATCATCGCGGTCGCCGGTAATAACCAGCTGGGCGGAAAAGACTTTAATGAAGCGATCTACAAACACTTCTGCGCAACCAATAATCTGTCGGAGGCAGCGCTCACTTCGGAAGAACGGGCGATCATCTACCGGATGGCGGAGACGACGAAGATCGCGCTCTCGACGAATCCGATGGCGGTCATGTCGGTTGTTCTTAACGATCAGAAGTATTCGATCGCGCTCGATAATAATGAGCTGATCAAGATCTCACATGATGTGTTTGAGAAGATCTATGAACCGATCCGAAAGGTGCTGAAGGACAGCCGTCTCCGTCCCGGTGATCTGGAGGCGATCGTACTGGTGGGCGGAAGCTGTAAGATGCCGACGGTTATATCCTATATCGAGAAGGTGACCGGTATAAAGCCGTGCACCGATATCGACCCGGATACCGCGATCGGCTTTGGTGCCGGCATCTACTCCGGGATCAAGTCGAAAAATGCGAAGCTGAAGGAAGTGGTGATGACGGATATCTGTCCGTTTTCACTAGGGACATCGATGTTTGATATGAAAACAGATGAACACATCATGTCTTTCATTATCGAGAGAAATTCGATGCTCCCGTGCAGTAATATAAGAGACTACTACGCAATCAAGAATAATCAGACGTCGGTGACGTTCGATATTTTCCAGGGGGAAAGCATCATCCCGGAGAATAATATCAAACTCGGTTCGATCACGATCAAATGCCCGTCAACGAAGAAAAACGACTTTATCGCGTCGGCGCGGCTGACCTATGATATTAACGGCATCCTGATCGTCGATATCACGAACGCAGACAAAGAAACGACCACCAGGATGCTTCTGGATAATAATGTCCGGCTGTCACCGAAAGATATGGAGAGAATCAAGGCGAAACTCGATCAGCTGCGCTTTAACGAGGAAAAAGACGAGGAGGAGGAACATCTTATCTCCCGGGCAGAGCGGATCATCGAAGAGGCGCTGAGCTACGAGCGTGAAATGCTGATCATTGCGCTTCGGGATTTTAAAGCGACGATGAAGTATGGTAACACTGTCGAGAAAAGAAAGGTGAAGGAGCAGTTTTCGGAATTCCTGGACCGTAATGAATTCGAGTGAGCTATGCCATACCGTAATGGATCCGGTCATCGGTATTCCGCTTCTGATGGTGGAGATCTCGGTGGCAAGACATACGAAGCAGGGCGCGCCGGGATCGATGCGTGCTCTGAATAAACACGCGGAACACGTCGGCTGGCTCGGCGTATCCACGGCGATCTCGGACAAGTTCCATCTCAATAAGAAAAAGACAACGCTGACACTTTGTATCATCGAGGGTATCATCAGCCTCATCTATGTGACCGGTGCAGGCCTTGCGATCCTCGATATCGTGGACTATTTCATCAACAGCTACACGCTCCTGATCACGGGTATCCTTGAGGTAGTTGTCGCCGGCTGGTTCTTCCATACGGCGAAGATCCTTGATCAGATCAACAGAAATACGAAGAGCTTCAAGATGCCGGGATGGTGGTTCCTGCCATCCATCAAAGTGATCTCTCCTATCGTCCTGGGTGGGCTTTTCACCTGGAATCTTGTGAATCTGATCCGCGGCGGCGGTATCTATGGCAAGGCGGAAGGATACTCCCTTAAGGCCAACATCCTTTTCGGATGGCTCGTTATCGCGCTGATCCTTGTTTCAGGATTCATCATTAAAGCAGTGGTGCGTTTCGGGAACAAAAAACAGGAAGTCGAAGATGATCGGGAGGACGGCGAATCAAACCTCAAGGGTATCCGCCGGGTATAAACTTCTTTCATAAATCAGATGACCGTATTATAATAGAAGCGTTGTGAAAAGAACGGCGATGGGGTCGTGCGATGAAGCGCTGCTGCGCGCCGTGAATAACTATATTTCAGGAGGACGTTCATATGGCAGAGCGCAGAGTTGGTACAGTTTCACGGGGCATCCGCTGCCCGATCATCCGTCAGGGAGACGATCTTAGTAAAATCGTCACAGAGTCCGTACTGGAGGCGGCAAAATCCGAAGGATTCGAACTCCGCGACCGTGACGTCATCGCGATGACAGAGTCCATCGTAGCGAGATCCCAGGGAAACTACTGCACAGTGCAGGACATCGCCTCTGATGTTAAAGCAAAGCTCGGCGGAGAGACCGTTGGCGTTATTTTCCCGATCTTAAGCAGAAACCGTTTCGCGATCTGCCTTCGCGGTATCGCCATGGGCTGCAAGAAGATCGTCCTGATGCTCTCCTATCCTTCCGATGAGGTCGGCAACTGCCTGGTAAATCTCGATAAGATCGATGAGGCAGGCGTAAATCCATATAGCGACGTTCTCTCTCTGGAGAAGTACAGAGAGCTTTTCGGCGAGAATAAGCATGAGTTTACCGGTGTTGATTATGTGGCATATTACGGTGACCTCATCAAGGCTGTCGGCTGCGATGTAGAGATCATTTTCGCCAACCAGCCGAAGGCGATCCTCGACTACACGAAGAACGTCATTAATTGTGACATCCACACCCGTGCGAGAACCAAGAGGATCCTCCTTGCCGGTGGCGCTGAAAAGGTATTCGGTCTCGACGAGATCATGAACGCTCCTGTGAACGGAAGCGGATGCAATGAGAAATACGGCCTGCTCGGCTCCAATAAAGCAACCGAAGATCAGGTCAAGCTCTTCCCGAGAGACTGCAAGGATCTGGTGCTGGCAGTGCAGAAGAATATCCTCGATGCGACCGGAAAGTGCGTCGAAGTCATGGTATATGGTGATGGTGCCTTTAAGGATCCGCAGGGCAAGATCTGGGAACTCGCAGATCCGGTCGTTTCTCCGGCATTTACGGATGGACTCATCGGTACACCGAATGAACTGAAGCTGAAGTATCTCGCAGATAATGACTTTAAGGATCTTTCCGGTGAGGAACTCAAGAAGGCGATCTCCGAGAGCATCAAGGCCAAGGACAGCAACCTCGTCGGAAAGATGGCCAGTGAAGGCACGACACCGCGTCAGCTGACCGACCTGATCGGATCACTTTGTGACCTGACATCCGGCTCCGGCGATAAGGGAACACCGGTCGTACTGGTACAGGGTTATTTCGATAACTACACGAACTGATAGAAAATAGATTATAATGGAGAAAGCCCGTGCTGAAGGCGCGGGCTTTCCAATTTCATTCTGAAGACAAGTAAGAAAAGACGAAAAGAAAGGGGATGCCGGCGGAATATGCTTAAGAAGAAATTACCATGGATGCTTCTGTTTCTGGTACTGATGGTATTCAGTATCTGGGCGGTCGTGTCCAGATCGGATAGTTTCTCGCCGTCGCTTCTCCGCGAGACCCTGATCCACTCGGATGTGAAGTGGCTCATCCTGGCGGTGGCAGGCATGCTCTGTAATATTCTTTTCGAGGGATTCGCGCTCGATATCCTCGTGCGGACACTGACGAAGGAAGAAGGCAAAAAGCCGATCCGAAGCCACGGCATCGTGTATTCGGCGGCGGATATCTACTTTTCGGCGATCACGCCATCCGCATCCGCCGGCCAGCCGGCAAGTGCTTTTTTCATGAATAGAGACGGGATACCGGTGGCGAAATCCGCGGTCATCCTTGTGCTGAATATGCTCTTTTATACCGGAGCGCTCGCGATCGTCGGCGTGATCGGGTTTGCCCTGAGTCCGGAGATGTACTGGGGGATGGATACGCTCGCCCAGACGCTCGTCATGATCGGATTTATCATCCTCCTGGTGCTCTGCGCGGTATTCGTGCTGATCCTGAAGAAAGAGCGCTGGATCCGTAATGTTGCGGTCAAGCTCGTAAAGCTCGCCAAGAAGATGCACCTGATCCGTGACGTGGAAGGAAGAGTGGTGAAGATCGATGCGGCGATCGCCCAGTATAAGAGCTGTGCAGACCTGATCTTCAAGAACAAGCCGGCGATGCTTGCCGCCTTTGGACTGAATCTGCTGCAGAGATTCTCTCTGG
Source organism: Clostridiales bacterium (assembly GCA_017961235.1). Lineage (GTDB taxonomy): Bacteria > Bacillota > Clostridia > Saccharofermentanales > Saccharofermentanaceae > Scatonaster. The sequence continues at coordinate 10,196 of JAGCXQ010000027.1, read as the reverse complement.
TAAGTACGACGGTCCTCGTATATCTCGCCTTCGGCGGATCGTACGGGAACCTTGCGGATGTCACGGCAGTATCCTGCCTCGTGCTGGTAGGTGTATATAGCCTTCCGGTCCCGGGCGGTATGGGCGTCGCGGATTATCTTTTGCTGGCTGGACTCTGCCAGATCGACGATATCGCAAGTACCGCCAATCTCGCGCTGTTTTCGCGAGGCATCTCTTTTTACAGCTGTATCCTCATCACGATCATCATCCTGATCGTCGGGTATGCGCTGCAGGAGAGAAGGATACAGAAGAGAAAGGCGGAAGCCGCAGAAGAAAAATAAAGGCGGGTACAAGTGCTTTTCGAGAAGAAAGTGCTTGAAAATGACAGGGTGCTTTTTCAGAGTAATCCTGTTATACTCATATAGGCGTATTTTGTACGTGTAGTACGGTAGAAAATGTAGGAGGAATTTAAATATGCCGATTACCGATTATCTTGAAAGAAATGCAGATATGTATGGTGACGAGGTCGCGCTGGTGGAGTTAAACCCCGAACAGCAGGAGATCGGCCGCATCACCTGGAAAGAATATGAACTGATCCAGCCCACAAAAACTCAGGCATACCGCCGTCAGATCACATGGAAGGTCTTCGACGAGAAGGCAAACCGTCTGGCGAACATGCTCCTTTCCCGTGGTATCAAAAAGGGAAATAAGATCGGTATCCTCATGATGAACTGCCTCGAGTGGCTCCCGATCTACTTCGGTATCCTGAAGACCGGCGCACTCGCGGTACCACTGAACTTCCGTTATACATCCGATGAGATCCTGTACTGCTCCAACCTGGCTGAGCTGGACATCCTGTTCTTCGGTCCGGAGTTCGTATCCCGTATCGAAAATATCGAGCCGGCACTTCACAAGAACCGTGCCCTCATCTTCGTAGGTGAGCAGTGCCCGTCCTTTGCAGAAGATTACCGCCTGATCACAGGTGATTATTCCAGCACACGTCCGAATATCCCGATCACGGATGACGACTTCGGCGCGATCTACTTCAGCTCCGGTACGACCGGATTCCCGAAGGCGATCCTGCACCGCCACAGAAGCCTGATGCACGCTGCGGCAGTCGAGCAGAAGCACCACTCCACTGGACGTGATGACTGCTTCCTTTGTATCCCGCCGCTCTATCACACCGGTGCGAAGATGCACTGGATGGGTTCGCTGGTTGCTGGTTCCCGCGCAGTCCTTCTGCGTGGAACGAAGCCGAAGTATATCCTCGATGCCGTTTCTTCCGAGCACTGCACGATCGTATGGCTTCTCGTGCCGTGGGCACAGGACATCCTCGATGCGCTCGATCGTGGCGACGTGAAACTCTCGGATTATCAGCTCGATCAGTGGAGACTGATGCATATCGGTGCACAGCCGGTACCGAAGTCCCTGATCAAGAGATGGCTCGCATACTTCCCGAATCACCAGTACGACACGAACTACGGTCTTTCCGAGTCGATCGGACCCGGCTGCGTACACCTCGGTGTCGAGAATGTCGAGAAGGTCGGCGCCATCGGTATCCCGGGCTATGGCTGGGAGTGCAAGATCATCGACGAGAACGGAAATATCGTCAAGCAGGGTGAAGTCGGCGAGCTCTGTGTCAAGGGCAACGGCGTCATGGAGTGCTATTACAATAATCCGGAAGCAACGGCAGAAGTCCTTAAGGACGGCTGGCTCCTGACCGGTGACATGGGCCGCCAGGACGAAGATGGATTCATCTACCTCGTTGACCGTAAGAAGGACGTCATCATCTCCGGTGGTGAGAACCTCTATCCGGTCGAGATCGAGGACTTCATCATGAAGAACGACAAGATCAAGGACGTTGCAGTTATCGGTCTTCCGGACAAGCGTCAGGGCGAGATCGCCGGCGCGATCATCGAGGTCAAGGAAGGCATGACGATGACAGAGGAAGAGGTCAACGATTTCTGCCTGCAGATGCCGAGATATAAGAGACCGAGAAAGATCATCTTCGCACCGGTCCTCCGTAATGCAACAGGTAAGATCGAGAAGCCGAAGCTCCGTAAGATGTACGGCGAGGAGTATCTGGTCGCTTACGAGAATCAGGATTGATCAGATTTCGAACGGGGGGGCTCGAAAAAGCACTGAACAATGCCGTAAGGCGAGTGCTTTTCAAACAGAAGAATTTAAAAGACGGAATCGGCAAGTTTCGGTTCCGTCTTTTTGTATAATGTATGAGTTTTTGGTCGTCTCTTCGAAAAACTCATACATCAAAAAGGAAAAAGTATGAGTTTTCTGTGTTTCTTCGAAAAACTCATACATCGAAGAGAAAAATGTATGAGTTTTTTGGGCGTTTCTTTTAAAAACTCATACATCGAAAAGGGAAAAGTATGAGTTTTTAGGTGTTTCTTCGAAAAACTCATACACAGGAAAAGAAAAAAGTATGAGTTTTTGGATGTTTCTTCGAAAAACTCATACATTAAAATCGGGAGCCCCGATAGGAACTCCCGTTTTGCTTTTCCTGTAACTAAGAACTTACGCGTTCTTCCGATAGACCTCCATCAGGCCCTTCAGGATGAGGTCGGGATCGCAGTGGATCGTGTGGGTGCAAAGCGGGACCACGGAGGCGGCGTAACGGCCGGTCGCCACGATCGTGCACTTGCTGCCGTACTCTTCCTCGATGCGGTCGATCATGCCGTCGATCGCGGAAGCTGTCTGGTACATCAGCCCGCTCTTCATGCTGTCGATGGTGTTGGTGCCGATGACTTTCTTCGGCGTCTCAAAGGCCACGCTCGGCAGCTGGGAAGTCTTCTCACACAGTGCATCTGCCGCAACTCCCATGCCGGCCCCGATCGAAGTTCCGAGAAATGTTTTATTCTCATCGATCAGAGAGAAAGCTGTTGCAGTGCCCATGTAGATGCTGATCTGCGGAACCTTGTATTCGCGGATACCGGCCACGGCGGCCATGACGAGATCAGCTCCGACCTGTGCCGGATTGTCTGTCCGGATCTTAAGCCCCGTCTTCACACCCGGCCCGACGATCAGGGGGGTAACGCCGGTAAAGCGTTCGATCGCCGTGCGGATGCTGTTGGTGACAGAGGGGACTACGGACGACACGATCGCGCCATCGACCGTCGTGAAATCAAGCCGGTTTACCCGGAGTGCCGTTTCGATGAGCGCGGCGTACTCCAGATCGGTGGCATGTCTGTTGGTGGTCAGAAGCTCCGTGAAAAGGATCTCCTGATCATCGAATCCTCCGAGAAGAATGTGGGTGTTTCCGATATCTACAGCCAGTATCATAAGTTTTCTCCTTAAGAGTATTGGTTGTCCCGCTTCATTGTTCTTTGTGATTCTTTGGCAAAAGCACTTGTATTCTTACTTTTGCCGTGTCTTATGCTTCTTCGGTAACTTCTTCCGCGCTGTCAGAAACGATCTCAACCGTCTCTTCTAATTCTTCTACTGTTGCTTCGCAGGGAACATCACCTTCAAGAAGAACCGGCTCATCGTCGATATCTTTCTTGGAGTTGGTGTACTTGGTGATCAGGTTTGCCTTCTCAAGTGCTTCGCCTACTGCACCGGTAATGATGCAGGTAACGATCAGTTCGAGAACACAGTTGATGCCGACGAATGCGAAAAAGAACAGAAGAATGTTCTCTGTCTTGTAGCCCCCCTCATTTACAGCGTTGATAAATGTCTGGCTGTTCCAGAAGAACATCAGCAGAGAGCCCATGAAGAAGAAAGTGTTAAAGGCAGCTGCAGAAAGACCGGTTACGAAGTAGCCGACGAGGCGGACACCTGTGTTCTTTCTTTTTCTGAAAGCGGCAGCTACGAGGCCTGCGCAGAAGCCTGCCAGGACACGTGCGACGATGCACATGATAAAAGTGGCAACAGGGTTGATATCCATAAGGAATGTGCCAAATGGATCTGAACCGAAGCACTGGGCGAAAGAAGTGATTCCGAAAATACCGCCGAGAGCTGCGCCGGCCCAAGGACCGAGTGCGACTGCGCCGATAGCGACAGGAATCATGAGAAGTGAGATGGAAACGGTGCCTGTTTTGAAATATCCGATGGGAGTGAGCGACATGAGCAGCATGAGCGCAGATAAAATACCCATCAATGCAATGACTTTAGTTCTTTGAGTTTGTTTCTTCATAACCAAACCCTCCTTTGTTATTATTCCCCAAAAGCCGGGGATACAATTACGCGACGTCCGCTTTTCTGTGTCCCGTCTTCGTCAGATCCGGCCGGCGGTATCTGCGGAATAAGACGTTTCTTTTACAGAAATACTTCAGTCGATGCGATTATATAATACAATTACATTTTTGTCACTCTGTGACAGGGGTTGTGCTATACAATTTGCAGTATAAGATGGCAAAAATTTCAGGCAAATGGAAAGGGAAATTGACATCATGTTTCGTCAGAACAGACTACAGCTTAAGATCCTCTCTCTTGCTACGGCGGCGACACTACTTTCCGGATGCGCACATCGTGCGCCAACGGAACCGACAACAACGACTGCATTTCAGAAACTGACAGCCGAACCGACAGAAACGGTTGTGACCAAAGGTACTGAAGAAACCATACTTGCCGCGGAACCTTTCTATTATTCGGAAGATATTATTCTGACTCCGCCGGAAGTTAAAGATCCTCAGGGAAGAAAAGTCTATTCCGCTTTGTGCCAGAATCCTAAGTTTGTCGGAGATAGAATTATTACTGAGGTATATATCACATTCGAAGAAGCTTTGCCCGATACAGATGAATCGGATATCACGGACTACTATTGGGCGATCTTTGACCTCAATGGACAGTATGTCGGACGCTTCCAGAAGGAAACGATCGGAGTTCGCCCCGGTTTCACACTGGATGAGCAGGGAAATATCGTGGCGGCTTTCGCTAAATCGTCTGACCCCGATGGAAGTAACATGGATAGTCTTTTCATTCAGAAATTCGATCGTTCGGGCGCCCCGATCTCCGAAGAAAAAAAGATATATACTTCCGGGAATGGCGGGCTGCCATATTCCGAGCTGATTTGCTCCGATGCTCTTGGGACGGTCATCGCATGCGGTAACGTGCTGATACAGCTGGACAAAAATGACGAGATCCTGTGTCGGGAGGAATTCGATAACAGTACTCTTTTCGCGGGATTTTTAAAGGAAAACGGGCAGTATTACCTTCAGATCCTTTCTCCAAGATTAACGGATGAGGAAACGGGCTATCTTTCTCTCGAAGCTCTTTCTTTAGATAGCGACGGCTTTCTCCAGCATAAGGAAATCGACAGAAATGCGGAGACTCTCCTTGGTATGAGAGTCTATCAGACGGAGTCGGGAGTATATAGTGCGACCCGAAATGCTTTTGGAAAACTGAATATTGCCGATGGTACATTTAGCACCATGTTCGACTGGAACCAGACAGACATCGACCGTTCGTACCTCTTTGAAAGTCAGGTCAAAGTGCTGACCGAGGGCGAGCTTTCCGAGCCTCTGCTGATCCTTCCTGACAACGGGGTAACTATAGATCCGCAGCCGATGCCTTCTGTAGAACCATCGGTCGGGCAGCCGGAGCAGGAAACTTCCGATACCGATGGGAATTCTAAGGGAACTCCTGTTTCAGCTCCGGATGTAACGGAACCAGAGTCCTCCACAAGCATGGAAACAACGACTTCCGAACCGGATACGACTTCCGTGGAAGATCCTTCCGGTGAAAGGAAAACGAGTATCCTCATCGCCTCAACTTCCTATACTCTCATGGGAGCGGAGACTCATCTGATGAAAGTCGAGATGGCGGACGAGAATCCGCATGCCGGACAGGATGTTGTCTGGGTCGGCGGCATCGAGATCACCGACACACCTCTCATGAAGAGCATCTCTTCGTATAATAAAGATACTTCGAAGGATATCTGGATCAAAGTATATGACTATTCGGCTTTCGGTGCACTGTATGCGGTGGATAAGTCGAGGTCGCAAGAAGCCATGATGGCACAGATCAATTCCGGTGTCGGGCCAGACATCATTATCGGGTCGGACAAAATGCTGTCTTTAGATAACAGCCGGATCTTTACCAATCTGAACGGATATATAGACAGTCCATCCGGCATAAATAGAGAAGAATACTTTGACAGTGCTTTTCGGGCATATGAATCAGAAGGAAAACTATATCGGATCCCGCTTGGCTTCCAGGCGTATGCAATGCTTGGCAGTAATGAGGCAGCTAATGGCAGAACGGACTTAGACTATACTGATTATATCGGGATGCGTTTGTCTAAGGGAACGGATGCACAGATCATCAGTTACGGATATAGCGACGAGTTATTTAATATGTTTGTCGAGGGAGAGTTATCTACCTGGATCGACTATGCGAATAATAAGGTTCAGATCAATAAGAGTTCGCTGGAGAATATGTTTTCTCTGGTAAAACTTGAAGCGGAAGCAAGACATGAAGAGGATATATTCGCACTTTATTCCAGCGAAAACGGCTTTAATCCCCACCATGCCATGTATCCGGCAGAACCGTTCCCATTTGAAGGAGCGACTGACCTATATAATCATGAAGCGGCATTCTGCCTGGCTTCGGTGAATTCTCTCTCCGAATTCATGTATAAGGAGATGATCCCCGGTCAACTCTCCTGGTATGGATACCCCGGATCTGCTGGATGTACTCCGATCATCACAGCGCCCATCAGCGCCGGGATCACATCCTACTCGACACAGAAAGATAAGGCGTGGGAAGTGATCAAGTACATGCTCTCTGAGGATATGCAGTACAGTAGCAACATTGATTCGGCAGGACTTCCGGGCGACAGGTCTTTGAGGGATACCATTCCTGTAAATATCGAGGCATTCCGTAAACTGAATAAGGAAAGTACGGAGAAAAACGTCCAGCTGAATATGGTCGCTTCGGATCCTGAAGTAGTCGTGATCCAGATGGATCAAGTGGACAAGATCCTTGATGAATATGAGGAGTTTCTGAAGAAACCGCTCCGCAGGCAGATCTGTGACAATAGAGCGATTTCGGCGGTGAGAATGTGCTTCGGCAAATTCTTAAGTGGAGAATCGGATATATCGGAAGCGGTCGATTCGGTCGAGAAGGAAATCAGATCCTTCTATGAACAGTAAATCAAAAACGACTTCTGGTCCCCTCGGATCAAAAGTCGTTTTTTCTTCGGTAAAAGCACTTACTCCTCTTTGTTTTCCGGTGTGAAGGTGAGCTTATTCTTCCTTTTCTCGATCATCTTTTCGATCTTTGGTGTGATCTTGATCGTGAGGATCCCGATGATTACACCGAGCGCGATGCCTGCAAGAATATCGCTCGGGAAGTGCAGATACAGATACATTCTGGAATAAACGAGAAGGAGCCATGCGGGGATAAGTCCATACGCAAGCTTCGGATGATTATAGATAAGGATGATGCACAGGATCGTCATCGTCATGGCATGTCCGGACGGGAAAGAATAGTCTTTCGGATTCTTTACCAGAAGTTCGACCTCCGGGTGGATCCAGCAGGGACGGGCGCGGCGTACGAGATTCTTGATGAGAAGTTCTCCGACCAGAAGTCCGGTGAGCATGCCGCCGCTGACCATAAAGCCGTCTCTTCTCGTTTTCGTGATCACAAGAAGCATCGCCGCATAGCAGACGAACATGAAAGGGTCACCGAGCGATGTGAAAAAAGCCAGGAACCTGTCCCAGAAAGGGGACCGAGCCATGGTCTGAAGAAAATCCAGAATATAAAAGTCGATGTCTTGTATTGCCTGAAACATATACCCATCCTTTAATGTCGAAAGTTTTCAGCATTCTTCCCAAATCTATCAAAAGTGTAGCATATCCTCGGAATATCGCAACCTCTAAAGAAAAATGGTAGAATATTGCTATTCCGATCATGGGAGAAATGAAATGGCTGATTCAATTAAGTGTCCGAATTGTAATGCGAATCTTGTATTTGATGCGGATTCACAAATGATGGTCTGCGAATACTGCATGAGCCGCTTTACCGCGGAGCAGCTGAAAAACACGATCGTTCCGGAAGCGCCGGAAGACAGCAATGCAGGATCCAGGATCCATAAGGCGGATGCCGAAGAACACATAAAGATGAAACTCGGGGACCAGGGTGTGCAGTTCATCTGTAATGCCTGTGGTGCCACGGTAGTTACGGATGCCAATACCAGTGCGACGTTCTGTGCTTTTTGCGGATCGCCGGCGATCATCAGCCAGCGGCTGGATGAGGAGTTCTCTCCGGATTATATCCTGCCCTTTAAATATGGAAGAGAAGAAGCCGTTAAGAAGTTTTTTAACTGGTGCAAGGGCGGCCGTTGGACGCCTTTCGACTTCGTATCCGATAAGAATATCGAGAAGCTCACCGGACTTTATGTGCCGTTCTGGCTCTATGATGTGGAGAGTGATGTGGATGTGCAGGGAGAAGGCGTATCTGAGGTCTCGCATACCACGGGAAGTACGACTACCGTTACCACATCCTACTATAACGTCAGACGCAGGAACTTCCTATCCTGGAAACATATTCCGCTCGACGGCTCGACCAGGATCGACGATAAACTGATGGAAGCGATCGAACCTTTTAACTTCAAGGCGATCAAGGACTTTGATCCTGCGTATATGCAGGGATTCTTCGCCGAGAGATATGACCAGACCGGTGACGATCTGAAGGGAAGACTGGTCGGCAGACTCAAGGAATATATCACCGAAGAGCTTGCGCCTTCTTTCAAAAAATATAACCGCGGTGTCAAAGTCAAAAAGGATGATTCGCTGATCTACGAGCCGAAGATGTTCTATGCTCTAATGCCGGTCTGGTTTTTGCACTATAAGTATCACGGCAGATCCTATGATTTCTGCATGAACGGGCAGACCGGTGAAGTTGCCGGTATCCCGCCTGTCAGCAGGCTGAAGAGGATCATCCTCTTCTTCGTGGTCCTGGCTATTGCAGCGATGCTGACCCGTCTCATCGCCGGCATGATCATGGGAGGCTTTGTCGGATGAGCAAGCGCGAGGAAGAACTGAAATATACTAAAAAAAGTATCTGGGGTGAGTTTTCCGCGCTTTCCGGCGTGATGATCCTGGTGATCGCAGTAATCGTCATTGTCTCGATCGCGGCCTTTGTATTCATGAATATGCGGCCGGAAAAGAAGGTGAAGATCATCGATGATGCGAGTATCTTTACCGGATCCGAGACCGAAGAACTGGAGAATCTGGCTCGAAAACTCAAAAAGGATAATGACATTAATGTCGTTATCGTAACCACGCGTAATAATCCGGAGGGTACAGCCGATTCGGACTGTAAGAAGTATGCGTCAAAAGTGTATAAGGACAACTGCATCCACACGAGTATGCAGGATAACTCCGGCATCTGTATATTGATCGATCTGACTCTCGATTATGAGGGCGGAAGGTTCTTCTGGCTTTACACATATGGCACGGCTTTTTTTGCGGTGGATAGCGAAGAATGCCAGAGCCTCTTCGGAAAATATAAGCCGGAACTGAGGAATGCGCAGTACTTTGATGCGATCGATAATATCCTTATAGATCTTCAGGACTATGACTACCACTCGACCGGCCTGATGATCACCTATGGTGCATGCATCATCGTTCCGCTTCTGCTCGCAGGTCTGATCACACTGATTTGTACATTCAGGAGTAAACTCGATAAGATGCCTAGTTCTTCCACTTATATCGACCGTCCGCATTCAAAGGTGATCGAGACGACAGATACGTTCATCCGTAAGAATACCCGTGTGTATCACACGTCTTCTTCCTCCGGTGGTGGAGGTGGCGGAGGCGGCGGTGGCGGCGGAGGCGGCCACAGCGGTGGTGGCGGCGGACGCTTCTGATCCGTTACTTTATGTTAAAGGGAAGGCCGGTGACATTGTTGCCGGCCTTTATATATACGCGCGCGAAAATTATTACATTAAATAGCGCATATTGTCGAAGTCAGGTAATTTCAACGGGATTTCAGGCTGTAAATGAACCGTAATCAAAACCCTGAAAAAAAGGTGTGAAAAAAACAAAAATGTGCTTGACAGGGTATAGGTGAGGTGTTAATATAATCAAGCGCTTCGCGAGAGCGGACGCGAACGGACCTTGAAAATTGAATAGAAGAGCAGAAAGTAATTACTACTTTTATACGAGCCAAATGTTCAATTCATAGAGTTGAAAAACATAAGTAAACAAAGAGCCAAAAGGCTCTCAAAAGATTTTTTTGAGAGTTTGATCCTGGCT